>CANRPO010000016.1 GCA_947632515.1 uncultured Lachnospiraceae bacterium
TATTGTAGCATCTACCGGTTATTTAGAAAAGTTTGTTACGCCCCAAGGGGCGGGGAATTTACCCACTCTCATTAAAGTGAGCGAAATCCGGCGCGAAATCGCCAAGCTGATCTCTGCCTGCAGTCTGTGTGATTTTTTCCATTTTGTTTGCCTCCTGTGATTGAATCTATTTCTGTTATCTATTTTCTGTCGAATGTTCCGACAGCCTGTTCCTGTATGATTTCCCAAGCTAAAAACATCTTAAACTACATTTCCCGCCTTCTGCTTTCCGTTCTGCGCCATCACGCCTACCAGCGCATGGGGCACATACAGCTCCTCCAGATAGTCGATCTCGTCCTGCGTCAACTCCAGATCGACCGCTTTCGCCGCGCCGTCCGCATGGGAGAACTTCGTCGCGCCCACCACGGGAGCGGTCACCTTCGTCAAAAGCCACGCGAGGGAGATCTCCGTCATGGACACACTGCGTTTGTCGGCCAGTTCTGCGACACGAGCAATCACCCGGCCGTCCGCCTCCGCCGTGGCGTCGTATTTCCCTTTGGCATAGGTATCCTGCTCCAGACGCTTGGACGTCTCGCCGGGGCGCTTGGAGAGCCGCCCGCCGGCCAAGGCGCTGTAGGGCGTCATGGCGATATTCTGGTCAGCGCAGAAGGGAGCCATCTCCCGTTCTTCCTCGCGGGCGATCAGGTTATAATGTCCCTGAATGGTCACAAACTCCGTCAGACCGTGCTCCCGCGCATAGAAATTCGCCTTGGCGAGCTGCCACGCATAGCAGTTGGAAATGCCGATGTAGCGGGCTTTTCCCGCCTTAACCGCACTGTGCAGCCCTTCCATGATCTCTTCCATCGGCGTATGATAGTCCCACATGTGATAGATGTAGAGGTCTACATAGTCCATCCCGAGATTGGCAAGGCTCTGATCCAGATAAGTCTCGATGTGTTTCTGTCCGCTGACGCCCGCGTCGATCTCCTCCTGCGTCCGGGGCGTGAACTTGGTGGCTATACAAAAATCGTCCCGTTTTGCAAAATCCCTGAGCGCACGCCCGACGTACTGCTCGCTGGTGCCGTTCTGATAGGCGATGGCGGTGTCGTAAAAATTGATGCCCAGGTCAAGACCGTGTTTGATGATCTCGCGGGTCTGCGCCTCGTCCAGCGTCCAGTTATGCTGCCCCGAAGACGCGCTGCCAAACCCCATGCACCCCATGCAGATGCGGGAAACCTTCAGGTCAGATTTGCCAAGTTTTACATATTTCATTTTATACACCTCCCAACAGTCTTTTCACACAGTTATAGGTGATCTCATAGATCGACATAAACACATAATTGACGCCCGCCTCCTCCATCGCCGTCCGCTGCTTATCGGTAACGTAGGTGTACGGATAGATCCCAAACATAAACGGGAAAAAGTTGTAGATAAAATCCTGTTTCTGTCCGACATCCATATCGGGAAAATATTGCCGGAGGCAGGCCATAACCGTCCGTATGGATTCGCCATAAGCGACCTTAAAATCTCTCAGGTGTTCCGGGCGGCTCCCGGTTTCCATGTCATAGTGGTTCATGGACATGATCTTCAAGAGCTGGGCGCGTTCCTCCAGAGAGTGCGCCAGCATGGAGGCAAATTCATCTTTGGTCATCGCATCGACCTGCTCCATCGTCCGTTTCAACGACGCGACCCACAACTCGTACTCGCGTTTCAAAAGAGCCAGAAAAATCTCCTCTTTTGTCCGAAAGTAGTTGTAAATGGAAGTGCGCGTAAAACTGGTCGCGTTCCCGATCTCCTTGATGGTGATCTCCTTGAAACTCATCGTCTGATAGAGTTTTTCGCAGGCGTTGACGATCTCCTCCCTGCGCGCCTCCGTCAGCTCAGGCGATCCCTTTGGCATGTTGTGCCCTCCTTTCCGGCGTCTTCCTTAAAAGCCATCGTGATTCCGTGATTCTTTGCCCTCAATATATTCTGACATCGTGTCAGCATAATCAGTATAGCGCTATTCTGACACTGTGTCAATACCCGAGCGGAAATTTTTTGCCATGACAATATACACCGATGCCATTGCGTCGATTCAGAAAGCCTTCCCAAAAACATTACATAATATGCTGACAATTTTGATGCGATATAGTACAATGATTTTGACCGCTGCGGAATTTAGGAAACCGCACGACCATTAAGATCATCCGAAACCGAGAGAAGAAAGCGAGGACTGCCGGATATGAAAGAACAACTGTACACGATCCCGTTAAATGACGCCATGAACGCCGACGACGAGTGCCCCTTCTGCTTTATTGAGCGAAACGTGGAGCAGGATCTTCTGGATTTCGTGCTGGGCTCCGGCTCCTCCTACATGGAGAGCGACGTCAGAGAGCAGACCGATCTGGCGGGTTTCTGCAGAAATCATTTCAAGAAGATGTTCGACTACGGCAACACTCTCGGCAACGCCTGGATCCTGAAAACGCACTACATGCAGATCAACCGCGAGCTGCAGGAGCAGTTTAAAAACTTTAAGCCCGGCAAAACCTCCTTAAAGGACAAGTTCAGGAAACAGACCGAACGCCAGAATCCCATCGGGATCTGGGTGGAGAAGAAGGAGCAGTCCTGCTATATCTGCAAGCGTTACGCCGACACCTACGAGCGCTATCTGGACACCTTCTTCGTCATGTATAAGCGGGATCAGGAGTTCCGCGACAAAGTAAAAAACAGCAAGGGATTCTGCCTGCACCATTTCGGCGATCTGTGCGAGGCTGCCGACAGCCGCCTGAACGACAAAGAAAAGGCTGAGTTCTTCGACACCGTGTTCCCGCTGATGGAGCGCAACATGGCGCGTCTCTCCGAGGATGTGTCGTGGCTGGTGGAAAAATTCGACTACCGCAACAAGGACGCCGACTGGAAAAACTCCAAAGACGCGATCCAGCGCGGGATGCAGAAACTAAAAGGCGGCTATCCCGCAGACCCGCCCTACAAGATGAATAAATAGGACAGCGGCAGCGATGCAAAAATGACACCGGCAAAACCGATGTCATTTTACTTATATCTGTCATTCTGACGGGGCACTCCCGCACAGCCATATGTTCGCGCCGTCTGCGGCCCGTCACGGCCGCCGCGCTGCCGATCTGCGGCGCTTACATGGCGTCCATAGAGCCGTCGCTGTCATCGTCGTCAAAGAATTCCTCCACTTTGACTTCCGCCTTGTCCGCCGCCTGTTTCACAGCGTCCGACGCCTGCTCTACAGTCTCCTTCACAGCGCCCACAACTTTGTCCGACGCCTCCGCTTTCGCCGCGTCTAAACCCTCTTTAAACTCCTCCGATTTGTCCAGATCCAGATCCACATAATTGCGGTCTGTTTCCTTCTCAGTCTCGTCATCCTCCAAATCGTCGTCGAAGTTATCAAAATCGTCATCGTCGTCGAAATCATCGTCTACAGAGCGGTCCTTGCCCTGCAGATAATAGTACGCGCCCGCAGCTGCGGCGCCCAGCGCTGCCGTCACCAATAGAAATTTACCGAATTTTTTTGCCATGAGGGGGTCTCCTTTCACCGACTCTTGTCTCTAACAATATACTAATACTATTTTACCGGATTGAAAAGGGAATATGTACAAAAAAATATCTTTTTTTGCGCCCGCAGTCCATGGCATACAACATCTTGTGTCTCAGAATTTTTTTCAAACTAGTTTATTATCAGACATTGAATCGCCTCTTTTTTTGTGCTATATTAAAATTCGACTCGTAAAGTCAATCTATGCGCAAGGGTTCGCCTGACGGGGCATCCCGCGCACGTCATAACGGTAAGAGAATAACGGAATAAACTATGAACGAGAAATTTTTTGATCTGAAAAAAGAAAAGCAGGACCGCATGATCAACGCCGCGCTGAAGGTGTTCGCCGCAAACGGCTACAAGCATGCCAGCACCGACGACATCGTGGCCGAGGCCGGCATCAGCAAGGGGCTTTTGTTCCACTATTTCGGGAATAAACTTGGTCTTTACACCTTTTTGCACGACTACAGCGTCCGTTTCATGAAACTGGAATTGACCACGGGAGTCTCCTCCGCTGCGACCGACTATTTTGAGATCCGCAGACAGATCGAGTTCGCCAAAATGCAGGTTTTAAAAAACTATCCGCACATGCAGCAGTTCTTGGAGCGCTGCGCCACGGAGAATGTGAGCGAGGCGCTCATGGCAATCGAGAGACAGCGCGGCGTGATTCGGGAAGTGTATCACGGCCTGAAAGATCAGGCTGACCGCAGTCTGTTCCACGACAACGTATCCTTCGAGAAATTGGACGCCATGCTGGACTACACGATCAGCGGACTCATGGCCGCGCGCTTTTGCGACGAATCCTTCCAGCCGGAAATGCTCTATGAGGAGACGCTCTCTTATCTGGACATGATGCGGCAGATCGCTTACAAGAAAGACTGAGGTTTCCACGCATCCTGCAGTCCGGCCACGCCTTCTCTGATCTCCTCCGTCGTCAGACCTCCATATCCCAAGATCAGCGTCGTTTTTTCCCGCGCCGTACCTTCCGGCGCGGTTTTCCTGTTCTCCGCACTCTCCTCCTGCATTCTGAAATCGCTCATCTTGTATACTTTCACATCCACATCCGCCGCCATGCGGGCCAGTTCATCCTCAGCGCGGCCTCGCCTGTCCGTCAGCAGCACATGCAGTCCGGCATCGCTGCCAGATATATGAAAATCCCGCTCAAAGGGTTTCAGCGCGCTTAAGAGCAGATCGTGTTTCTCCCGATAGCGCTTGCGCATCTTGTTCAGATAGCGCTCGAAATAGCCGCCCCGTATAAATTCATTCAAAATGGACTGATCGATCCTGGACACCGTTGAGGAATAGAAACCGCACTCCTCCCGATAGCGCGCAAGGAGCGGATAAGGCAGCACCATGTAACTGACACGGATGGCGGGGGCAATCGCCTTGGAAAACGTGCCGATGTAGACCACTCTGCCGTCCGCGTCCGACGCCTGCAGGGAGGGCAGCGGTTTGCCCCTGTAGCGAAACTCGCTGTCGTAATCGTCTTCAATGAGGTATCGGTCCTCCGCCTCGGACGCCCATCTGAGCAGCTCCATCCGCCTGCCGATCGGCATGGAGACCCCCGTAGGGTACTGGTGGGACGGCATCACATAGGCCACCCGCGCATCCGTGCGGCGCAGACGATCCACGCGCATACCGCTCTCGTCCACCGGGATCAGGCGCACCGGGTAAGCGCAGGAACGAAAGATCCGATAGGCCCTGACATAAGTGGGATTCTCCATCGCCACGGGCACATGACGGCCCAGTATCTTTTCCAACAAAAGGAGCAGGTAATCATTTCCTGCTCCGATAATGATCTGTTCCGGCTCGCAGTTCACGCCCCGCGACCCGTGCAGATAACGGCATATCGTCGTTCTGAGCTGTAAGTCGCCCTGCGGCTCCCCGAGAGAGAACAATTTACTATTGGCGTCCACGAGAATATTCTTGGTGATCTTCTTCCATGTGGCATAGGGGAAAAAACGCATGTCTATGGCATTGGGTGAAAAGTCATAGCGCGTTTCCTGCCGGTCTGTCTGCCTATGGGGCTGCGCCGTCTCGCCCTTCGGTCCGTCGATGGCGTACAGTTCTTCATATGCGCTGACGAAATATCCCCTACGGGGTTTCGCCTCCACATAGCCCTCCAGAACAAGCTGGTCGTAGGCCATATCCACCGTCGTTCTCGACACCTGCAGATACTCCGCCAGGAAACGCGCCGAGGGAAGCTTCTCATTCCGAAACAGCCTCCCCGCCCTGATCTCATCCCTGATATACTCGTAAATCTGTTCGTACAGCGTCTTGCCGCTCTCCGGCTGCAGCTGTATATGGATCGGTAATTCTTTCATACGATTTCCGGCTGCCGGCTATTTCTTGGCGGCGTTCTTTTCCTTGATCTTCTGCATCAGCATATCCTTGACGTCCCTCGCCTTATCCTTCATACGGGGATTCGCCGTGCTGGACTGCAGGATGCCCTGGATCAGACGGCTGGAGAGATCGTACTGCTCAAACCGCATCGCCGTCACCGCGATCACATAGTCCACCGTCGGTTCGTCCATGCCGCACATCGGGAAGGCCTCGGTCTGTCTTGCGGCAAGAAAACCTTCCAGAGCGTTTTTCAAAAATTCGTTCTCCTCGTCCGCGCACTGTTTCTTCTGCGCCTCGTAGTCCGGCAGATTCTTGTCGAGATGCTCCGCCTTGCCCCTGAGCAGCCATGCCGTTTTCAGACAGATATAAGCCTTCTCGCTGGCTCTGGTCTGCTTGACGATGGCGTTTACAAGGGTCAGCTTGTAGCGCTCCAGCGCCTCGTCATATGTATAGATCTCCCTGTCGTCCTTCTGGGGCTTGAAGGTCGCGGAGATTTTCTCTCTGATATTCTTCGCCTGCGGCGACGTCACATACTTAAAGAATCTGCTCAGCGCCGCGTATCCGCAGTCCGGACACATGATAATATCATATTTTAACAGATCGATCTGCTCGTAGCGCGGTCTTAGATCGAGATCGCTGCCGGCCAGTTTCGCCTTGCCGATCTTCACGGTCCTCGCCTTAAACTCCTTGTCGCAGATCGGACAGGTGAAAGACTTGTCAAACAGGAAATCCTGCTCCTGCACGACGGGCGCGGCCGCTTTGCCTTCCCCCTTCTCCTCTTTCTTCTGGTTCTCATACAGATCCATGTTCTCCAGATTACCTAAACCAAACTGCTCTAATCCCGACAATAATCCTGCCATTGTGTTTCCTCCAATCATACTTCCCGCTGTTTTTTATTCTCTCACAAAATCACTTTTTCGGCAATACAAAAGAACTCTTTAATGAGACAATTCTGTTGAATACGAGCGTTTCAGGTTTGGAATCCCTGCAGTCCACACAGAAGAATCCCTGTCTGACAAACTGAAAACGGTCGTAGGCCTTCGCCCCCTTTACGGAAGGTTCGATATAGCACTCCCCCATGACCGTCAGTGAGTTGGGATTCAGATTCAGGCTGCCGTCCTCATTGTACACGCCCTTCTCCTCGTCGATGATATTCTCATACAGACGGACTTCCGCCTTGACCGCATCCGCGGCTGACACCCAGTGGATAGTCCCCTTCACTTTGCGCCCGTCGGGGCTGTTGCCGCCCTTGGAGGCTGGATCATAGGTGCAGTGCACCGCCGTCACCCTGCCGTTTTCGTCCTTCTCGCAGCCCACGCACTTCACGAAATAAGCGCCCATCAGACGCACCTCGTTGCCCGGGAAAAGCCGGAAATATTTTTTCGGCGGCTCCTCCATAAAGTCCTCCCTGTCGATATATAACTCGCTGGAAAAAGGCACTTCGCGCTCGCCGAGCGCCTCATTCTCCGGGTTGTTTGCGATCTTCAGCATCTCCGTCTGCCCGGCGGGGTAGTTGTCGATCACCAGCCTGACCGGGTCGATGGCCGCCATGATGCGCGGACACTTCATCTTAAGATCTTCCCTGATACAGTACTCCAGCATGGAATACTCCGCCGAAGAGTTGGCCTTGGACACGCCGCACAGCTCCACAAACATTCTGACGGACTCCGGCGTGAAACCGCGTCTTCTGAGCGCCGCGATGGACACCAGACGCGGATCGTCCCAGCCGTCCACAATGCCGTCCTCCACCAGCTTTTTGATATAGCGCTTTCCGGTGACTACATTGGTCAAATACATCTTCGCAAACTCGATCTGTTTTGGGGGATGCGAGTATTCCAGTTCTTCCACCACCCAGTTGTAGAGCGGTCTGTGATCCTCGAACTCCAGCGTACAGATGGAGTGGGTGATGCCCTCGATGGCGTCCTCGATGGGATGCGCGTAGTCGTACATCGGGTAGATGCACCACTTGTCGCCCGTGTTCTGGTGGGAGAGGTGCGCCACACGGTACAGGATCGGATCGCGCATATTGATGTTGGGCGACGCCATATCGATCTTCGCGCGCAGCGTCTTCTCCCCGTCGGCGTATTTCCCCTCTTTCATCTCCTCAAATAGGCGCAGATTCTCCTCCACGCTCCTGTCCCGGTTGGGGTCGTCCCTGCCCGGCTCGGTCAGCGTGCCGCGGTACTCCCGCATCTGCTCCGCTGTCAGGTCAGACACATACGCCTTTCCCTTCCTGATCAGTTTCACAGCGCCCTCGTACATCTGATCGAAATAGTTCGACGCGAAGAAAAGCCTGTCCTCAAAATCCGCGCCGAGCCACTTCACGTCCTCCTCGATCGATTCCACAAATTCGTTCTTCTCCTTGGTCGGATTCGTGTCGTCAAAGCGCAGATTGAATTTGCCGCCGTACTGTTTCGCCAGTCCGTAATTCAGCAGAATGCTCTTGGCATGTCCGATATGCAGATAACCGTTGGGCTCGGGCGGAAATCTGGTGTTCACGGTATCGTACACGCCCTCCGCCAGATCCTTATCAATGATCTGCTCGATAAAATTTCTGGAAACGACTTCCTTTTCTGCCGTTCCTTCCGTTGTGATCTTGTCGTTTTCACTCATGGCTACGCTCCCCCGGACAATGCCCTATTCTTTTCCCGCGTCCGCCGCAGACTAACACATCGTCCGTTGTTGTCCTATTTTTTAAGACCAACTTATTGTATCATAGGCAAATCAAAATAGAAAGCCCCAAATGTGCGGTCGCCGCCGTCATCTTTCCGTTCTGCGCGGCATACCGCCCTGTTTCACGCCGAATTTCTCCCGCATGGCTATCAACCTTC
Source organism: uncultured Lachnospiraceae bacterium (assembly GCA_947632515.1). Taxonomy (GTDB): domain Bacteria; phylum Bacillota; class Clostridia; order Lachnospirales; family Lachnospiraceae; genus UBA3282. Next base: position 8,698 of record CANRPO010000016.1, read on the forward strand.
CGATCTGCTCCTCGGACAACTGCCGCTGTGCGCCCAACAGCTTGTCCGTGATGAGAAGGATCTTCGCGTAATATTCCATGGATTCCAGTCTGTAATAAGCGCTGTATGCGTCCTCGGCCCAAGTCACCGCGCCGTGGTTGCCGAGCAGCACACCGTTGTGGGTGTGGCAGTAGGGCGCGACCGCCTCCGGCACGGCCTCCGTCCCCAGCTCCGCGTAGGGCGCCACCGGCACGTCGCCCAACGTGATGACCGCCTCCGCCAGGATCGGACTCTCAAGAGGAATGCCCGCCACCGCGAAACTCGTGCAGATCGGCGGGTGGGCGTGGCAGACGCTCCTCAGCGCATCGTTTTCCCGATAGGCGCGCAGATGCATTTTCAGCTCGGAGGATGGTTGGTATGTCCCCTCCAACACCTTTCCGTCCAAATCCACCTTGACCAGCATCTTCTTCTTCATATAGCCCTTGGACACCCCGGTGGGCGTTGCCCACACAGCATTGTCCCCGACCTTCACCGAGATGTTGCCGTCGTTGGCCGCCACAAACCCGCGCACATACATGCGCTGTCCGATGTCGATGATGGCTTTCTTCGCCGCTTTGTCATCCATGTAATCCATATCGTTTCTATAGGCTCCTTCTGAGGTATCCTAGATCTGTGGATCTCACAATATCATAAGCAGGCGCTTTGCGACCGTCAGCGCTTGGCGAGGTATTGCCGAGCCTAGCGTCTGTTACGTGTTCGCAACGCAGCGGGAGCGTGCCTGCGATGATATTGTAAGATCCACGCCATTCCCGCTGCTACAGGCTCTGCCGCGAGCGAAACAGTTCCTTAAATGCTTCCGTATAGGGTGCCCGCATCACACCGTACTCCGTCACGATCCCTGTGATCAGGTCGCTGTCCGTGACGTCGAAGGCGGGATTGAACACTTTCACTCCTGCGGGCGCCATGGGTTTCTCATACCACATGTCCGTCACCTCGTGGGCGGGGCGCTGCTCGATCTCGATGTCCGCCCCCGTGGGCGTGTCCCTGTCGATGGTTGAAGTCGGCGCACACACATAGAAAGGCACGTTGTAGCGTTTTGCCACCGTTGCCACCACGGACGTCCCGATCTTATTCGCCACATCGCCGTTGGCCGCCACCCGGTCGCAGCCCACGAACACAGCGTTGATCTGTCCGTTCCTCATGACGGACGCGCACATATTGTCACAGATAAGCGTCACATCCACTCCCGCCGCGAGCAATTCGTAGGCCGTCAGTCTCGCCCCCTGCAGAAGGGGTCTGGTCTCGTCCGCAAAGACGTGAAAATGATAGCCCCGCTCCTGCCCTAAGTAAATTGGCGCCGTGGCCGTGCCGTACCTGCAGGCGGCGAGCTGTCCCGCGTTGCAGTGCGTCAGAATGCCGTCGCCAGGTTTGACCAAGGTAAGCCCGTGCTCGCCGATGGCTCTGCAGACACGAATGTCCTCCTCCTTCATGGCGACGGCCGTCTCCTTCAATCTCTGTTTGATCTCCGCCACAGGCAGCGCGCGGTTGTCCTCACAGACCCGCTCCATCCGGTTCAGCGCCCAGGAGAGATTGACCGCTGTGGGTCTGGCGGAGTTCAGATAGTCTTTATACGCGCGGAACTTCCGATAAAAGGTATCGTAGTCTTCCGCGTCGATCCCCTTGGCCAGCAGATAGATGCCGAAAGCCGCCGCCACGCCGATGGCCGGCGCGCCGCGCACCTTGAGCAGATAGATCGCATCCCGGATCTCCTGCGCGGTGTGCAGACGAATCAGCTCCGCCGTCGTCGGCAGTTTCGTCTGGTCGAGCACCACCAGCGCGCTGTCCGCGTCGTCTAACGCCACCGTCTCGTATTCCATGATATTTTTGTCCTGCTGTGCGTTCATAAACGTCTCCTGTATTTGCCTTTTGCCAAGTCTGCGTCGATTATACCACACAACAGTTTTCCTCACAATACGAATGAAAGGCAACCGCGTCGAAATTATTATTCTTTATACCGGGCTGGAAAAATAAAACGATAGAGAAAAGAAAGAAAAAGGAAGAGAAAGATATACTTTAGGAAAATCCGTCATCCGACCATCAGAGTTAGAATCGTCAGATTGTCATTACCGCCCTCTATGCGGTTCATCAGCCGTAGAAGAAGATATTCCGCCCATTGAGCAGCGTTGTCCGATTTCAGACAGTCGATCAGCACCTCTTCGTCCGAAATATACTCCCACATACCGTCCGTGCAGAGCATAAAGGCATCTCCCGGCAGAAGGGTAATGCCTGCATAAATCTCCGCCTCGCTCCTGTCCTCGCTCCCAAGAGCCCGCAGGAGCGCTGACTGGTCTTCGTCTGCAGCAATCTGTTCTCTTGTGATCTCTCCCGCTTTGTACTTCTTATAAGCGACAGAGTGGTCGTTCGTAATCGCCTGTATCTTTCCATCGCGCAGGAAATACAGCCTGGAGTCTCCCACATTGGCCCAGACCGCCTTTCCATCGTCCACAGCGAGAACGACCGCCGTACTTTTGAGCACGGCGTTTTTCTCAGCCTGCATTTTTAGAATTTTCTGATTCGCCTCTGCCAGCCGTTCCGTCAGCCACTCTTCACAGGGGGTATCGAAATTTCCGTCAAAGGCGGCCAAAACCGTATCGCGCACGCACGAGGCGGCCAGCTCGCCGAACTGATGACCGCCCAGCCCGTCCGCAACGATAAAAACGCCATTGCTTTCGATCACAGAATGTCCTGCGGCATCCTCATTGTATGCCCGTCCGCCTCGGTTGGTATACTCATAAACGTCAAATTCCATAACAATCTCCTTGTGAATTCCTGTGCGCGCCTTTCCTACTCTGTATCACATTCAGCCCAATTCCAGACGGATCACATTCGCCCGATCTCCGACATAAAAACTGTCTCCAACTCTGAGGCTGCAGGGCACATTTGGCTGCAGACGCTGCCCGTTCATCAGAAACGTTCCGTAGGTGGAGCCTATATCCATGACGATGAACGTCTGCGCGGACAGATCATAAGAGATAGTGCAGTGACGCCTGCTGACACCCGGCGTTCCTTCCTCATATGCAATCGCGCATTGCGATCTGTCACGTCCCACCATAACGGGAGAGGCGTTTATGGGAACTCTCAGACCGCTGTGCTGGGGCAGCACAGAACGAGCCACAGGTCCTCTGGACGATGCGCCCGCTACAGTTGCTCCCACGCCTCCTGCTGCTGCCGTCGTCCTCCCCACGCTCTGGGGCGTTTTTCGGCCGGACCGTTTCACAAACACTACCGCGCCGACAATGACTATCAAGACAATGGCCCCTGCAGCGATCAGCACCATAGTCATACTGCTGTCGCTATCCTTTTCTTCTGTTTGAACGCTGCCGCTCACCGCCTGCGCGCTGTCACCAAGCAGATAGGAATTGTATTCTTCCGTCGGTTCACTGTCGTCTCCGCCCATATCTTCCTGATTCTCCGGCTGCTCATCCGCCGTATCTGTCTCTGCCGTATCTGCCTCTGCGTTCTCATCCTGTGTATTCTCTCCGCCGCCCGTGACGGCATCCACCGAGTCCTCCGCCGAGCCTGAATCCGCCGCCTCATAAGGCACATTGTTCTTGTCGAGGAAACGGGTCAGCTCGGTCGCACTGATTGCATAGTAATCCGTTTCGATCTGATCCTGATAAGGGCTGGTCGAGATCACGTTCGTATTGACGCCGATCACATAGCCGTCCTCTGTGACAAGCGGACCGCCGGAGTTGCCATGCTGTACGGTGGCGTCAATGGAAATTCTTTCCACGCCCTTGCCGGAATTTGCCACAAACCTGACAATACTGCCGGAATGGACGGAGGCGTCCTCAATCCCGTATTTGCTCGCGCCGGTCAGGTCGTTGTCAGCATTGCCCGGATAACCTACCGTATAGACCTTGTCTCCCACCATATCCTCTGTCGGTTCCATAATAGTAAGAGCCCGTCTCTTTGTCGTTGGATTGCGCAATTTCAAAACGGCCAGATCCACTTTTTCCATATCTCCGGCGCTGTCCACATAGGCAATATCATAGTCGTTCTGCGAATAATATACTCTCAGTTCACAGCTTGTGCCGCCAATGCAACTGACATAGGGAACGCCGTCCCGATCGTACTTTATGCCATAAGGGATCAATACCTGTTCTCCCTCGTTCGCGTTCATATACTCGTCGATCAGATGCTCATTGGTAACGATATATTTCGGATTTTCTCCGGCCTCTCCTATAAAAAAGCCGGAACCGCTGCTATATTCCAGATCTCCGATCTTACTTCCGCGCTGAAAATTCACCCCGTCCCATGTGTTGTACCAGTTGGCGTCCTGAATATAAAATACAATGGCGACCGTACCTTCCCGCACGCTGTTGTCAAAGGCATAGGCCGTGTCTGCGCCAACTCCTGGAGCGCATACCAGCGCTGCCGCCAACGCCGCGCACACACATCTCAATCGTCTTGTTTTCATCCTGTCGTATCCTCCTCCTGAAAATTTATATGAGTTCATCCGAAACATTTTACAACCACCGCCGTGTAATTGTCCTGATACGGATTCCGATGTTCCACAATCCTGTCTTCCAGTTCCCGGCACATCCGTGCCGGATCGTCGCCGTCGAGCGACGCACAAATCTCCTCTTCGCTCAAGACTCCGCTCACACCGTCCGAACAGGCTAACAACACGTCAGATCCCTGTATGGGGAGCGGGCGGATCGAGGCGTCTATCGCATACAGTCCTCTCATTCCAAGGAATCCCGTCAGCGCCGCGCTTTCGGGATCGCCGCGGCCCTGCGCCGGATCGACGATCCCCTTCCTGATACAATCCAGATATATCTCATGGCACAGATTCTGCTCATGATTCAATCTGTATAGATTCTTCCCTCTCCTCAAATACAGAGCGCTGTCGCCGACGCTCACATAGTACAGCCTGTCCCGATAAATGACGCCTCCCGCCAACGTGCTCCCGCCGTCCCCCGCAAGCCGTGCCTCCACTTTCTCCGACGCCTGTGCGACAGCCCTGCGCAGCGCAAGGGCAATGTCCTCTTTCCCGTCCAGCCGGGTAAAGGCGTCTCGCAGCGCAGCCGCAGCCGTCTCGCTGGCAAGCTTGCCGTCTTTCATACCGCCCATACCGTCGCAGACGGCGAAAAAAAGCCCGTTCCGATCGATCTTGTCTGCATCAAGGGCATTTACAACGCAAAAAGAATCCTCCTGTCTGTCTCTCGCGCCTACCCCCTGCAGATTTCCGATATGATAGCTCAGAACACCCGTGCCATATCCGTCCGGAGGCGCCAGCGTCCTCGGTATTCCGCCTGTCCCGTGTCCAGATCCTTCCGCCTTTCTTTTTCTAAACAGGCCCATCTTATTTTTCATCCTTTCCGCCTAAAGATGGGCCTGAGTCGAACCCTTCCTTCCAGTTGTACCCTTTTTTGCAGAACTGCACGAAGACCAACCGCGTCTCGCCGACCTCTATCACGTCGCCTTCCGTCATCTTCGTTGGGATATAGACCGGTTCACCGTTCAAATAGATATTGTTGGCGCTTTCTCCCGGGATCAGATGAAATACGTTGTGTTTCTCGTCATAACCTACCCGGGCATGGGATTCCCTCGAGACCGCCTCGTCTCCGTGAATACAAATATCCATCTTCTCATCCCGGCCAATCGTATTGTTTCTCGCCAGGATCCGATAGTCTTTACCCTGATCCGAGCCGTCAATACAGACAAACCACCCCGCCACTGGCTCCCGCGCCATGTTTTTGCTGATCGCCGCCACCGTCTTACCCACGCTGCCTGCCGACGGCGTGTAACTTCTCGGTGCAACCGTCTTCCCGGCCTCTCCGGGTTCCGCGCCGAATTCCATGCGTCTTCCGCCGCCGTTACAGTACGGACACGTCTGATTCAGACTGTTGTCATAGATATGTCCGTTGCCACATTCTACAAATGCCATTTCCGCCCTCCTTCACCGAATCCACGAAACTCTGTTATGCCGCCTGTCACTGATCCCAACCGTAATCGAACGTTACAGGTTTGCCATAATCATAGCTGCCGTCATCATAAATATCAAAGAAATAGTCTCTCAAACCGTCGGCCCCAGCGCCGCGCACGCTGATCTCGCAGCCTCCGTCGCTGAATTCATGGATACTCAGTCCCGACATGACATAGCCGCTGTCTATATAACCGCCGGTCGAAAACAATTCTTCAACCGAGTTCCTGCCATTTTCACCTTCTTCCATAGATGTACGAATAACCATACAGACGTCCTCATTGATTTCCTGCGCTATAAAATACAGATACCCTTCGTACACGGACACATCATAGCAATCTAAGGACTTCATATCCTCGAGCGTTTTGTAACCCATATTTTCGTATAACTTAGTTGTAAGTGCATCCTCTGCCAGGAGCCGATCACCGGCCGAATCAAAAGCCTGCCATTTATATCGCCAGCTTATTTGCGCAGAATTTCCTTCCTGCCATACATAAACCTTCTCGCCGTCCGTCAACAACTCCAGAACCGAAATGTAAGCTACATAGGCCGCCAATTGCTCCGGCGAATTCCAGTCGCCGCCTGTCGGCACTCTGTAGAGCGCGTCACCGCCATCCGTATCCCTCCCGACATAATATACATATCCGCCTGCAAAGGTCACCTGTTTCGGACTCTCCACCGCTGTCCATCCGGTCAGCAACACTTCATCATCTTCATTAAGGCAATAGCGGCACAATCTGCCGTTCTCTCCGTTTCCGTCCTCGGCCCACACACATATATAGGTAGGCGACATATAGCACGTCCTGATACGATAGCGTTCCTCTCCTTTCCCGGCAAATCCAAGGAACCGGATCGCAACCGCATCCTCGTTTGTCTCATCAGACAGATTCACAGCCAGATAAGCGCATCCGTCCCGGTCGTTCACGAAGAGCAGTGTGTCGGAGTCATAGGAAACTACTGCCCGCGGCGTCACGTCTTCGATGACCACATCTTCTTCTATTCCCATACGCTCCAGAGTATTTGGCGTCGCAAAATAGGAATTTTCCGCCTCGATGAATGCCCTGCTGCCCTCATTCTTAATGTTGTTGACCTCAAAACTGTCAAATGCAAGTTTTTCATAGGGATCGCCGCCCGACGGCAGCTGCTGCAGATATTCGTCCTCCGGCGGCGGCAGGAGAAGAAACGGCGCCTCTCCTTCGGCGGCATCCCAACCAACCTCTTCCGTTATCGGCCCTGCGGAGGAAATATCCGTCGGGTCGGAGACTTGTCCCACTGCATCCGCCTCATCTAAAAGCCTCGATTCCCCTCCTTTCTCCTCTGTGGATGTTCCCATCAGTCCGGGCATGATCCACAGGCTGTCCCACTGTTCATCGGTCAGATTCACCAGCCTTCTGTCCTCCAGCCTCTCTTTCAGCCCGTCACAACCGTATAACATAGCCGACACGTCGGCGTCGGCCGGAACATCGTCCAACAGATAATAAACGCCGCCACTCGACTCATCCGCAACCATGTTTACGCAGCCGGCGAACATATAGCTCAGATTCTCCGCCGTATCCGGTATCCAAGACACCATGCTCTGTTCGGTTATGCCGGAACAGTTCTGAAACATGCCGCTCATATCCGTTACCACCGACGAATAAGACACAATACCCCCTCGCGCCTCAATCAGACTTCCGCAATTTTGGAACATCGCCCTGACACTCTGCAGACGTGGCAGATCCAATGCAGAGAGATCCACTTCTTCCAGGCTTGCGCAGTCTGCAAACATATAACTCATATCTGTCACATTCTCCGTATCCAGATATGTATTCGTTATGCCCAGAGATAATTTTTCCAGGCTGACGCATCCGGCAAACATATGGCTCATATCCTTCACGCGATCCGTGCGCAGCACAGTCTTCTTCGACTGCCTGCAGTTAAAGCTTTTCAGTGCGGTATACCCCTGGAACAGCCCTCTCGCGCTCTCTCCCAGCGACACGCCGCCCTTTCCTCCAATATACAGTGTTAATCCATCCGCCGTTTGAGAAGTCCACGCCATCACGCGCCCGTTCCCACTCTCCGAGACATCCCAGGCTGCAGCCGACATTTCTCTGAGACTGTCGGTAATGACAATATCCGTCACTTCACTGCGAAGGAGCGCCGAGTCAAATACCTTGTCGGTTTCCGCCCCATCATCCGCCATCAGCACATTTTTCTTTCCTCTGTTTCCCAACATCTCCATGACAGAAATGAAGACAACAGCCAAAACCAATACGCCGATTCCCGCGCAGATCAGTTTTCTGTTCCTGAGAAATGAAAAGCCCGGACGTTTTTTACGCTTTTTCCTACCGCTTTGTTCCTGATTTTTTTCCTCTTTCTGCCGTGGCTGCGCAGAATCCTCCATGGCTGACAACTCCGCCGCGGTCAATGCGCCCGCTTTCTCCTGCGGCCCTGCCGATTCCATAACCGTCTGCTGCTCAAATTGGGGCTCGGGTACATCAAAAAATCTTTGCCCCATCTGCGCTGTCTGCCCATCCGCTTTTTGCGGCTGAAACTGCGTCTCCTCTTCCCGGAGCGCTTTCTTAAATGCGTCCATGGTCTGGTAGCGGTCTCCCGGCTGCACACTCATCGCCTTTAGAACCGCATCTTCCTTTTTCGGCGGAATCGCAACGCCCAGACTGCTGGGCGGAATCAGATCGTCCTCCTCCAATCGGTCTATGGAATCCGGCGGCCTTCTCCCCGTGACAGCATAGTAAAAACTTGCCCCTACCGTGTACACATCCGTAAACGGGCCCTGTCTGCCATGTCTCGTATACTGTTCTTTCGGCGCAAAGCCGTGTTTCAGCACCACGTCCAGACTGCGGCTCTTGTCACCCAGACTGTATCTGGCCGCGCCGAAATCCAACAGCTTGACCGTTCCCTCGTTGGTGATATAGATGTTGTCCGGCGTCACGTCCCTGTATACGATGCCCTTGCTGTGCACCAACGAGAGGGCATCCATGACAGGCAGGAGAATCCGCTCCGCATCCGCATAGGGGATCTTACCGCCTTTCTGTCTGATGTACTCGTCGAAACTTGTGCCTTCCACGAAATCCATCACGAAGTAAGCGGTGCCGTTTTCCTCGAAATAGCTGTGTATTCTTACAATATTATCGCTGCCGATAAACTGCGCCAGCGTTTCCGCCTCCTGCAGGAAACACTGTTTACCGTACTCAAAACTCTCCGTGCGCTCTCCCGGATAGGAACTGACCGTATTCTTCATCCTTGTCGCCAGGGTATCCGGGAAAAACTCTTTCACCGCAACTCTTCCGCCGCTCTTGTGATCGGACGCCATATAAGTGATGCCGAACCCACCCTGCCCCAACGTTTTCCGGATAATATACTGTCCTGCAAGAATCGTCCCTTCTGGCAACGCCAACGGAAAAAGTTCACTCATCTTTCGTCCCTTTCCTGTTTCCGAATGTACCATATTGGTAATATCGTAGTATCAAATTGGCGATATGTCAATATTTAATTCGCCAATTCGGAGATAATAAATGTACCGTTCCGGCAATATAATAGATGCATGGAGGTGCGCCATGCGACTGAAGGAAATTCGTTTAAAAAAGGGTTATACACAAAAGAATGTCGCAGATTACCTACAAGTTTCAGTCAACGTGTATTCAAGATATGAATTGGAAAAACGACAGCCCAGTATTGACAGCCTCATGAAAATGGCAGACTTCTTTGACGTGTCGATCGATTATATGCTGGGAGTGTCAGATTACCCGTTTCGGACGGTACACCGTGACGGACTTTCGGACTATGAGACGGAACTGCTCATCGCCGCACAAGAATCAGACAGGCGGGCAAAAAACGACGCGCTGACCATATTGAGATCCCATCGCACGGAAAAAGAGACTGAAACAGAATATGACAAAGAATAATATAAAACTTATTGATGCGAAACCGGGGCAGCCAGCGCCTCCGTGCTGTCCTCACAGACCCGCTCCATCCGGTTCAGCGCCCAGGAGAGATTGACCGCCGTGGGTCTGGCGGAGTTCAGATAGTCCTTATACGCGCCGATCATTGTCAGGGAACTTTTTCTTCAGCGCGCTTTCCGTCGGCAGGACGGAAACGACCATCACGACACACTGTACGGTGCAGAGCGCCGCGCCGAACCAGCCGATTGTCTCCTGTGAACTGCGGTAAAACGGAAGATGCACAAGCGCGGACAGCCCCAGCATGATCCACCCGATCTTCCACCACAGACGCCCGCAGTATTCCTGCGCAAATCGCCAGGTATCCGCGTTCCGCATGGAGCGTTTCGTCCGATAGCCATATACCATATTGGCGCTCCCGGGCGGATGTTTCCACAGCATTCTTCCACAGGCAATCATCAGAAACGGGATCAGCATGTCGCAGGCAAACATAAACCACCAGAATCTCATATGCCGCATTCCTCCTTGTCATCCGATCAGTTCCTTTATCACCGCTTGCCATATCACCGGCCGTTCTCCCGCTCCCTAGCACAGCGGCGCAAAAATCCGCAGTACGCCGTCCACGACCCACTTGCCGAACCCTGTGCCGATGTTGGCAAGCGTCCGCTCTCTGCACTTTTCCAGCGTTTTCTCATAGTCCGCTTTCAGCGCGCCCAACAGGGAGGCGCGGTAGAAGACAGAGTTGTTCTCAAAGTGCAGGAAAAGACTGCGGTAATCCAGATTGACCGTTCCCACTGTCCCCGCCACGTCGTCCACGACGCAGCCCTTGGCATGGACGAACCCCGGCTCGTACTCGTAGATCTTCACACCCGCCTCCAGAAGTTCCGGATAGAAACTGCGCGACATGCGGTACACCAGTTTCTTGTCGGGAACGCCCGGCATGAGGATGCGGACGTCAACGCCCCGTCCGGCAGCGCGGACAAAAGCCTCCATCAGCGCGTCGCCCGGCATGAGGTAGGGCGTATAGAACCACGCATAATCCTGCGCCTGAGATAATAATTCGATGTACAGTTCGTTGCTGACGGCGTCTGAGCGCAGCGGAGAGTCGTAGTAGCTTAAAACATAGCCGTCCTGTTTTTCCTCGCTTTGCGAAAGGACAGTCGCCGAAAGATACTCGTCCGGGATGCGATCTCCTGTAAATGCGTTCCAGAACTCCGCGAACATCCGCGTGAAATTCTGCACCGCAGCCCCGGTCAGCCGGAAACCGATGTCCTTCCAGTGCCCGAACTTTACCTTCTGATTAACATACTCGTCGGCCAGATTCACGCCGCCGCTGAAAGCCACCCTGCCGTCGATGATCAGCATTTTCCTGTGATCTCTGCAGTTCAGCGTCCCCTTGATGATGACAAGAGGATTGAAGGACTCGCACTTTATCCCTTTTTTCCTGAGTTCCCGCGCCGCCTCCTTGGAATAGGTGGAGATACTGCCCAGATCGTCGTACAGCACGCGCACATCCACGCCCGCAGCCGCCTTGCGCGCCAGAATCTCCACCATAGAGTCCCACATGCGGCCGTTCTCGATGATAAAATATTCCACAAAAATGAATTGTTCCGCCTTCTCCAACTCCGCCAGCATGACGGGGAACATATCGTCCCCCAGCGGATAATAGTCCGCCTGCACATTCTCGTGCAGCAGAAATCCGGTCCTCTCCTGTATCCGGCGGAAGGTCTGGGAAAGCCGCCTGTTATCCGCCGCAAACTCTTCATAAAGTCCCTCCGTTTCGTCCGGAGCGGGCGGCAGAGGTTCCGCGGCGTCCAGTTTCCTCTCGAGCGGCCTTATGGTCCGCTTGTTGCCGAAGATCAGATACAGCAGCGCCCCCGCCAGCGGAAAGGTCAGGATCACGAGCAGCCACAGGATCTTGTAGGTGCTCTCCTCCCGCTTGGTGATCAGGTACAGCACGAACAGGCATGCCAAGATCGACAGGGCCAGGTTGATCGCCGGCGCCCATGGCGCAAGCCATTTAAACAAAACATACAGCCACGCAAACTGCAGCAGGACGGCAGGCAGCACCGTCAAAACACGTCGTATGATCTTATTCATAAAAATCTCCTCTTTCTTTCGTTTCTCCTGTCACTTCGCCCGCGTCCGCGCATGCGGGCCGCTTTTCCCAAGATGCGGCTCTTTCCTCACATCCTCAGATAATACGTCGCCGGAAACAATTTTTCCAACACCGCAAAGACGGGCGCATACGCCGCCAGCCTGACGAATACGGGAGAGCATACAAGACAGCCCAGCGACAGGAGCGGAATCGCCGCCGCCATCGTCTCCCGCCGCCGCAAGAATGCCCCCAGCGCCAGACAGTACAACACCACGATCAGCTGATAGGCGGCGAGCCGCCCAAGCTCGCGCGCCCAAACTCTCACGCCCCATGCGCCGAGCAGCCCTCCAAGGGAAAAATCTCCGTCCGTCATGCGCACACCGTCCGACAGCCACAGGCAGATCAGTACCGCCACAGAGATAAACAGCGTCGGCAGCCATATATCGACTATATAAGTCAATATATTGGGAGCCATGCGCAGGAATCTTTTCTCCTGTATGTCTCTGTCATATTCCAGCATACCGCACATGCCGCCGATGAAAATAATGACCGCGAATACCCCTTTTACGGGGAAAACAGCCATGTCATTTATGTCAGCCGCGTCATCGGTTTGCTGACTTGACCGGTCATCATACAGATAGCGAAAACGGAACGTACTTGCGTCTGTCAGATGCGTCTCGTAGGCGTCCATCGCAAATTCCGCGATTTCCGGCGATACAGTTTCCATATATTCCGCATAACGCTGTTCGGAATATTGCTGAAAGACCACTTGCGCAATGCGCTCTTTCGCTATGCCCGTGATGCTGCTCGACGGCGTCTCATAGACCGTGACACACTTTCGCCAGTCCTTCTCCATAACCCGCTCCGCCAGATCAGCGGGAAGGACGAATCCACAGTCCGCCTCGCCGCGCAGAACAAGCCTCACTGTCCGGGCCGCATCCGTGCAGAACACATAGCGAAGCACACTGTCCTGTTCCTGCCGCTCCATCCCCTCCACGATCTGTTCCGCCCACGGGCCGTCCTCCACACAGACCGCCGCCACCGCGCCGCGCTCTCCCTGCTCCATCACGCTGACCGCATAGCCGAGAATCGGGATCAGCGCGAGCAGTCCCACGAAGGCTGGCTGCCGCCACAATCTTTTGGCGAGAAGCCGCAGCCAGACACTATACTGTTTCCATAGCGGAAACACGGTTCCGCCCTTCTGACGATCTCCTGCATCGTTTTTCACACTTCTCTCCTGCCAAACCTCCCGTACAAGGCTGAAACCGGAACCTCCCGAGGTCTTATCCGAAACGGCGGGATCTGAAACGCTCCGTCAAACAGGCCGCCATGCCAAACGCCGCCGCGTAGAGACACAGTCCCACAGCGCATCTCCCCATCCCTGCGCCGGACCCCGCAAGCAGACCGCCGCACGCGCGAATCATGCAGGCAGTGGGAAGTACGTCGCCCACCGCCCCCATTGTCTGGGGCAAAAGCGCGGAAGGCACAAATCCGCCTGACAGATAGACCATACCTACCGAGAGCAAAAAAACGAGAAGGATACTGCCTGTCCTGCTCCCGGCTAAATTGTAGATCATGCATTGAAACGCTGTCACCGCCGCCAGCACGAGAAGGATCATGCCCGCGCGGACGCCCGCCGGAACACGGTTTCTGCCGCTCACAAGAATCTCCGCCAGCCGCCCTGTCAGATCGGGCGCTAACAGCGCGGCAACGCGCAGGACGAGCCATGCAAAGCCCGCAAGACAGAACAGATACAAAAATCCGCACAGCCATCTGCACATACTCTGCCACGATAGGCCGACGCCCTCTCCGGCAAGCTGTCTGCGAAATACGGCCGGCTCAGGCTGCATGACGGGATAGGCCGCCATGCCCGCAAGCAACAGAAAGAGGACCGCCCCCGCAGCCGCATAGTACTGCGCCGTGCTGAGCCGTCCTGTCGCCGACGCCGTCTCCTCATCGTACAGCGCAAGCCTGTCCGGAGCAAAAGCAAGATTGTAGCTGTCTATCTCCGTCTCCATGGCCGCCAGTTCTTCCTCGAGTCCGTACTGCGCCGCCGTATCCGCCGCACCGTAAATCTGCGCCTGCGCCACCCGCAAAAGTCCCGCGCCGGACTCTGTCAGTTCCCGAAAAAGCAGAGCCTCTATGCGGGCATCCTTCGGAAAGACAACGTCCACCGTGGGGTTTTGGCCGTTCATGATGCCCTCTACAAGCTCTTCCGGCAGCAGTACCAACGCCGCCAGTTCTCCGCCCTCCAGTTTCCTCATGCCTTCCTCCTCGGAAACTTGCACGAATCGACAGAGCTTTGCGGCGCTCTCCATATTTTCCACATAGGCGAGAGCCATACGGGTCATGCGGTTATCCCCGCGCACCACGATACCGATATCTGCGCCGACCGCCAGCGGCTCTTTGTCCATGGCCTTAACACCGCAAAAAGCGACTCCGCCTATGAGAGCCATAAGCAAGACTGCCATAAGCAGCATACGCGGGAACATCTGCGCCGTCTTCTTCAGTTCTGCAAAAAGATACCGCATTCTACGTCTCATGTACGCTACGCTCTTCGGTCAGGCTCGCCCGCGCTGATGTCCGTGTACATGTCGAGCAGACCCACCGTCTCCGAGGCGGGTCTGCCGTACATTTGACAGCACTTGTGAGACACCGTTTTGCGCTGTTCCTCGTTCTCGTCAAAATTCACGCTCATGCGATACACGCCCTGTGAGGATTCCGAATCCAAATGCCGCATGACTTCCTCGATCATGGCGTCCTGTTCCGCGTCACTCATCCTGCTCCCCTCTTTTCGTACCGTCTGCGCATCATCCCGCAACTTCTCTCTGTGATGCCGCCGCTGTTTGGTTACGTTCATTATACTGTCTGCCCCTCCATTTTTCAAGCCGTTTCAGGCTGAATGCCGCACCAAAGAGGGGCCGTTTGTGAGAAATTTCAGTTCCGTTCCATGTATAAATGTTTCAGTTCCAAATAGAGTCGCTCTCCGTGAACAGGCTGCCGTACTTATCCTCGATCTGCAATAGGATGCCGTACCAATCCGATTCCGACATCTCAAAAAAAGCCGTCTCAGGTCTGACGGAAGGATCGATCATCCCCCGCAGCGGCTCGATGTCAATGTCGCCCGTCAGCTTAAAGATTTCCTCCCCATCCATATGAAACGTAAGATTGTCCAGATCGGCCTTTACGCTCTCGCCCGTCACATAGTCGTCCACATTGCCCTCCATGACAAGCTGCACTTCCGTCTCCTCATCCTTCGCAGAACAGTCAAAATCAAACGTGTCCTTCAGCGCGTCGCATTCCCATAGGAGTTTCATCTTGACAAAGGGTTCGCCGTCCTCGTCCAGTTTCAGGTCCATATCCATCCTGTACAGCTCCTCGTCTGCAGCCTGTTTCGTCTGCCAGAGGACCTCTCGCTCCACACCGTCAACGCCGTGCGCCTTAAATTTCCCCTGTATCTTGTCGATGCTCCGCTCTTCTCCCAGGAAGAAGATCTCCGCCTCAAGCCCGGCTCCGCCGTCCAGCATCGCCACAGGATCTTCCAGCACAATACTCTCGATGCGGTTATTCTTATCGATCTCGAACAGGAGGCTCACATCGGAGAGGATCAGTTTCTGATACTCTTTCCACATCTCCGGCTCTTCTTTTGCCCCTGTCATCTCCCCGTAATTCTCCATCACACTTTTGAGCAGCCTGTCACTCTCCTTCTGCGGAAAAGTCACGCGGTACAGTCCGGTCTCCACCTTTTCCATGGTCATGGCCTCCCGGCACGCATTCAACTCTCCCTCGATCCTGTCCGTCACCGACGACCAGTTCCTCCACTCCCGCAGGGAAATCCTCTCATCGTCATCCGGGAAAAGATTGATGGAGAAATCCGCCGCGTCGCTGGGATAGCCCCCGGCCAGAATAGAATCATTGTACTGGCTCACCACATTCTCGTTCTCGATATACATGTCCTCCAGGAAAAGCTCAGGGACAGAAAAGCAGAGCACTTCATCATCCGCATAGAGATTCAGGTGTGCAAAATCATAGTTCATCAGGCTCAGGCTTGTCTCCGAGCTCATTTCCTTCGCCTGCATGTCTTTGTTAAGATCCGTGTCGATGCCCAAGGTCGTCTCGCCCACGAACGGAACGTCCACCGTAAAATCCAGCGCCGTCTCCACATGGCTGCCCTCCTCCTGCATCATTGCCGCGATGTCGCTCATGCCAATCTTCTCCGCCAGAGGATTTCGGCTCTCCCCGATCTCTCGGGCGAGATTCATCATACCCTTGCCGATCCTGTAGGCGGGTGTGCTGCGATAATATGCCAGAGCGCCTATGCCCACACCGATTAGGACGATCAAGACGCAGGCGGCGCCGATGGCGACCTTCTTTCCAACGCCCCTGTTCTTTCGCGGATCGTAGGGCTGTATCGGAGGAGCGCCGAAATACCCCTGCGTTTGATACCCCTGCTGCTGATAGGGATTGTGATTGTAGGGATCGTTATTGTTCTGATTCATGCCGTCCATGTCTTCCCCTCATTCTTTCCTTTTATCTCAGTATTCCCATGTCTCTAAAACAGCCGCGCCAGCTCTCTGCCCCGCAGCCGATTGTCAGCTTGCTCTAATACGCCGTTTTTCATAACGTAGATCCTGCCGCACAAGGACAGTTCGCTCTCTTCGTGCGTCGTTATGACCACTGTGCCCCCGTGTGCCAGATAGGTCTGCAAATAACTGCGTATGTCTTCCTTGCAGACCAGATCAAGCGCCGCGCCCGGTTCGTCCAACAGGAGGATCGGCGGCCTTCCCGCCATTGCGATCCCAATGCTGACACGCTTTTTCATACCCCCTGAGAGCGCATCCGCCCGCTTGTCACAGAATGCGCCGATCCCCATAAGGCTCAAAAAGCCCGTCTCCAATTCCTGTTTCAGGGACCTCTTATCCGGATACCACAGGCGCAGATTGTCGTAGACGGTAAGTTCAGGGATCAGCGGATTCTCCTGCGGCACATAGCCTGTCATCCTCCGGATCACTTCACGGTCACAGCGCATTCCGCCGGCCCCGCGCCTTGCCGCATCAGCCGCGCCTCTCTTGTTGACCAAATCGGTCATGCCCTTCATCCTTTTCCGAGTGCACCCCCACGCCACTTGGCCACCATATACGACCATGCCGCTTTTCGGTTTCAGCGTGCCCGCCAGAATGGACAGCAGCGTGGATTTTCCGCAGCCGTTGGCACCCACGATGCCGACGCACTCGCCCCGCGCCGCCGTAAACGACGCGCCCTTCAGGATCCGCCTCCTGCCGTATGAACTTACAATTCCCGTCGCCGTGATCATGTTCTCCATGTTCCTATAGTAACATAGATCGATATAAAAAGAAACGCCAAAGCATGATAACTTTAGCGTTTCCCTGACATTCCTTTTCCGGTCGTATACGGCGGTCCGTTTTATCCGTACAGCCGTCTGCGTCTGTCTTACTTCGCCGCAGCGATCTCCGCCTTGAGCGCCTCCGTCAGCTTGGGAACGATCTTGTTCAGGTCGCCTACCACGCCATAGTCGGCCACGTCAAAGATGGGAGCGTCCGCATCCTTGTTGATCGCAATGATGATGTCGGACTCCTCCATACCCGCTACGTGCTGGATCGCGCCGGAGATACCGATCGCGAAATAGAGATTCGGGCGAACCGTCTTACCGGTCTGACCCACCTGCAGATCCTTGGGTTTCCAGCCGGAATCCACTACCGCGCGGGAACAGCTCACCGTACCGCCGAGCACTTCCGCCAGATCCTCCAGGATCTTGAAATTCTCCGGGCTGCCGACGCCGCGGCCTCCGGACACGAGGATCTTGGCGTCCATGATGTCCACCGTCTCTGTGACGGCCTTCACAATGTCCAGGATCTCCACATATTTGTTGTCCGGCGTGAAACCGGGATTGAACTCCTCCACAACGGCCTTCGCGCCCTTGATCGGCTCGATCTTCTGCATAACGCCCGCGCGGACCGTGGCCATCTGCGGACGGTTGTAGGGACATGCGATGGTCGCTATCGTGTTGCCGCCGAATGCCGGACGCGTCATCAAGAGCTGGTTATGTAACTGCTCCTGCCCCGGAACCGCCTGCAGCGGGAAGTCGCCGATCTCCAGAACAGTACAGTCAGCCGTCAGACCCGTAGCGACCCTCGCGGACACTCTCGGGCCCAGATCGCGGCCGATCGCCGTAGCGCCCACCAGCATGATCTCGGGTTTGTACTTGTTGATGACGGAGGCCAGCGCATGTGCGTAAGGCTCCGTTCTGTAATCCTTCAGTTCGGGGTCGTCAACCACGATCACCTTGTCCGCGCCGTACTCCGCGAGCTGGTCCGCCAGCCCTTTGACGCCGGAGCCTACCAATACCGCGGTCACTTCCGTATTTAAATCTTTCGCGAGGTCTTTTGCCTTGCCAAGTAACTCGAATGCGATGCTGCTGATCTCATTGTCAACCTGCTGCGCAAAGACGTATACTCCCTTGTATTCTTCTAAATTCATTTTATACCTCATTTCTGCGCACTCTTTTGCGCCTGAATATAATAAATATTTGTCGGCAATATGTTTAGATTACGTGTTTTTCCTTCAGCTTGCCCACAATGTAGCTTACAGACTCATCGGGATCGAGCGCAACCTTCTCGCCGGCGCCTTTTCTCACCTTGTCAGAGGCCTTCGCGATCTTAGTCGGCGAACCCTTCAAACCTATGTTGGAGTCGTCCACATCCTTCAGATCCGCTCTGCCCCAGACGGTGATCTCTTTCTTGTATGCGTCGAAAATGCCGCCCGGGGTCATGTAACGGGGCTCGTTCAGCTCGGACAGCGCCGTGATCAGACAGGGCATCTTGGCCTTGACAACATGGTATCTGTCCTCATACTGACGCTCAACGATCACGCTGTCGCCCTCGATTTTAATGTTCTGCGCATAAGAGATGACAGGGATATTCAAATGCTCGGAAATCTGCGGACCTACCTGCGCGGTATCTCCGTCGATTGCCTGACGTCCCGTGATGATCAGATCATACTCCAGATTTCTGATCGCGCCGGCGATGGTCGTGGAAGTCGCCCATGTGTCCGCGCCGCCAAGCACTCTGTCGGTCACGAGAATGCCGTTGTCCGCGCCCATGGCCATCGCCTCGCGAAGTACCTCCTCCGCCTTGGGAAGACCCATCGTTACCACTGTGACTTCCGCGCCGTACTGATCCTTTAATCTGAGCGCCGCCTCCAAGCCGGCTTTATCGTCCGGGTTCATGATCGTGAGCATCGCGCCTCTGTCGAGTGTTCCGTCCGGATTAAACTTAACGCCGCCCTTTGTATCAGGAACCTGTTTAATACAAACAACAATTTTCATTGTATTTCTCTCCTTATATTTATATGATTCTTACTATTTGTCTACCTGTTATTTCAACAATGCGCCGGAGATGACCATGCGCTGAACCTCGCTTGTTCCCTCGTAGATCTCCGTGATCTTAGCGTCGCGCATCATACGTTCCACATCGTACTCTCTGATATAACCGTAACCGCCGTGGAGCTGAACCGCCTTGGTCGTCACTTCCATAGCGACCTCCGCCGCGTACAGCTTCGCCATCGCCGCCTCCACGGAGTAGGAGATCTTCGGGTTGGCGGCGTATTCCGCCTTCTTCATGGCCGCCTTGTACACAAGCATCTGCGCGGCCTGCACTTTGGTCGCCATATCCGCTAACTGGAACTGCGTGTTCTGGAATGCGCCGATGGTTCTGCCGAACTGTTTTCTCTCCTTCACGTACTCGACAGTCGTCTCCAGAGCGCCCTCCGCCAAGCCCAGCGCCTGTGCGGCGATACCGATACGTCCGCCGTCCAGCGTGTGCATGGCGATGTTGAAACCTTTGCCCTGCTGTCCAAGCAGATTTTCTTTCGGGATGCGGCAGTCCGTGAAGATCAGCTCATATGTAGAAGAACCGCGGATACCCATCTTTTTCTCCTTCGTGCCGAAGGTAAAGCCGGGCGTTCCCTTCTCCACGATGAAAGCGGAGATCTCTTTCTGCATCCTGCCGCGTTTCTCCACCATGCCCGTGATCGCAAAGATCACATACACATCGGCCTCTTTGCCGTTGGTGATAAAGCACTTGGAACCGTTCAGCACCCACTCGTCTCCGTCCGGCACGGCCTTGGTCTGCTGTCCCTGTGCGTCCGTTCCGGCGCCGGGCTCGGTCAGACCGAATGCGCCCAGTTTCTCGCCCTTTGCAAGGGGAATCAGATACTTCTGTTTCTGCTCTTCCGTACCGTAGGTCATGATCGGATCGCAGCAGAGGGATGTGTGCGCGGACACGATAACGCCTGTCGTGCCGCATACTTTGGAGAGCTCCTCCACACACATAACATAGGTCAAAGGATCACAGCCCTGTCCGCCGTACTCCTTCGAAACAGGGATTCCCAGGAATCCCAATTTTGCCATTTTCTCTACCGTCGCCCGCGGGAAAGTCTCTGTCTCGTCCACCTCCTGCGCAAGCGGCTTTACTTCTTTTTCAGCGAACTCTTTAAAGAGCGTTCTCGCCATTTCATGTTCTTTGCTTAAAGTAAAATCCATGATTTCCTATTCCTCCATATCTTTTAGTGGTCTGCCTATTTCGAATAATCAAAGAATCCAACGCCTGTCTTTCTGCCGAGTTTCTTCTCCTCGACCATCTTCCTGAGAAGAGGCTGCGGTGCATATTTATTGTCCTTTGTCTCATTGTGAAGAACTTCCATAATCGCAAGGCAGATGTCCAGACCGATCAGATCGCCCAGGTGCAGCGGCCCCATCGGATGGGATGCGCCCAGCTGCATCGCAACGTCGATGTCCTCAGCGGACGCCGTGCCCGCGTCAAGTACGCCGATCGCCTCGTTGATCATCGGGATCAGGATCCTGTTGACCACGAAACCGGGCGCCTCTTTGACCTGTACGGGAGTCTTGCCGATCTCCGTGGCGATGGCTGTGATCTTGTCAACCATATCCTGCGGGGTGTTCTCGCCTCTGATGACCTCCACCAGTTTCATTCTGTCCGCGGGGTTGAAGAAGTGCATACCGATCATCGGTCTGTCTAAGCCTTCCCCGATCTTGGTGATGGAGAGAGAGGAGGTGTTGGACGCGAACATGCAGTCTTTCTTCACGATCCCCATAAGCTCCTTGAAGATCTGCTGCTTGATCTCCATCTTCTCCAGCGCGACCTCAATGATCAGATCGCAGTCTGTACAGATGCCGTTCAGACCCGTCGTGATCTTGCTCATAACCTCGTCGGCCTTCTCCTTCGTGATCTTCTCCTTGCCTACCAGAAAATCCATATTCTTCTGAATCTTGGCCTTGCCGCCCTCCGCGTACTCTTCCTTGATGTCGCAGAGGCAAACCTCGTAACCGTCCGTCATGGCAAATGCCTGCGCAATACCGGAACCCATTGTCCCCGCGCCGATAACTCCAACTTTCATGATATATCCTCCTGTTTTTCCTTATGATATTGTTTATATAAGCCCTGAAACCTATTTGTTTTGGAAAGGCTCTTTCACTTTCTCTTTATTTTTATCTAAGAAGAAAGCCATGCCGTACTTCTGATCTTCCGTCTCGAAACAGTCTCCGAACAGTTTCTCCTCGATCACGAGCGCCTCGTCCATATCCGCCTCCAAGCCGTCGTTGATGGCTTTCTTACAGTTGCGCACAGCAATCGGCGCGTTCTTCGCAATGCCGGCCGCCATCTTCTCCGCTGCCGCCATCAGCTCCGCCTGCGGGTATACCGCGTTCACGAGTCCGATCCTGAACGCCTCGTCCGCCTTGATGTTCCTCGCCGTGTAGATCATCTGTTTCGCCATGCCGGGACCCACAAGTCTTGCGAGTCTCTGAGTGCCGCCGAAACCGGGCGTGATGCCAAGCCCAACCTCGGGCTGTCCGAATACCGCGTTCTCGGAGCAGATGCGGATGTCACAGCTCATGGAGAGCTCACAGCCGCCGCCCAGCGCGAAACCGTTGACCGCCGCGATGACCGGGATCGGGAACGTCTCGATCTTTCGAAACACATCGTTGCCCTTCTTGCCAAAAGCCTCGCCCTCCGCCTTGGTGAGCGTGCTCATCTCTCCGATGTCCGCGCCCGCCACGAAGGACTTCTCGCCTGCTCCGGTCAGGATCAGACATCTGATCTCATTCAGATCCACGCCGTCTAAGGTCTTATCCAACTCTTCCAATACGGTAGAGTTTAATGCGTTTAATGCCTTTTCACGGCTGATCGTGATGATGCCAACCTGTCCTTTTACCTCATATAATACAAATTCCATACTTATCTCTCCTATTGTCTCTGTCCTCCCGGACAGTGCTTTTTATGCCCTCTGAACCGCTCTGCGCCTCAGTCGCGCTCCACGATGGTCGCGCAGCCCATGCCGCCGCCGATACAGAGCGTTGCAAGACCCTTCTTGGCGTCGCGTTTCTCCATCTCGTGAAGGAGCGTTACAAGGATACGGCAGCCGGATGCTCCTACAGGGTGTCCCAGCGCGATCGCGCCGCCGTTTACGTTGAGGACGTCGTCTTTGAAACCGAGATCCTTCTGTACTGCCAGGGACTGCGCCGCAAAAGCCTCGTTCGCCTCGATCAGGTCGAAATCGTCGATCTTCATGCCGGCCTTAGCCATTGCCTTCTGCGTTGCCGGTACGGGACCTACGCCCATGATCGCGGGATCTACGCCGCCCAGTGCGCCGGCCACAAAAGTCGCCATCGGCTTCACGCCCAGCTCCTTCGCTTTCTCCTCGCTCATCACAACGATCGCAGCCGCGCCGTCGTTGATGCCGGAGGCGTTGGCCGCCGTCACGATACCGTCGGGCTTGAACGCGGGACGCAGCTTGGAAATGCTCTCCACGGTAACGCCCGCACGAGGGCCTTCGTCTGTATCTACAAGAACAGTCTCCTTTTTCTTCTTCACCTCCACGGGAACGATCTCGTCCTTAAACTTGCCCTCCGCGCGGGCCTTCTCACATTTCTGCTGGGACCATGCGGCGAACTTGTCCAGATCCTCTCTCGTAAAACCGTATTTCTCGACCACATTCTCCGCCGTGATACCCATATGATAATTGTTAAACGCATCCCACAGCGCATCGTTCACCATGGTATCTACCAGAGTCGCGTTGTTCATTCTGTATCCGTAACGTCCCTGCATCGCCGCGTAGGGAGCCATGGACATATTCTCCATACCGCCGGCCACTACCACGTCGGCGTCGCCCGCCTGGATCATCTGTGCAGCCATGTTGACACAGTTAAGACCGGAACCGCAGACTACGTTCACCGTCACCGCAGGCGTGGTGACCGGCAGTCCCGCATTGATGGATGCCTGACGCGCTACGTTCTGACCCAGACCCGCCTGGATAACGCATCCCATATATACATGATCAACAGCATCCGCAGGCACTCCCGCTCTCTTCAATGCCTCTTTGATTACGATAGAACCGAGCACCGGCGCCGGCGTCGTACTAAGCGCACCGCCCATAGTACCGATAGCCGTACGGCAGGCTCCCGCCAAAACTACTTTTTTTGCCATCTTCTTTCCCTCCATTGTGGTGTTGATTCGTGACTGAATCCTTGATTTTCCGTGGCCGACAAAGATTGTTATTTTTTTGTCATTGTCCGCAATTCCTATTGTATCATAGAGGCATTGTTTTTGCAATGCTTTTCTACCTCCGGATCGCGCAATTCGCGGACGCGCCTCCACTCCTTCGTTCCCTCCACTTTCGCCGCCTCGCTGCGGTTGCGGTAGAGGAATTTGGTAAGCTCGTAACAGTCCACCCAGATCTCATTGTTCCCCTCCTTCTGCGACTCGTCAAAGATAAGCTGCAGCCCCCAGTGAAGGTGCACTGTCTCTATGTTATTTACGTTCTCCTTCGCGCTGTATCCGGTGTGTCCCATATAGCCGATCACATCGCCCGCCGTCACCACGCCGCCTTCCTTAAGTCCTTCCGCATAAGGATAGTTCTGCCGCAAATGGGCGTAATAATAGTAGCGTTTGCCGTCAAAACTGCGGATGCCGATGCGCCAGCCGCCGTACTGGTTCCAGCCAAGCGCCTCCACAACGCCGGACTCGACCGCGATGATCGGCGTGCCGATTGAAATAAAATATAGAGAGGGCCAAGCCAAACCTGATCCCCTCTATTTATCCGTTACAAGCGCTTGCATATACAGTTCTCTGCATATACCGGCCGTTTTGATTTACTGTTATGTATTCTTTTATTGAACTAAGAACTGCTCTTTATAATCCGAAAATCCTTTATCTGTCAGTATAGAATCAATATCCGCTTTTTCAAGTTCATTTTGGAAATCCCGCTCCTTTTCATGATCAGGCTTGCCATCTGAAAACGAACCTTCATAATACATATATGTCGTATCTGGTTCTCTGGTGATGTACCAAGCGCCATATGAGTCATCATCAAATTGTCCGTTTTTAAATCTCCCTTGATATATCGTCCGTACCACAGGCTCTTCTGCCTGTCCCTCCAGTTCTTCGCCGACAAAGTATTTGATCAGATAGGCATACCCACTGTCATCATTATAAAAACCGTCCGCCGTCCGCCCATTATAATAACTTATCAATTGCTCATTCACATAAGGTATAAATACATCATATGTCAAAATTTGTGTCTTTTCATAACCGTCTAATGAAATGCCCTGCGCATAATCACCTGTCTTCTTATATATCCATGTTTCACCGGTTCTGTAATCTCCTTCATCTACCCGATCAGCAACCTGCCATGTTCCGTCTCTTTCATCTGAAATCCGTCTATAACTGAATAATGCCCCATCATTATAAATGCCTTCAAATATACATTCTAATTTTCCATTGGTATAGATATTCAAAACACACTTCCCATACCATTGGTAGTTATCATTATACTGTCCAAGAAAAAAGACTTCGGAATCTCCTTCCTGATAGCCAGTTATGAATGTTTGGTTACACAAATCATCGCTACTGTATTTTTGGTCATCCTCTACACCATCAGCCACATACACAAATTCTCGGAATTTGCTGTTCACAGTAGGCTCATTATGCACCAGTTCATAACTCGGTCGATATTCCTTCAGGAAGTTCACTTTCATAATCTCCTCATCCGCAGGCAAACCATTCGCTGAATCCCAATTGGCAATGTTGGTATATACATATTTACTCAGATTATCTATTTTATCTTCCAACGCTTTAACATCTTCGCGCATATAAATATTATTATCTTCCAAGGCATCCAATCTTCCACCATGTTCACTTAGTGGTGTCAATACGGTCTTAAAAGCACCAAAAGCAACTACTACTATAGCAAAAAATTCTGCCAAAATAACAAGCCCTAACCTAACATTTTTAATACGTCCATCTTTCTTTTTTACTTCTTCTAGGCTGTGTTCTATATTTTCTAAACGTTTATTCAATAATTCAAATTCTAAATTATTTGCAGAATTATTGTGCATCATTTGACATGTCTTCCCATCATATGTAATTATATTGTCATATTTTGCTACCGCTTTCCTCATTTTATCACCTTCATACCAAAAGTCAATTACATGAGTCGTTTATATGATAGATTATCTTCACTTAAAGTCATGTCGAATATGGATTCCCATATTGCTCATTACATCTTTATTTTTTTACAAATTGTATCATCGAAAAGCATCATTCTTGTATCAGATTTGTATCGTTTTTGCATCATTTTATGAACATTCTATGTTTGTTGCATAGATTCAACAGAAAAGCGCCGGTGAGCACCCCGGCGCCTGTTTATTCCTTATCACGCTAAATAATCTGGTATTCCTTTTTCATGTATCACATCGCTTTTCTCACTTCCCGTGGATCCGCCGCGACAAACTGCAGCATATCCCGTCTGACGATCTCTACCGCCTCCAACGCCTGCTGCCGGCGGCGGTTGTACTCGTCTCTGGTCACGAACTTACTGCACTGCTCCAGAAGGACACGGACGCAGATCAGGTCATCTTTCACACGGTTGGCCGCTTCAATGATTCTGATGTTCTCCGGCGCGTCCACCACCAGTTCCCCGCGTTCTTCCATCTGTCTCTCCAGTGCCTGCTGCCTCTCTTTCGCCCGAAAGTAGAAGTCTACCAGATAATCGTAGACCTCCCATGCCTTATCCGTGTTGAGGGATTTGGCATGGAGCAGCGCCCCTTTCTCGGTCCAGAGGTAAAGTAATTTCACTTGCTTAAAGGAGGAGTGAAATTCACTTGTCCTTTTCATTTCCTTTAATTCATTTCCCGAAAGTTCTATATAATGTTTGCCTATTTCAAATCTCTGTTTATTATATCTAAAATTATATTGTATAGTGCCAACATCTGTGCCATAAGCCTCTGCCAACTGCTTTGTCGTTAATACCCTGATTCCTTTTACTTCAATGATTTCCATAAAAATTTTCCTCCAATCTTTTAATTGCAGGAAATTTCCAAACATAGTATAATATTTACGCAGGGAAACTTCTCTGTATGTAATAGAGCGTTTACTACTTTCTCAGGGCGGTAACGCTCTATTCTTTTATCTCTGACCTTAATTTTTGTATCCCTCTCCGTATCCCTTCTGTTTTCGCTATATTTTCTTGTTTGCAATAACTATCAAGGATTTCTTTTGTCTCCAGATCCAGCCGAACGTGTATGGGATTAGATTTCGGATTCTCAATTTTAGGTCTGCCTGTTCGTGGACTCACACTTTCACCTCGCTTTCCGTAGTCCATAAATATATTATTTCATGTAGCCCAAAAAGTCAAGCACTTTTTTACTTCTTCTGTTGCGACGTCGCCGATCGAGATGAAAGACTGAAAAAGAGATGGGGTAATCCATCTCCTAACAGCTTTATTCCTCTATGCTATTTCCACTTGCACTATAACCGGTTTTCCTCAGTTCTTCTGTATTTTTATGGTGCATTTCTATTTGATACCTATTGCTTTCGTCTAATAACTCCTTTTCTGTTGAGTGGAGCCAGCCTATATATGTTAATATCACTAAAGTAAAAAGGACAACGTTCACTGAAATCCAATAAACATTTCCTGAAATCCAATTTCTTATACTCTTTTCACTTTCATCTTTAAAGCGTACAATTTTTCCTATATACATAATCAATGAAATAACTGAATTGATTACGACTAAACCAATTATCAATGCTACTATAATAACTCTATATGCAGAAGCATGTCCTATATTCTCCAACACAGAACTCGAAAAAATCATTCCTCCAGTAAATGTCAAAACAATAGAAGCAAAGATTCCTAATATTGTTATGGAATCCCTTTGTAAGTTCTGCACTTTTTCCTTTACGGATCCTGAAATACGATCCATTTGCTTTAGCTTGTTCTGAGTTTCATTAACGGATATATTTATATCAGATACTTTTCTTTCCAGATCCTTGATTTTATTATTATCTATTAAATAATAATTTATTCTCCCTATTTCCAAATTGATATAATCACACAATTTATCTATCTGTTTAGTGATACATAAAAATTCGCTATTATCTGCCACGCTGCTTTTCTCTATATAGTCTCTTAATTCCAACATATTCAACGACAAGAAATCTAACGAATACCTACCATCGTTCTTAAACATATCAGAAATAAGCGTGAATAAATCAGGTTCACAGTGTTCAAAACCATCAGTGTATATATCATCACGTAATTCGATTGCTATCACTTTATAGTCGCACTCTTGTAATAATTTTTCCGCCATTGCTCTAATGCGATTTTCCAGCATCTCTTGTCTACGTGTTTTCTCATTTCGCAACATAATTACACTGCTTCCTTTGCAATAATCAATTCAAACGGAATGACATTTCTATTTCCTTTTCCATCCTGATACACGCTGTCCCATGCGCCACCCTTTTTATGTGTCATATCAACAAGTTTACTCGCTGAATAATAAGCATATTTAAGAATTATACTATATAACATCTTCTTGTCATCTTCAGCAATACTCGTTTCATAATACTCGGCTATAGCTCTTCCAGCATAGGAACAATATTCATAGTATACTTCTGGTATGACCGGCCCAAGTTGCCATGCACAAAACTCCTCCACAAACAATTTTCTTTTTTTCTTTTTCCAGTATTCAATCCACAAAAAATAAAGCATCTTCTGCAGTTGTAAATTACTAATCAATATATTTTTAGTGAAACATACGGTAATTACATACTTCGCTATTTCTTTAGCATCATACCACATTAGCCCTCTCCTCCTACTACATAATACAAAATAATATCTAAAAGATTCTCTCCATGTTTATTTTTCTTTTGCATTGAACTGTCAAGTATGGATAGTATATCGTAATTTTGGATCTCTTACAACATAAACTACTATTTTTCTTTTTCATCTATTCTATTCAAATATTAACACTTTTACAATTTATTTTCAATATATTGTATGCTTTTTTAATATGCTTTCTATATATAGTATATCTATATTTTGTTGCTTAAATGAAAGAAAGATCAGTCCTGCACCCTAGAACTGACCTTTTCCTCATCTTCAATGCTATCTCACATACACCGTTCCGTCCGCCCGCACCGCGCACACCCATCCTGAAGGTACCCTGATCCACACCGCGCTGTCCTGCGTCTCCTGAACCTCCTTGCAAGTGACCGCCGTGCCGCTCCTAAGCACGGCCAGATTGTCTTTTCTCCGTACTGCATGGCTCTTACCAGACGTTGTCAGCTGCAGATAGTTCTTTATGATGCCCGCTGGCTTGTCCCGCACAAACATATTCGCAGCCAGCTTATACGTTTTCCCCACGCTGTATTTGGGCCTGCCCTGCTGCCCGCTCTCCTCTCCTGCTGCCTGACCGCTCACAAACAGTTCCTTCTCGTCCTTTCGGCGTCTGGTAAGCCCCGTCAACACCTTTCCTGCCGCCTTATTGTACTGCACGATCTTTTCCGCAATCGTTTCTCGGCTGCGCGTTCCGTTCGCCGTAAGCTGATCGATGCTCCCGATATTGAAGGCGAAAGACACGAGCGCATCAAACTCGTTCTGCGTCCAGTGATACTTACCGTCGTATTTCTCCACTTTCTTCTCAAACTTTTCCAGATCTGCACGGAGCAGCTCGTCGGCTTTCTCCTGCGTGATCTTATCTCCCGCCTTGACGCCCGCCGTGTGGCCGTATCCGATGGTCCACACACCCGCCGGACACTTATATGCCGTCAATCGGCAACCCTCATATCTTTTGATCAGGTCTATACCTGCCCGCCCTGTCTTCATCCCGCGCCCTCCTATTGTATCAGCTGTTCCATCCTGATCTGTTCCCTCACGGATCTAACCAGATCACCGCTGCTTTCATCGGTACCATGCCAGCAGCTGCAGACTACCGCTGCGCATAATATCAGTACCCATATGTATCTGTGTCTCCTATTCACTTTTTTGTCCGATCTGCCCGATCGCCTGCCGTACCTTATCATAACCCACCATCGCGCCGATCCAGTTGGCCACACCCATAAGAGCCAGATATACGCTGTTGAGCGCATTGAATGGCACCTGATAATTCACGTAATACAGCGCTGTGGCGCTACATCCCACGATCACCGCCACGATCAGCACCAGAATGTTCGCGGCATATTCCACGCACAGACTATCCAGGAATTTCTTCAAGCCCTCTGTAATCAGCGATGTCACCGCTGCGCAAACTGTCAATAAGATCAAAAATACTTGTACCGTCATCTTTTCATCCCTCCGCAATATCACAAATTTCATCCTCCTGTTGCGACGTCGCAACAGCATCCTTCCTTTTCTCCTCCAGCATACGCACCTTCTCCTCTTCTCTCGTCTCGAAAAAAGATTTGGCACAGTACACCAAAAACACGCCGATGATCTCCGTCACGATCAGACCACCCAGTGTCTCCGCGATCTGCTCCCGTCCCAGAAGCGCCAGGACAAACGGAAACTGAATATCGGCCAGCGCTACACCTATGATGCGTCCCATCATCTTCTTGGTATATGTACGATCCTCCTTTCTTTTAGCCATAATGCCCGTATCTCCCGTCCATCTTTTATCGCCCGCTCTCCAGATCCGCAAGTCTGTGCTCGCTCACCGCATTTCGGTTTTTCAGAACCTCCACAGCTTTCTCCAGTTCATAGGTTCGCTCCACCACCTTATTATGCCGCTCCACCCGTTCGCTCAACGTGTCCAGCTTAACCTCGAAGATCTTCATCATCTGCTCATATGCGCTCTGCATATCTTTGATAGATATGCGGATTTCACTCGTCTGTTTCGCAAAGTCATCCCTGATCTCTTCCAGCCGTCTGTCATGTTCATTCCTGTCCTTCCTGCGCTGTGTGATGAAAGTCAATATATAACCGATCAGGATCACACCCTGTGATATGAGTACCACTGCTATCTCTCTCATATGCCGCCTCCCAGCTTACTTAACTATAGTATATCCTACCCTGTATCAGAGTTTGTACCATTTTACTCCTGCGGCCTTCCCGCGTTTCCTGCTCATTACTGAATTTTTTCTTCCAGAGCGGCAACTTTCTCGCTTAATTCCTTGTTGGATAATATCTGCGTTCCGTATGGCGTTGTATATTGTGCCGCTACATAACCGTAGCCGTTTTGATAAGGTATCTTTATCCACTCATCCGTTGCTGTTATGACATCGTAGGTTTCAGCAACATAAGCCGTTCCTATGTTTTTGCCGTTGGGCGCGTCTTTGATTCTAACGTTTTCCAATATCCTTATCTGGCTGTAACCACCGCGAACATAGTCTAATTCTTCCTGCAACTCATCAAGGGATTTAGTATTTGCCGCTCCCAAATCGCCAAGTGATTTGTCTCCAGACAATGTCACAGTATTTATCTGCGGTTTGTTTATGAGGTCTTCATAGTCGTTAGTCCCCCCCCCACCACCGCTTAATCCTGCCACTGTTTCTTCCAGAGTGGCGAGTCGCGTCATTATGTCGTTTATCGGAAGTGCCTTGAAAATCTGTATACTGCCAACATTTGCAGTAGATTCGCCTTGTGGCGGTGTCATGTCAAAAGTAATTTTTGCTGTGCCGGATGCAGGCTGTACGGATGATAAATCTATCGTGCCATGAAAAATCTTGCCATACTGTTCTTGCACAGAAACGTTATCGTTTATTAAATTGGCGAATCCGTCTGTGATGTTTTGGTCTTTAGTGTCTTTTTGACCTCTATATTGACCGGAAATCTGTGCAATAAATGTGTGCGGCGGTCTGCTCTGGAAATTTACTATGCCCCAATATAAACCGCCGAAAATACGATTCATGTATGATGTAAGACTGATTCCGTCTATTGGCACATCTATTTCAAGCGACTGCCCCGTAACTTGGTAACGGCACTTATCCGTTATGTCAACAGAAGCAGACAAAAGCGAAGAGTTCAGTGCCGCAAGGCTCACTTCATCGGTCGTGACATCTTTTGCGAACCATGCGTTTCCGTTCCAATCAAGCGTATACGCATTAGAACGTTCTGATAGTCCCCTACCATTCCCTACGATATGAGCATATTTATCCGAACTATCTTCTACATTGTACTTTCCCTCTGCATGAGAATAAGCTCCTTTTGCCACCGCGCCTAAACCCTCTGCATGAGAACCAGTTCCAGATGCAGTAGTTTGATCTCCATGGGCAAATGCCGTTGTATTAGATGCAACTGTTTGATTGCCAATGGACGCGGAATAATATGCTGTCGCGTCTGCATTAAAACCAACTGCTAAAGATTTATTACCTTTATTTTGCTGTCCGCGCCCTAAACTTATAGCAGTATCTTCGTAAATCTCTTTCAGCGCCCGATTGTCCATCGCGTCCTTGATACCCTGCTCGATGTGTTTCAGATCGTCAGCCATGATCGGCGTGGTCTTATCTGGCTTGTCCTTCCAGTCCTTTATGGGTGCGTATGTATCTCGTGCCATGTGTACCTCCTTATCTTGCAAATACCAATTCTCCGTTTTCGTACTCTTCCAAAATGTAGATGTAGTTGTTCTCGGATTCAGTAAAATCGAAATTATCTATGTACATATAGCCTTGAATTTCCCATCTCTTTCTGTCTCCATAAGTAAACCGAAACGCCATTCCTTCTACCGCGTCTGGCTTATACAAACCTTTTTGCATTGTTGGAAGTGCTTTTTCTGTTCTGAAATATCGAAATTTCTCAACGCCTCCTATTAAAGATATTTCATCTTTTTCGATGTCGGGAAGTTTGTCGTATATCTCTGAACTGTAATTTGCCATTAAATGAATTTGCCTTTTTTCTCCGTATACTCTTATGAACATATCTTGCATAGATTTATACATTGCATTTCCGTTTTGCAATGTAATTATAATAGAACGCGAATCTACACCTTGGTAATAATCGCTTTTATAAAAAGCATGCAACAAAATAGCTTTACTCACGGAGACATATATAGGAAAAATGTTGTTTACAGGATCCATAAGAACATTGTCAGTTTCTGAAAAATCAAGTAATGTTGTTGTCTCGTTTGTAAGCAAATTTTTGCAACACACAAAATTCATTGGATTTGACATAAAATATCTTCCACTGTTAGAATAAGAATTGTTTCCTCCAATAATCCAATAAACATAATCTTGTATTGTCAAAGACGCTCTATCGGAAATAAGATAATCTATATAAAAATCTGTCGCTTGCTTTGATTTAATAGCCTCGTTCCTTACAGCAGGAATAGCATATGTTTTTTCAAACAGATTCCACTTTCCGTTTTTGTCCAACATAGAGGAAAGTATTTTTGTGTGATATATAGATGATGCTGCATCATAATGGGCATATCGCAAATCTTGAGTGCAAGCATATACATAATTGCCGTAAAATTGAGCATAATTTGGTATTATGTAGCTAACAATCATTCCATTATCTTCATAACTTGGTATTTCATCACATTCTATAATTTTATACGACAACTCGTTATTTATATTCAAAATCTTACTTTCATTAACATCATAAAAAGAGTCTTGTACAGAAAAGCTAAAATTAAAAGAAACCGCCTTGAAATTTTTGGCATCAACAGTGTATACATTTTTTTATTAGTTGTTACACCTTTTCTTTCTGTTATATTGCATGCAATATATTTTTCATTGAATATATTAAGCAAAAAATATGTGTATTCCTTCATTCCGTCATAGCATTGCTCTGTTATTGTTACGCCATCTTTTGATAAATATATAGTGTAATAATGTTTATAGTATTGTTTATCAACATTTGTAGTGGCAAGGAAGTAGTTGTTTGGGTACAGTTTTTCCCACACAAGGTTACTGCCAATATACATTTTTTCATGGAAATTCCCTTGAAAGTAAATATCCTTATGGTCTTTCCCTCGGTAGTAAATCCTTGAACTTTGCTTTCCCATATCCTTACTCCACTACCACTACGCCTTGAATCAGATAGATTGTGTTGTTATCCGGATTTCCCGGCAATTCTGCAACCGACTCCACATTGAAACCGCCACCGCCGCCGCTTGCGAACATATCGTCAATTTGCGACTTATCGTAGTAATCTGCCGCAAAATCGTCAAACTTTGTATCATAGTCTTTGAACTTGTCGTCGACGTACTGCTTTGTCGTGTCGTTACGTTTCAAAAGGTCTATCTGTGCCTGTAAGTCCGTGACAAACTCGCTCTGGTACTCCTCGCCCTTGGCACTGTAATTGTCGCACAAGGCTTGTATGCCTGTCATATTGCGGTACAGAATCGGGAACTTCTTCTCTTCGTATATAATGTCACCGGACGTGTTTTCGTCAGAATACGTCGCGTCATAGTCCACCATCATATAAGATACGGTATTCAGGCCGCATTCCACGAACGGCAGACCGTTGTTTTTCGCCTCGTATGGATAGTATGAAAACCCTTGCACCGCGTTATAGATATTCTCTGCCACCTGTGCAAGTGTTGACTTAGATAGCCCATAGGTAAACATGTTACCTTGTACGATGTAATTGTTGCTGCCAATGCCGTAGGTTACGCCCGGATCATCATCCGACTGCCGCACAGTTACTTTATCAACAGGCTTTACGTTAAATTCTTCATAGTTGACATTCTCATAGTATGTAAAGCCGGTTTCCTCAATTTCAGTCGGCTTTACGGCTGTGTCTGCACCGGGAAAAGTGGTCGGTCCCGGAAAACAGTCAACGCCCGGATATGTACCGTCGTCGTATATGTCGCCCATGATTCTGTATGCGAACTTTCCGTAGCGGCTCATGATGCCAAACGCGCCGTTAATCTGACAGATTGACTTCATGACCACAAGCGACTGCATTGTGTTCGGATCATACTGCCTGTCGATCATAATGCCATCGTTCGGAAGATCTGCATCCTCCTGCTCAATTTCCAAAAAGCGGAACAGGCTGTCCCGTATATCCTTGAGCGTCATAGGCAAAGGCAGAGATTTATACCATGCCGATACATCCACATTCCCCTTGGTGTACAGCTCGTCGTAGGCTACGATCTCTTTTACCTGCTTGTTGCTTGTCTTCTTCGCGCTGTCCACGATGCCGTAGAACAGACGGACAGGCTCATCTTCGGTGTCTTCCGTGTAACTGTCAACGATAATCTTCTTGTTTTTTACGTCCGCTTTCAGTCCATTTATCTTTATTCCGTATTTACTCGCTATGCAGCCGACAAACTCAATGCTGTCCTTGTTAAATATGGATTCCGTAAGGGTCTGCGACTCTTGATGTATGTCCTTCGGCTCGATCTGAAGATCTAATTCCGGGAACGTTATAGTCAGATACTTTGTGGTTCCGTCTGCCTTATATGCACTTTTTACTTTTTCCGATACCTGCATAGTGCGCTCCTACAACTCAATAAACAGCCAATACATCTCGCCATATTTTGTGACATTGCCGCTCTTGTCAACGCGTTTCCTGTTGAATTTAAGGCTCTGATCCAAGTAAAAATGCCCTGTTTTCGTGATTCCGTACTCATCATCATAGTAAGTACAGTTTGAATCACGCTTTTTTTCGTCAATATAGTTTGACGTGATTCCGCTCATGATGCCGCGCATCTTGGCCGCGCTCATAGGAAGTGTTGTAAATTCTATCTGCGTTTTGGTGTGCGGAACGGGAAACATGTGCGTCTCGCCCAGCATATCCGTATATGAGTCAAGCGTCTGCCGTTGGTTCGGGGCTACATTAACATCTCCGTCTTTTATGAGATTGTCCGGGAAATCATAACTTCCAAATTTAAACTGCGCCATAGTTTACCTCACGAAAATGCATGTCTGCCGTTCTGCTTGTAGAACTGACGGTCAAGTTTCTGCATGATGTTAAGAAGTTGATACCCCTCGCACTCCACCTTCAGATTAAGGTTGATGTCCTGCCCTCCGGCAAAACCCGCTTTAGCCATCGCGGACGTGACGGCCTGCTCTATCGTGGACAGCGGCGATACTACCTCCGTCTCTCTGGTATTATCGCCCAGCACGGCCAAATGCTGTTTCATGGTGCGCGGTATCACCTGACCCGTGGCGTAAGCCGGGATCTCCACGTCCGAAAGTGCCGCGACAACAGGCGAAACAGGAATTTGCACTCCGGTCGGCGCGCTTATGCCCTTAAACATGCCGCCTACCTTGCTGCCAATCGATCCGATACCGCTTGATATACCTTTCATTTTTTGAGTTATCCAGTCAAAAGCTCCCGTAACTTTGCTCTTGATTTTTCCGATCAATTCAGTCACTTTGTTATAAAGCCCCTGCCATGTTTGCGTCCAAATGTTCGATATGTTTGATTTAAAAGTGGAAAATCCGGATTTTATCTCATTAAATTTCCCGACTATATTGGTCTTGATCCAGTTAATACATATCTCAATGGTTTTTTGTATAGCCTGCAAAACCAGATCAATCTCGGACTTTGCCGCCTCTATAAAAGTCGTGATTATATCCAAAAGCAGCTGCACGCCGCCTTCAATTATATTTTTTATAGCGTCAATAAATCCAGATACAATGTCCTGCAATCCTTGAAACGCTTTCTCCCAATCGCCGGAAAATACGCCTGTAATAAAATCTATCAGACCGCCGAGTATGGTTATAGCAGAACTTACAATGTCAGCTATATAGCCGAAAAGGTTTTTCAGAGCGTCCCATACTGCCTGTATAACAGGAAGGAGCTTCGGAAGAACATTCTGTATGATCCATTCTATAAGCGGCTGTATAATGGTTTCCCACAACACCTTGAGAAGATCTGCAATCTTACCCAAAAACTCCGCAGCGTTATCAAGCAACGGTTGTATGTGGCTTGTCCATAATTCATCAAAATCTGCCGCCCACTGTTCTAAGATAGGCTGTACATTGCCATTCCAGAACTCAAGGAACTTCGCAAGCAGATCGCTAAGACCTTGCGATACAGAGTCAAAAAACGGTTTAAAATGCTGATCGTATACTTCGTTCAGCTTGTCGAACGTATCATCTATTCCTTGCTTGATTGTTCCTGTAACTTCTGAAAGAACAGAAAGAAAACCTTCGAGAGCAGTACGCAAAGTTTCTTTGTTATCCACAAACGGCTGTATTATTAGGTTTGCAATGTCCCTAAAAAACTTAGAGGCAAGCTCTGTTATTCCCATAAAGGCATCTGAAAAAATACCTATAATATTTGCCGTCAACTGCTGCCCCTGTTCGGTCGCAAAAGCCTCAAAGACATAGGCGATTGATTGAAACAGATCCGCAAACATATAGTTTACTTCTTCCCATATATCAAACATGGAAATAAGGTAATTCTTGATTCTGTCTTTGTTCTGCTCCAAATATTTCGCAATGCCGCCCAAAATATTGGCGGCGATGGTCAGTCCGATGCTTGCAAGCGATCCCACCAGACTGCCAAGCATATATGCTACAGACTGCGCCCATTTATCTACTGCCGCCAATACAGCGGGATCCGTAAAGATGTCAATAAGGCTTTCCTTAATGGATGCGATGCTGTCCTTAATAGACTCCCATCGGTACTGCCAGTCGCCCAAGCCGTCCCAGAATCCCTGTGCAAAGATGTCTTTCAGCTTTTGGGCATAATCAATAAGCGGTTTCAGCATGTCGCGGAGTTTGGAAACAAAGTCCATGATCTTGCTGTCGATCGGAACTTCCTCAAACATTGCGCCAGCGCCGCCTGTGCCTAGATCTTCTTCTGCGCCTTTATCATTTATGTCATTTTTGCTTTTGTCCGATGTGAGATTATTTAATTTGTCAAGCGGACTAAGTTGCTTATTGACGGCATCTGTCTGATCTTCAATCGCCTCTGTTTCATCTTTTGTGGCTGCGGCAGCTTTTTTTGATGCAGATGCCGTTTGCTTTACCGCTTTTGTATATGTTTTCCGTCCGGTAAGAGCAGCGATAAACTGACCTACATAGCTTATTGCTTCTGCAATCCAGTCAATAAACCGCTGTATGTATGGTATTGCAATTTCAACAATGGGCGAAAAGGCTGCTGCGAGAGAGTTTTTCAAGGTAGACATACTCGCTTTGAGACTATCTACGGAGTTTTTAAACCGTGCATTCTCTTCATATAAATTGGAGAAACCTTCTTTGACTCCGTTTATCATCGAAGTCAATGCCCTCCTAATAGCCTCAAAAATAAATACTGATGATAATATGCTGCTCAGCCTTTTGCCGAATGTGTCAAAAAATCCAATAGACTTTTTCTGTGATTTATTTATCTTCTCAAGAGATTTCTTTGCAGTTTCTCCAAGGTTTTTATATCCGTCCGCAGTCTGTTTTTGTTTAAGAATTAAAACCTCATGTTTCTGGTTCAAGACGGAAAGGTCTTTTTCAGCATATTTCAACTGACGGCTCAAACCGGAATACTCCTGTGTATCGCTGCCGAGAGTAAACGCCTTTCCCTCTTTTACAAGCTGCTGCATCTGTGCCTTCAATTCAATGGTTTTTTGCACAGATTCCGCTTGTTTTTGCGCAATTTCGCTGTGTATAGCTTTCTGTTTCTCCAATTCTCGATTAACAGACTCATACTTTGCTGCAAGATCCTTATATTGATTAGTATCCGCGCCCAGAACAAACGCCTTTCCAGTATCCACTAAATCCTGCAACTCGCCCTTGGCATAACGGATCGTATTTCCGGCTTCATCTATCTGATTATTGATTCGCTTCCACGCCACACCATTGTCTTTACCTTCATTCTGCATCTGCTCCTGTTTGGCAAGCAGCTTATCAAATTCATGCTCCGCTTTCTCAATCTGCGCGGCAATCTGTGAATACTCTTGCGTTGGTATTTGAGTGTTTGCTATTGCTTTCATTTTTTCCGCGTAATTGGCAGATGATTGTGAAAGACTTTTTATTTTTTCGTTTACATCAGATAGCTTTGTATCTTGCGAAAGCATTTTATCCATTGCTTTTTCAGCATTGGAAATCCGGCTTTCCAAATCCTGATATTCCTGCGTAGGTATCTTTGCATCCTTCAGAGCGTCCATCTTGGAGCGCAGTCCGGCAATCTTATCCGCAGTCTTCGAGATACGGTTCTCCAATGTCGCAAGCTGCACGGAAGCATTTTTAGAGTCTATCTGTGTTTTTATTCTGATACTGCCGTCATACTCTGCCATAAATACCACCCGTAAATCATAAGGTAAGCGACACGCCCCATGCGCGCCGGTTAAAGTACCATGTCCAAGATACGCTTGCGCTCTGCCTCTTCTGCCAGTTCCTCCGCCGTTTTGCGCGGCTTGATGTCAACCAGATCGCGGTTTTTGCGATAAAATTCCTTTTCATGCTTTTCAAGTTTTTTGTTGTGGTTCCGCTTGTCCCGGATGCCGACTATATAAGAAAACACGCTGTCCTTATTTACACTGTTCAGATACCCGGCAAGCGTCCACCAGTGCATATATTCGGCCTCGCGCACTTCCCGGCCTGCAACCTCATTGATCGCGGAGAAGATCATCTGCTCGTCCTGCTCCCAATCGTACACAGGGCGTTCCCCGTCCTTTTTGCTCTCTTTCCCCATGGATATGAACCATGTGATCTGTCCGGCCGCCTCGTTCGCATCAAATCCTCTCTGCACGGCCTCTTCCACATCATCAGCGCAGGAAAAGTCTTCAAACAGCAGATATATAGCTACGATCCACTTTTCTCCCACTTTAAGATCAGGATCCGAAAATGCCTCAAACACTTGGAGGACGTTGCGGTAGTCTGATCGGATCGGATATTCCGTATCGCCTACCGTCAACGCCTCCGGCAGACCGCCTATCATTTCCTTGCAGGTTTCTTATGATCCTGCGGCTGATACTTCGCCATGCGCTTTTTGCTTGCAAGGCTCTCCAACTTCACCTTGTGTTCCGACATCTTCTCAATGACGGGGATAAGCGCATCCCAGAAATCCATAAAGCACTCCAAATCCGGCTGAAAATTAGGAAGTTCCGTGTAAATGTCGCCGAAATACTTCCGCGTCGCGCCCTCTCCGAAAACGCCGTCCATGATCTCTGTTGCCCGCTCGGAAAAGTGTTTCCGCTCCTCGATCTCTGCTTTGTAGTCGTCCTCCGGCAGATTCTCACTTCTTTCCCGCATCTCTTCCGCCAGTTTTTCCAAGGCATTACCCGCATCGATAAATCTGTCGATAAGTGATATATCGTTGCCGGACACGGCAATATAGTCATCACCGCTCCCCACATATACCTTTGTTATCTGTACGCGGTTCTCAATCCGCATCTCGTCCATCTTGTTCTCTTCTTTTTCCATACTTAACATCCTTTCTGAATCGGAGATGCGACAGAAAGGTACGCACCCCCGATATATTAAGTGTTGCCTTAATACCTTAGTCGCTCAGACCTTTTTCGGCACCGGCCTTAGACATTACCGGGCTGCGCGAGTTCATCATAACGGGCACATATTTTTCGCCCGCCGTGAATTTAGGGGATTTGTTCGTCACTTCGACCTTGCCCTGCACTCTTGCGCCGTCCTCGTTGATCGTGAACGGAATTGAATAGCCTGCCGTTGAGCCGCCGTCATTATCGACAACGATCTGCACGGGAACCTGATAGCCGTTTCCGTTGGCTGTCGTCTCGCCAGTTGCATCCTTGACCTCGATGTCAAGCGTAGCCACGATCATGGTTGCCTTGCAGTCCTCGTCGCTTACAGAAAGCGTGTCTGCAATCTTCTGAATGTGCTCGTAGATCGAATCCTCCGTTCTCGCCACATACTCATTGGACATAGACGGCGTATAGCCGTTGTTGACGAAGGTTGTCTCACCCTGTACGTTCTTGATCTGCTCCGTGTCAGGATTGGTGTCAATGGACAGATCATCAGAGTCTTTGCCGAGACACGTCCACTTCTCTTCGGGTTCCTTGTCAAAGGTGAGCCACATAGCCCTCTGCCCTCTCAAAACTTTTGACATTTATACTCCTTTCTACCCCATAGCTTTTAGGGGTTAGCGACACGCTCTCATGCGTGCCGGTTAATCTGACTCATATTCCATAACAGCATCAGCGACATAAACCGTGCTTTTGTCCGGGTTAGCCTCGTCCACACTGGCAAAACTGCTCGATGCCGTTATTTTTGTAATTTCTATGCCGCCGGATAACTTTGGCAGATTCTTCAAATCCTCCAGCCAACTCATGATGTTGTCCACAACGCCCTGCGCGTTGATGTTCTGCTGGTTGGTTGTCGGAAAACTCTTGTACGCGATCTGGAAGTTGATCTGCGCGGTAAAGCCGCCAAGCACATTCCGGCTGACGTACTTCGCACCCGGCAGAGTTATCACGCCGATACAGCGCTCCGTACTCATTGACTGATACTTGATGCCGCCTGCCAAGTCTCGCGGCGTGTACGGACAGGCATTGATTAGTTCAAGCAGCATCCTGCCGACGTTCTCATATTCTTCTTTTGGTAACAATTCCTTTGCGTCTGGCATCACGAACCCCCTATCTCAAATCGCGGGATAAGCTGGTACACGTCCGCCGTATCAATCGAGAACACATAGCCGTACTTACCTTTGAGGTGCTCCATAAATCCGTTGCTGTACTCGTCACTGTTGATTTTTCCGACAGGCGCAT
Source organism: uncultured Lachnospiraceae bacterium (assembly GCA_947632515.1). Lineage (GTDB taxonomy): Bacteria > Bacillota > Clostridia > Lachnospirales > Lachnospiraceae > UBA3282. The sequence goes on from CANRPO010000016.1 coordinate 49,602, forward strand.
CAATGTCGATTCCAAGTTCCTCTTTTTTCGCGATAATGAAGAAGTTGTTCTCCGTGTCGAGGGTGAACGTCGCAAGCATCTCCTCTGTCGTTTGTTTCAGCCACACTTTGGGCGGCTTGTACTGTTTCGGCAGATTTTTGTTTGGTACCTTCACGACACACGCGCTTGCGTTCTCCATGCCGCTTATCTGCTGATTCACTCGCTGTGTCAGTTCGATGCGGACATTGTCAAACCGCGTCCCGAAATACTGCTCTGTCTCCAACAAACCGTTCACATATCGGTTGTACACCACCACGGAATCTACATATCTGATACCCATTCTTTCAACCTATTCCCGCATACAGCAGATTCACACCGTTAGCATCGGCCACGCCTCCCAGACAGTCCTTTACCATGCCATACATGACCGCATCGGCCACTTTTTTATCCTTGGCTGCCTCGGTGACTGCGGTGCCTGCTGCCGCGGCTACCGAATAACCGATAGATTCGCTGCCCGATGAAACGGAAGTGACTACCCTTCCGCGCACCGTTCCATCCGACTGTACTACCGTTCCTCCGCTGTTTTCCGTCTCAGTCTGATATTTTTCTATCCTGCACAGGAAATCCGCCAGTTCGCAGAGGCAGTCTTTCACCGCCTCCGCATCCTGCTCTCCGGTCGGAAAAGCATATTGCAGCTTATTCCCCGTTATGGAATCCAGACGCCGTCTTGCTTTTCGTCCGAAGTGTTCAAACTCTTTCTTCGTCGTGATCACGCTGCCGCCGTATTCCTTTTTGTAGTAGCTGTAATCCGCATACATACCTTATCCCCTTGTGATGATCCTGGCGATCGGGATTGCTTTCTCCGGGAAATACTTTTCGCTCTCCGCCTCATTGCTGTTCGCCAGCGTCCAGTTCTTCCCGTCCTTTAACTGCTCATCTGTCGGAGAAATCATGGTCGGCGCCTTGAAACTGATACCGTAAGGCGAGAATACTTTCCTCTGCCTGCTGTAGAGCGTCGTCTGTCCGCCGTTCTTTTCCGCTTTTCTGTCCATCTCATAGGGCACCTTGACGCCGCAGTTGGTGTACTCGATCGCGCCGTTACCGAACACATAGGTCGTATATTTCACGCCGGCAGGGAGCTTTACCACATAATCGCCAGCTTCAGCATCCGCGATGTCAGATGTCACATCAGCCTTATTGATCTGTCCGGCTTCTGCAGAATCCTCCACTACCTCAAGCGCCCCTTCAACCCCTTTTCCGGCTCTGACATACTTTTCCTCCACAGTCTCCGAAGGCATATTGTCATCGATCAGGACCGTCCTGCCGTTCAGGGTCGCCAGTGTCAGGTCGCGCTCGATCCCCTTGTCATCCGTATATTTCATGTAGCTTACGAGTTTCAGATTCTCCAGATTGGTCGCCACCTGGGAGTGCATGATCGTCAGCGCAAACTTCGCCTTGTTGTCCCCAAGCGCCTGCTGCACCGCATTGTTCAGCGTAGTCTCGCCAAACACATTCTTCTCCGGATCACTGCTGATATCGTAGGTGTGTCCGGAAACAAACTTTTTCTCCTCCGCCTTGGCATTCATGGAAAAAACGCCCTGCATCTCCGCAAGAATCGTTCTCTGATCCACATCATCCCAGTACTCGGCCACCTCCTGCGTCGCCGGCAGGAAATCCTCTCCCGTCACATCCGTGGAAAAATCTCTTTCCGTCCATCCATGCGCGCGGCCCACAACAACCCTGCCATGCGTATAGGTGGCGCGGCTGTCCGCTTTGATGTCTGTGCTGCCGTCGTAATTATCCGGTGTGCCGCCGATACGCGCCTTGATCGGCACCGTGATATAGTTGCCGCCCGTCTGATCCGGCAGCATTGCCGCATACTCGGGCTTTTCCACTACCGCGCCCGATTTCAGCAGCGCATTGCGGTTCAGATTCTCCACCTGATCCACATATGCGCCGAATACTTCTCCGTTAAAGTTCTTCATGTCAAATAATGCCATCTTCTACCTCTCCTTTTCTCTTACATATACTTCGCAATGTCAAGATCGGGATTCTCGTTTTTCATCTTCATCAGCTCCGCAGGCGATACCTTGTCTCCAGGTTTTCTCTGGTCCAGATGCTTGGTAAACGGCTTTGCCTTGTTCTGTTCAAGGTTCTGCTGTTCCTCGTCCACAAAGGCCGAAGCGTCCTTCTCCTTCATCTGCTGCAGCAGATCGGACAGTCCGAGGATCTTTCCGTCCTTCAATTTCAGGCCCGCTTCGCGGACATCCGCCATAATCGCCTTCTTTGCCGCCTCCGATGTGAACTTATAGTTCTCCATCTCCGTCTTTAAGGCATCATCGAAGTCACGCTGCGCGATCTTCGCAGCATAGTCCTTCTCGGCATCCTCCGCTTTTTTCTTCCAGTCGGCAATCTCCTTCCGGATGTTCTCAGGCTCAATGCCCTCGAATTTCTTCAGCGTCTCCGCCGCCGTTTCCGCTTTCTCCTTCCACTCGTCCCGTTCGCGCTCCAGAGTACCCTTCACCTTTTCCAGTTCCGTCTTGCTCTTGAAGTTCTCCCGAAAAGCCTTGTCAAAAGCCTCCTTCTTGTCTGTCGGGATCTCCACTCCCGCCTCTTTCAGCATTTCACTGATGTCTTTCATGTTCCATCCTCCATACAATATTTATTTACCGGCCTGTCTCCAGTTGGGATTCAGCGTTTATACAGCGCCCTGTTACTTTAAATTCACCATAACACAGCGCGGAATAAAATTTGTACCATTTTTCAGAGGACGCAAAAAGCGCCCGGCATACGCAGTTTTCTGCATATACCAGGCGGTATGTTTCAACTGACCCTCAATTTGAGGGTTGGTTCTTAATTTACATATCTCTTTACTATCCAGATAAAAATATTGTCTGCCTATAACATATCTGCCTCTTCCGTTGCGACGTCGCAACAGATGCCCGCCGCATACCCGCAAAAAAAGCGCCGGATCACTCCGACACCCTTTGAAACGAAAAAGATATTTGGCGGGTGTGCCCCTTCCCGCATTTCTTTTAACCCAAAGGGTGCGTAGCAGCACAATCTCTACTTCAAATATCTTCTTGCATATCACACTCACATTATACTTCTTTTATATTTTTTTGTAAAGAATTTCATTTTTATCTTTTACCGACTTCGTCTCTCCCATGCTGCCGGATTCCCTGTCCTGTCCATCCCCTCTCCGCTCTGTCTTTCCGTTGCGACGTCGCAACAGACGCCCGCCGCGCTCCGTTCTCATAAGCCTGGCGTTATTTCCTTGATCCCCTTTGCGGCATTGTATATTCTCCGCATGATTGTGTTCTCCTGCAGATATTCCAATCCTTTGAGCGTGATCTTCATTTCGGAACAGTCGCAGTTCATCTCTCCCGTAACGTCTCGGACGATCCGTGCGCCTTTGATGTATCCTACATCTGCCATCATCTCAATATATCTCATCCACCTTATCTCTGAGACGCAAAGAGCCTCATGGTCAATCTTGTCTATGTCCGGTTTCTGCTTATCCATGTCCTTCTCTAACTGTGACAGGATCTTATATACTGCTTTGAAGTTGTCCATAGTATCGCTCTCCTCCCAATTATTCCGGTTGTAAAATAGCCTGCGGTTTCTCATCACGTAGTTGCACCGGTATGCCACAGAGAAATTTTACAATTTATCCAGAATACTTTCACACAGCTTTCCAGTATCGGTTATAGTATTATCAATGCCAAAACCAGAACGCTGTAACTCATTACCAACTCTCTCCTCTATCTGTACCAGATCATTATCAGATAAATTATCAAAATCAACCTCTATGCCCAGTGATCGCATAAATTTGATTTGATTCTCCGTGAACATTGCTATTCCTCCCGTTTTGTATACTTTCTTCTGGTCGCTTTGCCGGTCTTCCATACTGTGGTTATATTTCCTGTATCAGGATTGACATTGACAGTCGCATTTTCTCCGATAAACTTTTGACTTGGTCTTCCAAAATTATCTCTGACAATTTCGCCTATATGTAACGGGCTTTTAAGTGACTGTTTTATGTCATATGCTGTCACTTTTCTCTCCGCCATTCTTTCTATCGAATGTGCTGATATATTGCTGATCTGTATACCATTACTTGTTTTCGTATCAATTATATCACTCGTTACATTATTCGCCAAGTTTTCCCGCTCCTGCTGCCGTCTGAGCCCTTCTTTGACCTCCTTCTCATTCTTTCTGGTAAACCCTGCGGTCTTGATGCGGTCATACTGCGGCTGCAGCTTATTGTCATCACAAAAAGTATTGTATGTCTCATTCTGACGAGCCAGCCTGGCGGCCAGCTTATCATGATTTTCCTGCAGAATCCTTTTTACATCCGTCTCCGCCACGCTGTCGATCTGTGTCTGTTTGGCCGCCAGTTCCCGCCTGGTCTTCCTGATGGCGCGCTCCATTGCCCGCTGTTTCTGCTGCAGCTCATATTGGAGCCTGTTCGCCTCAGAATCAATCCTGTTTCCGTTCCCATCGAGAAGATTTCCTGCCTCGTCCTTATAGGGGTTTCGCAGCCTTTTATCCCACAATCTGTGTCCGTGCCGACAGTTGTATCCATGAAGTCCCAGCGGATTAACAACCCTACCCACCCCCGTCTCGGGATCGATGTCATATCCCGTTGTCTCCAGAAGATTCGGATAACCGTCTTCGCTGCCCCTGATCTTGTATACGCCGCCCTGCCAATTACAGTGTCCCGCTAACAGCGGCTGTCCCTCCGGTTGCGTCCTCGCGCCCAAATGTGCCGATACCAGTACATATTCGCATTCTGCCTCTTTGATATACCGGTTCGTCATCTGCGCCGCCATCTGGTTCATACTTGTTACGACACAACAGCGCACTGCTGCCTCCAGCGAGCGTTTCGTGCCGCTCGGGTATGTCACCACGATGCCCCGACCGGCATATTCGTCTATGATCTGGCACGCTGCCGCAGAATAACTCTGCACGCCCGCCGCCACTCGGAGTTCCGCCTCATCCAGCATATTGATCAAATCCGTCATGCTCTGATTCATCGTGGTACGAGTCAGATTACGCAGTTCTCCCAAGCTTTTCTTGTATTCCGCCTCCATGATCCGTATGACCTCCGGATTGTCCAGCGGGTTCAGTACTTCTATGCCGAGCTGCCGGAACACGCCCGCATCATCCTCCCACGATGTCAATACGGCATCCTGCAGCAAAGCGCGCAGTTCCCGTGTGGTGAGTCCTGTCATGGAAACCAGCTTTTTCTGTATCTCCTCCTGGCTCTCTCCCATCATCTGCAGTTTATAGATCAGTCTGTCCGCCGTCGCGGTCATCTCGCCCGCCTTGAGCAGACGGCGTGTGATGTCTCTCAGAATAAAATCTTCCAATTGCCGGTACAGTTCCAGCAGCCTGTCTTCCTTGTTGGTAAAATAGTCTGGTTTCAGCATCCTATCTCTCCCCGATCGTATCTTTGACGAGTTTGAGCCATTCATCGCCGTGCCGCTCTTTTGCTTTGTCGAACCAGTGGTCTGTCGTCCCTGACGTATGATATTTCAGAGGCCGTCCGGTCGGACTCTTCTTGGGCGTAAAAAAATACCCGGTCAAATTGCCGTCACCGTCATAGACGGGAATGTTCTGACCGTAGACCTCCCCTATGTACTGATAGTGTGCATACGGCGTATTCCACGCTACCTCACCGCCATATACGCCCTCCGGATAATCCACGCTGTTTCGTAACGCTCCCTGCTGAAACGGCACCAGCGGATCGCAGTCTGCCACGATCTGCATATTGAGGAGTCTCTGTGCCTCTTTGATGTTCCTATCAAGTCTTGAAGTGTCAATATGTATATCTACTACATTGCCAACAGTGGTATCAAGTTTCATATTCTGCTCCTTGCATAGTTATTCCTCCCCAAACAATCCTTGTTCCATTTTGTTCTCACTCTGTGTCTCCGCGACAACAGCACGCGCCTCCTCCTCGCTCATACCCTCAAACTTCATAAAATACCGCCACAGAGGATATTTGCCCGCCTGTACATACTGCCAGTGCCGCGCCTTATCCTCTTCAAAGGAATATGTAATGTCGCCGAAATCATAGTTGGCCTCGTACACCCCCACCGGCGCCAGATCGTATATGTCCGCCCACTTATCCAAGGCATAAAGCAATCCGTCCGTGGCGCTCTGCAAGGCATCCCTTATCTGCTTGATCGTCTGTATCGTCTCCCTGTCGTCAGCCTCTACCTGTGTCGCAGTGACGGCACCCGTCCTGCCGTCCAGCACAAACTGTCCGGTGCTGTAGCCGCACTTCACACCGACCATATTGAGCCAGTGATTGATGCCCTGTATCCGCTGATCTGTCACCATAGACACAGTCGTTTCATGGTACTCGTCTCCGACGCTGCTGCCCGGAATGATCCTCACATACCGCGGCAGCTCCCGCCCTGCCTTATCCTTCGCACCAGCCGCATCATATTGGCTGCGCACGGGTTTCCCCGGCTCATCGATCAGCATATCCCCCAAGAAAGTGATCTTCTGGCTGTCGTATGCCTCATCATACAGTCTGGTCCATGCCACATCCAGACTCTCCAGTTCATGCAGCGCATTTGAAAAGAACGACATGCCCGATACGCTTTCCAAATCGATGTTATTGGTGATCGGCATCTTGAAAACGGAGAACAACGGTTTCTCGATCTTCTCATACGCGACATCCTCTTCCAGATCCGCCCACACAGTATCTTTCATCCGGCACTCTCTGCCGATCACATCTTCCCTGTCCGAACAGAACGTTCGATTGGTGATGCGGTAGATCCGCATTCCCTCCGTCTCCTCAAATCTCTGCCATTCCAATCGCGTGTAGTAGCGGTTTTTCTCCGTATTGTGATAATAGTCGAAGAATATGCCGCCGTTCACCATGCCGTTCTCTTCGTGTGTCGGCAGGAAGTTCCATGGCAGGACATAATCTATCCCGTTTCCGTTAGGTTTCAGAATGATCTCGCCGAACGCACAGGCCTTCTCCACTGCATCTGTCTGCATATGACTGATATAATCCTGCATGAATCCGTTGATCCAGTCTGCCCTGGCCGATCCCTCTACCGTGATACCGAGCGCCAGTGTCGTCAGTCTGGCCGTCTCATTGCACAGTTTCTTGGCAAAGTTGAAGGCCCTGATCCCCTTATCCTTATCCGCCCACGGCGGCTTGCCCTGATAAATCCTCATCCAGTTATCGCGGGCAATCTTCATCAGATCGCTCTCGATCGTATCTACTTTGAACGTGTTCTTTGCGTCTTTCTGCCACATAGCCTTTACCCACCTTTTGATCGTTGTTATGATTCCCATTACGCGCTGCTCCCTCTCTTATTAAACAACGGCTCAAATGCATATCTTGCCGCCGCAATCGTATGATCATCCTGTCCCTCCGGATAGCCGCTGACGATATTGCCGTCCTTGTCGCGCTCATACTCATAGTGCTTGAATTCCCGGTAAACATTAGGAGTCCGTCTCTTATCTATGACAATCGTGCGCCTCTGCAGCCACTTAAAGCCATATTCTACACTGCCCGGCCCTTTGACTGCTGCCCGCGCCGGCAATCCCCTGTCCCGATAGTCCACCACCGATTTGTTCTCATTGGAATCGCAGGTGATCGTGTAGTCGTCATATCCTTTCTCCTTGATCCACTTCGCCGTGATCTCATTGCTGGTCTTATGTACATAATTTTCATCGATGAAGTATACCGTTTCGGCCGCCTTGTCATAATACGCGCGGACAAAAGCATACGCATCCGGGTACCAGCCCCAGTCCACGCCCTGATAGATACGGTCGAATCCCGCGATCTGCTCATCAGTGATCTCCTTAAACCTCAGATATTCAAATACCATACCGCCGTTGCCGTTCGGAATTCCGCCGTATTCATGCTCGTACTCCTCCGGGTGAATCTCTTTCAGGTGCTCTGCCTGGTCAAGAAACGGCTGTCCCAGCCACTCTTTCGGCACATCCTGATAGGTGGAATGATGCACCAGCGCATTATCCCCAACTTCAAGTACATACTCGTTCGCCCAGTTATTTGCCGTCTTCGGCGGATTGAACGTCTTGAAGATCCACGCCAGCTCACCGCCTCGAATCGCGGACTGCTCCACATTTCTGATCTCGTTCGGTCCGGCAAACTGATCCAACTCCTCAAACCATACGATTCCGATATAACCAAATTCCGGGGTGATGGACTTGATCTTCTCCGGCTCATCCACGCCTCGAAAGTATATCTTCTGGCCGGTAGCTTTCAGCGTGATCTCAAGAGGCGACTTACTCGCGCTAAAATCCTCGTCAAATTCCTGCTTACCAATTGCCCACTTGATCTTCGCATAGACAGAATCCTTGACGGTATTGGAGATCTTACGACAGACCAGCGCATGTATGTTGTGATAATTCTTCAGCAGTTCCAGTATGATCATGGCCACCGTGGAGGATTTCGTGGAACCGCGGCCGCCCTTGAAAACATATTCCAGATACGTCCTGTTGCGGATCGCCCGTATTGCCGCGTGGAACACGTCAGGTATATTGTCCAAGTCCATGTGATAGGTCTTTTGCTTTAATGCCTCCTCTGCCGCCCGCCGTTTCTCCTCCTGCTCCTCCTTGATGCGCAGCGCTTTCTCGAGAGAATCCATGGCCCTGAGCCGGACTTCCGGATCAGGTGCCAATCCCTTACAGTCCCTCATCTCACCCCTTGCAATGGCCGTACGCATTTCCTGAATCTCTTTCAGTGTTGAGATCTTTTCAGAGTCGATCTGTGCCTGTCTGGAGCCTATATATTCCAAAATGTTAGGTTTTGTAAGGTTTTCTGCCCCGGCAGACCGTGCCGACTTAGCGGAATAACCCGCCATTCTGGCGGCTTTTGCCGCATTTCCGCACGCTATGTAATTGTCCGCAAACGCTTTCTGTTTCGGGGTAAGTTCATCCATGCCGTTCCTTCCGTGCCGATCCTGTTGCGACGTCGCAACAGACGTATTCTTCATGATTCTATATTGACATACTATTTTGGGGAATTTGTACCATTTTACGGAAATAAACCTGACATGGACCTGACATGAACCTAACACAAACCTAACATTTTAGATATGATGCCTGCTGCCGGCGGTGAATAGCAAGCCAAGGGCCTGCTGCCGGCAGGCCATAAGAAAAGCGCCAGGCGATTCGGCGCTTTGATTCGTTTTCTTAAAATAACGGTCTTTTTATGGATTTTCTCTGTAATGCTGAACTTTATGGATCATCTCCAGCAATTCTTCATATTTTTCCGATCGGGATTGGCTGACAAATGCCGCAACTGCCATAATAACTATTACCACTACAATAACAGTTGCGCCATGCCCAACTGAAAGAAAAACATCCAAATATGCTGGTAAGTTCTTCTTGTCATCTGGCAGACTACCAACCCATGCAACCAGAGTCGCAAATATGGATAAAAGCAATGACATAAACGTCACCTGTTTCATATCTCCACTGCTCTTAATCTTAATTTTGCAGCATGTCTCAAGGTAATCCAATTCCTTATCAGAAAATTTCTTTAAATAATTGAGCATATTCTCATACTTAACACTTCCTTTACCTTCCTCATGCCTCTCATGGATCATAACCTCACGAATGGTAATCATGTACTTTCCTCCTGCTAGAAATCAACATTTTTACCATTATACTATATTTTTAGACAATTTGTATATTTTTTTATTTTAATAATCAAATTACCCCACTTGCTGTATATGTATTGTATTTTTATGCCACACAAATCACATCACCTTCCGCACTTCTCGCGGATCCGTGATAGCAAACTGCAGCATATCCCGCCTGACGATCTCTACCGCCTCCAATACCTGCTGCCGCCGGCGGTTATACTCGTCTCTGGTCACATACTTACTGCACTGCTCCAGAAGGACACGGACGCAGATCAGGTCATCTTTCACACGGTTGGCCGCCTCGATGATCCTGATGTTCTCCGGCGCATCCACCACCAATTCCCCGCGTTCTTCCATCTGTCTCTCCAGTGCCTGCTGCCTCTCTTTCGCCCGAAAGTAGAAGTCTACCAGATAATCGTAGACCTCCCATGCTTTATCCGTGTTTAGGGATTTGGCATGGAGCAGAGCGCCTTTTTCAGTCCAGAGGTAGAGCTGTGGCGCCCTATTCCCAACTAGGTCGAAATTTTCGACTTTGTTCTTAAACGCTTTTAGGTCTTCCCCTAAAAGCAAAATAAAATGTTTTCCGCTCGCAAACTTATCTTTGTTGTTTGCGTAGTTCTGCTTAATATGTTTCTCTGATACTCCATACATTCCCGCCAACTGCTTTGTCGTTAATACCCTTATACCCGCATACTCGATTATTTGTAGATTATTCATTTTTCTTCTCCTCTTTTTACGTGCGTTCTGCGCGTATTATTTTAATAAATAATAACGTACAATTTGCACATAGTCAAGAGTTTTTATGAGGAGATTTTATGTTTGGAAAAAGATTGCGCGAAATACGCATGAAACGGCATATAACACAACAAAAAATGGCTGATTTACTGGATATTGCTTTGCGCTCCTATCAATGCTACGAAGGCGGCGATCGCTCTCCTTCGTATGAAATTCTTGTAAAACTTGCCGATATTTTAGATGTGTCGGTTGACTGGCTGCTTGGACGAGACGAGTTTCTTCACACTCACGACATCCACTTTTTTGAAGATACTTGAAAGATCTGGGTTGGATGGTAGGCCTCCGTTATGTAGGGCAACCGCCTTTTGCTCTATGTTTCTCCCATGCTTTCGATCTTATTGACGCCACGCAACTATTCTGTTTCGCGGAGCTTTCGCTGGTGAATACCGGTGATATCTTCCAGCGTATCCCATATTGTAAAATCACCCGTCCTGCTGCCCTCTTCTATATTTTGATAATACCTCAGACTGATACTCAGCCGATCGGCCATCTGCTGCTGCGTCATGCCTGCTGCCTTTCTGGCATCTTGTAAGTTCTTCCTCATCTCTTTTTCCCCTCCCATCTTCCAAAATCCCGCCAGCTATAGGCTTTATGCGGGTTTGCCAGTTTTTCCCTTTTCGTTTTACGCCTGATTGTACGTATGATTTATGCGCATATTGTTGACGTGCGTATAATTTGGGCGTATAATAACATCATACAAGGAGAATAAATCATGACCGCACGAGAAATATTAAAAATACTACACAAGGACGGATGGTATGATGTCGATCAGTGCGGTTCCCATATACAGCTCAAACACCCGTCCAAGCCCGGCAAGGTCACGGTCCCGATGCATTCCCAGAAAGACATTCCGCCGGGCACCCTGAACGGTATTCTCAAGCAAGCCGGTCTCAAATAGTCCTACATGCAGCAGAAAGGAGCGCTGGTTATGTTAAATCTTACCTATCTCGCCATATTGGAACCTGGAGAAGACGGCTGCTACGGCATCTCTTTTCCTGATCTGCCCGGCTGTTTCAGCTTTGCAGAGAATCTCGCTGCGGCCCTTCCTATGGCGGAAGAGGCTGCAAGTCTTCATATCTACGGTATGGAACAGGACGGTGAGGCAATCCCTACACCATCCGTATCACTCCCTCAGGACATCACCAACGGCATGGTTGTCATGCCTGTTACGGTGCATCCCGATCTCTACCGCATGAAGCGGGATAATGAGCGTGTCAAGACCAATATCACGCTCCCTGCATGGCTAAAAGCTGCCGCAGAGGAGAAAAATGTCAATTATTCCCGTATTCTTGAAACTGCGCTGATCGATTATCTGCAGCTCACCAAGTAACTCTGCAAACCCGCCGGCTATAGTCTTTATGCGGGTTTGCAGTGTTTTGGCTATCTTTTTTTGTACGTTATTTCGTTCTCTTTTCATAAATTGTTTATTTTTCGTTTCGCATTGAGGCATTTTGCGGCTTTGCCGCTATGACAAAACCGCATTTTTATCGCAATTCCGTCTGCCGTTTTCACATACTCATCTGCTTATCCAACAAATGATAAAACAACCGTCTGTACCCGTAGAAATCCGACCGCCCGCAGGGTATCCGCCCCAGCTTTTCCGTATATTCTACCCCTTCGTAAGTCCTATTTTCCGTGACAGACAATATGATCTGCTCCGCTATGTCCTTATTCGCGGTAAAAGCCGCCTCGCGCACGACATCATCGTATCGTCCTGACATGGCTGCTGCCCGCAGCTCTATGTATCTCCCGCGGCTGATACCGTAATCATCCCACGATGCACGGGGATTTATCCCGCGCTGTACGCTCGACGTCTTATCCCGTTTCATCTATGCCTTGCCCGCCCCTTCCTTTTCTTATTGGTACTGATTGCCGTCGCCACATCTGTCACAATACGCCCTGATCATTTCCTTCTTCCCCTTTCGTGTAGTACTGATAGACTTCCCGTACGGTCCGATGCCTCAAGGCCTCCGTCGGTTCGATGCCGGTTATGCCGTAGTGTCTGCTGTATGCATCCACATAGCGCCGGAAGTTCGGATCGTCCCTGTATCTCCTGATCACCGCCTCATGCTCTGATGGCTGCTGCCGGCGTCTGAAACGTTCCGCGCTGAATCTGGCCATAATAAACTGTTTCCAGCCTGCCACATTTTCCATATACTCCTTTCCGGCAGCATTTCGCCCTGCTGCCATGGGCCCGTGATATACTAACGTGTTAATAGTTACCCTCCAAAAATATGATGCCTGAAAGCCTGTCCGCACTAGTCTTTTCAACGTTTTCCGTCTGTTGCGGCGTCGCAACGGACTTTTCCGGCCTGTCTATGTAGTTTTTGCCGAAAATCTGCATCCAGCTTAGCGCCGGAAATGTCTTTTCAAAGGTTTCCTGAGCCTCCGCCTTCAGTTCGTTGGCAATCGCGGCATTCAGATGCACCGCCTCCGGCCCGTACTCGTGATGATACGGGCACAGATATACTTTCAAGCCGTACTTCTCGGACAATTTTCGGTTTGCTGTCCCGAAGATCACATGATGGCAATGCGTAACCTTCCGGCTATAGTCTTTATGCAGTTTTCGGCACAGATAGCATGTGCCGTCTTTCCTTTGCATGATGCTTTTCATTTATCTTCTTTCTCTTCCTGCTCCAGCATATCCGGATACCGGATCAGTACATCCACTCTGTCCATGATCGCCCGCAGCCTGCCTTTAATCATTCTCCAACTCGGCGCATCCGTGTTGTTCATCATCTCGCGCACCCTGTCCGTATGGAACCTTATCTCGTCGATCAGCTCCTTTGTCGCTTTTGACAAGTTCCCATCCTCTCCCGGATCTGCCGGTACTCCCTCTGCGCTGTCTCCTTCGGCTCCAGTTTCCCCGTCTCCCGATTCAGGCGCAACTGCGTTGTCGTCAGGCTCTTCCACGCTTTCAGGACTGCTGCCCGCTGCGTTTTCCGTGCTCTCATCCTGTCCGTCAGACTCCACTTCTCCGTGAAACATCTCGCTTTCTCCATCCTGCCCGCCCTCTCTTTCTTCCGTTATCTGCTCCGTTTCAGTTTCAGACCCGCTTCCCCCGGTCTGTTGCGACGTCGCAACAATGCTTTCTTCCTTTGGCTCTTCTTTTGACTCTTCCACCTGATAGAATGCACTGTAAAAATCCGTTCCCGATACTTCTCTGTTATATATCCCGAAAATCATATGCAGAAACTCCGTCCATGTCAGCGCCCTTATGGTTTCATCCCCCATCTGCCTGTATTTCACGCCGCCGTCCAAGTCATACATAACAAGGTAAACGATTCCCTTCTGGTGGGACTTCTGGCCGGACGGATTGATCAGCTCCACCGCATACTTTTCATCCATCCCTTCTCCGATCCATCTTCTCATGAGCTTATTCAGGCATTCCTTCTTGTCCTTAAAGAAGTCTATGATACATTTCTGTATAGGCGTGTACTCCTGCTGCCCGCTGCGCTCTTCTGACGTCTGCTGCCCGCTCTCCTGTGCCATCTCTTCAAGGGACATCTGCCCGCTGGCCTGCTTTTTCTCCTCTGCTTCTTCTCTGTTGAACTCTTTTAAGTCCCTAATCTCCTTGATCGTGGTCTTCTCCGTGATCAGCTGACACTCGCTGTCCGGCAGGGTAAGCATCTCTGACAGCTTGGAGCTGGAGAATCCCCGATACTCCGCTTTCAGCTCCAGAGAATTGCCACCCTCTGAGTATTTCTCGTTGATAGCGATAAATCTGCTGACCGTGCTTTTTCCCAGTCCGTATTCCTTCTCAGCAAAAGAAAAGATGTCTGCCTCGCCGCCGTACATACCGGAATCCCGAATCTGTTTCAGGCGGTAGCCGATGTGGACAAAATTCTGTGCTGTCTCCTGCAGTTTCCTCCGGATGTCTTCTTTCCACTGTACCCATTGATCGATCGTAATCTGCGTATATTCTTCCATGTTCTGTCTCCTCCACTATTCCCTGTTATATCGCCGCCATAAAGTCTTTTTCCAGAACGTCTGCCAAAAGCTGGCCCGCGAGCCTGCCGTGCCATACCTTGTTCCCGTCCTTTCTTAACTTTGCATACTCCGCGGTCCGTGCCTGATCGGCTTTGACCCCCAGCGCCTTCTCCTCATCGGTAAGCTGCTTTATGAAGAACTTCTGCCATTTTTTCAAAAACCGTACCGCATCTTCAAAGTCCTTGTTCTGATTGTCCCCGGTGGTTCTTTTCTGGCGGATATTTCCGTTGGGTTCTACTTCCAGCGTGTACCACGGTATATCTTCTTTTCCGGTTTTTCTCAGAAAAAACAGATAGGATTCGTCCTTCTGGATGCGGTCGAAATAGAAGTCGCAGGTATGGACACAGTGCTGCAGGATGCGGCCTTCTTTCACAATATCGCAAATATTTTTCGGCGCCACGATGCAGTATTTTTTGTCTGCATATTCAAATTTCTGCAGTTTCGGCAACTGCCCGTTGACCTTCGGCCACTTTTTCTCCAGCTTTTTGGCCTCTTTCTCCATCTCTCCCCGCTGGAGCAGCATTACCACCCCGTCATGAGCTGCTTTCAGATCTTTCGGTTTCCAGATCATCTCATTCCGGATGTCCATTTTCGCTTTCTTAGCCATGTTGAGGTAATCCACCCATCTGTACACGATCGTCGAATATCTATTTCCACTCAACTCCGCCTGTTTTCTCAGATAGTTCCAGATTTTGGCATAGCTTACCTTCACCGGCAGGAAATCAAATGTGGTCATAGAAAAATTTTCTCTTGCAAAGTCTTTAATCATGGCATCCGACCAGATTGTGTTTTCCTGTTTCTCCATCTGATACCATCTCAGATCCTTGATACCTCCGCCGTTTGCTTTTAGCCTGTGAAACCTTGCCTTGTCAATCCTTAATGCTTTGATCAGCTCTGTCTCTCCATCTGTGATGTAACGCCCACAACTATAGGGCATCTCTATAACATCTGCAGCCATTCGGAACATCCCAATTTTTACCAGTTTCTCAATGATGGGATTTTTCTTCTCCAGAATCAGATAAGCTGTCACACTGCAGGGCAGTTTGTCCCACAAGTCGATTGTGCTGTCTGCAAACTTTGTTTTTTTGATACTGTTAAGGTTCTTTTTGTATAATTTAATAGGTATTTCTCTGTGTAACGTCGCTGTCGGTCTATAATCTTTGTCCAGAATAAACCGTCTCTTTTTGTTCTTATAAAGTCCGTAATAATACCGTTTCACCGTCCCGTCATCCATGAGCAGGACCCTTTCTGTCTCATACAGATAACTTTTGGGAGTGATGTAGTCTGTGTCTCTGTACCATTGTCTCTGTCTGTACTTTCTGACCACTGCGCCGCCCTTGATCTTCTGTATTATCTGTCCGTAATATTCGTCAGTTGCAAGCGAACTTATCTTCCCTGCGGCCTTATATGTCACCTTGGCCTTGCATTTCGGACAAATACCCTCTTTGTTATGCTTTGGGCCTGTTATGGGTACCATTCTCCTGCAGTGCGAGCAATACCCTTCCGCTGCCGTCTTCCTGCTGTATTCGTAGAACATAAAATACTGCCCTGCTGCCTCCCTTAACATCCACTGTCTGAACCCCGGCAGTGTCTCTGGTATAAGCCCCATATCCGCATCCCACGTCGCCTGTTCCCTTTCCTCGGCCTCCCGTATCCTCCTTTTTCTTTCATCTCTCTGCCATTCAAGCAGTCCTCTCAGCCCTTCCGCCTGTGATTTTAACAGCTGTTTGATTTTCTTTTGCTCTACCGGATTCTGCCAGATACGGTTTTCGATGCCAACATACCAGTATCCACCGTTCAAAACATGATACAGGCACATACCGTCGATATTATCGATCATCGCGCGGCTCCATCTTGTCTCTTTCCCGTCTTTAAGGATTCTTGTAATGTATCCGCCTCCCGTGATATCGCAGTATATCTCGTAAGACGGAGTCAATTCGCCTGCCGCCACCTTCTCTGGCAGAAATATACAGACCATCAGAATGTCCCCGCATGTCCGGCATCTTACCATGAGGTCGTATTTTGTCTTTTTCTCGATACAGCTGCAGCTATATTTATATTTGTATTTCATGGTTTTGCTGTTTCCTTTGGCCATTCTGACCATCTCCGGCGTAGCATTGATGCGTTCCATGGCCCTTAATTCTTTCTTCTGCATACGTTTCCCCTCCTGTCCATCCCATACCACACATTTTCCAGGTACTCCCTGCCGTCCACGAAGACCGCACTGACCATCCTTATGTCTTTCGTGCGCTGCTGTTCTTCCAGCAGAAACAGCCACGATCCCTTGACGCCTGCTGCCCGCGGACTTTTCCCCCGGACAATGATAAAATCTCCGGCAGTGTTGCATTCTCCTTTGTCCCTCACGGCATGATTACTCTCCATTTCTCTCTCGGGGTGATCCTGCATGTACAGACAGGCATGTACGGCCAGCTTTATCCGATCTATTTCCTTTACCAGCGTGAGCTTGGTACAGCTGATTCTCGATCCCTGTCCGTCCTGGTTGATGTCGCCGTCAGCGTCCACGATAAAAAAGCGCGAGTCCATGCTGCCGTAATACTCCATCGTACAGAGCGGATTCTCTGCACAGTGGAACCCATTTTTGCAGCATTTGCACTCTTTTTCCGTGTAGGTCTTGCCCGGTTCAAACTGAAATGTGCCGCGTCCCATCGTTGCCTGCAGTTTTTCATTAAATGCCTTATATGCTATCATTTCATTTCACTCCCATGTAATATTCCGTGATGATCCGTTTTGCCCGTGCCATGCCCGGAATACCAAGCGTGCACTTGTATGTAATGCCTGCTGCTTTCAGGATTTTCTTTGGTATCGGATGCTGGTTTGCAAGCGACCACTTGAGCAGAGCAGCCACCGCGCCTTCCAGTTTTTTATTCTTTTGCCTGACGGCAGCCGCTATCTTCTCATCCTCTATACACCTGGCTTTGATGTACTCTACCCAATCCTGCATGATCTCCGCACAGTCGATCTGCTTCGCCTCCATATCCAGCTTGCCGATTGCCGCGCTCATTGCATCACACAGCATCGGGATATCGCCGTCCAGAAATGCTTTCGCCACCTCGCCGTCGATGCCGTTCTCCTCGGCCAATATGCGCAGGCTCTCGGCGTCTTTCTTTTCCAGCAGTTTCACCGCCGCCTCGTTGATCTCTTCCGCTGAATCAAATTCTCCAAATCTATCGAACATTGTGTTCGACCTCCTTTCCCGTGTTCCACTCCGGCACCCTGATCTCCAGACAACGCCCGTCTGCCAGAAGTTCGTGTTTTTGCTCCAGTTCCTTGTCGATCCGCCCCTGCATACACTTCCTGTACGCATGGTCTTCATCTGTCCATTCTGTCATGTGCCGTTCCATCAGCGCAGCGCATCTCTTCCAAGTCTCGGCCGTTCTGATCAGCTTTCCTTTAGAGTTGACCCAGCCGTTCTTCTGCCATTGCCACAGCCAGTGATTGTTCATCGTGTTAAGAATATGCCGGCATTCGGTATACACCCTCACGCAGCATGTTTTCGTGAGGATGGAAAATGCCTTATGCACAAGCTGCAGAGCCAGTTCATTCTCCGAAATGCTGTCCGCATAAAGTATTCCGCCCCGCGTGACCGCTCCCGTTCTGGACATATATTCAACCATCCATGCGCCCGCCCCTTCCCGTATGGCCGGCCCTCTGAAGGACGTCTCTATGTAAATATTCACGTTCACCCGTCATCACCCTCCTTTCCCTTTTTCCCGTCGGGCATCAGCTTTTTTATGGTGTAATGCTGGTAAGGGAAACCCGTAACCGGATTGATCCCGTTCCACACGGAATCCTTCACCACATACCAGCCCTTCGGCGCCACCGGCGGATCCCTCCATCTGCGCCTGTAGATCTTCTCCCTGATCGCTGTCGGGTTGACCAGGTTACGGCTTCGGGAATAGGTACACCATCCGCATTCCTCTTTCGTCTCTGCCTTGACAATGTACTCTGCCAATTTTTCATATTCCCCGTCTTCATACAGAGCGGAAAAGAACTCCCCGCCGTATTCCCACAGCCGCTTGACCAGCTCCACCGTCCTGATCCCGTCCCTGTCAATGTCCTCGATG
The DNA here is from genome assembly GCA_947632515.1 of uncultured Lachnospiraceae bacterium. Lineage (GTDB taxonomy): Bacteria > Bacillota > Clostridia > Lachnospirales > Lachnospiraceae > UBA3282. Next base: position 68,098 of record CANRPO010000016.1, read on the forward strand.
ATCAGATGGTGATGGAGAATCTGTCCCTTCTTTCCCCGCTCCGTTACCGCGATCCACTTGAACGGTACCCCTGCCTTCCTATATGCGCTGCGCATCCTGTTCAGAAACTTCCGTATCTGCTCCTTTGCCTCCTCATAAGAATCAGGCTGCCTGCCTTTCGCATACTTTAGAATCAGGTGCCAGTCTCCCTCTTTGAAATTCGCCAAGATCAACCTCTGTACCTTGCGCCAGCGATTTGTCCGGTTCTGGCGCGCCACATCCTCCGGCGTCCTCTTTCTCTTTTTTTCCCTGTTCATCCCCGGAGCCCCATAATTCCCCGGATAGCATTTTTCTATCTGCCGTATGACACCCATGTCATACGTTTTCTTCCAGTAAATTGACATCATCCCCTAACTTTAATATCTTAATTATCTGTGAAAACCGCTAAAAATCGCGGTTTTCACTTGACTTTCGCGGCCTTGGATGATATCATATTTATAGAGTTAATTTTGTTATTGGTATCATCCAAGATTTTGAAATTGCCCCGTTGGCGCGGGGCTTTTTCATGCTCTTTTTTTGCTTGAGGGTACTTCTTCTGTTGCGACGTCGCAACAGAATCGCCTGTGTGCTTACCATGTTCCGATCCGCTTGGACTCTCCCGTCCTGTCTATAAACTCATTTAATTCCCCTGTATCCGCCGGATTCAGGTGCAGTTCGTCATAGGTCATATTCTGCCTGATGCACTCCCATGATGCCTTCTCCACCAGAGCTTCCGGAAACAACCCATCCACAAACTCTTCCCGGTCTTCCTTGTACGGCCTGTTCCCGAACAGCTCGATCATCTCCTCCTTGCCAAGCTCCAGGAACACCGCCGCCGTCTGCGCACGGAAATAGGTGAACTTGGCCGCCGCCCATTGCTTGCCGTGACAGTTCTGCACAAATCTCTCCGCATACTCATGCAGCTTGTTCCTGATCTGTCTCTCGTTCAGCATCTTCATCCCTCCGCGTCGACAAGCTGCACATATATCTTTCCGCCCGTCAGTTCCATCCACTCGGTCACCTGCGTGCTGGTGGGAAAATACATATCGATCACCCTGCCCTCCTCTATGCTCCCGATGCCATCGCCATCCGAATCCGCGCCAAACCCTGTATCAAGACACTCCCAGAAGCCTAAGAAGTCTCCCATTGCACCGCTTTCGTCGCACTTCCACACGATCGCCGTCTTTCCGACCCATTCCCGCCGCACCGCACAGATTCCTTCCCGTGGCGCCGTCCCTGTGGCAGTGATGGTTCCGTGGTGATACGCCGTAGTCAATATCCGAAAAGGCTCTCCTGCCTCCGCAGCGGCGATCCTCCTCCGGTCTTCAGCGGCATACGCCGTCAGGCTTGTCCACAATACTGCTGCCGCCAAGATAAGCGCCGTCAGTTTCTTCTTCGTCCTCATCCGTCTCTCCCTCCCTCCTGCACGTAATCTCCAGCCCTATGATCCCGGCCAAGTGCAGCGCTGCTGACAGAACAATTCCCGCCACACTTCCTGTCTCAATGCTCCCTACTACGCCCGCCGCCCCTATCAGGACAGCGGCAAATGCTATGTAGCCCATAGGCTTGTCCTTTCCGGAACCGCCTAGGCGGTTTCCTCCTTGTTCCTCTCCGGCAGCAACGGTCCCTTACAAGTCCCCCGCTTGATCTGATAGTACAGATCCACAAAGGCATCCGTGATCCGCTGCTGCGCACCTTCCGTAAATTCGACCGTACACTCGATCGATGTGTTCTTCTTGCCCTTTCCTGCCATACCAACCACCTCCTGATAATTTCTATGTCCGACTGGTTGTACAAGTTGCTCTTTAATACGCCGACATTTTGCCTGACACATCTTTCTTTCCGTTCTTCTTGATTTCACATATGTAGTACAATCCATATTGATTATCTGGTATAATCCTCTTACAGGCATTCCGCCAAGTCTAAAGAAAGGAGAATCTACCATGCATTCATTAAAAAAGGAGATCATATGCCATTTCACTTCCCTCCCATCCATTGAGGGGCTTGAACGCAACCAACTCATCGTTTATACTGCTGCCGGTGTATTCGCCGGTACACCGGTCTTAGAAGCCCCTCAAAATGGCAGTGACATTGGTACCGCCCTGTTTTCCTTAATAGAAAACTGCTCTGCCGATTATCGAAGTGAAAACCATATCCCAGATGGTCAACTCCTCGATGGTAATGATGGCGCCATCCTCTTATCAGATGTCACCTTAATTTCAGGACAATCGAGAATAAATATTCCCACTTTGGCAATATTTTTTGATCAAATCATTGGCATCTCCATCGGTACTCTGAACTGATATCTGATATTTTGTCAGCGCCAGTTCATCTGAAGGAGTGGAAGATTTTTCAAACGCTTCCACTCTTTCGGTTTGTTTCAGCAGATCTTCTTCCAGCCTATCAATCTCGTGAAATACTCTGATTTCAAGAAATCTGCCCGTAATTACAGATACCAATATGGAGATTACTATACATGTAACTATTTCATTCACTTTTCTCACCTCGCATACTTATTCCTATGAACATGCCCCGTCTTTACTTTCTTTTTGCGCTTAGGAGTCCTAAATGGTGCTTTTTTCCCAGTGAAATGATTACAATTGTTAGGCTGTCCCACTGTTACTTCATCCTTCCTAGAACTGACAATCTTCCAATAGTACCCGCTAAGTGTGGTTTAGTGGTTACGCGCCCTGTCTGGTGGTGCTAGTACCGGATAGGGCATTTGCTTTTTTATTGCCGTTCTCCTATACTTTTGTTACAGGCTCCCGCCAGAGCCAAGTCTAAAGAAAGACTAACTATTAAAAGTCAAGCCTAAAATGAAATATTTTTTGAATGAATTGCAGAAATGCTTTTCAGATAGAA
>CANRPO010000017.1 GCA_947632515.1 uncultured Lachnospiraceae bacterium
AGTTTTAAACATAGAAAAAATTTTGCCAACAGCTTCTAAATAATCAGATGCCAATACCAGACCAATTCCATCAAACATAATTGACAGTTCTGGATTTTTCTCTTTCGTAGCTCTAGCTGCCACATCTAAATACTGTTTAAATAATTCCCTAATTTTCTTCCTGTCACTTTCTCTCTGTGCGATATTCGTCAAAACGCGAACATTATTTCCTATTAACTCACAATTATTTAAATCGTAGTATTGCACTATCTGCTTTTGAATTTCCTGATAATTTGCATGCCACTGTCTTTGGGGGAATTCATAATTAAAAATAAACTTTGGCATACTTATTACAAAATTCTGCACATTCTCCGGATAATAATCTAATGGTATCCTCCGCAAAAAACAAATATGTTTACTCGGACATTCGTTACAGTTACGATATTCCAACATATTTCTATAGTTATAGTTCATAATAATGTTATTCCCCCCCCCTCTCTGTACCCACAGTTCCTAGCATTAACAATTGCCAATGATAATTTCCACAATTCAAATTACAAATCCGGTCCTTCTTCTATCCATTCCTTTAATTTCTTCTGAAGCTCCTTCTTGTCCGACAAATATAATTGATACTCCAAAGCATAAATATTGGCATCTTCCGGCAGGGTAATCTCTACAAGAGCGTCATCCTTTTCTCTGCTCAAAGCTAATCTCTCATAAAGGCTTGAATGATATTGCCTTTGTAATGTCCTTATTCCCCATGCCTCATTCGTCGCTTCTATTTCATAAAATTTTCTTTCATTTTCATCTTTAATACGCATCAATTGAAGATAATGAGACCACGGCAACGTAAACAGCAGCTCTTTTTCAAAAATGCTAAACACCGTTTCGGATTTTTATATCAAATAAGGGGGTGTTTATAAAAACTTTACAAATGCCGTGACCCATGTGACACTCTGAGAGGATTGGCAAGTATTTACAAATACTTTCAACCTTTTTTAAGTAGTGGAAAAAGCATTTCTTTGCTTTACCGCTGCCTTTCTGCTTCTTTTTTTAGTTCTTCTCTCATATCTTCCAAAGTAATTCTAGTGCTATCATATAAACCATAAACTGCACCTTCATGGTAGGCTCCCTCTACCCTGAGATCTCCATTGTATCCGTGATCATATAACCACTCGATAACATCATCTTTTACTTCATCATATTGCATACTATATGCCAATATATGATCGGATTCCAGAATGAACCCCTTCTCATCCATGATTTTTTTTATTTTATTCATTTCACGGTCAAAATCTTTTCCACTTGCAAAAGCTTTCATTAAACAACCACTCCTTTCGGTCTTTATACTAACTTTCTTTTATCCGGACAACTATACAATATCCTGCGGCTTAGCAAACACATTCCCCTTCTTTGCCAATTGCATTACCGCATACTTAGCTCTGCTAAGAGCCAATCTCTCATACAAGCTAAATTTATGCTATCTTTACAATATTCGTATCCTTTCCCAGTCGGACTTTGTCGATTTTATCTCATAAAACTACATTCCTCTTTATTTTCAATTTGCATAAGCTATGAATAATGTGACCATGATACTGTAAAATAGTAGATTTTCACCCAATTGCCCAAACACTGTTTGGGCAATTCGTTCCTCATAATCCCCTTACAGATAATCATGCAACAGAGTTGCTTGTATTGTAAAACTGATACTCAGATGCTCTTGTCACCAAAGTTAAAATATCTTTTTTCCCATCTCTCTATTTTGCAAAAGTGTGTCTACATGAACATCGTCCCCCTTAAGCCTTCGTCAAATCGGGCAAAACCAATTGTTTTTTTCAGAAATACACTTACAATTCTCATAAAGCAATCTTTGTACAAAGCTTTCGTGCAAGTTACTCGATGATAGAAGCAACCCTACCAAATTCAACCGTTCTGCCACCCTCACGGACTTTTGCGCCGGAAATCGTTATGTTTATAGGTGATTTTAAGGGCATTTTCAACACTTTTTCTCGGATATGCGCCTTGTATCTGAGGTTTTTGGATTTTTTGTTATCATGGTGTTATCATAGGGCGAATTGCGTCCATTTGCGTTTTAAATGCGTTTCCACTCAAAAAAACGCATTTAAACGTATTTATTTTTATAATACCTAGCCGCACGTCCTTTTCCTTCCAATTCCCCTCACTTATTCCTTAATCAACCTATATCGCCTTGTCTTATTTGCACCAATCGCTTCTATTCTGCCTTGTTCTTGCAGTTCTTGAAAGAGCCGTCTCGCTCTGCGCTCTTGGACTTCCAAAATGGTACAAATATCTTTACATGTGCATTCCGACTGTTCCGATAAATGTTGGAGAATTTTCTCTAACTGCTGTTGCATTTTTATCGGCACTTTCTTACCAATGCCTTCTTCTGCCGAATCACTACTCGTATCTTTAAAACTATAATTCAAATTTTTTAATATTAACCAAAATTCACTATTACTCGACCGAGACTCCAGTTTCATAGGAATGAATTTCTCTCTATAGTCTAGGAAACACTTCGGAACCAGAATCAATAAACTCAACAAAATCTTTCAACTGACCTTGAATTGTTGTCTGAAAACCCGTTAAAATCCCCGCCACGAAAGTGCCTGCCTTTTCAGATTGTTCCTTGCTTTTTAATCCATCTCCTAATGCACTTTCCAAATGCTGAAATGACATAGGAAGAATAGAAGCAATTACTTTTTCCCACAAACTAACCAATATGTCAAAATCAGAGTTATTTTTAAATTGTAAATTCCAACTGTTACTAATTTTTTTACCGATAATTCCCTCCATACATTTTCCAACTGTATAAAGAAATAACATTTTTGCTCCACGCTTGGATAAAAAAACATATTGCATATTCTCAATCGTTGTACGTTCAGGATCTTTCTGCTGTAATTGCAATTTATAAAAATCAATTGCACGCGCTAATGAATATATAAATATAATATGTTCAGCAGTTAAATTCTCTTTAAAAATGCTACCATATAGTGAATCATTATTCCACAAATCCGTTTTAGAGTTGTAGGCTGTAACACAATCCCCATGAAATGCCAGCAATGACTGTGCAACTACATATGGATCTAGCACTTCTTTACTCCGAGACGGTCGTATATTGCCACGACGCCCTCCACTATAAAATAGTTTATCATATTTTTCAAATTCTTTTCTAAGTCTATTTTGTATAAGATCATTACTCCTTAAATCGGAAGGTAGAATTTCATTTTGCTTATTATTATTGCTAATGATTGCATCAACAATAGAAAAATCATTACACACAATGAACCGGATAGGAACCCACGCATTATCTACTGTTTCTGCATTGCTAATTGCTCCTGTTGTCTGAGCGCCATTAATAATGGTGAGGCCGGAAACTAATAACTTTCCATCATTTTCTGAAGCATCATAATTATATACTAAGGCTGTAATTCCGTTATTATACGCCCAAAAATTATCTGGTTGCTCTCCAATAGTCTCAATAATTCCTAGATTAATCTTATTTTTCTTTTTCCCTGCGCCCAAATAGTTTCTTGGATTGCCAGAAAACAAATCATCTTTATATATATTATATATTTCCTTTAACCAGCTTGCTGATACAGCCGTAACAAACGCTTTCCATTTTTCCCCTTGAATTTCAAATCCCCTATTCACAGTTTTAACATTGAAGGAATCTGTGATTTTTATTTGTTTATTAGAAGTATTATACCATTTTTCTATTGTCTCATTACCAACTTCCAATGCAATAATTTCTATCTCATTTTTCGGAAAAAGTGTTTGCACCGCCGCCTTAGAATTTATTTGCATTGCCCCCAATTCTTCTTTAACTTTAGGATTATTACATTCATTTAGATTATGAACATACCAAAAATAGACAATGCTTATAGAACCGTCTTCTATAGATCTTTGAAGATCTTTTACTTGTTCCCGAATTCTTTCAGGAACATCCTCTGCATTTTGAGCAAAAACCCATGCTGAAGCGGTATTTAAATCACTCGCTTTATTTCCAGGAGCGAGATCTGTATCTTGAGGATTTTGCTTCATATAGCTTTGTGCAACTACAGCTATGCCTATTTCGGGCGCTACATATATTAAATCACATTTTTTATCATCTCCTCCATCGGTAAGGGCATCACTTGCGGCAGAAGCAATATCTGATATATTAAACCTCAGCTGCAATGCATATAATAACAAAGAATTGTTTTTATACTTGTTAATTAAGTCTGTTCTCGCCCGATAATCAGCAATATAATTCATTTCCCTCTCCTTGTTCTCTAACACTATTATTAACTATTGTCAAATACCAACAATCAGATCCACTAAAAATCACTTTTATAAGTTTGCTATAACTACAATAAACACTAAAAATTAAGTTAAGTGTCGGCTCATATAATCGATACCGTTCCATCCGTAAATTCTGATGGATAAGAAAGATGCATTATAGAATTTTTAAAAATTATAATATACGAAAATATCTTCCCCACACCAAACCTATCATGAACAAGCGTTATCTTATCTGGGCCAAAGCTTACTTCATCCGGGATTCCCCTTAAATACGGCATATGAATAACCTTTTTCACAGATTCCTGAAAGCTTACATCAATTCCTATTATCTGTCCTTCGCCAAATGCAGAACTATATACCATAGCCCCAGCTGATATAATCGGCAGTTCAATCTCTTTCTTGGCTGTGTCTAAGGAAAACATATTTGCAGAGTTCTCACTTACAACGGTAGAAATATAATCTTTCCACGCTGGAGCTTCTAAAATATCACGTCTCGTTTCACACAGGGTAATCAATTCTTTTATCATCTCTGGCTTTGCCTGATTTGCTTCAAACATTGCGACAAAGTATTGTCTGAATTGTGCCAGCGTGAAAGGAACAATATTCAATCTTTGCTTCACATCATCCCTAGTATACCAAACTCCATGCCGAAATGTTTCAGCCGTATTTGTATCAATCTTAATTGCTATGAACATTCCAAAAACCGGCTTATCATATTTTAGTACAGCATCCGAAACATGACGTCTGACAGGCTCTCCCTCCATAGCCTCCTGTCTTGAAGATGTGGACATCGTTACTTCTGTTAGGATTGTAAAATCCTCAAACTCACAATACAAATCTCCTTTCCCGCCACCTGCCGTTGACACTGGCAAAAAATCTGAATCAAGCCTAAATCCACGAACTTCATACGGCTTATTAACTAGGTGATCAATGGCAAGCGCTGCCCTCCATAACGTCCATTCTAAATAAACAGGCATCTCATCCTTGGGAACTTCAATGGCATTATCTTCATCATAAACAATTTTTCCGCCGCCTTGTATGAGAAGTTTCATATAATCTGCAATTTCTTTCCACTGATTGCGTTGTTCATCTGCATACTTAATTTCATCCGTTTGTGCCAGAAGATTCTCTAAACGCCGCCTTCCAATGTTAATTTCCGCCGGGGTATTTAATGGTAAATCGGATATATCAAAAACAATGTGCCTATCTTTCATTTGCTTCTTCATGTCATCCAACAAAGCTCTTGCGACCTCCATATCATCTACTGGCAGCGGCGCACCGATACAAAGTTTTTTATAAGCCTTCATAATTGGTTCATCACTTGCCGTACTTTTCGCCAGTTTTTCGGCAAGAATATGCTTCGCAGGCACAATCATAATCCCGCGCCCTTTGCGCTGGAATATTCCGGATATGCGAAGATAACGCATATTCATATCACAATAATCAAGGAAATTATCATTTTTCTTATCGTAATTCTCTCCTCGCTTTGCAATTTCCCGTTTATCAAAAGGACGCTTTGCCGGAGCTTTAGACCTTCGGTTTCTTAAATCTATTATATTATCTACAACTGTATTCACATCGTAACTCGGATTCGTTGTATGTCCCCATAAAGCAAACTCGATTCTGCTCAGTTCTGTTGTTCCTGTCCTCTTCTCCAATTCCAACATAACCGCTAATAACCATCTTAATGGCGAAAAATAATGGGAACCGTCTGAGGTGGGAAACTGTTCAACACTCATAGCGCGCAAAAAGCATTCCTGAACGGCCGGATATGTATCCGCCTGCAAAAAAACTTTTCCAAAAGGTGTCAGTCCATCTAAAATCCCAAGTTCTTCCTGCTTCCCTTCGCTTTTTCTAACTTGCGGATATATAAAACCATTCTTTGCAAACATCAATCGCCATTTTCTGGCATGGCTTCCTGACGCATCCTTACCTCTTTCATTTTGAATAATCCCCTTTTCATTTAAAAGATTCATGAAGCCGATTTCATTTTCTTTTCCATGCAGATTACCAACATAAGGCGATTTCGCAAATATCGTCAATCCTTCCTGAATCCGATTCGGATTCCGCAATCCGGTATTTCCTACGAGCCAAATATCAACTCTATTTTCCATATGAATATCCCCCATTAATATGCCACAAACAAGTACTCCTGCACTTTATTTCGACTGGTCTTTGCTTCTTTCTGATTTCCAAAAGAATAACAATAATCAATAGGAACAACTTCTACATGCTCTTTATGCTTTGCCAACAAAGCCACCATCTCATCTTGCGTAGGTTGACTGTTAGATGAATATGACACAATCAAAATGCTATCCTTGAATTTCTTAAACAACAAGTCAAACGCATCTGATGCACCTTTTCTGGTGGAAAAGGGCGTTGGATATGACTTGAATTTTTTCGTCTGTGTGTGCTGCTGAATCTCTACACCCTGCCAGTCGCGCGCAAGACCTTCTACAAAATGATATCTTCTTACATATTCGTTATCCGAGAGCGGCGAATAGTATGGCGGATCTATATACACCAAATCTGGTTTTTCGATTCGTAGATCCATTGCATCGCCCAGTTTGGCATAATTTTCTTTCCCATTATCAAAAACTGCTTTATTAATGGAATCTACTGCTTCTAAAAACTGCTGCTGCAAAGACTTCTGTAAATCTTTTCGTCCATCATTATAACGCTGCCCCGTATATGTAAAAATTCCTCTTGGACGTTTTTTCGTACACGCACGAATCAATGCTGCCATTGCGATCGCCTGCTTATATGGATCCTTTATCGCAGCAATATTCATACGCAACACATCAATTAAATCGTTTTCTTCATCCGTATAGTATAAACCTTTAAATGTTGTTGCTACAAAATGGTCTGATTCATTCTTACCAAGTAATAATTCCCTCGCTTCTTCTTTTGGCAAAGTAACATGATTATTTTCAATCATCGCTTTGGCAACGACCCTTGACATGAACATATAATCGTTGCTTATTACAGCCTTTCCCTGAGCTTTAAACATATAACCAACAATGCCCGAACCGGAAAACAAGTCCACCACTGAATCAAATTCAAACTGTGAAGATACTGCCCAAATCTGTGATAATAATTTACTCTTTGAACCCATATACCGTGTAGAAGGGTACTTCCCGACTTGCTCTGGCAATGGTTTAGGAACTACCTTAAACAGGGTTTTCTTTTTCGGTGGTATTGTAACAATTACATCTTCTCCTGTCCGTTTTGCAACATTACACGAAATATATCTCCTTGTCGGAATTACATCAATCGTAAAGTCCTTGTACAATTCATGAACAAGCGGATGATTTGAATTCGTCAAAATCACATGGCAGCCAACTTCCTGCAAACGAACCACCTCTTTCGCAAGTTCCACATGATCTTCCTCATAAAACTGCTCTTTCGTATATCGCTTGAAATCTCCATAAGTAGAGATGGGAAGATATGGCGGATCAAGAAATACAAAATCCCCCGACTTTGCATACGTTTTTAATACCTGTAGATAATCTCCGCAAACAATCTCCGCTTTTTTCAATGTGTCAGCAGCCGCATATAGAGCGTTCTCATCACAGAAATTAGGCGATTTATAATTTCCATATGGCACATTAAATTGTCCTTTTCTATTCACACGATACAGACCATTAAAACATGTTTTATTCAAATAAATGGTTCTGGCTGCAGCCTCTGATTTAGAAAGCTTTTGCCAGTCAAGTGCCCTGACTTCGTAGAACATCTCCTTTGTATTCTGATAGTGATGTAAATAATCAATAACCTCTGATGTATGGTCTGCTACTTGTCGATAAACATTTATCAATTCCGGATTACTGTCTGCTATTACGGAATCTTCTGGGTTTAAGGCAAAAAACAAAGCCCCTCCACCAATAAACGGTTCAATGTATCGCCCATATGACGCAGGGATTATTTTCGTCAATTCTTTTAATAACTGTGTTTTTCCGCCAGCCCATTTGAGGATGGGTTTTGCCGGAATACTATTTTTTTCTTTTTCTAATACTTGTTCCATTACCTTCCCACCTCTCAACTCTGCTCAGTTTTTAATATTTCCATAATATCGCCTATGTCACAATTCAAAGCCGTACATATTTTCAGTAAAACTTCAGTAGTAACATTCTCGTTTTTTCCTAACTTTGCTACAGACGCATGACTAATGCCCGCTGCTAAACACAAATCTTTTTTTCGCATTTTTCGAGCGTGCAAGAGATTCCATAATTTTTTATAGCTTATTGACACACCAATTCCCTCTCTGTACTTATCTTTTATTCCAATCGCACAAACCGAACATTTGATCGTATATGTCTTAGTATACGACAAAACATCCCCGACCGCAATACAAAAAATTCAGCGAACACTGATTTTTTCTAAAATGAAAATGTATTCATGTGCTAACATCAAAAAATTAACTTGTTTTCCTTTCCAATAGTCTGCAGAGCGACAATTATGCTGTTCCTTAATAATAATCTCTCTTAATCGAAAACCGGCATTGATAAACAGTTGCATTGAATCCATCCCTAATGGTCTAACGTAGGAGTGTTCCCTGATATCCCCCATCATAAATGCACATATCTTACCACACTTGAGAACACGGAATGCTTCCTCAGCTACATCCTTCATGGCTTCTAAGAACTCATTATAGGCCAAATGGGATATATCTTCTTTTAAAGATGTACTATATCGAATAATATCTGCATAAGGGGGATGTGTACAGATCATATCTATACTTTCATTTTTGATAAATGATAAATTTTTCGCATTATCAAGTTTTGTGAATATTTTAGAACCATTACGAAACTCAAAGTTTAGATTTTGATTTGATAATTTGATGGAATTCGGATTGATATCAACGCCTATTGCATTTCTATTCAATAGTTTAGCCTCTATCAAAGTAGTTCCGCTTCCTAAGAACTGATCTAACACCCAATCATTCTCATTCGTGTATCTCAATATAAGATTCCTAGGAATATATGGCGACCAATTTCCTCGATACTCACCAGAATGTGTTGCCCACTTCCCTCTATCAGGGAATGACCAGACAGTTGTTTCTTCTAATTTAAAATTTTTAGGTTCGTATTTTATAAAATCATCTCCTCCCAAAGCAAGTAATATAATTATACCTCAATTTATGCAACAAGAATATTAAAAAATATTAAATTCATAAATGCTTTTTCCTCGAAGCGCGTACAAATTTTCTACCTTTTTAAAGTTTCCTACAATGAAAACACAATTTAAATTTAGCAATTATAAACAATATATAATCTCCTCCCTCACAACCTCCTCCGCCCTCGCCTGGATATTGTTCATCTTCCTCACCCAGAACATCTGATCCGCCGCCTTTAACTGTTCCGTCACACCCTCAGACGCTGCCATCTGCTCCACCAGCACATCAAACCTCTGCTCTGCCTGCTCCTGCACCGCCAAAAGATGCTCTTTCAGCTTCCTGGTCAGAAGCAGTCCCGAACAGATCCCAGAGCGGTGTTCTTTCAAATACTGCCGCCTCATCCGTCCGAACTTCCGCAACTCTCCCTCTGGCTCCTGGTTGGAAATCAGGTTCGGGATCAGATAATCCCCGCATTTTTCATAAGTCAGTTTCATTGTCATATCCTCTCTTTCTTCATCTCTTAATGACACTTTACAGTTCCTGCCCTTGGTATTTCTCTTTTTCCGGCATCCTGCGGATATTGTCCGTCCTCTGCCAATTCTGCTCCGCCGCCTCCGCCTTTGCCTCTTTCAGTTTCTGCTTTATAGTCTTTGGCGCAAGAGACTTCAGATATTCTGCAAACGCTTCTCCCAATCCTCCGGATTCCACAAACCGCTTCAGCTTATCTAACCGCCCGTTCAGGGCATCGATCCGTTTCTCCAGTCTGGCTGTCTTCTTTTCATACTTTTCCACCAGATGGTTCTGCCGCACCGCCTTGTGGAAAACAGTAACTATTCTATTCCAGTCCGCCTTTTTCACCTTCACATATTCCTCGCCTCCGAACAGGCTGCTGACCAGAACCGCAGCGCTTTTTACTGCCTTAGTCTCCGCATCCGCCTCCCGCATGGCGGCCTTATATTCCAGCAGACTCAGATTCTCCCGCTTGACGCCCAGCGTTTCGATCTCTATGCCACGCCCAGCGCAGAGGTCCTCCAGATACGCCCTTTCCCTCTCCTGCCATGCCACCGTCTCATTCTGTTTCCTGCCGATACATCCCTTATGAATCATCTGAAAGCACTTCATGATGAATATACGAAAAAAATATGAGAACACCATTAGAAAAAAGACTCCAAACCAATCGTCCGAAGTCTGCTAAGCGCACCTCGAAAATGCTCCGCATTTCCTCGGTCACGGGCATTCGCTAAATGCCCGTGAAAGCAATAAAATAGGGACATCCAAGTAAAACTTGGAGTCCCTATTATTATCGCTTTTTATGCGCTTAACTCAAAGCTTTCGTGCAAGTTACTCAATGATACTAGCCACACGACCGGAACCAACCGTTCTACCACCCTCACGGATAGCGAACGTAAGACCCTGCTCCATAGCGATCGGGTGGATCAGCTCGATGGTCATCTCTACGTTATCGCCAGGCATGCACATCTCTGTGCCGGCGGGAAGGTTACATACACCCGTGATGTCCGTTGTTCTGAAGTAGAACTGCGGTCTGTAGTTGTTGAAGAAAGGTGTATGACGACCGCCCTCGTCCTTGGTCAGAACGTATACCTGAGCCGTGAATTTCTTGTGGCATGTTACTGTGCCGGGCTTTGCGAGAACCTGTCCTCTCTCAATATCCGTTCTCTGGATACCACGAAGCAGAACACCGATGTTATCACCGGCCTGCGCCTCGTCAAGCAGCTTACGGAACATCTCGATACCGGTTACAACGGATTTCTGTGTCTCCTCCTTAACGCCGATGATCTCAACTTCATCGGACATATGAAGAACGCCGCGCTCTACTCTACCGGTAGCAACAGTACCGCGGCCCGTGATAGAGAATACGTCCTCGACAGGCATCAGGAAAGGCTTATCTGTATCACGCTGAGGATCCGGGATATAGGAATCAACGGTATCCATGAGCTCCATGATCTTGTCGCCCCACTCGCCTGAAGGATCTTCCAAGGCTTTCAAAGCGGAACCCTTGATGATCGGGCAGTCTGTAAATCCATACTCCTCCAGCTGCTCCGTGATCTCCATCTCAACCAGCTCAAGCAGCTCAGGATCGTCTACCATATCGCACTTGTTCATGAATACTACGATATAGGGAACGCCTACCTGACGGGACAGAAGGATATGCTCTTTGGTCTGAGCCATAACGCCGTCGGTAGCAGCTACAACGAGGATCGCACCGTCCATCTGAGCCGCGCCTGTGATCATGTTCTTTACATAGTCGGCATGTCCGGGGCAGTCAACGTGTGCATAGTGTCTCTTCTCTGTCTCGTACTCAACGTGAGCGGTCGAGATCGTGATACCTCTCTCTCTCTCCTCGGGAGCCTTATCGATATTCTCGAAATCTGTTGCAACGTTGCCGGCAACTCTCTCGGCCAGAACCTTTGTGATCGCAGCCGTCAGTGTGGTCTTACCATGGTCAACGTGACCAATGGTACCGATATTACAATGGGGTTTGTTTCTTTCAAACTTAGCTTTAGCCATTTCTAAAGTCCTCCTTACAAAATAGATAAATTTTTAATAGTTTCTGCACAATCAGCTATCTTTGATTATATTAAAGATTGCCAATATTTTCAAGAGTTATTTGTACAAACCATTCAAAACAGCGGAAATATTTCAGCTTTACTTCATCCTTGCCGCCAAAACCTTCTCCTGCACGTTCTTAGGCACCTGCTCGTACTTCTCAAAGAACATGGAGTAGTTGCCTCGTCCCTGTGTTCTGGAACGCAGATCTGTGGAGTAACCGAACATCTCCGCAAGCGGTACATAGCCTTTGACCATCTTGCCGCCGCCGATGTCCTCCATGCCTTCGATGCGTCCGCGGCGGGAGTTGATGTCGCCGATGACATCGCCCATGTACTCCTCGGGCATGGTCACTTCGACCTTCATGATAGGCTCAAGCAGTACAGGGTTCGCCTTCTTCATGGCCTCTTTGAAACACATGGAGCCCGCAATGTGGAACGCCATCTCGGAGGAATCGACTTCGTGATAGGAACCGTCGTACACGTTCGCATACACGCCGAGTACCGGGAATCCTCCCAGAACACCGGCCTTGGCCGCCTCCTCGATACCTTCGCCGACCGCAGGAATGTACTCCTTCGGAATTGCGCCGCCGACTACGGTGGACTCATACTTGAACGTCTCTTCGCCGTTGGGATCCATAGGCTCAAACTTAACTTTACAGTGACCGTACTGTCCACGGCCTCCGGACTGCTTTGCGTACTTGTACTCCTGATCGACAGGCTTTGTAAAGGTCTCTTTGTATGCAACTTGGGGAGCGCCGACATTGGCCTCCACTTTGTACTCGCGCAGAAGACGGTCTACGATGATCTCCAAGTGCAGCTCGCCCATACCGGCGATGATGGTCTGCCCTGTCTCGGGATCTGTGTGCGCGCGGAATGTGGGATCTTCCTCCGCCAGTTTCGCAAGCGCCTCGCCCATCTTGCCCTGACCGGCCTTGGTCTTGGGCTCGATCGCCAGCTCGATAACCGGCTCGGGGAACTCCATGGACTCTAGGATGACCGGATGCTGCTCATCGCAGATCGTATCGCCTGTCGTAGTGAGTTTAAACCCTACCGCCGCGGCAATATCGCCGGAATATACCTTGTCGAGCTCCGCCCTCTTGTTGGCATGCATCTGCAGGATACGCCCGACACGCTCTTTCTTATCCTTCGTGGCATTCAGCACATAAGAGCCGGAATTTAAAGTGCCGGAATATACGCGGAAAAATGCCAGTTTGCCCACAAACGGATCTGCCATGATCTTGAATGCCAGAGCCGCAAAAGGCTCGTCGTCGGAGGAATGTCTCTCGACTTCGTTGCCATCCGGGTCCACGCCCTTAATGGCGGGAATGTCCGTAGGCGCGGGCATATACTCCAGAATCGCATCCAGAAGTTTCTGAACGCCTTTATTTCTGTAAGCGGAACCGCAGCATACGGGAACCGCCGTGCACTCGCAGGTACCCTTGCGCAGCGCTTTCTTCAGTTCTTCTACGGAGGGTTCCTCACCCTCCAGGTACATCATGGTGAGATCGTCGTCCAGCTCGCAGACCTTCTCGATCAGCTCCTCGCGATACTTGTTGGCCTCGTCCACCATATCGGCGGGAATGTCCGTGATCGTGATGTCCTCTCCCTTTTCATCATTATAGATGTAAGCCTTCATCTCGAATAGGTCGATGATCCCCTTGAAATCGTCCTCCTTGCCGATCGGCAGCTGCAGGACGATCGCGTTTTTACCTAATCTTGTTCTGATCTGATCTACCGCGCCATAGAAATTAGCGCCCAAAATATCCATCTTGTTGATGAACGCCATTCTCGGTACGTTGTAGGTATCAGCCTGTCTCCATACGTTCTCTGACTGTGGCTCTACGCCACCCTTAGCACAAAATACGCCTACGGCGCCGTCGAGTACACGGAGTGAACGCTCAACTTCTACCGTGAAGTCAACGTGACCGGGCGTATCAATGATATTGATACGGTGTTCCAGTGCACCTGGCTTGGGCTTGCAGTTTTCTTCCAAAGTCCAGTGACATGTGGTAGCGGCTGATGTGATCGTGATACCTCGCTCCTGCTCCTGCTCCATCCAGTCCATGGTAGCCGTGCCTTCGTGAGTGTCACCGATCTTGTAGTTAACACCGGTATAATACAGGATACGCTCTGTCAATGTCGTCTTGCCGGCATCGATATGAGCCATGATACCTATATTTCTGGTTCTCTCTAGCGGATATTCTCTTCCAGCCAAGGTTTTCTCCTCCTTTATTTACTCTAGAAGCGGTAGTGCGCAAACGCCTTGTTTGCCTCTGCCATTTTGTGCATATCTTCTTTTCTCTTCACGGCTGCGCCTGTGTTGTTAGCCGCATCCAAAATTTCGTTTGCGAGTCTCTCCTGCATGGTCTTCTCGCCTCTCTTGCGAGAGAACATTACCAACCAGCGAAGACCCAGAGCCTGACGTCTGTCAGGGCGAACCTCGATCGGCACCTGATAGGTTGCGCCGCCGATACGTCTCGCCTTAACCTCGAGAACGGGCATGATGTTGTTCATAGCCTCCTCGAATACGTCGAGCGCCGGCTTGCCGGCTTTCTCCTCCACTCGCTCAAATGCTCCGTATACAATCTTCTGGGCTACACCCTTCTTACCGTCCAACATGACGTTGTTGATCAGCTTGGTGACAACCTTGTTATTGTACAAAGGATCTGCCAATATATCTCTTTTTGCAATATGTCCTTTACGTGGCACGGTTCTTCCCTCCTTATTATAGTGTTCCACGGACAGATTCGATTATCCGTGACAATAGATCATCGGTACTCACATGTGTCCTCTAATTCAATGTGTACGTGCGGTTTCTATAGACAAGAATACCAACACTAAATTAGTTCTGTTTGTGGTCGAAAATCTTACTCCTTAAAATACATCTCAGCCTGTAAGTCTGCGCGGCACATTCATGAAACGAATCTCACTGCACTATAAGTTTGCGCAGCAAACTTATGAAGTTAATTCACGAAGTGAATTTACTTCGTTTACTTCGAGGCTTTCGGTCTCTTAGCGCCGTACTTGGAACGAGCCTGTTTTCTGTTCGCAACGCCTGCGGTATCCAGCGTACCTCTGATGATGTGGTATCTTGTACCGGGCAGATCCTTGACCCTGCCGCCACGGATCAGAACAACGCTGTGCTCCTGCAGATTGTGGCCTTCGCCGGGAATGTAGCTTGTCACTTCGATCCCGTTGGAAAGACGAACTCTGGCAATCTTTCTGAGCGCTGAGTTAGGCTTTTTAGGAGTTGCTGTCTTGACAGCTGTGCAGACACCTCTCTTCTGCGGAGAAGCCGTGTTGATCGCCGTCTTGTGAAGGGAATTGTACCCTTTCAACAGAGCGGGCGCTGTGGACTTCTTCACGGATGTCTGACGTCCTTTTCTGACTAACTGGTTGAATGTTG
Source organism: uncultured Lachnospiraceae bacterium (assembly GCA_947632515.1). Lineage (GTDB taxonomy): Bacteria > Bacillota > Clostridia > Lachnospirales > Lachnospiraceae > UBA3282. The sequence continues at coordinate 15,374 of CANRPO010000017.1, forward strand.
GCATTCTTTTCACCTCCTATGTTATATAATAGTAGAAATATTGTGTACTGCAGCGAGATGAAACCCGTCATGCACGTTTCACCCGTTATCGCTGCATTCGCCAAATTGACAAGCAGGCTTGCCGACTCAGCTCATTGCCCGCGTAAAAAAATGCATTCACGTGCACACTAAGATAGTATACTTGCCCGTGAATGCATTGTCAATACATTTTTTCTGTAAAATACCTATAAGATGCCGATTGTCCCGCCTATTCCACGACTTCCATCGCCTCGGCGTTCTCCTCTGCCGTCTCCTCGGCATTCTCCTCTTCGGCGATCTCGATATCCTCCTCTTCTATGGCCTCGTTCTCAGCGTCAATATCCAGCATTTCTTCCATGTCTTCCGCCTCGTCCTGTTCCTCGAAACCGTCGTCGAAACTTACCTCGTCCTCCGCGGCAAGTCTGCTTAACAGATTTTCATCCGTGCTGAGGCGTGTATCGCGGTAGCGTTTCATACCCGTTCCCGCCGGGATCAGCTTGCCGATGATGACGTTCTCCTTCAGACCGATCAGGGAATCGACCTTGCCCTTGATCGCCGCCTCGGTCAGCACCTTGGTCGTCTCCTGGAAGGATGCCGCTGACAGGAACGAATCTGTCGCCAGCGCAGCCTTGGTGATACCAAGCAGGATCTGTTTGCCGTCCGCCGGTTCTTTGCCGGCCTTGACCAGCTCCTCATTCAGATCTTCATATTCCAGAACATCCACCAGCGTACCCGGCAGGAAGTCTGTGTCTCCGCTGCTCTCGATGCGCACCTTCTTGAGCATCTGGCGCACGATGACTTCGATGTGTTTGTCGGCGATGTCAACGCCCTGCAGACGGTACACGCGCTGTACTTCTCTCAGCATGTAATCCTGCACCGCGCGGATGCCCTTGATCTTCAGAAGGTCATGGGGGTTCACGCTGCCCTCTGTCAGCTCGTCGCCGGCCTCCAGCACCGCTCCGTCAGTGATCTTTATTCTGGAGCCGTAGGAAATCAGGTAGGTCTTGGACTCGCCTGTCTCCTCGTTGGTGATAACCACCTCTCTCTTTTTCTTCGTATCTTTGATCGTCGCCACACCGCCGAACTCCGCGATGATCGCAAGTCCCTTGGGCTTACGCGCCTCGAAGAGCTCCTCGACACGGGGAAGACCCTGCGTGATGTCGTCGCCGGCCACGCCGCCGGTATGGAAGGTACGCATCGTAAGCTGCGTACCAGGCTCGCCGATAGACTGCGCCGCAATGATGCCGACAGCCTCGCCGACCTGTACCGCCTCGCCTGTCGCCATGTTGGCGCCATAACACTTGGCGCAGATACCCACATGGGAACGGCAGGTCAGGATCGTGCGGATCTTTACCTCCTCGATGGGCTCGCCTTTCTCGTTGACGCCCGTTGTCAGGATCCTCTCCGCGCGCGCAGGCGTGATCATATGATTTCTCTTAACGATCATGTTGCCCTTGTTATCCTTGATGTCCTCACAGGAGAAACGGCCTGTGATTCTGTCTTTCAGGCTTTCAATCGTCTCCCTGCCGTCCATAAACGCCTTGACGGGAATGCCCGGGATCTCATCTTTACCCTCGCAGCAGTCCGTCTCGCGGATGATCAGCTCCTGAGAGACGTCCACCATACGTCTGGTCAGATACCCGGAGTCGGCCGTACGCAGCGCCGTATCGGACAGACCTTTACGCGCGCCGTGGGCGGACATGAAATACTCCAACACGTCCAGACCTTCACGGAAGTTGGATTTGATCGGCAGCTCGATCGTTCTGCCCGTCGTATCCGCCATCAATCCACGCATACCCGCCAGCTGTTTGATCTGCTGATTGGAACCGCGGGCGCCGGAGTCGGCCATCATATAGATGTTATTGTACTTATCCAGACCGCTCAGCAGAACTTCCGTCAGTTCCTTATCCGTCTCATTCCAAGTCTCCACGACCGCGCGGTATCTCTCTTCCTCCGTGATCAGACCGCGTCTGAAATTCATGGAGATCTTGTCTACCGTTGCCTGTGCCGCCTCCAGCAGCTCTTCTTTCCTGGCAGGCACGGTCATATCGGAGATCGAAACGGTCATGGCCGCTCTGGTGGAATATTTGTATCCCGTAGATTTGATCAGATCCAGCACCTCCGCTGTCTTGACAGCGCCATGGATGTTGATGACCTTCTCCAAAATCTGTTTTAACTCTTTCTTGCCAACATGGAAGTCCACTTCCAGTTTCAGCAGATCTTCCGGGTCTGTTCTGTCCACATACCCCAGATCCTGCGGCAGAATCTCATTGAAAAGGAATCTTCCCAGCGTGGATTCCACGTTGCCTGTTACCGTCTCGCCTTCAGGCGTCTGCTTGGTAACTCTGACTTTAATTCTGGTGTGCAGCGTGCATGCGCCGTTCTCGTATGCCAGGATCGCCTCGTTTACGTTCTTGAAGAATTTGCCCTCACCGATCGCGCCGGGTCTTTCCTGTGTCAGGTAGTAGATACCCAATACCATATCCTGAGAAGGCACGGCCACCGGACCGCCGTCCGACGGTTTCAGCAGATTGTTCGGGGACAGCAGCAGGAAACGGCACTCCGCCTGCGCCTCCACAGACAACGGAAGATGGACCGCCATCTGGTCTCCGTCGAAGTCGGCGTTGAACGCCGTACATACCAGCGGATGCAGCTTGATCGCTTTACCTTCTACCAGAATAGGCTCAAAAGCCTGAATACCGAGTCTGTGCAGCGTAGGGGCGCGGTTCAGCATGACCGGATGCTCCGTGATCACTTCCTCCAGCACATCCCATACCTGCGTATCTAATCTCTCCACCAATTTCTTGGCATTCTTGATATTCTGAGAGATGCCTCTCGACACCAGTTCTTTCATGACAAAAGGCTTGAACAGCTCGATGGCCATCTCTTTCGGCAGGCCGCACTGGTAGATTTTCAGCTCCGGGCCTACCACGATAACGGAACGTCCCGAATAATCGACACGCTTGCCGAGCAGATTCTGACGGAAACGTCCCGATTTACCTTTTAACATATCGGACAGGGACTTGAGCGCTCTGTTGCCGGGGCCGGTTACCGGGCGTCCCCTTCTGCCGTTGTCGATCAGGGCGTCCACAGCCTCCTGGAGCATTCTCTTCTCGTTGCGCACGATGATGTCGGGCGCGCCCAGCTCCAACAGTCTCTTCAAACGGTTGTTTCTGTTGATAATTCTTCTGTACAGATCGTTCAGATCGCTGGTCGCGAAACGACCGCCATCCAGCTGTACCATAGGGCGAAGATCGGGCGGGATGACCGGAATCGCGTCCATGATCATCCACTCCGGCTGATTGCCGGACTCTCTGAAGGCCTCCACCACTTCCAATCTCTTGATGATGCGGGCGCGTTTCTGTCCCATGGAATCGCGCAGCTCTTCCTTGAGCTCGGCCGCCTCCTTCTCCAGATCGATCGCCTGCAGCAGCTCCTTGATCGCCTCGGCGCCCATGCCGACGCGGAACTTGCTGCCCCATGTCTCTCTGGCGTCCTGATACTCCTTCTCGGAGAGAACCTGTTTGTATTCCAGATCGCTCTCGCCGCCGTCCAGCACAATGTAGGACGCAAAGTACAGCACCTTCTCGAGCACTCTCGGCGACAGATCAAGGATCAGACCCATGCGGCTCGGGATGCCCTTAAAATACCAAATATGAGAAACAGGCGCGGCCAGTTCGATATGTCCCATACGCTCTCTGCGGACGCTGGCCTTCGTGACTTCAACGCCGCATCTGTCGCAGACTACGCCTTTATATCTGATCTTCTTGTACTTACCGCAGTGGCACTCCCAGTCCTTGCTGGGCCCGAAGATCTTCTCACAGAACAGACCCTCTTTTTCGGGCTTTAACGTTCTATAGTTAATGGTTTCAGGCTTAGTGACCTCGCCTCTGGACCACTCTCTGATTTTTTCGGGCGATGCCAAACCGATCTTGATGGCATCAAATGTCATAGGTTGATACGTTTCTTGTCTTAAATCTGACATCTTCAATCACCATGCTCCTTCCGGATTATTTTAGAACATCTCCTGATCCTGTTCCTCGAGATCAGCGTCCATCTCCATGTCGTCCTCGGAGAATTCCTCCTCCTCGTCGCTGCTCACAAGCTCTCCGCTGTCCTCGTCAAACTCCTGTTTCTGATAACCCATAGAACCGAGAGAATCTTTCTCATAGTCATAGTTTCTGGAATCGCCTTCGATCTCATAGCGGTAATCGCTCTCTCCGTAATCGACTGTCTCCATGATCTCCACTTCAGTGTGGTCTTCGCGGAGCACTCTCACGTCCAAGCCAAGAGACTGCAGCTCCTTGAGGAGTACCTTGAAGGATTCCGGGATGCCCGGCTCAGGGATATTGTCTCCCTTGATGATCGCCTCGTAGGTCTTGACACGTCCGATCACATCGTCGGACTTCACTGTCAGGATCTCCTGCAATGTGTATGCCGCGCCGTATGCCTCCAGCGCCCAGACCTCCATCTCGCCGAAACGCTGTCCGCCGAACTGCGCTTTACCGCCCAGCGGCTGCTGCGTCACGAGGGAGTAAGGGCCGGTGGAGCGGGCATGGATCTTATCGTCTACCAGATGGTGCAGTTTCAGGTAGTGCATGTGCCCGATCGTGACCGGGGAATCGAAATACTCGCCCGTGCGGCCGTCCCGCAATTTTACCTTGCCGTCCCTGGAGATCTCCACACCCTTCCACACTTCCCGGTGCGCCCTGTTCTCGTACAGATAATCCATAATGTCTGCGGGCAGTTCCTTCTTATGTTTCTTCTCAAACTCTTCCCACTCAAGATTTACATAGTCGTTGGCAAGCTCCAGCGTGTCCGCGATATCGCCCTCCTTCGCGCCGTCAAATACCGGCGTAGCCACGTTAAACCCTAACGCCTTCGCCGCCAGGGACAAGTGGATCTCCAATACCTGTCCGATATTCATACGTGAGGGCACGCCCAACGGATTCAATACGATGTCAAGCGGCCGGCCGTTGGGCAGATAAGGCATATCCTCCACCGGGAGCACGCGGGAGACGACGCCCTTGTTACCGTGACGGCCTGCCATCTTATCGCCCACGGAGATCTTTCTCTTCTGTGCAATATAGATTCGTACTGCCTGATTGACGCCCGGTGAGAGCTCGTCTCCATTCTCTCTCGTGAACACCTTGGCATCCACAACGATACCGTACTCGCCGTGGGGTACCTTCAGGGAAGTGTCGCGCACTTCTCTCGCCTTCTCGCCGAAAATTGCGCGCAGCAGTCTCTCCTCCGCTGTCAGCTCCGTCTCGCCCTTGGGCGTTACCTTGCCCACCAGAATGTCGCCCGCGCGCACCTCTGCGCCGATGCGGATGATGCCTCTGTCATCCAAGTCTTTCAGCGCGTCGTCGCCCACGCCCGGAACGTCTCTCGTGATCTCCTCCGGCCCTAATTTGGTGTCGCGCGCCTCCGCCTCATATTCCTCAATGTGTACGGAAGTGTAGACGTCTTCCTGTACCAGCCTCTCGCTCAAAAGTACCGCGTCCTCGTAGTTGTAACCTTCCCACGTCATAAAGCCGATCAGCGGGTTCTTGCCAAGCGCCAGCTCGCCGCCCGCCGTGGAAGGGCCGTCCGCGATCACCTCGCCCTGCGCCACATGGTTCCCCTTGAAGACAATCGGTTTCTGGTTGTAGCAGTTGGACTGATTGCTTCTCGAAAATTTGGTCAGATGATACTCGTCCTTCTCCCCGTCGTCATAGGTCATCCTGATCAGATCCGAGGAGACATAGTCGACCGTACCCGCCTTCTTAGCCACCACGCAGACGCCGGAGTCAACGGCCGCCTTGGGCTCCATACCCGTACCCACCGTGGGCGCCTCCGTAAAGAGTAACGGCACAGCCTGTCTCTGCATGTTGGAACCCATCAGCGCACGGTTCGCGTCGTCGTTCTGCAAAAACGGAATCAACGCCGTCGCTACGGAGAATACCATCTTGGGCGACACATCCATATAGTCAAACATTGTCTTCGGATATTCCTGCGTCTCGTCCTTAAAACGTCCGGATACGCTGTTGCGCTTAAAATACCCGTTCTCATCGAGCGGTGCGGACGCCTGCGCCACATGGTAGTTATCCTCCTCGTCCGCGGTCATGTAGACCACCTTATCCGTAACGCGCGGATTCTCCGGATCGGACTTGTCGATCTCGCGGTAAGGCGCCTCCACAAATCCGTACTCGTTGATCCTCGCATAGGACGCAAGGGAGTTGATCAGACCGATATTCGGTCCCTCAGGCGTCTCGATGGGGCACATTCTGCCATAGTGCGTATAGTGTACGTCTCGAACCTCGAATCCGGCCCTGTCTCTGGACAGACCGCCGGGTCCCAGCGCGGAGAGACGTCTCTTGTGCGTCAATTCGCCGAGCGGATTGTTCTGATCCATGAACTGCGACAGCTGGGAAGATCCGAAGAACTCCTTGACCGCAGCCTGGACCGGCTTAATATTGATCAACACCTGCGGGGAGATTTCCTCCGCGTCGTGCGTCGTCATTCTCTCCCTTACCACTCTCTCCAGTCTGGACAGACCGATGCGGTACTGGTTCTGTAAGAGCTCGCCCACCGCGCGGATACGTCTGTTCCCCAAGTGGTCAATATCGTCTTCGTTGCCGATGCCGTACTCCAGATGGATATTGTAATTGATGGACGCGAGAATGTCTTCCTTCGTAATGTGTTTCGGGATCAGCTCATGCACATTCTTCTGGATCGCATCCGCAAGCGCCTCGGGGTCCTCGCTGTACTCCTGCAGAATCTGCTGCAGCACAGGAAAGTATACAAGTTCCGTGATGCCCAGCTCCCTCGGATTGCAATCGATAAAGTTGGTGATGTCCACCATCATGTTGGACAGGACCTTGACGTTCTTTTCCTCTGTCTGTATCCACACATAGGGAATCGCCGCATTCTGGATCGTATCGGCCATCTCCGCGGTAACTTTGTCCCCCGCTTTGGCCAGAACTTCGCCTGTCAGAGCGTCCACCACGTCCTCGGCCAGTATGTGATGTCTGATCCTGTTTCTGAACATCAGTTTCTTGTTAAATTTATATCTGCCGACTTTCGCCAGATCATATCTTCTGGGGTCAAAGAACATGGATGTGATCAGGCTCTCCGCGCTCTCAACGCTCAGCGGCTCGCCGGGACGGATCTTCTTATATAATTCCAGCAAACCTTCCTGATAGTTCTCTGCGGTATCCTTCGCAAAACTCGCCTCGATCTTCGGCTCGTCGCCGTACAGCTCTCTGATCTCATCGTTGGAGCCCACGCCCAGCGCGCGGATCAGCACTGTGATCGGCACTTTTCTCGTTCTATCGACACGCACATAGAACACATCGTTGGAGTCCGTCTCGTACTCCAGCCATGCGCCGCGGTTCGGGATGACCGTGGAAGAAAATAATCTCTTGCCGATCTTATCGTGTCCGATCGCATAATAGATACCCGGAGAACGCACAAGCTGGCTGACGATAACGCGCTCTGCGCCGTTGATCACAAACGTTCCCGTCTCGGTCATAAGCGGCAGATCGCCCATGAAGATCTCATGCTCCGTGATCTCGTCCTTCTCCTTGTTGATCAATCGAACTTTCACTTTAAGGGGTGCCGCGTAGGTAGCATCTCTCTCTTTACATTTTTCAATAGAATACTTGACATCGTCTTCACATAGCTCGAAGTCCACAAATTCCAGACTCAAATGTCCGCTATAGTCCGAAATCGGAGAGATGTCGTCGAAGACCTCTTTCAAGCCTTCCTTCAAAAACCACTGATAGGAATCCTTCTGGACTTCGATCAGATTGGGCATCTCCAGAACTTCTTTCTGTCGTGCATAGGTCATACGCGTATTCCTGCCAGCGGCAGTCTTACGGATCCTGTTCTTTTCCATCGACAATTTCACCCCGTTCTTTATGATTTATGGCTTATTCGTCGAATCCCGTCTTCCAAATAAGCATACCACACCACAATAGTGCATTTTATATGATACTACAAATTCTCAGGCGGAGTCAATGACTAATTTCAGAAATTTATACAGAATTTATATCAGAAAAAATGATTTTGCAGACAAGCACAAAACCGCTCATGCCGGTCGCGGCATTCGCCAAGTGCTCGTGCAGGCACGGCGCTTGGCTCACTGCTCGCGGGAATGAACGGTTTCTTATGCCTATTTACTTGCGGGTACGTCCGTCGGATTACTTCAACGTAACCTTAGCGCCCTCAGCCTCAAGTTTCGCCTTGATGTCGTCAGCCTCTTCCTTGGATGCGCCCTCTTTTACCATCTTCGGAGCGGAATCTACCAGATCCTTCGCCTCCTTCAGGCCAAGGCCCGTCACCTCACGGACAACCTTGATAACCTTAACCTTGTTCGGGCCAATATCTGTCAGCTCAACGTCGAACTCCGTCTTCTCCTCTGCTGCCGCTGCGCCTGCATCGCCCGCCGCTGCCGCAACTACCACGCCGGCTGCCGCGGATACGCCGAACTCCTCCTCGCATGCCTTTACAAGATCGTTCAGCTCTAATACTGTCAACTCTTTGATCGCATCAATGATTTCCTGAGTAGATAATTTTGCCATGTTTGTTTACCTCCGTTTATTTTCTTTTCTGATTCAACTACGCTCTGTTACCGTTTCCCTATCTCTCATTCCGCTGCGGGAGTTTCCTCCGCCGGCGTCTCTTCCGCTGTGGGGGTTTCCTCTGCGGAAGCCTGAGCTGTCTCGGGCGCCTCTACGTCTGCCGCAGCAGCAGCCTCCGCCTCAGCGGCCGGAGCTTCTGCGGATCCCTCTGCAGCGCTCTCGGACGCGCCGCCTTTTTCCGCCAGCTGTTTCATGACGCGAGCGAAGTTGGTGATCGGTGACTGGATACTTCCGAGCAGCTTGGACAGCAGTTCTTCTCTGGAAGGGATCTTGGAAATGTTCTCAATTCCCTTGGCGTCGTATGCCACGCCTTCCACAATACCGCCCTTGATCTCAAGAGCGTCTGCCGTCTTGGCGAATTTGCACAGCACTCTCGCGGGCGCGGTAGCGTCGTCCTTGGAGACGGCCATCGCGCTGGGGCCTGCCAGATAGGTGGTCAGAGACTCACATTCCGTGCCCTTAAACGCAAAATTCATCATTGTGTTCTTGTAAACCTTGTAGGTGATTCCCGCCTCGCGCAGCTGCTTGCGAAGTTCCGTGTCCTGCTCTACCGTCAGGCCGCGGTGATCGACCAGCACGACAGATTGTGCGTCCTTGATGGATGCGGAGATCTCTTCCACGATCGGTTTTTTCAGTTCGACCTTTGCCATTACATTTACCTCCTTATAGATTTTGCGCCGAAAGGAGTCCTCTATCAAAAAATCCTCCCTGAAGACAGGAAGGATTCACTCTGCTAAGCAACTCATCTCCTCGGTAGGCGATACGCTTACGCCGACATTGCGGCACCTACTGTCTTCGGCATGGTTTTTACAACCTTGAACACTATAGCATATAGGATGCGGCGCTGTCAACCGCTTTTTCTTCTCCGGCGCGCATTTTTTTCTCTGCAGCGATCTGCCTCGCAAGCTCTTCTTTCTCCGCCTGCTCCTTAAGGTTCTCGATCTCCTCCTTGATCTGCTCCTGCAGCGTCTCCTCGGCGTCGTCAAACTTCTCCAGCATCTTCTTCCACTCTTCCTGCGTGTACTCCTGCGCGCCGATCCGGATCTTGGGCTGGATCGTGCCGTGCCTGATGCGGTCGGCCATCTCCTCCATGTGCTCCTGCAGCTGCGTTCTGTAATCTGCATCCTGCGTGCTCTCCGCATTCTCCGCGCCTGTCTGCGCGCTCTTATCCGCCTGCGTTTTCAGGACGTCGTCAAAACCGCCTCCGGATTTCGGAGCGTTCTTTTTCGCGGTGTAATCCGCCGCGGCAGAGCGGTTGTTGTTGATCTGTGCATAATCTGACATATTGGCAGTCTCCCTTCGTATTCCGTTTCATTCCTATTATTATCATCGGCCTGCTGTGCGAGTTTCATAAGCCGTCGCTGTACTTCCTGACAATAATACGAGTCAGACGGTTTAAAAGTTTCATTTCGCGTCAAAAATTTCAAAAATGCGCCGCTGAGCGTCACCAGGTCACATACCCGTCCGCGTCTATGCGGACGCTCCCGGATATGCTCTGCAGATGGTCGAGCACTCTCTTCTTTTCCTCTCCCTGCAGGAGCGTGGTCCTGCTGCCGCTCTGCAGGCAGGGGATAAACTGACAGCTTTTCAGCCCATTCTCATCCAGCGCGATCTTCACCATGCCCGTGTCGATCGTCTTAGAGTTAAACCAGAAATTTCCCAGACTGTACACCACCGGCACGCCGTCCACGACCGCGATCTGCTGCAGGCAGTGGGGATGGTCGCCGATGATCAGATCGGCCCCCGCCGCCGCCACCTCCGCGGCCTGTTTTTCCTGCGCCCAGTCGATCTCTTCCTCGTTCTCGGTCCCCCAATGGAGGTAGGCTATCACGAAATCATTGTCCTGCGCGGCCTCCCTGACCGTCTCCAGCAGATTGGCTCCGTCCCAGCAGCGGAATACGCCGGGTGTCTCGTCCGTGGCGCCTTTCGTGTCCGGATGATCCAACCGTTCGATCTGGGTGGCGGACACGATGGCGATTTTGATATTGTTGATAATATAACAGACCGGCCTGCGCGCCTGCGCCAGATCCCGTCCGGCCCCCGCATAGGCGATCCCCGCGTCCTCCAGCGCCGTCATCGTGTCCAGAAAAGCCGTCTCCCCGTAGTCGTAAGCGTGATTGTTGGCCAGCGACACGAGATCTACCCCCAGCTCGTTCAGATAACCGACCGATGAGACGGGGGCTCGAAATGTAAACTGTTTGTCCGCCAGCGGCTCGCCTCTGTCCGAGTAGGGAAACTCATTGTTCAGCATCATAACGTCGGCGCTTTGCATCTCGTCTATCAGCGCCGGATCGATGCCATAGGTAATATCTCCGCCGTTCTGCATGACCCTCGCCATGACCGCATAGTGGTCGTCGAACAGAATATCCCCCGCGAAAGCGATCGTCACCTCGTCAGGATCGGCCGCATCCTTTGTGTAAATATTGTTCGCCACCATGTAATCCGGATCGCTCAGAATATCCGCATACTTGTCATTGACGGTCAGGATCTCCTCGATCTGCGTCTCCTCCGCCTCCCGGCCCCTCTCCACGACTTCTTTCGTCAGCTGGAAGTGGCTGTTTGACGCCGACTCCGCCGGAGCCACAACCCACAGATACGCCGCCAGTCCGGCGATCCCCAACGCCGTCACCGAAAAAAATGTCAGCAGAAACGGTTTCAAAAAACGGGAATGCGCTCTTGGTCTTTTTTGTTTCCTGAGATTCTTTTTCTTCTTGCCCATGAGACGAGTATACCACAAATCGCACCGGCAATCTATACGCAAAAAGCGGTGCGCAAACCGCGCACCGCCTCTGTCTTATCCTCTTTGAATTTATCGTCCCGCAATACGGCTTAATATCTCGCCGTGTTGACCTTCACGCCCGGCCCCATCGTGGTCGCCAGCGTGATGCTTTTCAGATACTGGCCTTTCAATGCCGAAGGTTTCGCCTTGACGATCGCCTCCATCAGCGCATCGAAATTCTCCTGCAGTTTCGCCTCGTCGAAGGAGACCTTGCCGACCGGAACATGGATGATGTTCGCCTTGTCCAGTCTGTACTCGATCTTACCGGCTTTGATGTCGTTGACCGCCTTCGTGACGTCCATCGTCACCGTTCCCGCCTTCGGGTTCGGCATCAGGCCTTTCGGGCCGAGCACCTTACCGAGACGTCCCACAACGCCCATCATATCGGGCGTGGCAACTACCACATCGAAGTCCAGCCAGCCGTCGTTCTGGATCTTGGGGATCAGCTCCTCGCCGCCCACATAGTCCGCGCCTGCCGCCTCAGCCTCAGACACTTTATCTCCCTTGGCAAACACCAATACCTTAACGCTCTTACCCGTTCCGTTGGGCAGTACGACCGCGCCGCGGATCTGCTGTTCCGCGTGACGTCCGTCGCAGCCTGTCTTGATGTGGACTTCCACAGTCTCGTCGAATTTTGCCGTTGCAGTTTTCTTTACCAGAGCGATCGCCTCAGCCGTATCGTACTGGACGGAACGGTCCACCAGCTTAGCCGCCTCTGCATATTTCTTACCATGTTTCATGTCAGATCCTCCATTACTCTTCTACTGTGATACCCATACTTCTTGCGGTTCCGGCGATCATGCTCATGGCCGCCTCCACGCTTGCAGCATTCAGATCGGGCATCTTCGTCTCTGCGATCTCACGAAGTTTATCCTTGGAGATCGTGGCTACCTTCGCCTTGTTCGGGGTTGCGGAACCGGATTTGATGTTGCACGCTTTCTTCAAAAGAACCGCCGCCGGGGGAGTCTTTGTGATGAAACTGAAACTTCTGTCCGCATAGACAGTGATAACGACCGGGATGATCACATCGCCCTTGTCAGCCGTCTTGGCGTTGAACTGTTTCGTAAACTCCACGATGTTCACGCCGTGCTGTCCGAGCGCGGGACCAACCGGGGGCGCCGGCGTAGCTTTGCCGGCAGGGATCTGTAACTTGATGTATCCTTCTACTTTCTTTGCCATAATGGCACCTCCTAAAATAATGTGGTACGGGCGTACCGTCTCCGCAGTCTGCGAGACGACACTCCCACAGTATATTTAACCCGCGAGGGGATAAATACCTATATGACTGATTACATTTTTCTGACTTCCGCGAAACTGATCTCCACGGGCGTCTCTCTGCCGAACAGCTCGACATTGATGGTCGCCACCTGCTTGTTGTAGTCGATCCTCTGTACGACGCCGATGGTATCTTTCCAGACGCCAGCAACGACCGCGATGGTATCGCCCTCCGTGAAGTCCACGGTCATATTCTCTATCTTGATGCCGAGGGGCTTCATCTCCGCCTCGGTGAGCGGCACGGGCTTGCTCCCCGGCCCGACGAATCCGGTCACTCCTCTGGTATTCCTGACAACGTACCAGGTATCGTCGTTCATGATCATATTGATCAGGACATATCCGGGGAACATCTTCTTCTGTACGGTTCTTCTGGCGCCGTTCTTCATCTCCATAACGTCCTGCATCGGAACCCTGACCTCCAAGATCTCCTCCTCCAGATGCCTGTTCTCGATCGTCTTCTCGATATTGGCCTTCACCTTGTTCTCATACCCGGAATAGGTGTGAACAACATACCAATTTGCTTCTGCCATACTCATACCATGCCTTTCCCTGTTAATGTCTCAGAGCTTTCTAAAATGAGAGCGTCGTGAGGAAATCCACGCCGTACTGTAAACCGAAGTCCAGTATGGTAATAATCGCTCCGATCACAACGGAAATAACAACGACCGCAATGGATTGCTTGATGAGGGCGTCCTTGTCCGGCCATGTGATCTTCTTAAATTCAGCCTTAACGCCGTTCCAGAATTTCGTGATCTTGGATGCTCCACCCGATTTAGCAGAATCTCCCATATCATACTCCTTTCATCCAAAAAGCAGGCGGTTATTTTGTCTCCTTGTGCAAGGTATGTTTCCTGCAGAATCTGCAATACTTCTTCGTCTCCATTCTGTCGGGATGTGTCTTCTTGTCTTTGGTCGTATTGTAGTTACGCTGTTTACATTCCGTGCACGCTAATGTGATCCTTGTACGCATTTTCATACCTCCATGTGTATTCGTCAACCGTGTTGCCGTTATTTTTGAGCATAAAAAAAAGACCTGAATCTTATCTTGCCCAAACAATATATCATACGCCGTCTGCGAAGTCAACCGTATTTTATGAATATTTACAGATATTTTTGCGGATTTTTTTGCGCGGCCCTATAAAGTTTACGGCGCAGGCCTTCGATATAAAGATTATAGAATGTTTCCGCTGTATAATCGTTGTATAACGTTGTATAAAATTGTAGTTTCCTATTGTAGTTTTTTGTTGCATTTTCCACTGTTTCGGTGGTACAATGAATTTACCCATCGATGATGATTTTGGCTACGGACAGCTTACGGATCTCATCATCGCCCGGAGACGGAAACTCCGGGAGACATTCAAGGAAGAAAGGAGGGGTATTATGTCTTATGGCAGCATAAGCAATCTGAACAATGTCTATAACTTCTATATGACTACCTATGCGCCGAAACCGAGCACGCCTTATGATTCTCATAAGAAGAGCGAACTCAGGAACGTGTATAATTCCATTGTCAAACTGAACAAGGAATCCCCTCTGTATATTCTCGATACGAGCAGGGATTCCCGCGAATTTGCGGTGAGCATGAAGGAGAACGCCAGAGAGCTCCACAACACGATCGCGTCTCTCGGCGGGCTGGACGAGGAGGAACTTCTGAATAAGAAAGTCGCCTACTCCAGCAACCCCAATATCGCGACGGCCGATTTCATCGGCTCCGTGCAGGAGGGGGACGAACTTCCCGCCTACGAGATAGAGGTGACCGGTCTGGCAACGCCGCAGATCAACTCCGGCAGGTATCTTCCGAGCGACGAGCCCGTGGCTCTTACGCCGGACACCTACTCTTTTGACATCAACATCGACGATCTGAACTATGAGTTTCAGTTCAGCATCAAGCCAAACGACACGAACCGCGATGTGCAGGAGCGCCTCGCGCGCCTGGTCAGCAACGCGAATATCGGTCTGAAGGCGCAGGTGGTTTCGGGCGACGACAACACTTCCTACCTGAGATTGGAATCCAACTCCACGGGTCTCAGGGGAGAGCGGAATTATATTTACAGGGTATCCGACCGCCGCACAAGCAAGACTTCCGGCACAGTGGACTATTTCGGGCTGGATCATGTGACCACCGAGGCATCCAACGCCTCCTGCCGCGTGAACGGCGAGGAGCGCGTCTCCACCTCCAACCACCTGACTCTGGGCCGCGCCTACGAGGTGACGCTGACCGGGGTGAGCAGCGAGGACGGCGAGACGGCGTCGATCGGACTCAAGACGGATGTCGAGTCGCTTACGGAGAACGTCAACACGCTGGTGCGCGGTTTCAATTCTTTCCTGCAGGCGGTTTCGGAATACACGGACAACCAGCCGAAGAGCCATCAGCTTTTCAATGAGATGAGCGGCGTGGCCAGAGTGTACGCGAGACAGCTCACCTCCGTGGGACTGAATCTGAATCTGGACGGTACGCTGGAGGTGGACGACGAGACTCTTCGCCAGAGCGCCGTCAGCGAGGACGCGGCGGAGAATTTCTCTCCTCTGAAAAGCTTTACAAACGCCGTTCTGCGCAAGTCCAATCAGGTGTCGCTGAACCCGATGAACTATGTGAACAACATTATCGTAGCCTACAAGAATCCCGGCAAGAATTTTGCCAGCCCCTACATCACGAGCGCATACAGCGGGATGATGTTCAACAGCTACTGCTGAGGCGTATTGCCGGACAGGATATACACTTAAATAAATATATGACAAAAAAGAGTTGGCCGATCGATCAGCCAGCTCTTTTTATTCCCGCGAGCAATGAGCCAAGTGCCGTGCTTGCACGAGCATTTGGCGAATGCCGCGAGGGTCAAATACCCCGCAGCTTGCTGCGTTGCAAGTTTGATACCCCGTCAGCTTGCTGCGGGGTCTTTGATTTCCGTCTCACTCCCGTCCGCAGAGGTTTACAGCGGAATGTTGCCGTGTTTCTTCGGCGGGTTCTCCGCATGTTTATTCTTAAGGCCGCGCAGAGCCTTCACCAGCGCCTCTCTCGTCTCCTCGGGCTTGATCACCTCATTCACATATCCCCTCGCCGCAGCTACATACGGATTCAAAAAACGCTCCTCGTACTCCGCCTTGCACCGGGCGCGCATGGCCTCCGGGTCTTCCGCCGCTTTGATTTTTCTCTTGAAGGCGATGTTCACCGCGCCATCCGCTCCCATCACCGCGATCTCGGCGATGGGCCACGCGTAGACGATGTCCGCGCCCATCTCCTTGGAGTTCATGGCGATATAGGCGCCGCCGTACGCCTTGCGCATGATGAGGGAGATCTTCGGCACCGTGGCCTCGGAGTAGGCGTAGAGTATCTTCGCGCCGTGGCGGATGATGCCGTTGTGCTCCTGCGCCGTCCCGGGAAGGAACGCGGGCACGTCGATCAGCGTGATCAGAGGAATGTTGAAACAGTCGCAGAAACGGATGAATCTGGCGATCTTATCCGACGCGTGATAGTCCAGCGATCCGCCCATGGCGTTGGGCTGGTTCGCTATGATGCCGACCACCTTGCCCTCCATCCTGCAGAAACCTACCACCGCATTGATCGCAAATTCCTTCTGCACCTCGAAGAAACTGCCTTCGTCCACGATGCAGTCGATCACCTCGAGCACGTCGTAGGCATGCCTGGAATTGTCGGGAACGATGTCCCTGATCTTAGCTGCCTTGGCCTTCTGGACAGCCGCCACTCTGCCGTTGTCCACCTTGCCAAACACCTTGCCGACGCGGGGCAGAATGCTCTGTCTCTCCTGATTGTTGATGGTGGGCGGTTTCTCCATCCAGTTGCCCGGCAGATAGGACAATAACTTGCGCACGCCCATCAGACACTCTTTTTCGGTATCGTAAGTAAAGTGGGAGACGCCGCTCTTCCTGGCATGCACTTCCGCGCCGCCCAGCTCCTCCACGGACACCTCCTCGTTGATGACCGTCTTGACCACGTTGGGGCCTGTGATAAACATCTTGGAAATATCCCGCACCATAAAGATAAAGTCACAGATGGCCGGGGCGTAGCACGCGCCGCCGGAGCAGGGCCCCAAGATCACCGCGATCTGCGGAATCACGCCGGAGGCCTTCGTGTGGCGAAGGAACATACCGCTGTAGCCGCTCAGGGAAGAGATGCCCTCCTCGATCCTCGCGCCGCCGCTGTCGTTGATACAGATCAGGGGCGCTTTCATCTCCATGGCCATATCCTGAATGCGGCAGATCTTGAACGAGTGATACTCGCCCAGCGTTCCGCCGATCACCGTGAAGTCCTCGCTCGCCACGAACACCTGCCGCCCGTCGATCTCCCCGTACCCGGTCACGACGCCGTCGCCCGGCACTCTTCTCTTGTCAAGATCGAAATCGTCTATGCGGGACTCGATAAAGCCGTCCACCTCTACGAATGTTCCCGGATCGAGCAGCACCTCTATCCGCTCGCGGGCCGTCATCTTACCGCTCGCATGCTGCTTGTCGATCCTGCTCTGGCCGCCGCCCATGAGAGCTTTTTGTCTTCTGTTGTCCAATTCTTTGACCGCGTCATTCCAGTTCATAGTGCGTTGTTTTCCTCCCGCCGAGAATACTTGTTGATTATTTGAATCTCTAATACTTTGACTTTCAAACTATCATCTTGTATTATAGGCGGAGCCTCAACCTTTGTCAATACTCCGCCGCCACATTTCCGTGTGGAATGTATACCCTCTGCGTTACGGCTGCGCCGCGGCGGCCTCCAGCGCCGCGCCGATCACCTTGTCCATATCGTAATATCTGTACTGTCCGAGACGTCCGCCGAAGATCACATGCGGCCTGGTCTTCGCCAGTTCCTGATACCTGACAAAGAGCGCGTCGTTTCGCTCGTCGTTGAGCGGATAGTACGGCTCGTCGCCCTCATGCCACTCGGCCGGGTACTCTCTGGTGATCACGGTCCCCTTCTGCGTGCCGAACTCGAAGTGTTTGTGTTCGATAATGCGGGTGTAGGGGATTTCCCTCTCGGTGTAGTTCACCACGGCGTTTCCCTGATAGTTGTCGCAGTCCGGAAACTCCTCCGTCTCGAACCGCAGGGAGCGGTACTCCAGATATCCCAGCTTATGATCGAAATATTCGTCGAGCATCCCGGTATAGACCACTTTTCGGTAGGTATTTCCCGCCGCGTCCACAACCGTGACGCCGTCCGCGCCCTCCCGCTCTGTGGCAAACTCCCGATAAGAGATCCCTGTGCGCACCTCGATCCCTTCCAGCATTCTCTCCACCATGGCAGTGTAGCCGCCGACCGGGATCCCCTGATAGCGGTCGTTAAAGTAGTTGTTGTCGTAGGTGAACCGCAGCGGGAGCCTCCTGATGATAAAGGCGGGCAGATCCCTGCAGTCTCTGCCCCACTGTTTCTCGGTGTAGCCCTTCACCAGCTTTTCGTAGACGTCCGTACCCACAAGACGCAGAGCCTGCTCTTCCAGATTCTTCGGCTCGCCGCCATGCAGCGTCCCGATCTGCGACGCGATCTTCTCCCGCGCCTCCTCCGGCGTCACCACGCCCCACATTTTGTGAAACGTATTCATATTAAAAGGGAGATTGTATACCTCTCCCTTATAATACGCAATCGGCGAATTTATGTAGTGATTGAACTCGGCGAATCCGTTTACATACTCCCATATTTTCCTGTCCGAAGTGTGAAAGATATGCGCGCCGTACTCGTGCACCTGAATATCCATCACAGATCGCGTGTAAATATTGCCGGCCACATGCCGTCTCTTGTCGATCACCAGCACGTTTCTGCCTTTTCTTTTCATCTCATGGGCAAAGACCGCTCCGAACAGACCCGCTCCCACCACCAAATAATCGTATTGCATCAGTCTTCCTCGACCGCTCTGTACTTGTCAAGCTGCGCGTAATCCTCCATCAGCTCCAGCGCTTTCTTGCGTCCCACCTTGTTCAGTTTCACATAGTACTGCATGACGCGGTTCTCCATGATCTTGCCGCCCAGAATGCTCTTCTGGTTTAACGGCGTGAAGTCCACCGGATTCAGGTTCAGTTTGTCGCACATCCTGATCACAGTGCCGTATGCCATCCCCTCGATCCCCCTGTCCAAAGCGGTTACTAAGGTGGAGTAAGGGATCTCCATCTCGATTGCAAATTGTCTGACACTCTTATACTGTTTTAAAATTTCTGCCTTAAGAATTTCTGCCTTTGTCATACAAGCCCTCCTGTCGTATTGTGTTGCTGCCAGTTTCCTAGTGTCTTAGTCGAAGTATACCATAGAAATATAGAAAAAGAAAATACAAAAAACTCATTTTTAACGAAATATCGATATTATTAGCAATTTATCCCTATTTGAAGGCTCTTTTTTGTGAAAAAAGTCTAGTACTATGGTACTGTTTTCAAGGTCTGCGCCCTTATTTTCTATAAAAGATTTTATTGTCGTCCACAGCGGAAAATGATACTATATAAGAGGTTCAGAAAAATATGGCAGGCGCGGGTCTGTCAGGATCGGCAAAGAGGTAACTGCAATGCTCCCCATATCGGTATGTATGATCGCAAAAAATGAGGATAACCACATAGAAGAATGCCTGAAACGGCTGAAACCGTGCAAGTTTGAAGTCATCGTCGTGGACACGGGCTCGGTGGACAGGACCGTGGAGATCGCCCAGCGGTATGCCGACAGGGTGTTTCACTTCGCCTGGTGCAACGACTTCTCCGCAGCCAGAAACTTCTCCGTCCAGCAGGCGTCCAACGACTGGGTGTTAGTCATCGACTGCGACGAGTATCTGGAGAACGTCAATCTGGCTGAGCTGGAGGAGGCCATAGACCGCAACAGCCGCGCCGTGGGCATGATCGTCCGCAACAATCCCTACAGCATTCAGGGCGTGCGCTCCGTCATGTCGGAGCGGATCGCCAGACTGTTCAACAGACGCTACTGTCATTTCGAGGGTATCATCCACGAGCAGGTGTGCGCGCTGGACGGCCGGGAGATCGAAACGTTCCAGATCCCCCTCACCTTCTACCACGAGGGCTATGTCTCCGAGTCGGGCAAGCGTATGCGCGCGACCCGCAATCTGGAGCTTCTGCTGCACGATCTGGAGACCAAAGGCCCCAGCCCGTACATCTACTTTCAGCTGGGACAGAACTACGTCTCCCTGAACGACCTGGAAAAAGCCGCCCAGTATTACCAGAAGGGACTTGCCATGGACGCCGATCCCGCGTCCGCCTTCGTACAGAGCATGGTGGAGACTTACGGCTACTGCCTGATCGAGCTGGCCAAGTACGACGTGGCCATGACCCTGCAGGACAGATACGAACAATTCTCCGACCGCGCCGACTTCATCTACCTGATGGGGGTGATCTATATGAAAAAGGGGATCTACGACAAGGCCATCGAGGAATTTCAGAAGGCGACGACCCTCTCCTCCTGTTCGCGAAGAGGCGTCAACAGCTACCGGGCAAACTACAACATCGCCTCCATCTATGAGAGTATGGGAAAGCTGGAAGACGCCCGCTCCTACTACAAAAAATGCGGCGATTACACGCCTGCGCTGCGAAGGCTGAAAGAGCTGTCCGCGTCGTAACCGCGCCGCCGCGCAGATCCCGAAAGAGAGGTGTGCCGTGGAGCCTGTCTCCGTCTGTATCATAGCCAAAAACGAAGAAAAGCATATCGAGGAATGCTGTAAGCGTCTTGTGCCCTACGGATTCGAGATCGTTCTGGCGGACACCGGCTCTGCCGACCGCACGGTGGAGCTGGCAAGACGCTACACCGACCGCATTTATCACTTCAACTGGCGCGATGATTTCTCCGCGGCCAAGAATTTCGCCATGGAGAAAGCCTCCCACGATTGGATACTTTCAATCGATTGTGACGAGTATGTCGAACAGATAGACACGGCGGCGCTTGCCGCCTGTATGAAAGCGCAGCCTGCGGCTGCGGGGCGCATTCTGATACGAAACCGCCTTACCGAGAACGGTCTTACAACCTACGAGCGGTCTCGGGTCAGCCGTTTCGTGAACAGACGTTTCTTTCACTTCGAGGGAGCCATCCATGAGCAGCTCGTACCTGTTGAGACGAAGAACGCTCCTTCCAACGTCAAGTATGTTTACGACGCACCCGTCACGGTACTGCACGTGGGCTATGACGGCACGCCTGAGGAGATGCTTGCGAAAGCGAACCGCAATATCGCTCTCCTGAACCGGGAACTGGAAATGCAAGGCCCCGACCCATACCTCTACTATCAGCTCGGTCAGTGTTACCGCAAGATCCACGACTACCGGAACGCTTACCGCTGTTTCGACCGGGGACTCTCCATGGACGTGGACCCGTCGCTGGACTACGTGCAGACCATGGTCGAGTCCTACGGCTACACGCTCTTAGACTTAAAACGCAATCGGGACGCTCTGGATCTGCTGGGCGTGTACGACGAGTTTTCCGGGCGCGCCGACTTCGTGTTCCTGATGGGACTGATCTACATGAATAACGGACTCTTCGAGGAATCCATTCAGGAATTTCAAAAAGCTACCACAATAGAAGAGTTCGCCGTGGACGGCGTAAACAGCTACAAGGCTCACTACAACATCGGCGTCATCCGCGAGTGCACCGGGCAGACCGATGCCGCGAAGGCGGCGTACTTAAAGTGCGGCGCGTACGAGCCGGCGCTCCGGAGATTAAAACTGTTGTCATAGGGGCCAGGCAGAAAGGGGAATGCGACATGGAAATTCATGAATCCGCAGAGGATTATCTGGAGACGATCCTGATCCTGAAAGAGCGCACCGGCCAAGTGCGCTCCATAGACATCGCCACGGAGATGAACTACAGCAAGCCGAGCATCAGCGTAGCCATGAAGAAACTGCGTGAGAACGGCTATATACGGGTGGACCGCGAGGGATTCATCGAGCTGACCGAATCCGGCTACGCAATCGCCTCGGACATCTACAACAGACATCAGGTACTGACCGATTTCTTCGTCGCTCTCGGCGTGGACGAGAAGACCGCCGCCGAGGATGCCTGCAAGATCGAGCACGATCTGAGCGCGCAGACTTTCGAGAAGATCGTGGAGCACGCCGCTAAATTTACCGACGCCGACACACACTGACGAAGGCATTCCGCCTTGGGAGCGCTCATGAAAATACTGTTTATCGAATGGAAAAGTTTCGGAAATGAAGATATAAAAGAGGCGTTCATCGCGGAAGGCCACATGGTTGTGTGTTTCCCCTTCTCGAACAGGGACGCCCGCCGCGACGAGGAGCTTGAGGCGGAACTGATCGGCGCGCTGCGCAGAGAGACCCCCGACGCCGTCTTTTCCTTCAACTACTTCCCCGTCGTCTCGAACGCGTGCAAGAAAGAGGGCGTCCGCTATCTCTCGTGGATCTACGACAGCCCTTATGTGATGCTCTACTCCTACACCGTCATCAATCCCTGCAACACGATCTACGTCTTCGACAAGGAGCTGTATACTGAATTTCACAACGCGGGCATTCAGACCGTCCGCTATCTGCCGATGGCCGCGAACACGGAACGGCTGGACAGACTGTGCCGCTCCGATGGGGCGGCGGACGCTGCGGGCAGCCTGCCGCCTGCGGACGCGGCTCCCTCTTATCTGTACGACGTCTCCTTTGTGGGTTCTCTCTACACCGAGGAACACAACTTTTTCGACCGCATGACAGGACTGTCAGATTATGCGAAGGGCTATCTCGACGCCATCATGTCCGCGCAGATGAAGATACAGGGCTATAACTTCATTCAGGAATCATTGTCTCCCATTATGGACGAGCTTTATCGCGCTCTTCCCATGGACCCCAACCCCGACGGCGTGGAGTCCAAGGAATACCTCTACGCCCAATATGTGATCAACCGCAAGATCACGGGGCTGGAACGCGAAGAACTGATCCGCGAAGTGGCGGGGCGCTTTCCCTTCGACCTGTTTACTCCCAACCGCAATTTCACCCTGCCAAACCTCACCAACCACGGGACGACCGACTACTATACGCAGGCGCCCCTCGTCTTTCGCCGCAGCAGGATCAATCTGAACATCTCGCTCAGAAGCATCAAAAGCGGCATTCCGCTGCGCGCCTTCGACATCCTCGGCAGCGGCGGTTTCCTGCTGAGCAACTTTCAGGCGGACTTTCTCGATCACTTCGTACCCGGCGAAGACTTCGTCTACTACGAGAGCAAGGAAGATCTGCTCTCGAAGATCGGTTACTATCTGTCCCACGAGGACGAGCGCGCCGCCATCGCGCGAAACGGCCACGACAAAGTCGCCGCAGCGCATACTTTCCGCCACCGGGTGCGGGAGATGTTTGGGTAGCGCTGTGCAAAATGCCGTTTCCGCATGGATTTATTTCCTGTGATGTGATACGATAGTAGCATGAAGACTAAAATCACACATCCTATTTCCGTATGTATCATCGCCAAAAATGAAGAGGCAAACATCGAAAAATGCCTGTCTTCCCTCAAACCTTACGGTTTTGAGATCATCGTGGTGGACACCGGCTCCACGGACCGCACGAAACAGATCGCGGCGCAATATGCCGACAAGGTGGTGGATTTCGCGTGGTGCGACGACTTCTCTGCGGCCCGCAATTTTTCACTTAGAGAAGCCTCCAACAACTGGATCTTCATGTTGGACTGCGACGAATGGATCAAGGAGATGGATGTGGAAGAACTCAACTACTTCCGCAAGCATCACCCTGACAGCGTCGGCGCAGTATCACGGGAGAATCTTGTCAGTCAGGACGGTCAGTACGTCCTGAACAACACGGACAATACGGAACGATTCTTTAACAAAAAACTCTATCACTACACCGGTATTATCCATGAACAGCTGGCGCCGATCCGGGGCAAGGATTTTCCCTGTCTGATGCTACATACTGTTATAGAACATACCGGGTACGATATGACAGCGGAGCAGCGAATCGCCAAGGGGCGTCGTAATCTGTCCCTGCTCCATAAGCAGCTTGCGCAGGAGCCGGACAACCCCTATGTCTACTATCAGCTTGGAAAAGGATATGAGATCATTCAGGATTACGAATCGGCATGTGAATACTACGGCAAAGGGCTCTATTTCGATGTCGATCCTTCCCTGGCCTATGTACAGGCAATGGTAATATCTTATGGCAATGCGCTGTTGCTTACAGGACAGACCGAAACCGCTCTTGGCTATGAACAGATCTATGATGAATTTGCCGTCACCGCCGATTTCGTCTATCTGATGGGGCGCATTTATATGGCTAACGGTATGTACCCGCAGGCGGTCGAACAATTTCATAAGGCTACCGCCTATGATACCTGCAAATTTAACGGTGCAAACAGTTTTCTTGCCAATTATCATATTGCACTGATCTGTGAAAAAGCGGGAGATATTGACAATGCCCTCGCATACTATCGCAAATGCGGCGGCTATCCGCCTGCTGTAAAAAGTATAGCCCGACTGTCCGGGAATGTTGCGTCCTCCGGTTTTGGCGCATATGCAAAACGTATCGTGTTATTTGGAAGTGATATTTTTATTCTACAGTACATTGCGGAACAATATGACCGTGCGCTCCGCGATATGGGCTGCGAGACTTTTATATTTCCTTTTACCGACACGCAGGAAACATTTACCGCCAATGCGGAAAAACTGTTCCTTTTTTATGAGAAGGGAATTGATGCGGTGCTGACATTCAACAACCGCGGTTTCATCATGCCTATGCAGGGCAAAGGCTCGCTGTGGGATATCTGGAATGTACCCTGTTTTAACCTTCTTATGGATCACCCCATGTACTACTATGATACATTGGACATAAGCCCTGCGCATGGCGTTGTAGTATGTGCGGACAGAAATCATGTCGATTATGTAAAACGGTTCTGCCCTGCGGTGCGCAGATATTTATTCCTTCCGACAGGCGGCGAAGAACTGCAGCCGAAGAAACCCAAGAAACCCATTGCGGAGCGCACCATCGATGTGCTTCTGATCGGAAGTTATAAATACCATGCCGACTACAATTATGATAAGATGGATGAAACCGTGATGGACGATCTTATCTGTCATCCGTATAAAACGCTTGAACAGGCAGTGGAGGATCAAATAAAAAGCGCGCGCCCTAAAACGACGGACGCGGAATTAAAACAGATAATCCAGGCCCACCGTTTCGCAGAGACGAACCTATGCGCTATGTATAGACTTGAAATCGTCCGGGCGCTAGTCGAATCCGGGATCACCGTATCCGTATATGGCAATGGATGGGAAAAGACGCATCTGTATGGGAATCCGCATTTTGTCTGCCACGCTCCCATTTCTTTCCGCAATGCGCTTTTGCTGATGGAAGACAGTAAGATTGTCTTAAATCAGATGGCATGGTTCAAAGATGGCGGCAGTGAAAGAATCTTTAATGCCATGCTGCAGGGCGCCGTATGTCTGACGGACGACAGTATCTATTTAAAAGAGAATTTTACCGACGAAAAGGACCTCGTTTTTTATTCGCTGGCAGAACTGGAAAAACTGCCCGAAACAGTCTCCGGTCTTCTCCGCGACTCCAACCGTATGCAGCGCATCGCAGACAACGGTTACGCCGCTGCATCAGCGAACCATACATGGGCGCACCGCGCCGAGGAACTTTTGAAATTATTATAAGGATCACTCATCCGGAAGGGACTGTCCATGGACAAGCTGATTAGTATTATTGTTCCCTGTTATAACGTGGAAAAATATGTTGACCGATGTTTTGCATCTCTTCACAGCCAGACGATCGGCATCGACAAGCTGGAGATCATCATGGTGGACGACTGCTCCACGGACGGTACATGGGATAAACTCACTGCTATCGAGGCCTCCTGCCCCGACTCTGTGATGATCGTCCACTGCGATGAGAACGGGCACCAGGGCCGCGCCAGAAACATCGGTCTGCAGTATGCTTCCGCTCCCTATGTGGGATATGTAGATTCAGATGACTGGGTTGAGCCTGATATGTATGAAAAACTGTACGCCAAGATGACGGAACACTGCTGTGACATCGTCATGTGCCGGAATTGGCGGGACAGCGCGATGCCCGGTCAGATTCCGGAATCCGGACTGACAGGCAGCGAAGATCGCTTATTTAATATAGACTCCATGGAAAAGCGAAAGACTTTTCTCGTATGCAGCTCAATTGGATACAGTGCGTGTGACAAACTGTTTGTCCGGGATTTCCTGCTGGACAACAATCTCTTTTTCCCTGAAGGATTGACGTATGAAGATCACTTTTTCTCCACACTGCTCTACTTCTACGCGGCTAAAGTGTACATAATCGAGGAGCGATTGTATCACTACTATGTCAATCCGTCTTCCACGGTACTTACCTCTGATGCCTCGCATCACTTCGATATCCTGACGGTAGACAAAATGATGTGGGAAGAGTGCGGCCGACGCGGCTTTCTGACTGAATACCGTCAAGAGTTGGAATACCAATTTCTGACGCTGTGCTATCTCGGCGCCATGAAAATGATCAGCCTTCGCTTTACACAGATTCCATACGACTTTTTTCTCACGCTGAAAGAAGAAACCTTGAAGATAGTGCCGGATTACCACGGCAATCCCTATATCAAAGACTATATAACGGAAATGAATCAGCTATTGCTGCAGCTCCTTGATCTCCCCATCAGCAAACAGGACTTGTGCGCGGTCTGCAAGGCGGTTTCTGTCAAATACAGTAAGGGTGTGCTGCAGATGTACGTCTGCACGCATGTCCCTTTCAACGTGCCGAGTGATCCCATTTACCATCCGCTGCAGGTCGGACACGCCATCAGGGAAGATCTGGGCTATCAAGGCGATGATACCGGCAACAATATTTCCGCACTTAATCCCTATTACAGTGAACTTACAGGACTCTACTGGGCATGGAAAAATGTGCGCAATACCGAGTATATCGGCCTGTGCCATTACCGCAGATATTTTCTGACAAAGGAAGGCCGCATTATGTCAAAAGCGGACTTTATGTCGATCCTGGCGCAATACGACGTCATTTTGTCCCAGCCTGTCACTTCGCCGAAGTGCTATCGTGACAATTACGCCGAAGCGCATAATCTTCACGACCTTAACGCTGTCTGCCAGGCTGCCGTTTCGCTGTATCCTGACTGTGCACCTATTTTGGAGGAGGTTCTGGACGGACATAAGCTGTACTGCGGCAACCTTTTTGTGACGACCAAAGCGCTGTTTGACGATTATGCCGAGTGGCTTTTTTCCGTCTTTGACGCGGCGAAAGATCAGATAGACGTAAGCGCTTACGACGACTACCACAAAAGAGTTTTCGGTTTTCTTTCCGAGCAGCTTTTGTATGTATGGCTCCGCCGGCGCGGCTTGTCATACTATGAAGCGCCTGTCGGCTTTACGCAGGAGAAAGCCGAAACGCTCGCATTAAAAAACCAGCTGACGGAACTCTTTCGGAAACGCGAGATCGGTAAAGCATATGAATTATTCAAGGACACGGTCAAAAACAGGCCTGACGTGATGTTTCCCGGATCTGACTTTCATCAGGAACTGGCCGCCATACTGCATATTATCCGCCGCTGTATGGATGACGAGAAAAACGGGCGTCCCAGTCTGTTGGAGTACAGCACCGATCCTGACGAGCTGGTCCGCCGCTATAAAGAACTGCAGGATCATAACGTTTCATAAAAATAATTTATATAGGAGACGGCTGAATTATGCTTCCGATTTCAGTATGTATCATTGCCAAAAACGAGGAACAGAACATTGCAAAATGCCTGAAACCATTGCGGGATTATGACTGGGAGATCATCGTCGTGGATACCGGCTCTACGGATCGGACCAGGGAGATTGCGTCTGCCTATGCAGATCGAGTTCTGGATTATATCTGGCGCGACGATTTTTCCGCCGCCAGGAATTATTCTATCGGGCAGGCCTCGCATGATATGATCCTCGTGATCGACTGCGACGAGTATCTGACCGAGATCGATATAGACGCGATTCTTCGCCTGTCAGAACAGACTCCTTATTCCGTCGGACTTCTCTCCAGACGAAATCATTATCAGATGAACGGCACCGACAGCGTATACACCGATCTGGTGGAAAGACTTTTTTCACGCAGATACTATCACTATGAAGGCATCATCCATGAGCAGGTGCGCCCTCTGCGCGGAGGAGGCGCCGACTGCGGCGCCTATCAGCTCCCCTTAACCGTCGATCACTTCGGCTACAATGGCAGCGAGGAGGCGCTGCGCGAAAAAGCGATGCGCAATATCACGCTTCTGCAAAAAGACCTGGAAAGGGATCCCGACAACCCCTATACCTATTTTCAGATCGGACAGTCATACAACATGATCCACGATGACGAAAACGCCTGTCTGTACTATGGCAAAGGTCTTGCCTATGATGTGGATCCTGTCCTGGAGTATGTCCAGATGATGGTGATCGGTTACGGTTATACCCTGCTGCATCTGAACCGCGCAGAGGAAGCCTTGGGACTCTCAGGTGTGTATGACGCTTTTGCGGTGTCGGCGGATTTTCTGGATCTGATGGGGCTGATCTATCTCAGAAACGGGCAATACATGAAAGCGCTGCTTGAATTTGTCAAGGCGCTCTCCTGCGCCACCGCCCATGTAGAAGGAGCCAATACCTTCATTCCCTCCTACAACATCGGACTGATCAACGAGATGATGGGGGACAGAGAATCCGCCCTCGCACATTACCGAAAATGCGGCGATTTTCCTATGGCGCTGCAGAAGATCCTGGAATTGACTAAATAGATGATAAACAGGCGATATGGGCATCATAGAGTGATAAATAAACGCATGAAAAGAGCCACCCGTTCGGGTGGCTCTCTGGTAGTTATTACGCAATGTTTCTCATGAACCGCTCATCCATTAGCCAAGTAAGGACAATGCCAGAGAATTCGCCTGGTTTGCCTGAGACAGCATGGATGTACCAGCCTGCTGCAGGATGTTGTTGTTCGCGTACTTAACCATCTCGGTCGCGATATCCGTATCACGGATCTGAGCCTCGGCGGAAGTCGTGTTCTCAACTACGTTGTCCAGATTGTTGATGGTGTGCTCAAGTCTGTTCTGAACCGCACCCAGATCAGCTCTCTGCTTGGAAACCTGTTTCAGGCAACCCTTTACCATCTTGTTCAGGCTACCGAAAGCTGCCTCATCTGCAGGTTGAAGACTATTGTCGTCCAGTTTCGATTTGTCAAATTCATCGTAGAACTTCTTGAGAACAGCCTCGTACTTGTTTGACTCAACACGATTAACCATCTGTGACATTTCCATGTTCTGAATGCTGATCTCGATATGCTGACCTGCCTCAGCACCAACCTGAAGAGCCTTGCCCTGGAACTCACCCGTCAGCAGATTCTGCTCGTTGAATGTGGTCGTGCTTCGTACACGGTCGATCTCAGACATAAGCTGCTGTACTTCCATCTGGATATAAGCGCGGTCTGTAGATGTCAGCGTACCGTTCTCACCCTTAACTGCCAGCTCGTTCATACGCTGTAACATATCCTGAACTTCGTTCAGTGCGCCCTCTGCCGTCTGTACGCAGGAGATACCGTCCTGTGCGTTAGCCGATGCCTGTGTAAGACCTCTGATCTGTCTTCTCATCTTCTCGGAAATCGCCAGACCTGCCGCATCATCCGCTGCACGGTTGATCTTGTAACCGGAAGACAACTTCTCAGTTGACTTAGCCTGTGCGCTGGTCGTAAGACCAAGCATTCTGTTAGAGTTCATCGCTGTAATGTTGTGTTGTACTACCATAATATATTCCTCCTTGAATTTAATGCAGCTTCCATGCTGCTAGTTTTTGTTTGTAATGGTTCCGCCGGCTCGTACGCTGCCTTTGGTCCCATTACTGTTACGTAAGTAAATTTGTTTTACTTTACTTGTAATATATATCGGATGACTTCCGATTTACTTTAGGGCCTTTTTAGATTTTTTTTTATTTTTTCCGAAAGCCCGTAAGTACAATGCCCTGCGCTACTTCTTATTGTCATAGAACTGCGGTGACACATAATTCAAGTTGTTCATGTTGTTGTAATAGTTCTTCGCGACTTTGTTTCTGGACGCGCCCTTGCCGATGGCCCGGCGTTTCTTCTTAAACTGGCTCTCCGCCAGCATTTTGTTGCGCATATTGCCCGCGTTGATCGTCACGATCTTGTCGGTGATCTGGCGGATCTGTTCTTTCATGCGCGTGATCTCGCTGCGGTAGCGCTCCCTGTTCGCAAGCAGCTCCTCCCGCACCCTGTCGTAGGTCGTCTCGAAACCCTCGTCCAGCTGCTCCAGCTGCTCCACATAGGAACTCTGCAGATCGATCGCCGCGTCAAAGGCGTCCATATCCAGTTCTTCCTGTTTCAGGATCTCCTCCTGTGCGCTGTTCTGCGCAATCATGCGATCCAACAGTTCATTTTTCTTCTCAAGGCTCTGCAGTAAGATCTGTGCGCCGCTCCGCTCCATACCGATTCCTCTCTACGCTTTGTTGCAGCGTCTCATGACTTCTTTCCAGGTGTCCCGCAGACTGCGCAGATGCGTGTTGACTTCCTCCAGGATCTCCTTGTCCTTACCCACATTGGCCTCGAACAGACGCCTGAGAACGTACACATAGATCCTGTCAAAATCTTCCGCGACTTCATACTTGCGGTCCAGCGTGTTGCGGAACTCCTCGATGATACGCTGGGTCTTCATAATATTGACGTGCGCCTTCTCCATATCCTTCTGCTCGATCGCCATGATCGCGATATTGCAAAACTTGATTGCGCCCTCATAGAGCATCAGAGTGACCTCCGCCGGGGAGGCGGTCAGGATCTTGTTCTTCTGATACTCCTCATAGGGATTCTGTACAGGCATAAGTGTGCTCCTCCTTGATCGTACTTATACGCGCCTATTGTGATCAGCCCCCGCCAAGCATGCCCGACAGGGCTCCGCTCTTGGACTGCAGTTTCGCCATCGCCGTCTCCATCTGGGAGAACTTGGTGTACCACTTATCCATCAGTGCATTCAGCTTATCCTCTTCCTTGGCGATCCTGTCCTTGTAGTCGTCATATTCTTTCTGCATCTGCTGGTCGTTGTAGACCGTAAATACGCTCCTCGTGCCGGCGATGCTCTTCATCTTCTCCGTCAGCGTATCATACAGATTCTTGGACAGCCCGGAAAAGAACTCCATGACCGTATCAGGATCGTTTGCGATCATGGATCTCAGCACGTCGTCATTGCTCTTGGTGCTGGCGTCATCAGGGTCGCCGTCGATGTGATAAGCGCCCTTCTCATTGTCACCTGCATTGAAATAGCCCAGCGTATTGATGCCGAAGTCCGACAGATACATCTGCTTGCCGTTGACCGTCGCGCCCTGCAGCATCAGGTTCTTCAGCGTGCTGCTGATGTCGCCCAGCGTCTCGTCTCTTCGGAGCAGGGAATCCTTGATCTTCTTCTCCCACTCCTCGATCTCGGAGTCGGACAGTTCCGCCTTCTCCTCGGAGGTCAGCGGATCGTACCCCTTGGCGGAATCCGCATTGTACAGCGCGCTCATCTCGTTGATCAGGCTGTTGTACTCCTTGAAGAAGTTCTTGATCATGTCGTAGATGCCGTCCACATCGTCGGAGGTGGTGATCGTCACCTCTTCCGCAGACGTCTCATACACCGTGATGTCCATCCCGTTGATATTAAAGTTGTTCGTGCCGGAAGTAAACTCCGCGCCGTCCACATGGATCACAGCGTCCGAGCCTTGGATCCTAGTGCCGTACTTGCCGCTGTCATACGCGCCGCTGTTCAGTTTCTGCAGCACGTCTTCCGCCAGCGCGACCTTCTTGTCGAACTCAGCCGTCACCTGATCCGTCAGCGCCTGCGTAGCCTCCGCGCTCTTCGTCTCCGTGCCGCTCTGTTTCGTGATGACCTCGGTGTAGTACTGTTTGTTCTCGTCGCACTTGTCCGTATTCTTCTTGATCTGGCTCTCTTTGTCCTCGATCGCCTTGGTGATGGAATACTGACCGTTCTTCTCGTTGAATTTGGACTGCGCCTCCGTGACTGCAGCGCTCGCATCCTCGACCTTCTTCTCCAGCTCGGCTTTCTCCGCCTCGGAGACCGGGTTATCCGCGTCTGCGAGCCGATCGCTCAGCGCTTTCTTTGCCGCCTCCAGATCTTCCTTCGCCTTGTCCAGGTCGGCCTTCAGACCGCCGCGGCGCTCCATGACAGCATTGCCGTCCTCGTCCACCACAGGGCCGTTTTCGTCCTCTTTTTGCACTTCGGGTCCGTACAGCTCCGTGTACAGATCTTCCGCCTTGACGCTGTCGCCCGCGTAATTCGGCTCCTCTTTCAGTTTCTCGATCTGTTTCGTCAGCTCTTCGTTCTGTTTCGCCAGAACCTCGTTCTCTTTCATATAAGCGGCCGCACGTTTCGCCGCCTCGGCCTCGATCGCCTTCTTGTACGCCTCGGTGTCGCTCTTATACCCGGCCCACTTCTTGTACTCGTCGCCGGCCAAATCTTCTTTGGAGAGGATACCCAGATTCTCCAGCGCCTTCAGCCCCGCCTCGTCGTTCGCCGTGAGCGTGAAATCAGCCTGCTCTCCCGTCGTCTTGGAACTCAGGAACAGCCTATGGTTCTTCTCGTCGAAGTTCGCGCTGATGCCCGCATCCTGCAGCTTGGCCACCACGTCCTTGATCGTCATGTCGCCGTTCAGCTCGATCTTGGTGCTCTTGCCGCCCACAGTCACCTGGAAACTCGCCTCGCCGTCGATGCCGAGCTCGCTCAGTTTCGTGGAGCTCTTGACGTTGCCGTAGTCGTCGCTCAAGTCGCGCCCCGTCATCTTGCCGCTCCTCGCGAGCTGCTCCACCGTGACGCCCTGCAGGCCGTTCACCGCCTCGCCGCTCACCGTCGCGCTGAGCACGTTCGGGTTGGAGACCTTGGTGGCCTTCTTCAGGTAGGTCGCCTGATAGCGCATATTGTCCAGCGTATTCGTATAAAAATTAAAAATCTTGGTATTCAGAGCCTTCCAGGCATCCATCTTCCAGCTCAGCCTGATCTGATCCTTCACATATTTGCTCTTCTTTACGCTCTGTGCGGATACCAGCTCACTGATGATGGCCTCCGTATCCAGGCCCGAATACATACCCGTAATCCTGATTGGCATTTTCTTTTCCTCCTGTCACAAAATCAGCGTTTCTCGTCCACAAGGATCCCCGCCATCTCCCAGATCTTCGCGATCATGTCAAGCGTCTTCTCGGGCGGGAACTCTTTGATGACTTCCTTCGTGTCCTTATCCATGATCTTGATCATGATGCGGTTTGTCTCCTCATGGATGCCGAACATAGCGATCTCGTTCGTGTTGTTGATCTTCTTATTCATCTCGGCGATCATCTTCTTGAGCTGATCGGGAGCCGCCTGCGAATTCACCGCCGCCTGCTGCTGTTGCTGACTGCCGCTGCCCTCACTGCTGCTCTTTTCGTCCTGAGCCTGCGTCTGTGCGACTGCCGCCGTCGTCTCGTCAACATTTACTGTCTGTCCATCCTCAGGAACTTCCGTGTTCACTGGTGCTGCCGTCTGCGGTCTTACGACCGTCTGTGCCTGATAAGTCATGGCACTGCTTAATGGTTCGATTGCCATCGCCACTCACCTCCGTGTGATTTTAATAGATTGGTAGAATCGTCTTACGATAGCGCATCCGTTCTCCTCATATATAGGAACTGCTCTAAATTTCCGCATAATAACAGAGAGTCCGCGCCTAATCTTTGTTATATATATCGGGAAAAAAATAAATATATTTAGTGTTTGGGGAATAAAATAGCAATAATTTTTTCCGGTTGTTACGCTTTTGCGCATTTCTGTTTTCACTTTACTTTATATCTCTTTTTTATTATACTATTTCTATATCAATTTTCAAACAATTTTACGCGCAGGCCGGCGTTGCCACGACATACATACAGATTCTTAGTCCGGCGGCGTTTCCCGGCCTCTTTCCTGCGAAGGCCCGCCGGACAAGAAGACAGGTGAATCATGGAGATACTCTTCTACCGCTACAACAACATATGTGAACCTGACATCATACAGGTCTTTACCGATTTCGGCGTCACGGTCCTCACGGAGGAGGCGGAGATGACGGACAAGCGCATCACGCCGAAGCAGTGCGCCGCCCTCATAACCAAATGGCTGACGGAACGCCCGATCGCTTTTGTGTTCAGCATCAATTTCTATCCCGCGATCTCGTACACGTGCAACCATTTCCGGGTGCCCTACGTGTGCTGGAGCGTGGATTCCCCGGTGCCGGAGCTTTTTTCCAACGCCCTGAGAAACGAGTGGAACCGGGTCTTTCTGTTCGACCGGGCGCAGTACGACTTCTTTTCTCACGTCAACCCGGAGCGCATCTTCTATCTGCCGCTCGCCACGAATGCCGGGCGGTGGGAGAACGTGATCCTCAATATGACCGACGAGGATTTCGCGAAATACGGCGCGGACGTGAGTTTCGTCGGATCGCTTTATACCGAGAAATGCAGATACGACAGGCTGCCGCGGGTTCCGCATTTCCACGCGGCCAAAACGGCGTCGCAGCCTGCCGGGGCGGACAGGGCGGCGGCAGAATCCGCATCGTCCGTTCCGTGTCTGAGCGCCTACACGCAGGGGTTCGTGGAGGGCCTGATCGAGGCGCAGCTCAGGGTGTATGGCTGCAATTTGATCGCCGACAGCCTGCCGGCGCGCGTGATCGACGAGATCGCGGAGGCCGACCCTGATTTCTATGAGAGCGATGACACCTACGGCGACGCCCGCCGCTATCTGGTGGCCCATCAATATATCGGCATGAAGCTGGCTTCTGTGGAACGCATCAGAACGCTGCTGCGTCTGGGGGAGCATTTTCAGGTCGCTCTCTACACGCGCAGCAACCCCTCGATTTTGGGGCAGGTGGGCGTGGATGTGCGCGGCGGCGCGGACACGTTCACGGAGATGCCGAAGATCTTCCACGCCAGCAAGATCAACCTGAACATGACCATGCGCCCCATCGAGACGGGACTGTCCCTTCGCGTCTGGGACGTGCTCGGCTGCGGCGGCTTTCTGATGACCAACTATCAGGCGGAGATTCCGGAATACTTTGAGATCGGCCGGGATCTGGAGACATACAGCTCCATGGAAGAGCTGGAGCAGAAGGTACGATACTATCTGGCCCATGAGGAGGAGCGCATCGGGATCGCCATAAACGGCTACGAAAAAACCGCAAAACACCACACCTATGAGCTGCGGATCGCAGAGATGATACGGATTCTGAACGAAACGACGCCCTGACCGGGCCGCAGCGCCGGGCGCGATCCCGGAAACTGCAAAAACGGGCGGAACGCGCCACCCCACGTTCCGTCCGTTTCTTTCGCATCCTATCCCAACAGATTTTTCAGCGCCTCCATGCCGTCCACGTTGATCGACTCCTTGTTGGAATCCTGAATCTGCACATACACTTCCTTGCGGTAAACGGGTACCTCGCGCGGCGCGCTGATGCCCAGCTTTACCTGTTCGCCTTTGATCTCGAGCACCGTGATCTCCACATTGTTGTTGATCACCAGCGCCTCATTCTTTTTCCTGGATAAAGCTAACATCTATTCACCCGCTTTCTCTCTGTTCTTATTTAAAATATCGTAGATCGGATATTTCACCTGATACTCGTCGCCTTCCACGATGATCTGCACCGCCTTCTTCTCGGCCGCGTTGATCACAATGGGGCCTTTCAGATTGACTGACATCCGTGTCAGATCTTTCGGGACCGTCACCGTCACGAGAACGAGCAGTTCCTCCGGGACGATCTCGCCGATCACGCCCAGCAGTTCGTCGTCCGCTTCGGGATTGTAGTCGGGACAGACGATCAGCGGGTCCATGACAGGCATGGCGAACGCCGGCTCCTGCAGGGACTGCAGCCAGTGAATGGATTCCGTGCCTTTCTCTTCGTCATGTACGAGCGTAAACTCTGTCAGCTCGGGAAATCCGATGATGCCCTTCGGAAAATGGATGATCTTATCGTCGTCAATGACGATCTCGCCAAAAACTTTTGTCAAAATCTGCATATCCAGCAACCGCCTTTCTTCTCGTTTGCCCCTGCGCGCTGCCGACGCGCGGCGCGTGATTTAAATGTAGTTCATCAGGTTCGTCTGCATGATCTTGCCTGTGGCCATGAGCGCCGCCTCATAGATCATCTCCGAGCTGGTCAGCTCCACCGCCACCTGTGAGACGTCGATACTCTCGTTGTCCGTCTGCAGATCCTTGAAGGTCGCCTGCTGGTTCATCAGACGGTTGGAGATCAGATCCAGTCTGCTGCCTCTGGTGGAGTTGTTCGTGCTCGCCACATTGTTGTCTTCCATATAATCCTGGTATTTCGTGATCTGGCTCTCAAACTGGTTGTGGATATTCTCACGGATATAGGTCTGCGCCTTCTCCGCCGCCTCCTTCTTCTTCGCCAGATCCTTGTACTCAGCGCTGTCCTCGGGATACTCCTGCATCTTCTTCTCGATGTCGCTGAGCTGCGTCTCAATGCCGTGCAGCTGATCCGCGCAGCGCTGAAAATCGTCCATATCGCGCTGTACGGCGTGATGAAAGATCTCCGTCGCCACTGTGTTGACCTGAATCTTCTGGTTAAAGCCCACATCATAGTAGATGTCCTGCGGGAGCGTCATCACGCCGTCCTTGTTGTAGACCGTCTGTTTCGGATCGCCGTCCCCGATCTTTTTCGTCTCGGTACACTCGAAATAGTGCACGGGATTGATGTCGCCCTCTTTCCAAGTGGACTTGTCGTAGGTGACGCTGAAAGCGTCCCCTTCCTTGAAAGTTGCATCATAATATTCTTTGCTGAACACCAACTCGCCTGTGGAGGGAATGTACGCAATACCCTTCTCGTCACCATTGGCTATCGCGCGGTACGCTTCCTCCGCAGTGCCGTATTCCTTCGTCACGACAACAGGGTTCCCGTTCGCGTCCACATACGGTTTCCCATCCGCATCTGTAAATACAGGCGTCTTCCCGGCATCCACATCATTGTAGGACAGGCGCACGCGATACAGCTTCGTGTTGGTGATCCCCTGCTCGTAGCTCTGATTTGTGACATCGTCTATGCCGTCGCCGTCAACATCCGTAAGTGTCCCGGACAGCGCGCTGTAATCCGTATAGTTGAAAGAGTCGATGTCCGAGAACCCGAAATTCTCCTTGATATTGTAGGACGTGGGGTGCTCCCGCATCTCCGTCTCATCTTCCGCGGAGAAGGTGATCGCCGTATCCGTCCGGTAGCCGGAGAACACATAGCGGCCCGCGTAATCCACGTTGCCGCTGGCATAGAACTCCTGCGTCAGCGATTTCATCTGGGTCAAGAGAATGTCCAGCTCATCCGCCGTCAGGTCCTTGTTAGCCGCATACCCGGCTTTCTCATACAGATCGGTCAGGATCTCGTCTATGGTCTTGATCGCGTCCGCCGTGACAGACAGCCAATGCTCCGCGTCCTCGGCGTTCTTCTCATAGTACTGCGTCACATAGGTCACGTTGCTCCGCAGACGCAGCGCCCGGATCGCCACCACCGGATCGTCGGAGGGTCTGGCGATCTTGCTCTGGTTGGTCATCTGGTTGGTCAGTTTATCCTCCAGAATTTTATTCTGATTCAGATTGTACAGCGAATTGTTTCGCATGATCTTGTTCGTCATTCTCATGGCCCGTTACCTCTTTTCTATACTAATCGCAGCTGTTCCCGCACCGTATCGCCGTCCGCCGCTATACGCCTGTCTCCAAGATCAGCCTGTCGTACACTTCCGTCAGGACGGAGATCATCTTGGATGCCAGCGTGTAGGAATTCTCATATCTGATCAGGCTCAGCGCCTCCTCGTCCTCGTCCACGCCGGAGATGGAAGTCCTCTGATTGTCGATGCTCGTCTCCAGACTGTAGTAGGTCGCGTAGAAGGTGTTGGCGTTGCTGGCGTTCAGCATCGCGTCCGACAGTACGCACTCCAGAAAACCGCCCGCCGTCCTGCCGCGGAACGTAAACTGCTCTGTGTCGTTGATCATGGAGATGATCTTGCGCACCTGGTTGTTCTGCTCCACGCCGTCCTGCTCCGTGCCGTCCGTATTCTCATCATCCACGTTTTCCCTCGTGCCCAGAAGGCTCGCGTCGTGCATCAGCTCGTCCGTGATGGTCACATTGCCCGCCGTCAGGTAGTAGTAACCCTTGCCGTTGCCGCGGGAATCGTTCAGCTCGTCTTCCGTGTACTCTCCGCTCCCGTTCGGATAGGTCCCCGTGAACAGGATGCCCGCATCCTCCCCGGCGCCTGTGAGACCTTCCGTGAAGATGTCGTTGACTCTCTGAGCGAACTCGCGGATCCACTCGTTCATCTGCTCCATATAGTAGGGAACGCCCTGATACTCCACGCCCTGATTGATCGTCGCCTCCCTGTTCAGCTTTACCACCGTGAGCGGCTGGTCGCTCTTCTCATTGTCGATGGTGAAGGTATAGGTTCCGGCGCTCTCGTCAAAGGACCAGTCCGAGTAATAGTAGAGCTGGTCGCCGATATTGATGACGCCGCCGGTGTCGGACAGCCCGCACTGCGCCATGTTCAGCAGATCGGAATCCCCCACCGAGATCGTCACTCTGGTCGTCTTGCCCGCATAGTTGATATTGGTCGCCCTGCCGTGGAAATACTCGCCGTTGGTGCCGTCGCGCATCTCGATCAGACCCTTCAGCTCGCCGCCCATGGACTCGTTGTACATGCCGAACTGTGTGCCGTTGGTCCAGTAAATATCGTACAGTCCGTCCACATCGGTCATGTTGACCTTCTCGTCAGCCTTGCGCGCCACGCACATGAGCTGATTGTAATCGTTCATATCGACCAAGACCTGCCCGCCCGCGATACGGACGATACATCTGGTGGCTCCCGTGTCGTTGCCGTTCTGGTCGTAGATCGGCGACTCCTCCACCTCCACGTCCACCACCGCGGACAGCTCGTCGATAAGGTTGTCGCGCTTGTCGCGCAGCTCGTTTGCGCTGCCGCCGCTCATCTCGATCACGTTGATCTGCTTGTTGACCGTGGCGATGTCCTGAGCGATGGAGTTGATGTGATCCACGCGGATCTTGATCTCATCGTTCACATCCTCCTGCAGATTCTGCAAGTCCCCGTACATATTGTTGAAGTAGTCCGTCAGGCTCTTCGCCGTGGAGCGGAAGGCCATCTTGACGGAATCGTTATTGGGGTCGTTGGCCAGATTCTGCAGCGCGACCGCCAGCTGATCGAAGACGGAGGAGAAACCTGTCTTGCCGTCGTCCGCCAGGTAATCCTCGACCATCTTGCAGTAATATGCTTTCGTGTCATACTCGCCCAGCTTCGTCTCGTTCTGACGGAACTTATTGTCGTAGAACTGTTCGCGGATCCGCTCGATGGCCAGCGTGTTGACGCCCGCGCCCGCACAGCCGTATGTGGAGAACACGCGCAGAGGGTTCATGGCCTCCTGCTGCACCTGCTGCCTGCTGTAGCCCAGCGTGTTCGTATTGCTGATATTGTTCGCCGTGGTGTTCAGCGCCGCGTTGGCCGCCCGCAATCCCGACGATGCGATTTCCAATCCAAAAAATGTAGATGGCATATCCTCTCACTCCTTCTGCCGATCCGGCACGCTTAACTGCCCAGCGTGGCCAGTATATGTTCCAGCATCTCGTCCACCACATTGATGTAGCGGCTGGACGCGTTGTATGCGTTCTGAAACTTGATCATGTTGGAGAGCTCCTCGTCCGACGAGACGCCCACGACCTGTTCTCTCGCATTTAAGAGGGCGTCGGTGGCTACCGTCTGCGTCTCCTGTACGCCTCTCATGACCGATCCGCTGTTGGCCACCTGCCCCACCAGATTCGTGTAGTAATCGTTGAAACTTAACGGCGTCTGCACGTTGGGGTTCAGCGTATAGATCCGCTCCTCGAAAGCCTCCTTGAGCCTCTCCATCGCCGGATTATCCTCCGAGTGTTCATCCAAGCGGAATTTTAAAAGCGCCGGATTCTGCCGCAGCTCCTGATTGATCCGCAGATTCGACACCGTCCAGTCGTCGTACTCGTTGAGCTTCTGAAACAGCTGATAGGGATTGCCGTCCTCGTCCCGCAGATAGCCCGTCTCGTTGTCCGGATCCACGCGATCCGCC
The DNA here is from genome assembly GCA_947632515.1 of uncultured Lachnospiraceae bacterium. Classification (GTDB taxonomy): domain Bacteria; phylum Bacillota; class Clostridia; order Lachnospirales; family Lachnospiraceae; genus UBA3282. The sequence continues at coordinate 55,128 of CANRPO010000017.1, forward strand.
TCCCAGGCGAGCGTATCGTTGATCTTCGTCACGATGGAATGGACCAGCTGGTCGAACTCCGCCTCCACGTTCATGATGACCGACTGGGAGATATGGCGGTCATACCACCCCTCCTCGTACTGACCGTCCGTGTTGATGTTCTGCAGTTCACTGTAGGTCGCCCGGTGGTCGCCCCTCGCCAGGAGCTTGCTTTTCAGGGAGCCAATGTCCGTGTTCAGATCGGAGGATATGGTTCTTGTCAGGTCGAAGACCTGCGCTCCCTCCATTCCCTTCTCCGTCACGACCCTGTTGCCGTCTTTGTCATAGGTTGCGTCGGCCAGGACTCTCCAATACGGTGTGTAAAAGCCTGTGACCGGATCCGTATAGATGTCGATGGCGTTGACCACTCCCCCTTTGACCAGATCCATATCCTCGAACCTCACGCTCATATAACCCGTAATGTCCTCGGAGAACGAGATGTTTCCCATCTTGGCCAGCTCGTCTAAAAGGGTGTTGCGCCTGTCGCGCAGATCGTTGGCGTGCTCCTTGCCCGACTCGATCGCCACAATCCTGCGGTTCAAATCCTCGATCTGAGCCGCGTAGCTGTTGACCTTGTTCACGTCGCCTATGATCTCTTGGTTCAGGTTATCCTGATACTGTCCCAAGCTCGTGTAGACCGCCGACGCCTTGGTCAGAAACTCGTAGGAGCGCGTCACAAAAAGATTCTGATTCACGGAGCTGGTGGGATCCTTGCTCAGCTCCTGTACCGCCTTCCACAGCTCCGAGATGGCCTCCGAGAACTCGTGTCCCACGGTGGGATCGCCGCTTTTGCCTTCTCCCAGAATATATTCGATCTCCTCCAAAGCCTCGGCCGACACCTCATAAAAAGCGTTGCGCCCCGACTCGCGGCGGTATCTCTTATCTAAGAATAGATCTCTTTCCTGTCTTGTGAGGGTATAATTGACGCCACGGCCCACCTGCTGCCAGTTCGGAGTGCTCTTGGAGAGCGTCTCATAGGATCTTGTGCCCTGAGAAACCTGCTGTCTGGTATATCCCGTGGTATCTACATTAGACATGTTGTGCGCCGTCGTATTCAGCGCATTATTGGAAGTTTGTAAGCCGGATACGCCTACCCAAAAGCTACCCATCAATGACATAACTCTACCGTCCTTAACAATTACTGTTTCGCGTCAAACGCCTTGTTGCTCATGCCGATCATATCGCCCGTGCTGTATGCGCCCTTGTTGTAGTTGGCCGTCTCGGGCGCCTTGTTCATCGACTGCAGGACGTTCATGTTGAACTGCACCAGTTCAAGCGCCTGCTCGATCAACTCGCGATTCTGCTCGTTGACGCGTTTCACATTCCGCACATTCTCCTGCAGCTTATCGAATACGGCCGCGAGCTTCTCCTGCTCTTCCGGCCTTGACGCAAGCATTTTGATCAAATCTACGACTTTTAACTTGTTAACATCCTTGTTAAGCACATTCGCAATATCACCGATCGTCTCCGTCCTCCGGGCATCCAGATGATTGATCCGACTCACTATGATTTGCTCATCATCCGTGATTTTTGATAATTGGTCCAAGTCTTCCGACACAATGACGGGAGTTTTACGCATGGACAAGTCGAGCAGTTTCCCATACTCCTGACTCTCTTTCTCCAAAACGTCGATCAAGACTTCCATTAAACTCGCCACCGCAAAATCTCTCCTTCACTGTGCTTACAGGCTTTCGATCTCCTCGTACTTCTTCATCAATTTCTCAGCAAAGCTCTCACCGCTCACCTGATAAGTGCCATTCGCAATGCCCGCTTTGATGGGAGCCGTCAGCTCTTCCCTGACGTCGGCCGCCGACGCAACCGCGTTCTTGGCGGTCTGAATATCCTTGCCAATGCTGGAAATCTGTATCCGGTCAGAAGAAGTCGTCCTTGCTTTTTCCTGCGTTTTCGCGGGTTTCTTCGCGTTATATACCTGCTGGACCTGCGTGTAAGCCTCTATTCGCATAATGACTCTCCTTTCAACAAACATAACCTTTACACTAAATGTATCGGATATTTCCCCCAAGACTTTAGAGTTGATTTGACTTTTTATTATTTTCCGCCGGACGGCCTGCGCAAAGCTCCAGCCTCGCAAGCTCCAGACAGCCCATGATCCCCTGATCGCCGCGCAGAGCGGCGGGCACGATGTAATGCTCCATGTCCTCCAATTCCCTCGTCTGAATATAACCGTTCAGCATCTGCGCCACCTTGCGCCTGATCAGCGGAAAAAGCTGTTCCTGATGCATGACGCCGCCGCCCAGAATGATCATCTGCGGAGACAGCGTCAGGATATAGCCCGCAAGCGCCTGCGCAATGTAGTCGGCCTCCAGCTCCCAGACCTCCTCCCGATTTGCGAGCAGCTCGGCCTTCGCGCCCCACCGCTCCCTGATCGCCGGCCCCGACGCCAGCCCTTCCAGACAGTTCCTGTGATAGGGGCACCGCCCGGCGTAGCGGTCGTTCTCTTTTCGCCGGATCATCACATGCCCCGCCTCCGGGTGCAGCATACCGTGGAGCAGTTTTCCTTCTATATAGACGCCCGCGCCCACTCCGGTACCCACGGTCAGATAGACGACGCAACGTTTCCCGCACGCCTGCCCGAAAGTCACCTCCCCGAGCACAGCGCTGTTCACATCCGTGTCAAAGCCGATGGGGCATTGCAATGCCTCCGCGAACACACTCACGACGGGGCAGTTGCGCCATGCCTCCTTGGGCGTGGACGTGATATAGCCGTAGCGCGGAGAAGTCCGGTCCAGCTCGATCGGGCCGAAACAGCCGACGCCCAGCGCCTCCACGCCTTTCTCCCGAAAATATGCGATCAGTTGCGGCATCGTGGTCTGAGGGGCGTCCGTAGGGATCGTTGTCCGCTCATAAATCTTTCCCGTCTCGTCTCCCACGGCGCAGACCATCTTGGTCCCGCCCGTCTCCAACGCGCCTAATCTCATAGCCTTCCCTCCGTCCCATACACACGAGCGCGCCGCCCGCAGACGCCATACCGCCCATGACTACGCATCCTCAGCCTGCATAAAATAAAGTCTTGACGCGAAGTCGGGGGAATACCTCGCCTGAGCGTTGTAACCTTCTCCCGCGAAGGCCTGTTTCAGTCTGACGCCGCCGTACATCAGCGTGTCGCCGCAGGCGCGGCAGTCCTCCGTCCGGCGGTTGTAAAAGTGGTATCTTCGCGCAGGATCAAGCCCTTTGGCCATGTAATACCCGGACTGCGTGTTGGGCTGCACGAGTTTCTGCATCAGAAATCCCACGGCCCTGCCCCGGTCGGCGGACACGCACGTCCACTCCGTGATATTGCCGGGGACGCCGCCCTCCCCGCGCGCAAAGGTCCTGCCCCGGTAGAAATCGCCCCTCTGCAGCACGTCGCGCCACCGCTTATACAGGGCGATCTGTTCCTTCACCGCATCCCGTTCTTCCTCATCCATATCGCAGAGATCGCACTCGTAACCGCAGACGCCGAAACACGCCACATTGAAGCGCGTCTCTAGGGGCGTGGTCCGCAGCGTCTGGTGATTCGGGCAGGCGGACACATGGGCGCCGACGACAGACATCGGATAGCCGTAGCTGTATCCTGTCTGGATCTCGGCGCGGCACAGCGCGTCCGTGTCGTCGCTGGCCCAGATCTGCGGAAAATAGCACAGGATCCCCAGATCGAATCGGTTGCCGCCCGCCGAACAGCCTTCAAACAGGATGTGCGGAAACCGCAGCGTCAGCTCCCGCATACAGTGGTACAGCCCCATCACATAGCGGTGCGCCACCTCGCCCTGCCGCTCCGGCGGCAGCGCGCCCGAATAGTAATCGGTAAAGGTGCGGTTCATGTCCCACTTCACATAAGAGATCCCTTCCGTGGAGAACACCTTACTCATCTCTTCTATGATATAGTCCTGCACTTCCCGCCTCGTCAGATCCAAGATCCGCTGGTTTCTTCCCTCCGAGTGCGGTCTGCCGGGGATCTGCAGCGCCCAGTCGGGATGCGTCCCGTACAGCCTGCTCTTCACATTCACCATCTCCGGCTCTACCCAGATGCCGAACTCCATGCCAAGCTCCCGCACTTTCCGCGCCAGTCCCTCCAGACCGTCCGGCAGTTTCCCCCGGTTCACTTCCCAGTCGCCCAAGGACCGGGTATCGTCGTCCCTGTTCCCAAACCAGCCGTCGTCCATGACGAAAAGCTCAATGCCGACCTCTCTGCCCGCCTCGGCAAGCTGCAGAAGTCTGCGCTCATTTATGTCAAAGTAAGCCGCCTCCCAGCTGTTTAAGAGCACGGGGCGCAGCTTGTCCTTCCACTCGCCGCGCACGATATGCTCCCTCACAAAGCGGTGCATCCCCCGGCTCATGCCGTTGTATCCCGCGCAGGAATATCCCATCACCGCCTCGGGCGCCTCGAAATCCTCCCCCGGCCCCACCGGATAAGAGAAGGATTGCGGATTGATGCCGGAGACGAATCTGGTCTTGCCATACCCGCTGACCTCCACCGCCTCATAGTGGTTGCCGCTGTAGATCAGGTTAAATCCATAGCAGTCTCCCGCGTCCTCCGAAGTGTCCGCCTTGCTCAGCATGACAAAAGGGTTCGCGCGGCTGGAGGATGTTCCCGTGTAGGAGGCGTTCACATGTCTGCCGGATATGACGCGCGTGTCAGTCTTGCGCATCTCTCTGGCCCATGCCCCGGTGAAGGTCGTAAAAATATATTCCGGCGTGTCAAAGTCGAGCTGCAGGCTCATAAGCCGCTCCAGCCGCACCGTCTCCCGGCTCTCATTGACAAGACGGGCACTCCTCGTGATCACATCACAGTCCGCGTACACATAGTAGTGCAGCTCCAGTCTCAGCTCATACTGCCGGTCTCTCAGGGTGACGCACAGATGTTCCGTCCCGTTGTTCTCATCATAGGATCCCGGCAGCGTCCGGTACGCCTCTTTGCCCGTGCCGATCTCAGCCTTCTCAAACAGGAAATCGGAAGTGGCGCTGCCATCCCCATGGATCACCTCGATAAACGGCTCCCTGATGTCCCCCTTGCCATAGGAGGACATCTCCAGTCTGATGTCCTCCAGGGAAAAATCTATATTTTCCTGATCGTAGGCGTTGGTATTTCCCGGCATGAAGGCATGTTTCTCCGTCAGCGCCTCCATGTCCGCGTCGCTTTCGACCGTAATTCTTCTGCCGTAATACAAGTGTTCCAAATGCCCTGTCTTCATCACCCGAAAACAGTATGTGGTGCGCTCTGTCGCCAGCGCGAAGCATTGCCCGAATCTCCGAATCATCTTTCATCCTCTCCCGCATGTCTCCGTTTGATCTGCAAGGCGATCTCCTCCACCTTCTCTTCCGTGAGCCTGTATCTCCTGCGGAACAGGAATACCGCTGCCAGAAGACCGACGATCGGCACCACCGTCATCGTCATGCGCAGGATCAGGATCGAAAACGACGGCACACCCGCAGCCGCCGCACTGTCGTTCAGATTCGCCACGGACAGACAGATCGACGCGATCAGCACCGCCACGCCGGAGGCCAGCTTGACAACGAAGGTCTGCATGGAGAAGATCACGCTCTCGTCCCGCCGATCGTTTTTCAGCTCGCCGTAATCCACCGTGTTGGCCAAGAATACCGTGGTCAGCACCGTCAGCATCCCGAAGGCCGCGAACACGAAGAAGGCCGGAACAAACAGCAGGAAAATATTGGTAAGCCCCAGACACATCAGCACAAAAAGCACCGCATAGCCCGTGATCGCCATGACAAAGCTCACATAGAACACCTGCAGAGAGTTGATAAATCTGCGCAGCAGCGGATAGAAGATCATCATGGACACGATCTGGATGCCGCCGCCGAAGGTGTTGAACAGCGTATAGTCGTCCACCCACTTCTGCCCGCCGATGTCGTACTGGAAGAAATAGATCAGCAGATTGGAGGTGATGTACAGCGAGCAGTTAATCAGCACGATCGCCGCCACAACCACCATCGTCTGGTCGTTCCGGATGAGGGCGCGGAACATCTGGCCTACGGTGGGCGCCTCCACATCTACGGTAGATTTCTCCTTGATATTGACGCAGGTGATCGCGATGAATACGACGAACAGCGCGGCGATGATCAGCGCGAACCTCTGAAAGCCCGCGCGGTAGTCGTCCTGTCCGAGAGCCACCACGCATTTCATGGTGATGATCGTGATCAGCGCGGAGCCTACGCCCGCGCAGGAGCGGGCCAGCGTGGTGAGGCTTTCGCGCTCCCTGCCGCCCTCCGTGAAGGCGGGGATCATGGACCAGTAGGGAATATCCATCATGGTGTAGGTGACGCCCCACACAATATAGACTATCGCCGCATAGGCCACAAGCCCTCTGCCGTTTAAGGCCGGCGGAGCGGAGAACATGACAAATAAGATCACTGCGTTCAGGATCGTGCCGACCAAAAGCCACGGGCGGAATTTGCCCCATCTCGTCCTCGTCTTCGCCACCAGCACGCCCATAACCGGGTCGTTGAACGCGTCGAACACGCGGGCCGCCATCAGAATAATGCCCATCGCCACCGCGCTCACCCCGAGAATGTCCTGATAGTAGTACAGAATATAGCTTGCGGAAAGCATGTAGACCATGTCCTTTCCCACAGCCCCCAAGCCGTAGGATACTTTTTCCTTAAATGAAAGTTTCATGTGCGTTACCTCCCCAATCTCTGCGTATAATCGCCGGTCGCCGGGCAATGTTCCATCGAAACCGTCTGTTCAGCCCGCACAGAAACGCAAGTCCTGTCCCCGTCATTTCAGAGACATCCGCAGCATAGTCAATCAGTTCCTTCATTCCGGCACTCCCTCTCAAAACTTTTCTGTTGTCTGACGCGATCTCAATATTTCCCAATACCAATCAAACATACAAATATTCTATGCTCTTCAAAATATTTTAGCAAGAAAAAAATCTCTTTCAGGCCGCAGGCTCCTTCTTTTCCGTGCCGGAGCCCTCCAGCCGGGAAAAGCACAGAGGATAGACCACCATGAGGATGAGCAGCTCCAAGAACCGCCCCAAAGTCACGCCCGGAAGACGCCCCGCATCCTTAAAGCCGTCCACCTTCATCTTCTCGGGACCCGCCGGAAGACTGCCGTCCGCATAGTCCATGGGATAGGCTTTGTATTTCTCCCTCTAATATCAAATCGGGGACAGAAGATGTCTGCCCCCGCGTTTTGGCAATTTCTGTATTCTATTGCAGTGTCTCCGGGTCCACCGTAAAGTAGAGATGATAATACCCGTCGGCGGTGGTGACTGTGCCGGAACCGGAATAGTTGTTGGTATAGACCGGCACGCCGTCCGCAGACTCCGTGAGATAGAAGGTGTGAGCGCCCTTGGAAACAGTCAGATGCAGGCCGTCCTTTTCGCAGACCACCTTCTCGGGAGCCTCGTTGTCGATCACGATCTCAAACTCCGTTCCCGCGAAATCATAGGTACTGCCCTCCGGCACCTGAACCGGGATCACCACATCGTAAGTCTCCGGCGATCTGTCGCCTTCGATCGCGATCCTTCCCTCCGGCCTGTCGATGGTCAGGGTGTCCGCTCCGTCGTTGGTCAGATGGAGAATATAGTCCATGACAATGGCGTCCTCGCCGCCCAGCTCCCCGAATTTCATCGTGGAACTAAAACCGTCAAAGGTCGTCACATAGTTGTTGGTGACCACCAAGAGCTCCGTCTCCTCATCGTCCCTGGAAAGCTGTGTGCCGTCGTCGAGCGCTACGGAGACCACCTTGTTCCCCTCCTCGCCCGCAGGATCGTAAGAGTATGTAATGCCCGATACCTGCAGAAAACTGCCGGAGGGCTTTTCACAGAGCAGGCGGCCCGTGTCGTCCTGCCCGGTCATGGCGAGACCAAGCTCCAGCGCGGTGTAGATCTGAGAAGGATAGACTTTGATCACCTCCACGGTGTTCCCATGGTTGAAGGCGTTCAGTATGTCTCCGCGCGTCACGATCCCGTAGGGCAGAGTGGCGCTGATACCGCCGCCGTTCTCCACGCCGATCACAGGGAGCGGCAGAGCGTTATTGTCGGCGAATATCTGTCCGTAATACCGGAACGCGTCGGCCACCAGATCTCCCATGGTAGTCTCCACGATCCTCGGCTCCGCGTAATCATAGTAAATATAGCCGCCCCAGACAGGCGCTCCGGTGCGTGCCACTTCCTCCGCCAGAACCGGATCGATCTCGGCGACACATTTGTCATAAGCCGCCGTGACCGCCTCTTTTGCGCTCTCGCCGTCTTCGTTCAGCTCAAACGCGGACGCTTTCGCATAGTCCCATACTTCTCCTTCCGAGGTAAAGCCGCCTTCGCCGTCAAAGGAAAGCGTGACAACGCCGAGCGCCGTATTGCGTGTGCCCGTCTGAACAACGGGAACCGAGCCGACCGCGGTTTCCTCGACCGTGTGGCTGTGGCCGTCTATGACAGCTGCGACCTTCTCCAGTTCCTCATCGGAAAGCCCCTCCAGAAGATCCTGAGATGTGACGGTCGTGGCAAGCGGGTTATCGCCGAGATGGGTCAGAAGAACGATCGCGTCCACACTGTCTGCGATCTCGCCGATCTCCGCTTTGGCCGTCTCTATCTCATCCTCAAAGGTAATGCCCTCCAGTTTCTCTGGGTTGGTGGATGTGGATGTGAGCGCGGTGGTGATCCCCACAACGCCGATCCTGTACTGCGCCGTTTCCACAATGGTGTGGCAGTCCAGCAGAGGCTCGCCGTCCTTTAAGGTGTTGGCGGAGAGGATCGGGAACTGCGCCTTGTCCGCATTGGCCGTCAGAGCCTCCGCGCCGTAGTCAAACTCGTGGTTGCCCGCGGCCATTGCCTTATATCCGGCGGCATTCATGACCTCGATCACATGGGCGCCGTTATCCACCGTGGCAAAGCTTGCTCCCTGCGTGGCATCTCCGGCGTCCAGCAGAATGGCGTTCTCTGTGGAGGCGGCAATCCCCGCCACCTGCGGCAGACCGATCACCCCGTCGTCAGGGCTCTCCGCCACTACGCCATGAATATCGTTGGTGGAATAGATCGTTACGACCGCAGGGCCGCGATCCGCCGCCTCCTGCGTCTCCTCCCCGGCGGCGCTTTCGGCTCCGCTTTCCGCCGTCTCCGTCCGGGAAGGCTCCGCCGCCTCCGGGGCGTTCTCCTTCCCCTGACATGCGCCGAGACACAGTGCCATCACGAGACACAACAGTACCGACACTGTCTTGCGATACAACTTTTTCACAATAAATCCCTCCTTTTTCTACTGCTCCTGATCGATCTTATTCTGCTTGCCGAGCGCGACAAGGAAAAGGGCAGGTATCACAGCGCCGACAAGAGCCGACAGACACCCGCTGATGCCGCCTCCGTCCACCGCGTTGAATACGACCGGCGCCAACAGCGTGAATGTGGAGATCCGATACGCCGTACCAATCCCTTTGTGCTGCAGCGCCATGATCGCAAGGACAAAATTGACGATCATGCAGACGGCAGACACTGCCATAGATACCCATGTGATCATCTCAATGGGCTCTCCGGTGGCCATCTCCGCAGCCGGAGCCACGAAGACGGCTACCGCGCTGATCAGAACGCCAAGGACGCTCCAGATCAAAGTAATGATCGACATAACTTTCAAAAATGTAACGATTGGTTCCTTTTTCATGATTATTCTCTCCTTTTTTATACCATATAGTCAAACAAACGTGCAAGCGCGAAACTAATCAAAGACCCCGCAGCAAGCTGACGGGGTATCAAACTTGCAACGCAGCAAGCTGCGGGGTATTTGACCCTCGCGGCATTCGCCAAATGCTCGTGCAAGCACGGCACTTGGCTCATTGCTCGCGGGAATAAAGCTTTTCATACACATTCACCACAGAGGGTTTCGTGTGCAGTTTTTCTATCTCCGGCACGATCGTCGTAAAATGCGCCGTCCGAAAATGGGCCGCCAGGATTTCCCTGTCCTTCCATTCCTCGATCAGCACAAATTCGCCCGCGTTTTCCGTATCCGCGTACAGCGTATAGGAAATGTTCCCCGCCTCCTTTCTTGTCTCGTCGATCAGCCTGAAGATCAGCTTATGATATTCCTCTATTTTCCCGGGATCTATAGTTCCATAAAATTCCCACCGTGACAAAGAAAAGGGACACTTTCTTTGAATTTTCATTCTCAGAAAGTGTCCCTGATTTTGTGCGGCCTTTTCTCCGCCTGTTACTTTACAAACATCTCCTCGCTCATTTCTCCGCTGTTTTCTCCCTTTCTCCCAAGCCGCAGAACCACGACCGTCATCAGATCATAGTTCTTTTTCTCCTCCCGGAAATCTCCTCTCAGGCACTCCTCCGTGAAAGAGTATCTGTTGATGGTGTCGGAGCGAATATCCGCCGTGTCTTCACACAGCCAGATACTCACGCATTTCTTGATCTTTCCGTACTCCTGGTCTTTAAATATGGTGCCCCGCTGAGAGGAAATCATTCTCGCCGTATAATAGATGCCGCGTTTCGGGATTGTCTTTCCTGTCCGGATGGTCCTGATGGACCGCAATCTCTCTCAGTTCAGGCTCGCCCCCGATAAACCTTTCTGCGATCTCCTGCACCGTGTACTCTACATACTCGTCAAGCGCACTCTTTAATATATATGCCAGAACCGACTTTTGGGCCACAATGTTCCTCGCCGACTCGTCGTATTTAAATGCGGCATTTTCATCAGCCACTTTTAAATTCTGTGCAATCTCACTCGGCACAGACACCGTAGCGTGCTGTTCCTCCCCGAAAAAGCCCGGGGCTTTTTGCTGTCCGAATACATTCATGCTTTACTCCTCCCTGCATGAAACCGACAGCACATTCTCTAAATCCGTGCTCTTATTTTATCATCACTATGATTATAATGCAATAAGCCGCCCTTTTTTAGATAATGAATACAAACTTCTTGCCGTCCTGTTGGGCTTATCCTTGCTCCTGAAAAATCCGCTTAATATTCCCATATCTCATGCCTTGTTTTTGACCAAAAAGAAAGCACCTACCATTTCGATAGATGCTTTCAAACTACGCCTTTTTAATTTTTTCTTCTATCCACTCAGAATATCGAGAAGTTCCCTTGGAGTAACAACAAAAGGTTCTTTGGGAAAATGCTTTATATTCCCGGTCACCAGATACGCTTCGTCATCACGTTTTTCAAGAACGACCTCATAAAATGGCAAATCCTTCATATCCGGCAAAACGATTCCTGACGGTGACGGATTAACCAATATGCCATACTTTTCAATTGCGGAAAGTAAGTATTCAATCGTTCTTCCATCAAATCCAAATTTCTTTCGTGACAAAACCTCACGATATTCTTTTGTGATCAGATTGCTGTAAACAGGAATAATCTCACCGCTTAAAACTTTACCTAAAACCCGAACGGCAGCTGAGTCATCCTTGCTTGTCAGCAACGCAGATACGAGCACATTAGTGTCTATCACAGCATAACAGATCATTCAGCCGCCTCCCTACGTGCCAGATCAATTTCTTTATTGATATCATCCGGACCCAAATCGGAGATGCCGTTCTCTTTGGCTTGTGCCCGTAAATCCCAAAATGCCTGCAATGCGCCTTCTCTGGTAATATCTGCCGCCGGCGATGATATTTCAAATGGTATTCTGCGCTGTCTCACAACAGCTCTTGCAAATACATTGATCGCCGTCGTAGCATTCATGCCAAATTCCTGGCATAAATTATCAAACTGTTTTTTTAAGGATTCATCCATACGGACACTGAACGTTGCCTGTGCCATAGCAAAGCCCCCTTTCTGCTTGTTCTTAATTATAGTATATGCAGATAGGTTCGAATTGTCAACGTAAAGAACACATTGAGTTCGGAATTCATCAAAATATAACCGATTAATCAGATTACGAACAGTCTCCTACGATCATAAACCGACTCTTCCCTTTCATTGCCGCACCGTACAGCCCTGTCGAGCGCCATGATCATCGCAATAGCCCCATCGATCTTCTCCGTGGACTTCTCCTTATCATTGGTTCTGTGAATCTTTGTGCATCGTCCATGCCTTGTTGAAGGTTTTCAGGACAATCGCCTAAGTCGCCGCCACCCGTAAAACGGGTGGCTCGACTCGCTGGGTATAACCCCTTGACGCCGGACAGCGTCTCAAGGCGC
>CANRPO010000018.1 GCA_947632515.1 uncultured Lachnospiraceae bacterium
TGCTCTTAACGCTGTGTTGTTCATACCTGAACCTCCTTCAATTAAAATAGTTGTTTGACTATAACAAAAAAGGACAGCCCCATTCGCTAAAATGAGATTGTCCTTTAAGGCACAATATTCAGGTATTCATATTTATTGCGTACTATTCCGTATTATCAACTAAAAAAATGTTGTACTTTTGATGTACTTTGCACCAGTTCTTGTACTTTCAGAGCAGACAGAAACCTTTACTTTTCTTCAAATAATCTCCGTTTCCGCTCAATCATCTCGTCGATTTTTTCTATGTAGAGAGCGACTTCCTTGACATTCTCGCTTCTTTCGATGCGCCCGTCCGGGTAGACTCTTTTTGAGATACTCCCGGCTCCCAATGCCACGATGGTCTGTTTCTCCTCCATGATCAGAATGTTGTAGATGCCGTACTTGCCGTCCACGCAGTACCCCACGTTCTCAAAGTTTCCGGACATATTCTTCTGACGGTAGAGATAGTAGGGCGACATCCCCATGGACCTGGCGCCCAGCGCCGCGATCTGCATCGTCTCCTCCGTGTTGTTGTAGGCGGTGACGCCGTTCTCCTCGATCCACTTGTTCAGGGCGGAGGCGCGCTTAACTGCCAGAGAGTGCACCGTCAGAGAGTCAGGAGCCAGGACAAGAATCTGCTCGATAGTCGCCCGCACATCCTCCTCCGTCTCCCCGGGCAGGCCCAGTATGATGTCCATATTGATATTGTCGAACCCCGCCTTGCGGGCCGTGAGAAAAGCCTCTCTCACCTGCTCCACGGTGTGCCGCCTGCCGATCAGATCCAGCGTCCTCTGCCGCATCGTCTGCGGATTCACGGAGATTCTGGTCACGCCGTGTTCGCGCAGCGCTCTCAGCTTTTCCTCCGTGATACTGTCCGCGCGCCCCGCCTCCACGGTAAACTCCTGCACAGCGCTTAGATCAAAGGTATTTTCCAGCTTTGTGAGCAGTCTGTCCAGCTCCTCGGCGGACAGGGAAGTGGGCGTGCCGCCTCCGATGTAGACAGTGTCCAATATCTTCCCGCTGCACAGCCGCGCCGTCTCTTCCATCTCCCGCTCCAGCGCGTCCAGATACTCCCCCACGCGCTCCCGCCATGCGCTGATGGGATAGGAGGTAAAGGAACAGTACAGGCATGTGGTCGGGCAGAAGGGGATCCCTATGTAGAGACTGTAGCCGTCCTCATAGTGGAGCGTGTTCAGGATCGCCCGCTCTCTCTTCGCGATCTCGATGCCGAGTGCGGTCTTCTCCCTGCTGACAAAATGCTGCCCTTCAAGATGCGCGGCAATATCCTGTTCGCTTTCGCCATCCTCCAGCATGTTCATGATCAGTTTGGTGGGCCTTACGCCCGTCAGATTGCCCCATGGGAGGGAAACGCCTGTCTCTTCCCGCAGAGACGCGTAGAGAAACCGCCCGAACGCATTCTTATAGTCAGCGCTGCTCAACCGGCTATTCTCCCACCATGTGTATGTATTGGAGTGATTGTGCAAATCATGGTGCACGGTGAATTTCACAAAATCATCCTGAAATTCCACCTCCATCGAAGGCGGGATTTCCAGGATTTTTCTGTCCTTGACCGAAGATTCCGGCGTCAGGATCTTCAGATCCCACGCCGGATAGAAAGATTTCACCAACGCATGGATCTCATATTCAAACTGCGCTCTGTTGCTCTTCAAAATCTGCACGCCCGGCACCCTACCCTTCCCGCGCTCTGGCAGTTTCCGCCCGTCCCATGCATGACAATAACGCCGCAGCCGCGCCTGATGCTTTCATGTTACTACAAATCGGCCTGCGTGTCCATTTCAATTCCCGCTGCGCGCCGGGCCGTCTTACGCAAATCTCAGGCGGCCCCGGCTGTCGGCCTTTATATCTTGTTGAACGGCTCCTTGTAGCAGGCCACGCTCCCCAGCTCTTCCTCAATGCGCAGGAGTTGATTATATTTTGCCACCCTGTCGCTCCTGCAGGGCGCGCCTGTCTTGATCTGCCCCGCGTTCACCGCCACCGCAAGATCAGCGATGAAGGTGTCCTCCGTCTCGCCGGAACGGTGGGAGATCACCGCCTTATACCCGTTCTTCTGCGCCATCTCAATGGCGTCCATCGCCTCGCTGACCGTGCCGATCTGATTCACTTTGACGAGGATCGCGTTGGCCACATGGAGTTTGATGCCGGCGTCCAGTCTTTTCGTGTTGGTCACAAAGAGGTCGTCGCCCACAAGCTGGATCTTGTCGCCTAGCTTCTCAGTCAGCATCTGCCAGCCGTCCCAGTCGTCCTCCGCCAGTCCGTCCTCGATGGAGACAATCGGGTAGCGCTCCACCAGCTCTTCATAGTAGGCCACCATCTCCTCGGTACTTCGGGTGATCTCCTGCACCTGTCTGTCGCTGTCAAAATGGCTCCCCGCCTCATAGCACTCTGTCACATGACTGCCCGCCACTTCGTTTCTGTTTCGTTTTAATTCCGTCTCGCCCGCAAAGTGATAGACGCCGTCGGCCTCGTTGTAGAGCTCGGACGCCGCCACATCGAGAGCGATCTTAATATCCTGCCCCGGCGTGTACCCCGACGCCCTGATGGACTCCACGATCAGATCTAACACCGCGAAAGCGTCCGGCAGAGAAGGGGCGAAACCGCCCTCGTCCCCCACACCGGTGGACAGGCCTCTGTCCTTGCAGATTTTTTTCAGATTGTGATAGATCTCCGCACAGATACGCAGCCCGTCCGCAAAGCTCTCCGCCTGTACGGGCATGATCATAAACTCCTGAAAATCTACCGTGTTGTCCGCATGCCTGCCGCCGTTTAAAATATTCATCATCGGAACGGGCAGAAGCCTCGTGTACGCGCCGCCCAGATAGCGGTACAGCGGAATATCCATCGCCGCCGCGCACACCTTGGCACACGCCATAGAAACGCTCAATGTGGCGTTGGCCCCCAGATTGCTCTTATTGTCCGTGCCGTCCTGCTCGATCAGGATGCGGTCGATCAGCCCTTGATCGAACGCATTCATTCCCATCAGCGCCTCCCTGATCTTCGTGTTGACATTGTGTACAGCCTTGGTCGTCCCCAGCCCGAAGTACCGTGTCTCGCCGTCCCTGAGCTCCACCGCCTCAAATCGTCCCGTGCTGGCGCCGCTGGGAACTGCAGCGCGGCCCACATACTGCATGCCGCCCACTTCCCGCTCCACCGTCACCTCCGCCTCTATCGTCGGATTCCCTCTGGAATCCAGGATCTCCCTCGCATGTACGTCCACGATCCTCAACTTCATACCCATCACAAAAAACCTCCTGTGCGCGTCTTTTTGCTTAGTATGCGCACGGAGGCTTTCTGTTATGCATTCGTGTTTTTCTTTCCCTGACGGCGTCCGGCGCCGTCTGCCCGCAGAACCCATCGTCACTCGTTTCTGATCGCCGCCAGCGGACTTAAGCGCATGGCTCTTCTCGCCGGGAAGAAACCTGCCACCATGCCGACCAACACCGCAAAGACGAGGGCGAGAATCGCCAGCCAGAACGGGATATAGGAGATGCTGCTGATATACTCCTGCCCCTCCTGCGCCGCCTGCGCCACCTTGTTGATAACGCCTGATATGACAAAACTGAGGATCAGGCCGATAAAGCCTCCGATCAGACCGATAAAGCCCGCCTCCATCAGAAAAAGATCCCTGATATTGCGCAGATCGCAGCCGAGAACTTTCATGACGCCGATCTCCTTCGTCCGCTCATAGATGGACATCATCATGGTGTTGGTGATACCGATGGCCGCCACGAAGAGGGACACCGCGCCGATGCCGCCCAGCACGAGCTGTATGGTTCCCATCGTCTTCTGTTCGGACTCCACCCACTCCGCCTGACTGTATGTCTGATACCCCAGATCGGTCAGGTAGGTCTGCACCTCCGCGACGTGACTCATGTCGTCCACGTTGACATAGAGCGTGTTATAAAAAATCTCTTTGTAGGGTTTTCCCGCCTCGGTGGTGGGCTGTCCCGGTATGACTTTGTTCTTGAATATCCTCTTGAGTTCCGGTATGAGCCGCTCGATGTCGCACTGGGTGTACCAGCCGTACTGCGACCAGACGCCTTCCTTCGTCGCCTCCACGCCGCAGGCGGGGATCAGGTACTTCTTCGGCATCGGCTGCGTCTGTCCGTTCTCATCCGGCGTGCCCGACGAATAGTAGGCGTTCATATCGAAGATGATGAAGATCGGATCGCGCATCAGATCGATGTCCGGCGTCTCCCACATCTGCCCCGACGAGCCCTTGGCGTTGTAGAAATTCTGCAGCACTTGATTCCCGTAGAAAAAGGTCAGCTCCTCATCCTCCCCGGGCAGCCGCCCCTCGCTTATATCGATCTCCATATCCGCGAAAGCCTCCTTCGGCAGCGCGCGGATCTGCAGATACCCCTCGTAACTGCCGTACTTGGCAAGCGCCGACATCTCCAGGGATGGCCACACGGACTCCACAGACTCCAGTCCCTCCAGTTTCCTGACCAGATCGTCGTCCAAGTGCATGTCCTCGCCGCTCTCGCTGCTCCACGAATACACCTGGATCTGGGTCAGGCTGCCGTAGGACTCGTACTGTTCCATCATGGAGCGGCTCAGCCCCAGACCCAAAGACACCATGACGACGATGGACGCCACGCCGATGACCACGCCCAGCACCGTCAGGATCGTCCGCACTTTTCTTTTCCACAGATTACCGCCGCTCATACGCAGCAAGTCAAGGAATTTCATACAGCATTCACTCCGTCCGGCGCCCCTTACTCATTTTTGTCCTCCTCTGCGGAAACCTCTTCCTCCAGATCGAGCAGATCGTCCGCCAGGAGTTTCGCCGCCTTTTTCTTCTTACGGATCGTCAGGAACACGGCAAGCCCCACGCCCGCGGCAACGATCACCGCGATGATAAGGCCGACGATCAGGCCGGCCTTCGGTCCGCCCTCCTCGGGCGGCTCCTCCCCGCCCATCATCATATCATCCCCCATCATCATATCGTCGTAGACCTCCTCGGACACATAGAGCGTGGTAGTCTTCTCCTCCGTGGTCACGTTGCCCCCTTCGTCCTCGTAAGAGATTTCCATGGTGATGGTGCCGTCGTCCATGGTGGCCGCGACGCCCGTCAGCATGACGTCCACGTTGCCCGTCGCCCCGGACTGCAGATTTCCCACAAAAGCCGAGGCCTCGTCGATGGAATCCGCGTGGAACTTCACCTGCACGTTGTAGAGCGTGGTCTTGCCCGTGTTGTAGATGCTGAACATCACGTTGGACTGGGAGCCCACCGTGATGTCCGTGGGAACGACCTCCGGTATGCTGGTGTCGAAACGGCTCTCCTGCAGGATCGGAATAGATACGCTGGCCGTGTCCGTCAGATCGAACATGGTGCCCGCGTCATATTTCATATTCACGTCCAAGACATAGGGTTTCTGCGCCAGATCGGCCTTCGCCGTCATCTCGATGACGATGTCCGCCGAGGTGTCGGGACTGATCCTGTCCATGTAGACGGAACTGGACCCGCTGGTGGGCAGAAACGCCGAGTAGGTGTTGGTCTTGTCCTCCCCCTCCTGCGCCGCCTGCATATCGAAGAGCGCGTTCGTCACCGCCGTGTCCTTGGAAGTGTTCTGCACATGGATCGTCAGCGTAAAGGTATCTCCCGCATAGACTTCCGCAGGGTTCGTCTCAAACCCCGTCACCACGATGCGCGGTTTCGATCCGCTCTCCTCCTGCCCGCTGCCGCCGATGATGCCGCTGCCCGGCTTGCCCACCGTCCGCACATACACCGTCAGCTCGGCAGGCTCCTCGCAGCGCACGCCCGCTTTTGTGTAGGAGACATGGAACTTTAACGGATAGTATCCCGTCATCACGTCGTCTCTGGCCGTAAAGTGGAAGGTGAACTCCCTTCGGTTCGCCATGGCCTGTTCCTTCGTGCTGTTGCCGGGAATGTAGGGTTCCGTCTGAAGATAGCTGGTCGCGTCCGGCTTAAACGGCCACTCTGACACGACCGTGGAGACTTCCGGCTCCACCACCAGATCGTTCAGCTCCTCGGTGCCGAAGTTGATCACCGGCAGCACGATGTCCACCCGCTGTCCGTAACTCACCGTGGGCGTCGCCCAGTTGTCTCCCACCTGCAGAAATTCGCTGGTGGTCTTGGACACCGTGGCAACGGCGGTGGACTCCATCGTGGACTCGGTCTGCGCCACGTACGCCCACATCTCCGTGACCGACATCTTCGTGTTGGCTATATAGTACACGGCGCTGTCGAATACCTTGTGCAGATTCTCCATGATCTTTCCGTCAAGCTGATAACGCACCTCGAGGCTCTGCATATAGTAGAGCATCTGCTCGTCCGCCTGAGCCCTGTCCTGATCGTTGATCTCATTGTCCGAGGTGCGGCTGATCGTGTTGACGCTGACGCTCTCGTCCCCCTCCGTCCCCGGTTCCGCCGTATCTGCCCCGGTGGCCTCCACATAAGGCATCGGGCCGCCGGCAAGAGCTGCGTTGACCGCCACCGCCATTCCCAATAGAACGCCAAACAGCAGCCTGCCCGCCGGGGGCATGCTGCCGCATGTTCTCTGTGCTGTTTTCTTCCCTATCTTCATGATACTATTCCCGATCCTTCCCCGGTACGCTTATGATCTCATCCGTCGTCCCGTCGCCGCGTTTATCTTCGATCTCAATGATCCTGCCGTCCCTGATGCGCAGAATGATGTCCGCGAATCCAGCCAGATAGTTGTCGTGGGTCACCATGACGAGGGTCTGATTTTTCTCTCGCACGATCCTTTTCATCAGGTTCATCACCTCCACTGAGGTGTTGGAATCCAGATTGCCGGTGGGCTCGTCCGCGAAGATGATCTCCGGCTCCACCACCAACGCCCTGGCCACGCCGACGCGCTGCTGCTGTCCGCCGGACATCTGGTTCGGCCTGTGTTTCTTGTGCTTGGACAGCCCCACCAGCTCTAACATCTCCTCGGCCCTGGCATTGCGGCTCTTCTTGTCCATTCCCTGAAAAGTCAGGGGCAGCGCCACGTTCTCGACGGCGTTCATCGTCCCCATCAGATTGAAGGACTGAAAGATAAACCCGATGTGCTCCCGCCTGAAGGCCACAAGCTGGTTCTCCGTCTTCGTCTCCATGTGTTCCCCGGCGATCACGATCTCGCCCTTGGTGGGGCGCTCCAGCCCGGCCAGCATGTTGAGGAGCGTGGATTTGCCCGAGCCGGAGGCGCCGACGATGGAGCAGAAGTTTCCTCTGTCGATGGTGAAACTGACGCCGTTTAAGGCTCTCACCTTCGTCTCTCCGACCCGGTAGATCTTATATAGATCCCTGACACTGATCACAGGCTCCGATGCCCCCATACTGTACCATGCCTTTCTCCCGGTCCTCAGGCGCGGGCCGAACGCCGACCCGCCCCTGAAACGTCCGGCGGATTCTGTGCCGCCATGCCGTCCGCTACTCTCCCGCAGCCTCTTTTTCAACGGCCTCGGCCACGAAATCCGGCACCCGGCCCGCGTAGAAACGGTAATCGAAACTGCGCATGGACGGATCGCCCGGGTAGTCCGTGCCGCGCTTTAAGTAGATCGTGACTTCGTAATCCTGATCCAGCTCATACGTCGTGTTGTGCCAATCGCCCGAGAACTGTGACTGCGGATATATGGACGACAGAATCTGCTCCATCTCTCCCGGATCCGAGAAGGACACCGTGTACAGCTCTCCCGCCACGGCCTCCGCCTGCGGACCGTCGACAAACACCTTCGTGCCGTCCGACGTCTCGCGGTATCTGTGCTCCCCGGTCACCTCGATCGCCTCCACATCCGCCACATCCAGCTGCAGCGGATAGTAGGCTCCTTTCTCTTTCAGATAAGCGATGGTGTTTGTGAAACTCTCATAGACCGCCAGCTCGTACGTCCGAACCCAGCCATATCCCTGCTCCCCGAACGACACCTTCAGCCAGCCGCAGGGCCATTTACGCCTGCCCGCCGTGAAGTCGAAATGCTCCAGATCGGCCACGATGGCCTCCCGAAGCTCCTGCGCCTCCTCGGGCGGCAGCCAGACCAGACTCGAGCCGTTGCTGTAGGTGATGTTCCCCACATAGTCGTAGGAGCGCCGATCCGTCAGGATCTGCATACAGCCCTCCCTGTACTCCCGCGATCCGACGATGCGGTTCAAAAGCGCCTCGTTGGCGGGATCGCTGAAATTCACAGGGAACGTCCGGCCGACCTCTCTGCCGGATTTCAGGCGGTACAGCACATAGACCGAACGCACCAGATCCTCTTCGCCGTACGCATATTTGTCTGTCCCGGCCGCCTTCGCCGCCAGCGCAAGCACCGGCTCCGTGTCGGTCAGGAACATATGCTCCTTCTCGTATTCCGCCGAGCTGACATAGTTGAAATCCTCATCCCAGAAGGACTCGACGAAGCTGTTTCCCAGATCGACGGCGACGCTCTCCACCTCGTCCTGCTCCGGCACATACTTATCATACCCGAAAAAGTCAAATTTATAGTTCAGGCACAACAGAACCAGCGCCGCCAGCGCCACGCCGCCGGAGACCGGATGCCTGAGAACACTCTTGATGTCAAAGTCGTAGATGACCTCCATGAAACCGCACACGACTGCGCCGCCGATCAGGATCCCCGCCATCGTCAGGATCTCGTTCTGGTAGGAGGCGTCATACAGGATGATGCCGAATAACAGCGCGGCAGGCACGGCCACAGCCACCTTGAGCGCCGGCTTGAGTTTCGGAAAGGCGATCGCCCTTCCGGCCGCCTCGGAGGGCCGTCTGCGGTAACAGAACCACGCCAGCGCCGTCGCCGCTACTGCAAGTATAATCCATTTGATACCGTATGGCAATACCCGTTGTGCCAGCGCGCCGATCCCCTTATTCCAGCCCACGCCTAACAGACGACCCGCCGTGTCGAAGTAGTCGTACAGCACGGACACCTTCGGGCGCCGATCCACGAAGAAGGTGGAATAGGTGTCAAGGAAATAGAAATTCAACTCGTTGACCACCTCGTACCACACGATCTCATAGAGCAGGAGTACGCCTGTCATGCAGACTGTGACAAACAGGTTGCCCGTCAGCATGACCGCCAGCGCCGCCGCGCTGTAAATGGTCAGGAAAAACAGCAGGTGCCAGACGAAAGCGATCCCGATCTCGGCCAGCGCCGTGCCGTTCAGCGCGCCTCTCGCCGCCGCCGGGATCAGCCCCAGAAGAATATTCACGATGTAAGACGCCAGAAACAGCATGACGCCGTTCACATAGACCACCGCAAATCTTCGGTTCTTATCCACGGGAACGCTGTGATACAGATCCACCTTGCGCCTGTCGCACAGATAGGAAAATCCCTGTATGGCGATCAGCACCGCGATCCCCGCCGAGAAGACCGCCAGCACATCGTTGAAACCCAGCATCTCCGCGGACAGACGGTGCAGCACATCCACATACTCCTCGCGGGTGCTGAAGTTCCTGCCCTCCCTGTACCACTGATCGATGCGGCTCAGGTTCACGAGCATTCTGCCCATGACAGCCACAAACATTCCCAGAAAGGTGACGATCCACACCCACACGCGCCGTCTCTGATTTTCTCTGCTGCTAGCCCAGAATGAGTTTTTTGATGTCATAGCCCACTACCTCCGTTTCACTGATAAAGATCTCCTCCAACGAGAGAGGAAGTACCTCGCAGAATACCGTGTCCACCGTGGCGAACCGCGCCTCGATCTCCTCTCTGGTGCTGCGCACGGTGTAGGTGCGAAGAGAACCCCGCTGCTCCTTCTTGAGCACCTCCAGACCGCTCAGCGCCTTTAACTCCTCGTCCACGCCCGCGAACACGCACTGTACCTTCTGAATGTTGCATTTCATGTCCTCCAGATCCTTGGAGAGCAGCACGCCGCCCTTATGTAACAGCCCCACATGGTCGCAGATGTCCTCCAGCTCCCGCAGATTGTGGGACGCGATCACAGGCGTCAGCCCTCTCTCTTCCATCTCCTTGGCAAAGATGGATTTCACGCCCTGCCTCATCACCGGGTCAAGCCCGTCCAACACCTCGTCGCACAGCAGATACTTCGTGTGCGCGCACACGCCTAAGAGAAAAGCGAGCTGCCTCTTCATGCCCTTGGAAAAGGTGTTGATCTTCCTGTTTTTATCCAGATCGAATTTCTCCAGATATTGGTAGAATTCCTCTCTGTCAAAATTCTCGTAGACGCCGCTGTAGTAGCGCTCCATCGTCTGCGCGTTGGCGTTGGCGAAGAAGTACGGCTCGTCCGCGATGAAGAACAGACGTTTCTTGGCCTCCACATTGTCGTACACGGGCAGATCGTCGATCCGGATGTCGCCGCTGTCCGCCTTGAGCACCCCCGCCAGCATCCTGAGCACGGTGCTCTTGCCCGCGCCGTTGGTGCCGATCAGGCCGAACACGGTATTCTCCCTGATCGTCACGCTGACGTTGTCCACTGCCCGGATCCGTTCGAAATTCTTGGTCAGATCATGTATCTCTATCATAGTCAGTCTCCTTCCTCTCCCTCTATATTCCCTCTATTCTTCGTATGAGTTCTTCCTTCGTCATACCGATCTCCAGAGCCTCCTTCGCCAGCGCGAGTATCTGTTCCATGTACTCTTCCCTGCGCTGTACGGCCAGCCCGTCGTCGCCGGAGACGAAACTGCCCCTTCCCTTCACCGTGTAGGTGAATCCCTGACGCTCCAGCTCCGCGTAGGCCTTCTGGATCGTGTTCGGGTTGATGGAAAGCTCCATCGCCAGGCTGCGCACCGACGGCATCTGCTCGTCAGCCTGCAGCGCTCCTTTCAGGATCAGTTTCTTGAATTTCTCTACGATCTGTTCGTAGATCGGACGCGTGTCCTTGTAATCTATGATGATCATTGAACGCTCTGCCTCCTTTCTTCCTGCGCAATGGCGCGCCCATAGGATTCCTTTTTCCTTCCAATCGTTCCATCCATACTAGCTGTATTATTTATGATAGTACACTTAGTATGCCACGCCCCACAGCCTTTGTCAAGCCCCCAATGGAATTTTTTTCCGTCATTTCATCTGGTCCGGCACAGGCTGCGTTCTCCCGGCAGACGCGCTCCCGCTCGGTTCCGCACGCAGCGGCGCTAAACTCGAAAATACCTCGCTAAGCGCCGGCGTGCTCCAACGGTCTGCCGGGAGAACGCAGCCTGTGCCGGACGCTGTCGCTAGGGCAAAAAAAGGCATACCCGCCAATGGATTCCTCCAAAACGCGCGTATGCCTCTATCTTTCTCTATGCCGCTCCGTCCGCCGCCTTTACTTGATCAGCAGCGACTTGCCCGTCATCTCCGCGGGCTGCTCCATCCCCATCAGCTCGATCAGCGTGGGGACGATGTCTGCCAGACAGCCGCCCTCCCGCAGCTTGTAGGACGGATCCGCGTTGACCAGAATGAAGGGAACCGGATTCGTGGTGTGGGCCGTGAAGGGCGCTCCCGTCTCATAGTCCACAAGCTGTTCCGCGTTGCCGTGGTCCGCGCAGATAAACAGAAAGCCGTCCACTTCCTTCACCGCCTCCACCGCGCGTCCCACGCACTCGTCCACCACCTCGACCGCCTTGATCGCAGCCGCCTCCACGCCCGTGTGTCCTACCATATCGGGATTCGCAAAGTTGATGATGATCACGTCGTACTTGCCGGATCTGATACAGTCCACCAGCTTGTCGCACACCTCGTAGGCGCTCATCTGCGGTTTCAGATCGTAGGTCGCAACATCCTTCGGGGAGTTCACGAGAATCCTCTCCTCGCCCTCGTTCGGTTCCTCCACGCCGCCGTTGAAGAAGAACGTCACATGGGCGTACTTCTCCGTCTCGGCAAGCCGCACCTGTTTCATATGGTTGGCCGCGATCCACTCGCCGAAGGTGTTCGTCACTGTGATCTTGTGGAAAGCCACTTCTTTGTTCGGAATCGTAGGATCGTAGTCGGAGAAACATACATAGGTAAGCTCCGGTCTCTTCCCTCTGTCAAATCCCTTGAAATCGTCGTCACAGAAACTTCTGGTGATCTCTCTCGCCCGGTCGGGGCGGAAGTTGAAGAAGATCACGGAATCGCCGTCCTGAATCGTCGCCACGGGCGCGCCGTTCTTCATCACCACGGTGGGCTTGACGAACTCGTCCGTCTCCTCCCTGTCGTAGGAGGCTTGGATCCCCTCGGGAGCGCTCGCCGCCTGCAGGCCCTCGCCCTTCGTCAGCGCGACGTAAGCCTTCTGTACCCTGTCGTAGTTGTTGTCTCTGTCCATGGCGTAGTAGCGGCCCGCCACGGAGGCGACTTCGCCCACGCCGATCTTTTTCATCTCCTCCTCCAAGGCCTCCACATAGCCCTTGCCGCTGGCCGGAGGCGTGTCGCGCCCATCCAGAAAGGCGTGTACATACACCTTGCTCAGCCCGTTTCTTTTGGCCAGCTCCAGCAGGCCGTAGAGATGCGTATTGTGGCTGTGCACGCCGCCGTCCGACAACAGGCCGAACATGTGCAGGGAGGAATCGTTTTTCTTACAGTTGTTGACCGCGTCGAGCAGCGCCGGATTCTCGAAGAACGTGCCGTCCTGGATCTCCTTGGTGATTCTCGTGAGCTCCTGATACACGATGCGGCCCGCGCCCATATTCAGATGCCCCACCTCAGAGTTTCCCATCTGTCCGTCGGGAAGTCCCACCGCCATGCCGCTGGCGTTGCCTTTGACAAAAGGGTACTCCGCCATCAGCTTATCCATCACAGGCGTCTTCGCCTGCGCCACCGCGTTTCCCTCTGTCTTTTCGTTCAGGCCGTAGCCGTCCAGGATCATTAAAACTGCCGGTTTCTTTCTCATTGTTAGCCTCCTCATTCTCTTTGTTCTGTATGATAATAATATAATACTGTTCCTTTATCCGCCCTAAGCAAATATCCGCCGCTGTCCGCACGGGAGCTAATAGTCGATCTCCCACTCGTGCTCGCCGCCCCAATCGCCGATGGCGTTGGTGGTGATGCCCTCCTCCGTGGTGACCTTCGTGTCGAACCGGAAGTTCATCTGGGGCACATACTTGCCGTTGATCTTCACATTGCTGTACAGATACTGTATGGTATACTCGGTGTCCATATTCCCATCCTCGCCGACTGGCACATAGGAGATTGCGCTGCGCTGTATGCCGTCGTCCTCCTGTTTCGTTCCCCACACAGTGATGACGCCGTATTTGCAGTGATAGTCCTCCTGACCTAAGAAAGAGAATCTCACCCCGCCCTCTTCCCTGTGCAGGACAAGCTGCTCTCTGTTGACGGGGATATAGACAGCGCCCTCCCAGTAGCCGGAATTTTCGTTGATGAAATCATCCCGTATCTTCTGATAAGACCCGCCGGACACAAGCTCTCTCGCGTACGCGTAGTTGCCCGCCTCAAACTCCGTGAAAGCCTGCGCGAAGTAATCCTCAACCTCCTTAGCCCGTTCCAGACAGGCCAATGTCTCCGCGATATCCGCGTCGTTCAGCGTCCCGTTGATGTCCGTGAGGAGCGCCGTGTACTGTTCCACATGAGGCAGACTGAGACGTACATAGGGCATATCGATCAGCGCATACCGCCTCAGCACGCTCTTCAATCCGTCCGTCTTATTGTCCTGATAGAGGGTCAACAGCCTTCTGACGAGCTGTTCGTACTCCCCATAGCTGCATGTATCCTGCGTCACATCCTCATCGAAGAACAGCATACACGTGTCGTTCTCCTGCGTCGCATCGAAAAGTTTGCCGTAAACATGCGTGCCAAGCGTCTCCAGCGCGTCCTGGTTGTCCGGCTCCAGTTCGAGCACCTGGACGCATTTATCCGCCGTTGCGAGGGTGCAGGCGTCGGCGTTGATCTCTCCCACCGCCTCGTTGTATACCTCCACACAGTAATAGTGCAGCAGTCCCTCGTCCTGCGTCTGCTCCCAGCCGTCATAGAGGATCTGCTCTGTCTCCGTCACCTTGCCCTGCGCCAGATAGGTGTCCGCCATGCCGCGGTATGCCTGCACCGACGCGGGATCGATCTCAAGCGCATTCTCATAGGATTCCTGCGCGCTCTCGTACTCTTCCTTCTGTGCGTATCTGTCGCCCTTCGCCAGACTCCGCGACAGTTTCAGGGACGGAGTCATAAAGAGGATCAGCACTGCCGCCGCCACAACGATCACCCCGGAGAGCGCCGCGATCGTGATCTTCTGCCTCCTCACTTTCCTCTGACGCTCCTCGCGCCTTCTGGCGCGCTCTGCGTCCCGTTTTTCGGAGCGATTTTCAAAGTCCTCCCTCTCCGCGTCCTTCACACTCTTAGGTTTCCTGTCCGATGTGTCTGCGATCTTCGTGTTTTTACGGTTGACCGCGCTCCGCGCTCTCTGACCCGCCGGCTTTGCGCTCTTTGTGCCCTTCGCCTTTCCGGCTGCGGGTTTCGCGCTCTTTGCGCCCTTCGCCTTTCCGGCTGCGGATTTCGCGCTCTTTGCGCCTTTCGTTTTCGGCTTTGGTTTTTTCGCCTTCGCTTCACCGTCAACGACCGTCAGGTTCGTCCCCGCCCGTTTCGGCTGTTTCATGGAATTACTCTTATTCTGACTCATTTAGCTATACTCCTAGTGTCTAATCACCTATACTCTCCGATCTGCCGGACCGTCGCCATGCAGATACCCCATACATTCAACATACTAGCACATTCTATAGGTTTTTGTCCAGTTTATCCTATTTTGTTTTTCCCTTCCATTATGGTATAATAGACTCCAGAATCCGTCTGCTGCGCAGTCGCCGTGCTGCGCACTCAAAGATTCTGTCGTTACCATATCAGGTGAAATCAAATGCTCGCTTTGCTCGCGCTTGATTTCCTGCTGATATGGTATAATAACGAGGAAAGTGCCGATGGCGCTTGCGGCAATCGGCATTTGACGAGTATCGCCGGCGACCGGACGCAAACCGCAGGAAGAGGGGGCATATCATGAGAACAGAGGGATCCTGTAATACGATCCGCATCCGGTACCAGAGCAGGCTCTACGAACTGCCCTACACGCTGATCCGCAGCAGCCGCAAGAGCTGCTCGATCAGCATCGACGGGGAGGGCCGGATCACCGTGCGCGTGCCGTTTCATCTCTCCGAAAAAGAGATAAGCCGCCTTCTCGTGGAAAAGCGGCTCTGGATCATCAAAAAATATCTGGAGACAGAAAAGCGGCGCGCCGAGCGTCCCGTCTCAGACCTGACCGACGCCCAGCGGGACGCGCTTGAGAAACGCTACGTCGCCGCGGCAAAAGAATACTTTCCCAAACGGGTCGCCTACTTCCTACAGTTCACGGGCGGCTCCTGCGAGCGCATCTCCATCCGGGACCAGAAGACCCGCTGGGGGAGCTGCAGCGCGCGCGGTACGCTCTCCTTCAACTGGCGGCTCATGCTGGCTCCGCCCGCCATCCTAGACTATGTGGTGGTACATGAGCTGTGCCATCTGACATACATGAACCACTCCCCGGCTTTCTGGGAGAAGGTGGAATCCGTGTACCCCGATTACCGCGCGGCACGCCAATGGCTCAAAGACCACGGCCACGAGCTGGTACTATAGAGCTACGCCATATAGATCCTGCGGAGTTTGCTCACGGCCCTGTCCCGGATCAGGCACTCCCCGTGTTCGTTCAGATACCGCATCCGCTCCTCGGAGACGGCGATCAGATTGCCGAACTCCACAGCCTGGGCGCTGAGCTTATTGAACGTTTTGTAGGACAGCCTGTTCTTTTCGATCACAAGATAGTAAGCCTCTTCCGCCTTGTAGAGATGGCTCTTCACGGAAACGTTGGCGGGAATCGACGCCGTATACTGCATCGCCTGATGGATCGTGGCAAAGACAAACATGCGCCGGTCCTCGTCAAACTCCTGCGCGATCTGCCCCTGCATCTCATTCTGCCTGTTGAGCTCCGCGCTGACTCCCTGCAGCACTTCCCTCAAATGCTGCAGTATATCCCGAAAACCCGCGGGACTCTCATTGGTAAAGGTGACGACAAGCCCCTGATTCTGCATGGGCGTGATCTGCATGGCGATGTTCTCCCCGTTGATCATGTAACCGACCTCCTCGTGGGCGCGCTCAATGATGTCGCGCAGGAATCCCTCGCCCTTCTCGTTTCTCTCAAAAATATCCGACAGCGTCAGACCATACTCCAGCATATCTTCCGCCGTGATAAAGCACTGTACTGTCGCCTCATTGATCTTCTTATATTTCATACGACTCGCTATCCTCTGTTTTCTTACTGCCGTCTGTTGTTATTCCAGCTTGAATTTACCCACTTCGCTGTTGAGCTGTCCGGCTATATCCATATTGGAATTTGCCTCGCTCCCGATGTCGTGGACGCTGCCCGTCAGGGCGGACGTCATATCGGACACGTTGGTGATGCCGAGCGTGCTCTCGTCGATGGCGGTTTTAAGGCCCTCCACCATATCCTTGATGGTGTCCATGCTCGCCCGCACTTCCCCGCTCTCCGCCGCAAAACGCTGCATCATCTCATTCATACTACCCACGTCGTTCTGATAGTTCTCGCTCGTCTCCAGCAGTTTCTCGTACCCGTCCATCGCAGTCTCGTTCATAAAGCTGATCATTTCCTGCGACTCCGCCGCCAGATCATCCACCGACGCGATCACCTCGTCCGTCACCCTGCGGATCTCCGTAGCCGCGCCCGCAGAGTTCGTCGCCAGCTTGCCGATCTCGTCGGCCACCACCGCGAACCCTCTGCCCGCCTCGCCCGCTCTCGCGGCCTCGATGCTCGCGTTCAGCGCAAGCAGATTCGTCTCCTCGGTAATGCTGATGATATTGCGCGTCAGCTCCCTGATCTGCTCCACCTCTCTGGACTTCTCGATCTTCTCCTGCACCGTCTGCGCCATCTGCGCCGCCTGCGCAGCAGCGCTCTGCCTGCTCTCCACCGCCTTGCCGTGTACCTCGGAGGCGTTGCGCATGATCCGGTCGGAGGAGCGGCTGCCCTCCTCGGACTGCTGATAGATCTTGTCGATGGCGTCATAGGCCAGCCCGATGGAATCGTTGACCTGCTCCAGCGCCGCGTTGGACTCCTCCATCGCCGCGCTCATCTCCTCCATCGTCGCGGAGACGTCGGAGATGCTCATCTCCGCATCCGTCAGGTTCTGCGCCATGGTGCGCGAGGAATTACTCAGTTTCCCGGAATTTGCGGAGATATTCAGCATGATCTTCCGGATAAAGCCCAGAAGTTCGTTGACGTTCCCGGCGATCTGCTCCATCTCGTCGCCCGTATGTACGTCCAGCGTCTGCGTCAGATCGCCCTCGCTGTTCACCAGTTCGTAGATCTTGCCGTCCACGGTGCGCAGGCTCTTGATGATCCGCCCCACGATAAAATTGATAATGATCAGGACCAACACCAAGCAGAGCACCGTGATGAGGACCGTCTGACGCAGGATCGTGTTCAGCCTGCCCACAACGCCGGAGGCGTCGTAATCGCAGCCGACGATTCCTATCACTCTCCCGCCGCTGTCTGTGAGCGGCATGTAGGCCGAGATCAGATCGCCGTCCTCCGTGCTGTCGATATAGTCCTGCACATAGGGCTCTCCGCCGAAAACGCCCGCAAGTTCCTGATAAGAGACTTCAAACGGCGTGCCGAACGCGCTGTGGCTCGCCGCGCTGTCCGTGTCGATCCCGTAATACACCTGACTGCCGTCCGTGTAGAGCGTATACAGATACCGGATCCCGCAGTCGTCCCGTATGCTCGTCATCGCGGCGTTGAGCGCGGCGTACTCCTCGCCTCCCTCCGCCTCCGGCGTCAGCGCGGCCAGCGCGTCCGCGTCGATGACCTTCGCGGAGATGACCGCCGCCATGCGCGCCTCCTCGACGCCCAGATCCACCAGACCCGTCTTCGTTCTGATATAGGAGTTGACTCCCATGACGATGCAGAGCAGCGCGATCAGAATGCTGGTCGGCAGAACGATCTTGAACCGAATGCTTAACCCTCGTGTCTTTTCATTTTTCATCTTGCAATTCCCCTCTTTGTACGCAGACAAACCCTTTCCTTACCGTTCCCGGCGCAGATGGATGCGCCCCAGGAACCTTCATCGTCTAATATGCCAACTACAGTATAGCACATAATCTGATTTCTGCACAGTGGGATATTTTCACAAATGTCGGCTGCGTTGTCCATATTTATCTGAATATTTTATAATTTTATCTCTTTTTTTAGATTTTTTCTTTTATTTTTTAATATTATCTGCTAAAATAATCTTAAGAAATAACAGATCCTGCCGATATTAGTAACAGAACAAGGAGTTCGCAGAAAATATCCAAGGAGGGATCACAGCAATCTATGCAGCAGAGAGGAATTATAAGGTTGAGGCGGTTATGGCGATAACCCCGCTCAGGAAGGTTTCTTCCAATGACAAAAAACGCCAGTCCAAGCAGAACCCGTCCCAGACCTTCGCGAAGACGTTCTTCGCCAGAGTTTTGGACGAGGCATGTGAGAAGGAGCAGAACAGAGACATCAACATCTACACCAACGGCTACACCAAAGATGCCCTGCCCTTCTACAATCATATCAATATGCGTGAATATTGTTAGACAAAAGGAGATGAGCCAATGCCCATCTCCTTTTTGCCGTACTGTCATGCGTTCATCCGGCGTTTGAAAGTCTCCACATACTCCTTCGCCACATCCGTGCTGTAGTTGTTCTCCTCCATCAGGTTGATAAAGTGGGAACCCACGATACAGCCGTCGATGGTATGTTTCATCGGTTCCACGTCCGCCGCCGTGCGGATGCCGAAACCCATCATCACGGGGATCTTGGACACGCTCTTTACCTGCTCCAGATAGCGCAGGACATTCCTGTGGAAGTCCGCTGCCTGTCCCGTGACCCCCATGGAGGACACGCAGTAGACGAATCCTCTCGCGCGCTCAAGGAGCATTGGGATGCGCTCGCCGGACACCGGCGTCACGAGCTGGATCAGGATCGGCGCGCCCTCCCTCGTATCCAGCACATCCTGCAACTGTCTCTGCTCCTCGTAGGGCAGATCCGGGATGATCAGACCGTCCACGCCGACCTCGATGCACTTATCCGCAAACGCCTCCATCCCGTAATAAGTCACCGTGTTGAAATACATCATGAAGACGAGGGGCACTTCGCAGCCGTCCGCGCGAATCTGCGCCACCATGTCAAACACCTTCCGCAGATTGACACCCTGTTGGATCGCCTTGTAGGAGGCCGCCTGGATCACCGGGCCGTCCGCCACAGGATCCGAGAACGGGATTCCCAGTTCCACCACATCGATCTGCGCCTCCTCCAGCGCCTTCACTAGCGCGGCGCAGCCCGGCATATCGGGCAGCCCCGCCGTCATATAGGTGATGAACGCCTTCTCGCCGCGCTCCTTCACCTGCTGTAACCGTTCTTCTATTCTGTTCATATGATCCTCCATTCCGTGGCGTCACAGATCCGAAATCGTGACGCCCGCCGCCTGTGTCAGTTCAGGTAGCCCTTCCCGCTGAAATAAGATTCGATGGTGTGCACGTCCTTGTCGCCGCGCCCCGACAGGCACAGCACAATCGCCTGATCGGGCGTCATCGTCTTCGCCTTCTTGAACGCGTAGGCGAGAGCGTGCGCGCTCTCGATGGCGGGAATGATGCCTTCAAGTTTACATAACTCTGCAAGCGCCTCCATCGCCTCGTCGTCCGTGATGGAGACGTACTGCGCTCTGCCGCTGTCGCGCAGATACGCGTGCTCGGGGCCTACGCCGGGGTAGTCCAGCCCCGCCGAGATGGAGTGCGCCAGCTGCACATTGCCGTCCTCGTCCTGCAGCAGATAGGAGCGCATCCCGTGCAGCGTCCCCGGTCTGCCCAGCGCCATGGCGGAGGCGTGTTTGCCCGTCTCGATCCCCATGCCCGCGGCCTCCACGCCGATCAGCTCCACCGAAGGCTCGTCGATGAAGTCCGCGAACATGCCGATGGAGTTGGAGCCGCCGCCCACGCACGCCATCACCACGTCGGGCAGCCGCCCTTCTTTCTCTAAGAACTGCCTTTTCGCCTCCACGCTGATACACTTCTGAAACTCCTTGACCATTCTGGGGTAAGGGTGCGGTCCCACGGCGGAACCGATCACATAGAAGGTGTCCTCGGCCTCCTTCGCCCAGGTGCGGATCGCCTCGTTGGTGGCGTCTTTCAAGGTGTTGCTGCCGGAATGCACGCTCACCACTTCCGCGCCCAACAGTTCCATGCGCATCACGTTCAGACGCTGTCTCTCGATGTCCTCCGCGCCCATGTACACCTTGCACTCCATATTGAAAAGCGCCGCGCCTGTGGCCGTCGCCACGCCATGCTGCCCCGCGCCCGTCTCCGCGATCACCTTCGTCTTACCCATGCGTTTTGCCAACAGGATCTGCCCGATGACATTGTTGATCTTGTGCGCGCCCGTGTGGTTCAAGTCCTCGCGTTTCAGATAGATCTTCGTGCCGTACTTGTCGGAGAGACGTTTCGCATAGTAAAGCGGCGTCTCCCTTCCCACATACTCGCGCAGATAATAATGGTACTCCTCCCAGAACTTCGGGTCGGCTATCGCCTCCTCGAAGGCTCTCTCAAGCTCCGCCAGCGTGTTCATCAGCGTCTCCGCCACATACTGGCCGCCAAATTCTCCGTAATATTTATCGCTCATCTTTCCTCCGTTCCGAAACGTCTTCGTTTCCTGCTCCATGATCGCTGCCTGTGCGGCAGACTGCGCCCGCAGAGGCTCTCCTCCTACCCGGCATGTCTCACCGCGTTCACAAAGGCCCTGATCTTCTCCCTGTCCTTGCCGTCTTTCGTATCCTTCTCCACGCCGCTGGAGACGTCCACCGCATCGGGAGCGACCTCGCGGATCGCCTGCGCGACGTTGGCGGGATGCAGGCCGCCCGCCAGAAAGAGCGGTTTCTCGTCCCGCGGAAACTGCCGCAGGAGTTCCCAGTCAAAAGTCCGGCCGCTCCCCGGTTTGCCCGCATCGAAGAGATACGCCTCCACCTTCCCGCAGCTGTGAAATCTCTCGTAGGCCTCTCTGCCCAAACCGTTGAAAGCCCGTAGGATCGGTATATCGACCGCGTCGAAGGACGCTTTGGACAGTTCGCCGTGTATCTGGATCCTGTCAAAACCCGCCGCCTGTACCTCGCGCACCTGCTCCGGCGTGGGCGACACCGTCACCGCCACCGCCTGAATGGGCGCGCCCGACAGCGTTTTTCCCTGTTTCAAAACCCGCAGGATCTCTCCCGCCTGCGCCACCGTCCTGTTGCGGCGGCTATTGGGATAGAACAACACGATCCCCCCATAATCCGCCTGTTCCTCCGCGACCCACGCCGCCTCGTCCGGCGAGAACAGCCCGCATATTTTTATCTTTGTCATGCCGTCTTTTCTCCCTTCCCGCTCCATACCGTCCGGCCGCCTCCTTCCGCACAGGCCCTTATAACCTTTTCCACCTCTGCGCCAGCGCCCGCGGATCCTCCGCCTCCATGAAGACGGTGCCGATCAGCAGCGCGTCTACGCCCACTTCTTTTAAGAATTTCACATCCTGGTCTTTTCCGACGCCGCTCTCGGACACGAGCAGCGTCCCTTCCGGCGCCATCTGCGCCAGTCTCTTCGTGGTGTTCAGGTCGATGCTGAAATCCTTCAGGTTGCGGTTGTTGACCCCGATGATCTTCGCGTCGAGCCCCACCGCCCGCATCATCTCCTCCTCGTCGTGCACCTCCACCAGAGCGTCCATGCCGAGGTCGTAAGCCAGTTCATAGAAAAGCTTTAACTCCCTGTCGTTCAGGATCGCCGCGATCAGCAGGATACAGTCTGCGCCGATCACCTTCGCCTCGAAGATCTGGTAGGGGTCGATGATAAAGTCCTTGCGGAGCATCGGCAGCCCGGAGATGCCCCTGATCTGCTTAAAGTAATCCACGCTCCCCAAGAAGTGATCCTCCTCCGTGAGACAGGAGATCGCGTCCACCGACGCGTTGTACTGATCGATCCTGTCCGTCAGCTCGATCTTGTTGTCCATCCTGCCGTGGCTGGGAGACGCTTTCTTGAACTCTCCGATGATGGACAGCCCTTCCCTTGCGACAGCGCCGTAGAAACTGACGCTCTCCCTGTCGCACGCCGCCGCCAGACGTTTCATCTCCTCCTCGGAGACGCGCGCCTTGTGCTGTGGCAGCCTTTTCTTCTTATCCGCTACGATTTCATCTAAGATCATTTGCTCCTCCTTTGCGCCGTCCCATATACCGCGCCCTGTTTCACGCCGCCCTGTGAGCGGCTGCCCTTCCCGCCGACTGCGCGCTATACGACGCCGTTCACAAAGTTTTCCACAAGTCTCTTGCCGTGCTCCGTGTAGATAGACTCCGGATGAAACTGCAGTCCGACCACAGGGTACTCCTTATGGCGGATCGCCATGATCTCGCCGTCCTCCGTCTGCGCCATGATCCGTAAGCACCCTGGCAGATCCTCCCTCTGCACCGCCAACGAATGGTATCTGGCCACCTTGATGGGCGAGGGGATCCCCGTAAAGATGCTGGTGCCGTCGTGCTCGATCTTACTCTGTTTGCCGTGAAAGATCTTCTTGGCGTAGGACACCGTACCGCCCAGCGCCTCGCCGATACACTGATGGCCGAGACAGATGCCGAGGATTGGTTTCTTCCCCGTGAATTTGCGCACCACTTCCATACAGATCCCCGCCTCCTTCGGACTCTTGGGCCCGGGGGACAGCACGATCCTTTCCGGGTCGAGGGCCTCGATCTCGGCAAGCGTGATCTTGTCGTTTCTGACCACCCGGATGTCGCTCGTGAAGGTGCCGATATACTGGTATAGATTATAAGTAAACGAATCGTAATTATCAATCAGTAAGATCATAAATTTTCCTCCTCCACCAGCGTCTTGGCGAGCGCCATCACCTTGTTGCAGCACTCCTGATACTCCGACTCGCCCACGGAATCCGCCACGATACCCGCGCCTGCCTGCAGATAGACTTTATTGCCCTTCTTGATCATGGTGCGGATCGTGATGCACAGATCCATGTTGCCGTTGAATCCCACATAGCCCGTTGCGCCGCCGTACAATCCCCTGCGCACCGTTTCCAGCTCGTCGATGATCTCCATAGCGCGGATCTTGGGGGCGCCTGAGAGCGTCCCCGCCGGCAGGAAGGAGGCCACCAGATCAAGGGGATGTCTCTCGCCCCGTTTCTTCCCCTCCACCAGAGACACGATGTGCATGACGTGGGAATAGTTCTGCACGTTCATGAACTGCGTCACCTTGACCGTCCCGAACTCCGCAATCCTCCCCATGTCGTTTCTGGCCAGATCCACCAGCATGACGTGCTCCGCCCGCTCCTTTTCATCCCGCAGCAGTTCGTCCCGCAAAAGCTGGTCTTCCTCCTCGTCCCTGCCGCGCCGCCTCGTCCCCGCAATGGGGCATGTGAACACTTTGTTGTCCGTCTGTTTCACAAGCATCTCCGGGCTGGAACCGATGATCTCGAAGTCGCCGAAGTTGAAGTAGTACAGATAGGGGGACGGATTCAGCTCCCGCAGCTCCTTGTAGAGCGTCAGCCCGTCGTGGCCCGTCTCGATGGTCCAGCGCTGGGACAGCACCGTCTGAAAGATATGGCCCTCTCTGATATAGTGTTTGATCTTCTCGACCTTGCCGCAATACTCCTCCAGAGTGTCCGTCTTGTGCGTGATGCGGCCGTCATGCACGAACTTCTCCGGCTGCCCGCCGTCCTTCATGCTGTTTCTGACTAGGGCGATCAGGTCGGCGGCCTTCTGCTCGCCGAGTATGCGTCCCTCGGGCGTATCTTCCTCCAGCGCCACGCCCGTCATCGTCTCCGCCCTGTGGTCGATGATGATGAACTCCTTCGTGAGCATCATCTGGATCGTCTCGATGCCGATCTCGTCGGGGTTTTCGTCGGGCAGTTCCTCGCTGTAGCGGACGAAATCATAGGCCAGACTCCCCACCAGCCCGCCGATCATGGCAAGCTCCCCCTCGTCCTTGACGACCTCAAACTCGTCATAATACTCTTTCAAAAGCTCCAGCGGGTTGCCCTCTCTGACCTCCACGCTGCCGTCCGCCTTTGTGATCGTCAGACTCATGCCCTTCGAGGAGACGATCTCCTCGGGGTCGATCCCGAAGAAGGAATATCTGTCGTAGTCCTTGTCGTAGCTCTCCAAAAGAAAGCACTTTTTGTTTCCCGCGATCCCCTCAAACATGGAGATCGCCTTCTCATCGACGATGCTGACCGTCTTGCGGTACGCGCGCAGTTTCCTCTTCATATCGCGCCTCTCCTTTCCATCAACTAAAAAACACCGCCGTGTATATCCCACAGGGACGTGTTACACGCGGTGCCACCCTTCTTTTCAAATGCGTATCGCGGCGTTTTCAAAATAAAAAAGTATTCTCCGATCGGAAAATACCTGCCACCAATACTATCATCTGACTCTTTCCGGATACAGAGACGACCGTCCCAATATCCTTTCCCTTAACGCAGGAAATACGGCCCGGCCTACTCGTCTCCTTTCAGCCTGCATCTCACAAACCCATTCCCGAAAGCGTCCCATACCGACTCCCACCAACGCCGGCTCTCTGTGATGTACCGCCCTTCGGTACTCTCTTTGCTCACCGATTTTACTTCTGCAACTAGGTAGACTATATCACAGACTTTCCACGCCGTCAAGTAAGCTGCTCATTATTTTTCTTCCCAACAGTTAAGCCCCGGGTATCTCTCCCGGGGCCTGTAACCGTATCATATGAAAACGGACCGCAGACTACTGCAGCTGCTTTGCAAGATCCAGAATGCCTTCCAGCATCTCGCGGCACGCCTGCATATCCTGTACGGTGGCCTCCGATGTGCGAAGTCCCTCCATACTGGACGCCGCGACCTCTTCGCTGGTCGCGGACAGCTGCGAGATGTCGTCCGAGATGGCGTTGGTGCTGTCCAGAATTCCGGCTATGACTTTCTCGCTGTCCCGCACGCCCTGCGCCATATTCTGTACTTCCTCGTCCACCGCCACGAACTTCTCCTTCGTCTCCTCGATCAGCTCGTTCTGCTTGTTGATGGACTGCACCGCGCTGTCCACGCTCTCGTTTACGCTCTTCGTATCCTGAATCAGCTCGTTGATGATGTTGGTAATGCTGTTGGAGGCGTCCTTGGTCTGCTCGGAGAGCTGTCTGATCTCCTCCGCGACTACCGCGAAACCTCTGCCCGCCTCACCCGCGCGCGCAGCCTCGATGGAGGCGTTGAGGGCTAACAGATTCGTCTGGCTGGAGATGGAGAGAATCACGCCGATAAAGTTCTGCACTTCCTCCACCTTCTGACTGAGCCTGTTGCTGACAGAGACGGTCGCATTGCTCGCCTCCTCCACGTTCTGCGCCTGTTTTCTCAGGCTCTTCACAACCTCCGCGCCCTGAGAGACCATGCTGTTGGCTCTGCCCGACGCCGCGATAAGCTGTTTCATACTCTCCTCCACGGAGTCTGTGTTGCTTCGAATATCCATGCACATATCGGCCTGTCTCTGAATGGACTGCGCCGTGGCGTCCGTGCTCTCCGCAATATTCGTCATGGCGAAATTGTTCGTGTCCACATTGCCCTGCAGATCGTTCAGACGCTCCATCGCGCCGTCAAAATTACGGATGATGTCTTCCGCCACCCGGATCATCTTCTGCTGGTTGGCCTCCTGCGCCTTCGCGGACTCCTCCACCGCGCTCACATTCTCGTCGTTGAAGACGATGAGCAGCTTGGAGATCCTGATAGAGGCATACGCCACCAAAAGGCAGGTCAGGAATGCGATCTGTACGGCCGAGGACTGCTCATCGCCGGCGATAAACAGCTTGATCAGATTAATCAGAACGATCGCGCCGTTGCCATAGATCACAAGTTTTCTGTTATGGTATGCCATAGCGCCGAACAAAACCGGGAACGCGTAGGCATATACGCCCGAATCCACCCCCAAAAGCACGATCACCGCATAGGCGATGGTAGCGCATCCCATGATGGCGATGGCGCCTTTTTTCTGATCGCGCCACAGCATGTAAGATACCACAGCACCGATACACGACAGGACAGAGACAATGACTTTCAGGTACCCCTGCCACGTCGAATCCGTATGTACTGCCGTGTAGCCCATCGCTGCAATAAAGTAGAGCAGAATCACGATAACCACTGAAATTACCGTCTTATTCGCTCTTCTGTATTGTGACTCTGTCATTTTTCAATCCCCCTTGCGTACCTTTTCCTATCGACGGCAAACTGCCATCGACTGTGTACTATTTTATCACAACCAATCTCCCATTTCCACATCTATTCTGTCAATTTTCCGTCCAATTTTTTGGCTACTTTTTCGTCTGATCTCCCACCTCGGCTGTCTCCTGTATGACGTCCTCCGGCAGCCACTTTCTGAGCAGCGCGCCGAGCATCGTCAGATCGATCGGTTTCGGCAGGAAATCATTCATGCCGCCCGCCAGAAACTGTTTTTCCATATCCTTGACCGCATTGGCGGAGAGCGCAATGATCGGGAGATTGTCGGCGTACTCCGTCCCGATGGCGCGAATCAGCTCCGTCGCCTCAATGCCGTCCATCTCCGGCATCATGTGATCCATAAAAATGAGGTCGTAGCGCCCATCTTCCCGTATGATATTCACGCAGTCCCGCCCGTTGTCCACCAGATCCGGGACAATGCCGAACTTCTTAAGCAGCCCTGCCGCCACGCGGAGATTGACTTTGTTGTCGTCCACCACAAGCACCTTCGCCTCCGGCGCTTTGAAGTCTACGGCGAACTGCTTGCGCTCCGCGTTCTTTTTGCGCTTGCTGTACTCGCATGGCGCGGCGTCTACGACTTTCTGGACAATGTCGAAGAGGAACGTACTGCCTTTGCCGTACTCGCTCTCCACTCTGATCCGGCCTCCCATGCTCTCCACCAGCAATTTGCAGATGGACAGCCCCAGCCCTGTGCCTTCGACGCCCCTGTTCTTCTTCATATCTACCTGTTCAAACGCGTCAAACAGTTTCGACATATCTTCCCGCCTGATACCGATACCCGTGTCCGTCACGCGGAAAAAGAGCCGCCCCATGCCCTGCTCCTCCATCCGCCACGTTATGCCCAGCGTGACCGTGCCCTCATGGGTGAACTTGACGGCGTTGCCCATAATGTTGATCAGGATCTGTTTGATCCTGCCCACGTCCCCATACAGCCCGGACGGCACATCGTCCGACACCTCGGTCACAAGCTCCACGGGCTTGTCCTTCACCCGCACGTCCATCATGCTGACGACGTCGTGCACAAGAGAGGCAAAATAGTATTCCTCCGGTGTGATCGGCATCTTGCCCGACTCGATCTTAGAGAAATCGAGAATGTCGTTGATGATGCTGAGCAGACCGTCCCCCGATGATTTGATCGTCGCCGCATACTCTCTGCCCTGCTCCGTCAGATCCTCGTCCAAAAGCATATCCGCCATGCCGCAGATCGCGTTCATCGGCGTCCTGATCTCATGGGACATGTTCGCGAGGAAAGCGCTCTTCGCCTCGTTGGAGGCCTCCGCCTCGTGCATGAGCCGCTCCATCTCCTCCATATTCCTGTGGATCGTCCTCGTGTGATCCACCGCTACCATGGCGAGCACGCCGCAGCCGAACAGCAGGCAGAAAATATTGATCATGATATTCAGATAGCGCAGGAAGATGCCGATGGCATCCGCCCCCATCTCATACTGCGAACCGAAGAGCGCGCCGATGCCCAGCTCCACCAGATACCATATGCACAATATGACGACGTTTTTGATCGAGTGGAAGACTTTCCTGTTCAGGTTCTGGCAGTCCAGCACATAGCCCGTCAGAAAGGTGAACGGGATCACCGCCAGACAGTAGACGGAAAACTGCGTGTACTCGCCTAAGATGCAGACCGAGAGCGTTGAGTATATCAGAATCTCTGTGACGAACATGTAATAGACCAGCTTGATTCGGTTCTTACCCGCATAATGAAACGCTATGAGATATGTGCAGATACTGAAAATATTGACGGACGTCAATAAGATCCGGCCGCTGAACCGCATGGCGATCATCAGCACCAGATGCACAAGGGCGAGAGCGATGGCGCATATCTGCAGAAATACGTCATAGTTCATGATATTGACTTTAAAATGTTTCACCCGCTCCCACAGGCTCTTTACTTTGGTCATGTGAATCCCCGGTATCAGGTCAGCCCCGAACTTGCTTTGCGCACGAATCGTTTCACTCTATTGTACAATAGTGCGCGCCGTAAATGCAAGCTATATTATGCCGGGACAGGCTTTCCTTCCAAGCCGCTAGATCACATAGTTATCCGTCAGCTCGCCCTGCCATTCCACCAGATCCGCCAGCGTCACCTTATCGATCACATTGCTGATCGCGTCGTTCAGCATCTGCCACAGACGCAGCGTGACGCAGTAGGTCCGGCGCGGGCAGTCGTTCTCCTCATTCTCCAGACACGCCACGGGCGCAAGCGACCCCTCCGTCAGGCGCAAGATCATACCCACCGTGTACTGCGACGGCTCCTTGGCCAGATGATAGCCGCCCTGGGGTCCTCTGACGCTCTTTACATACCCCGCCTTATTCAGCGTGGAAATGATCTGCTCCAGATATTTGTCCGATATTTCCTGTCTGGCCGCAATGTCTTTGATCCGCACCGGCTCGCCGCTATTGTTGAGCGCCAGATCAAGCATGAGCCGAAGAGCGTATCTTCCCTTTGTCGAAATCTTCATACCGTCTTCACTCTCTCTTGTTTGCTCGGCACAGCGTCCTTTTCCTATATGTCCGCTATACTTTATATGATTACCTTATTTATACTACCATTTTTCGTTTTTGTCAAACAGACTGTTAACAAATGCCGCGCAGCTTACGATATACATATAAAGTTTAAAGTTTTGACATACCCGGTAAAAGGATTTACACAGCATACGCTAAGGAGGGCGAACAAAATGAACAGAGTCAGCGGATACAGCGCCTATCAGAGCAGTTATTACGATAACGCTGTCAGGAATCGAAAGGAACAGAACAAGTCCGCAAAGACAGAGACGGCCAAAAAAGCCGGCAAGACGGACAAGACGGGCGGCGTGCAGCTGAGCGCCAGGGCGAAGGCGCTCTTGCAGGAATTGCAGAAGACATACGGCAACATGGACTTTATCGTGGCAGATTACGACTCCGAGGAGGAGGCTGCCTCCTATCTCTCGCGCGGCACGAAAGAGTACACCACGCTGATCGATCCCGAGGAACTGGAGCGCATGGCCTCCGACGAGAGCGTCAAAGAGAAGAACCTCTCCCTGCTCGACGAGGCGGTGGGCAAGCTGGATGATCTCAAGGGGCAGCTGGGCGACCACAAGGACGAAGTTCTCCGCATGGGCGTCAGCATCGGCAAGGACGGCGAGTTTTCCTACTTCGCCGAGCTGGAGAAGGCCGGCGAGCGTCAGAGACAGTTTATCGAGAGCATCCGGGATCATAAGAGGGAGGCCGCGGAAAAGACAGAGACGGACAGAGCCGGATCGAAAAATCCCTACGCGCACGGCTATGAGCGCGGCAAGCGGACCACCGTTTACGCCTCCGACGCCGAGGAACTTCTGGACAAGATCATCAATGTGGACTGGGACAGCGTCAGGGAGGAATCCACCGCGCCGCAGCCCGGCGGACATTTCAGTTCGACGATCTGACGGCGATCCGCCATACGGGACGAAACGCACAGTAAGCACGATAAGCCGCCGGCACATCCGGCGGCTTATCGATATTTACGTTCCCTGTTTCTCCTGTCTCTGTTCCCATCGCAAATCAGGAACTCAGCAATTCTTTCTTCCTGCGCTCCTCAAAGAAATTGTCGATGGACTCCACGATCTTCTCCGGCTCCATCGTCTTGAGCAGATAGCCCTGCGGTTTTAAAGCCATAACTTCCAAGATCGTGGCTCTGTCGCCCTTGTTCGTCAGGAAGATGACCGGAATATCTTCAAATTCTGTCTCGCTCCTGATCATCTCTAACACCTGCTTGCCGTCCACGATCGGCATCTCATAGTCCAACAGCACCAGATCCGGCCTGTTGGTCGCCAGATACTTGATCGCCATCGCGCCCGAGTTCGCCAGCGTCACCTGGTAGTTTTCCTCCAGCCAGCCCTTGACGTTGCGCAGCATGGTTCCGGAGTCGTCCACCACCAGTATCTTCTTCTTATTGTGCTTGGTATGATCCTTCATAAAGGCCACGATCGCGTCGACGACCTCGCTGACATTGATCGGGCGAAGGAACTTGCGGCGGATCAGGTTCCTGGAGATCATGCTCTCCACCACGGATAACTCATGGGTGTCGCCGATGGCAAAGACGGGGATGTCGCTCTCCACCGCTTTGTCCTTGATAAAGTTGAGCGCCTGCTGTTCATCCGCCATCTTCTCGTCCACATAGAGCAGGATCACGCCCATGCTCTCCGCTTCGATCTGGCTGATCGTCTCCACATCCGCCTTGACGATCGTGACTTCGTATTCGGCTTTCTCAAACCACTCTTTAAGAGACACTAACAAATAACTCTGAATCTGTGATATGATCACTACACTTTGCATGCTAACACTCTCCCAGCCCACTCCCGGCAAACACAACAGCCCGCAGATAAAATTCCGACATTATTATACATTATTATAGTATAGCAAATCCGATTCGGTTTCGCAAGTCCTCTTCCGCAGGAAACTTCAGCCGCGTCCGCCTTTACAAGCGCAGATACGCTCTTCCTTCCTCTACGGACTCTTCGTACATCCGCATCGTCCTGCCGTGATACTCTTTAATATATGCGATCAGTTCTTCCCTGTGTGCCGCGCCTTCCTTCTGCAGTTCGTTGCCCGCCTGCTCCAGACCGGCTGCCTCCTCGGAGAGTTTCTTCGCGCCCACGCTCTGCGCCGAAGATTTCAGACCGTGTACCCGCACGGTGTACTCCTTCCAATTCTCCGCCTCGAATACCGCGTCGATGGCGTCCCTCTCCTCCTTCGACACATCGCAGAATTCCTGCAATACTTCCCTGTACACATCCTCGCTGTCGCCGCAGTAGCGAATGCCTGTATTCGGATCGATCCACTGCTGTTTTTTGACCGCCGGATCGCCGTCCGGCACGGCCTGCGACATTTCGTGCCATCCTTTCGCCTTATCCGCCCGAATCTGCTCGGTGACGCTCTGCATCTTGCCGGAAGGAATATACTTCTTCAGCATCTCCTCCAGCGCGTTCGCCTCCACGGGCTTGCTCAGATAATCGCTGAATCCTTCCTTCATATACATTTCGCGGACCCCTACAATGGCGTTTGCCGTCAGCGCGATGACCGGCGTGTCCTGACACTTGTGATGGTACATGCCCTTGATGGCGCGGAGCGTCTCGATCCCGTCCATCTCCGGCATCATGTGATCTAACAGGATCACGTCGTAGTGCTCTTTCTGTATCATGAGCAGACATTCCCTGCCGCTCATGCACGTGTCTACGCGCATTTTGGTCTTCTTCAGGAGCTGGCTGATGACCATCAGATTCATCGAAGTGTCGTCCACCACGAGCACCTTGGCGTCAGGCGCGACGAAACTCTCGCGGTAGCGGTGCATTTTTCGGTTCTTCTGCATGACCGTCTGATACCGCTCCTCGAAATCTCCGATGGGATCGTCGCTCATGATGCCCTGAGGGATCGACAGGGTAAATACAGAGCCAACGCCGTGCTCGCTCTCCACCGTGATCTCGCCGCCCATCTGCCTGACAAGCCTGTAGGTGATGGCAAGCCCCAGACCGCTGCCCTCCACGTTGCGGTTTTCCTCCATATCCAGCCGCTCAAAGTTTTGGAACAGCCTCGGCATATCTTCCTCTCTGATGCCAATGCCCGTGTCCTCCACCTGCACCCTTAAGAGAATGCGATCTCCTTCCATGGGCTCCCCGGTCACGGACAGGGACACGCCGCCCTGTTTCGTGTACTTCACAGCGTTGTTCAGCACGTTGGTGATGACCTGATGGATGCGCGTCCCGTCTCCCCAGAGTTCGCTCGGCAGCTTGGCGTCTATATCGATATAGAACCACAGATTCTTGTCCTCCGCCTTGATCCGCACCATATTGATGACGTCGTTTAAGACCGACGCCGTGTCGTAAGTCCCTTCTATGATCTCCATCTTGCCGGACTCAATCTTGGAGAAATCCAGAATATCGTTGATAAGCGACAGAAGCGTCTGACTCGCCATCTCAATATTCTCCGCGTACTCGCTCACTTCCTCCTGCTCGCTTTCTCTGAGTATCATCTCATTCAT
The DNA here is from genome assembly GCA_947632515.1 of uncultured Lachnospiraceae bacterium. Lineage (GTDB taxonomy): Bacteria > Bacillota > Clostridia > Lachnospirales > Lachnospiraceae > UBA3282. The sequence goes on from CANRPO010000018.1 coordinate 32,202, forward strand.
ACCCATGATGGCGTTGATCGGCGTGCGGATCTCATGGGACATATTTGCCAGGAAATCGCTCTTGGCGCGATTCGCCCTCTCCGCGGTCAGCTTGGCCTCCCTGAGCTCGTCGCTCTCCTTCACCTTCTCCTCCGCGCCGAACAGATAGATCATGCCGATGAGCAGGGCCAGCAGCAGCAGCGCGAACACAAACAACACCAGCGCGATCAGATAGGAGACGCCCTCCATCGCCGCGTCCTCCGGGACGAGTCCTACCAAGAGCATATCCATACCCTCCGGCTCGGCCGCAAAGAGGAAATTCTTCTCCTTCCCCGTGCCCACAAAAACGGACGCCGCCCGCAGCACCTGCATCTGCTCGCGCATTTTCAGAAAGCCTTCATAGTTTTCGCCCGTCTGAAGGAAATTCGTCTTGCTCTCCGCGCTGTCCGGAACGATCACCCGCTCGTCCCTGTCCATGATGAGCACTTTGCCCGCACCCCCATAGCAAGAGAGTCCGAACGCATCGTAGAGAGACGCCGGATCGTACAGCCTGTACAGCACATATCGCACATTTCCCTCCCTGTAAACAGGCACGGTAAAAAGCAGTCCGCCATCGCCATAGCAGACCGCGCTCTCCCCGTGAAAGGACCGTCTGATCCCGTCGAAAGCAGAAAAGTCAAGGGCCTCGCCGTACACCGCGCCGCCATCAAGCTCCAAAAGCCCCACGGAGGCGGACTCCTCCTGCACGTCGAGCAGAGCCTCCACATCCTGCCCCCTCTCTGTCCAGAGTTCTATACAGTCCGCCGTCCGGCGCAGCTGTTCCAGCCGGGACGCAAATCTCTCCTCCGCCGTCTGCGCCAGAAGTTCAGCCTGCTGCACTGTCTGCTGCTGTGCATAGTAGCGCAGCAGCGTCAGCATTCTATCGTGCATCAGCACGCCCACCGCCCCGCACGCCAGCACAGAGAGCAGCACCGCGACCGCTATCCTTCTATTCTTTTCAATCCACGATCTCCACCCTGTCATAGACCCCTAAGCCTTCCGCATACGCAAACTGACGCTGTCACTCTGCAGCCGTCACAACACCCTCCACATACCAGTCGAACGCATTCAGCATTTCGTCGTCTGTCATGGATTCCATCTCCCGGACACGAACGACCCCGTCTGTGTCCGTGACCGGCCCGTAGAAGACGTCGAAGGTCCCGCTCAGAAATTTCTGCCTCGCCGCCTCGACCTTCTCCGCCACGCCCGCCTTTACATTGCCGCTCAGAGGCGCCAGCGCAACGATGCCCGTCTCCGCGCCGTCCCAGTAATGCCGTCCGGAGAACTTGCCCTGCAGACATTCCAGTATGTGAGGCTCGTAAAAATTCTCCCACTCAAATACGGGAGCTGTCAGAAATGTGTTCGGATAGCGTTCTATATTGTCCATATTGTAGCCGATACACCAGATATCCCTCTCCTCCGCGATCTCGAGAGGCCGGTTCGTATCCGTATGTATAGTCAGCACGTCAATATCGTGGCCGTCCAGCAGTCTCTCCGTGGCCGCCTCGGCCTCCGCCTCCCCGGTCCACGACTGCGTCCACTCCACATAGACCCCGGCATCGGGATTGACCTGCCGCACGCCCAGCGCAAAGGCATTGATACCGCGGTTCACCTCCGAGATCGGATAGGCCGCCACATAGCCGATCTCATCCGTCTCCGTCTGCATACCGGCCACCATGCCGCTCAGATACCTCATCTGGTAGATCCGCCCGAAATAGGTGGCCAGATTATCCGCCTCCTCCACGCCGGCCGCATGGAAAAAGTAGATGTCGGGATGCTCCTTCGCCGCCGCCAGCGCATACTCCCCAAAGCCGAAGGAATTGCAGATGATGATCTCACACCCCTGCCCGATCAGCTCCTCGATGCACTCCCTGCACCGATCGTCCGCGGGCACATTCTCCCGATAGACCACATCGAGATTCAGCGTCTCGGCGCACTGCTCCATCCCCTCATAGTGAGACTGCCCCCAGCTGTGATCGTCAACACTGCCGTTGAGTATAAACCCGACCCGCGTCTGTTTCCTCGTCACCTCAGTATCCGTCTCGCGCGCCCGGATCAATATCATGCCGATCAGAAGGATGCCTACGATGCCGCCGGCAACCGTCAATATCTTCCTCATAATGCTATTTCCTCATCACAACCCGCCGTATACCACTGCTGCAATTGGAAACAATTCCCCTATATGAGCAATCATAACACATCTTTTTGCAATATGACAGCCCCATCTTGCCGAATCTTTCCGGCGGGCATCCCCGCGCCCTGCCGTCCCTTCACCGCCGCAACGCAAAAGACGCAGACCTAAGTTGTCTGCGTCCCTCCTTCCGTCAGCTCCGACAGCGGCCGGAAGGAATATCCCATCCCTTCCCATCTTGTCAAGAGCTCGTCCAGAATCTCCCCATTGGTCCGAGACGTGTTGTGCAATAACACCACCGCGCCCGGATGGATCCTGGCCGTCAGCTTGTCCAGAGCCTCCTCGCGGCCGGGCTGGTCGTCCTGATTCCAGTCCACATACGCAAGGCTCCAGAAGATCGTGCTGTAACCTAATTTCTGCGCCGTCTTGAGATTCTCTTCATTGCACTTGCCCCGGGGCGGCCTGTAGTACATGGAAAGCTCCTCGCCGGTGATCTCATGAAAAAGTCCGGCCACATCCTCCATCTCGCTCCGAAAGGTCGCCTCGTCCGAGATCGCGGGCATGTCGAGGTGATGATAGGTGTGATTTCCCACGGCGTGTCCTTCCGCCACCATGCGTTTGACCATGTCCGGAGCCGTCTCCAGAAAGTGGCCTACGACGAAGAACGTGGCAGGCGCGTCATGTTTCTTCAGGGCGTCCAGGATCGGCGCCGTGTTGCCGTTCTCATAGCCGCAGTCAAAAGTGAGATAGATGACCTTCTCCCGGGCGTCTCCCACATAGTAGGCGTCGTACCACTTAAGATCCTCCGCCGACGCGTTCCCTACGGGCTGCGCGCCCTCCTCCCCGAAAGAAAGCCCCCAGTCCTCCGAGGCAAGGTTGAAAGTCCACCCTTCCGGCGGTTTCGGTTTCTCCGTCTGCGCCCCCTGCGGCGGCGCGCTCTCCGCTCTCTCCGTCTCTCCCCCGTCCGCGTCAGCCGGCTCCTTCTCTGCGGCTCCGCCGCCGTCCCTTTCAGACATCTCAGGAGAGACGGCGTCCTCCCGCACTTTCGAGACGACAGGCTCCGGGTACGTCCGCTCCTTCCTGCCCCCTTGGCATCCCGCGACCGCAGCCATCGACACAGCCATGAGTAACAGGACGCTTTTTTGTAAGATCTTCTTTTGGCTCTTCATGATACAACTCCTTCATCCTCTGTGCTTTTTTACGGCAGGATCCTTCCTATGGGCTTATTATAGAATAGGCTTGCATCAAAGTTGTATCAAAAATGTATCAAAGTTGCATCATTTGTCGTGGTTTTTTCTTCCGTGAACAGCAAAAAGGCGGTCAGCCGACCGCCACCTTCTCCCGCTGTTTCAGGAAGTAACAATATCCGTGATAATATCCTCCGGCGTAGAGCCGCGTCAGGATCTCCCGCATACGGCTGTCAAGCCTGTGGTAGCAGATCCTGTCCTCCCACATAAGCCCCTCTATGTACTCCCGCTGCCGCCCGTTCAGGACGCCCAGCGCCGCCGCAAGCGTTCCGTCCTCTCTCAGCGCGCGCAGCCCGAAATCGCAGGACAGATACGCGCCCTCCTCCCCGCAGCCGCCGCACATCTTCGCCAGATAAGCCGCCAGATCGCCGCAGCGCTCCCTGCTGTAACGGCTCTCGTGCCAGCATATCTTCTCCGTCTCCTCCGCGCCCTCCGTCTCCCTGCGAAAACCGGCGCGCCCGAACCTGTCGCGCTCCACTCTGTACGTTGGTTTCGCGCGCCGCGCGCCGCCTCCCGGCTCCTGTGTGAGCACGATCCCGCTGTCGTTCAAGTGCTGCCAGAGAGTCCTGCGCACCCGCTCATAGGGCGTGGGATAGGTCAGCCTCTCGCTGATCTGTCTCGCCGTATACCCCAGATCCGCCAGATGGCGGATCGCGCCGCCGCTGGCCGCCTCGTAGGTAAAATCAGACAATGCATCCCTGAAATAATCCCGCTCAGACATCTCTACGCACCTTCCCGCTACTCGTCCTTGGCCCAGCCATACGCATACTTCACGGCGCGATTCCACCCCTTAATCATCCGCTCCCTGTCCGCCTGCTCCAGAGACGGCTCGAAGGTCTGCCCGCCGGTACGGTTTTTGATCACGTCCTCCGGACTCGACCAGTAACCTACCGCCAGCCCCGCCAGATAGGCGGCCCCCATGGCCGTCGTCTCCACGCACCGTGGACGGATGACAGGAACGTTCACGATGTCCGCCTGCGTCTGCATGAGGAAATCGTTGGCGCTGGCGCCGCCGTCCACTCTGAGCGACCTGATCTTCATATGCGCGTCGGCCTCCATAGCCTCCAGCACGTCGTTCGCCTGATAAGCGATGGACTCCAGCGTAGCGCGGATGATATGATATTTATTCACGCCCCGCGTGATCCCCACGATCGTCCCTCTCGCGTACTGATCCCAGTGGGGCGCTCCCAGACCCGTGAACGCGGGCACCACGTAACAGCCTCCGGAATCCCTGACCTTGTTCGCCATATACTCGGAGTCCGCCGCGGAGTCGATCAGGCGCATCTCGTCGCGCAGCCATTGCACCGCCGCGCCTGCCACGAAGATCGAACCCTCCAGCGCGTAATGGACCTTCCCGTCCAAGCCCCACGCGATCGTCGTCACCAGACCGTGGTCGGAGAACACCGGGCGCTCCCCCGTGTTCATCAGCAGGAAACAGCCCGTACCGTAAGTGTTCTTCACTTCTCCCGCCGCGAAACAGGTCTGCCCGAACAGCGCCGCCTGCTGGTCCCCCGCCGCGCCGGCGATGGGGATGCTGCCCCCGAAAAACGCCGGGTCCGTCCGCCCGTAGACGCAGCTCGACGCTTTGACCTCAGGCAGCATGCTCTTCGGAATGTGCAGTTCCTCCAATATCTCGTCATCCCACTGCAATGTATTGATATTAAAAAGCATGGTGCGCGACGCGTTGGAATAGTCCGTCACATGCACCGCGCCCTTCGTCAGTTTCCAGATCAGCCACGTCTCCACCGTGCCGAAAAGCAGTTCCCCGCTCTCGGCCCGGCTCCTCGCTCCCGGCACATTGTCCAGAATCCACTTGATCTTCGTCGCCGAGAAGTAAGCGTCGATCACAAGCCCCGTCTTCTCTTTCAACCTCTCCGTCAGTCCCCGCTCCTTCAGCGCGTCGCACTCCTTCGACGTCCTTCTGCACTGCCAGACGATGGCGTGATACACCGGCTCCCCCGTGCGCCTGTCCCACACAACGGCGGTCTCCCGCTGGTTGGTGATGCCGATAGCGGCGATGTCTCCCGCGTCCGCGCCGATCATGTTCATGGCCTCCACCGCCACGCCCAGCTGGCTGGCCCAGATCTCGTCCGCGTCGTGCTCCACCCAGCCCGGCTTGGGAAAATACTGCGTAAACTCCCTCTGCGCCACGCTGCACACCTCGCCCTTTTCGTTGAACAGAATACATCGGTTGCTGGTCGTCCCCGCATCCAGCGCCATGATATACTTGGCCATGATCCTCCCGCCTCTCTCGTTTTTCCGCTCTCCGGCTGCCTACTTCCTTCCCTCGGTTCCCAGAAACGTCTCGTCCTTCTGATATTCCAAGAATCTTTCCTGCACGTCGTCCGCAGACATGGCGTAATGATAGAACTCCAGATCGGCCAGCTTTCCCTCATAGGAGCGCTGGTACTCGTCGCCGCCGAGCACGATGCGTCTGACGACCTTCATGTTGGGAACGTTCTCTCTGCTGCCCACAAGCAGACCGTTGAAATACAGCTTGGCGATCTGCGTCACTGCGTCATAGGTGGCGCAGATATAGGACCACTGCCCCGGCACCGCCTGTCTGCACGCGATGTCGTGCCACTCGTTGGCCTCCCTGTCGTCCTTGATCCGATAGAAGAAATCTCCGTGTCCGCTGACCGGGATCAGGCTCATGAACCCGTCCGCGTAGTCGATATAGACGGCGCTCGTCCAGGGCTGCTCCACGTCCGGATTCAGCCAGAAACAGATGGAATAGCTGTCGCTGTGCATCGCCGTCCCCGGAAGTATCAGCACGTTTTTCTTCACCTCGCCGCCCGGGAAGTGAAGGGACCGCTGCCCCTTGACAACGCCGTCCGAAAAGGTATAGCCGCCGCCGGAAAACTCGCCGCTGCAGACGCCCGTGTCGTCTGTAAAATCATGGTCGAACCGAAACGCCGACGGCCGCCTGTTGCGGATATGAAAGATCCGATCCCCGTAGATCTGCCTAAACTCTTTATCCCCGACAGGCTCTCCGTAATACGCCCCGATGCCATACTGCGCGCCGTAGTTGGCCAGCATGGCGATCTGGTTCGTCTTCTCGATCCCCTGCCCCACGATCTTGCAGTTCAGATCTCTGCCCAGACTGATCACATTGCGCAGGATGCACAGCCCCGTCTCGCTCCTCTGCGCCTCCGTGAGCAGTTTCCTGTCCAGTTTCAGCGTCTTGACCGGGAGTTTCTGCAAGATGCGCAGCGAAGAGCCTGAGGCGAAATCGTGGATCGCCATGCTGAAACCCAGATCGATCATCGTCTGCACCATCTCGTAGAGCCTGCTCCCGTTTTCTATGAAATCCTTCTCGGCGATGCAGAATTTGATCTCCTCCTGCCTGACGCCGTGTCTCTCCATGCATTTGGCGATATACGCGACGCTGTCTTTCTGCATCAGATAAGCCCCGGACAGAGGCATATAAATATCCAGATACCGAAGATCCGTATCGCGCCAAGCCTCTTTGCCGGCACAGACCTGCTCCAGAAGGAATCTGTCCAGCTCGTCGATGACGCCGTACTGCTTGCACACAGGCATAAATTTCTTCTCTGGAATAAGGCCGCGCCCCGGGAAATTCCACTGCAGTACCGTCTCCGCCGCGATCACGTCGGATGTCTGCAGATGCACCACCGGCCGGTACAGCACCTCCATTTCCTTTTCGATCACGCCGGACAGGGCGCGCTCCTTGATGGCATTCTCCTCCTCCACCCGTTCCCTGATCTCGTCATACAGGAGGTATCTGCCCTTGCCGTTCTTCTTCACATGATACATCGCCGTATCGCTCTGATCCAAAATATGCGGCATCCCCAAGGAGACCGGCTGCTCAAAGCAGACGCCGATACTGAAGGAGAGAAGTTTCTCCACCTCCGCGTCGAAGTCGCCGGCGCAGATCGCATCCTGCAGGCCTGACAGTTTCTCCTCCACGGCGCGAACCGGCAGTCCGCCGTCGCACATGACCACGAACTCGTCCCCGCCCATCCGGACAACGAGCTGTCCGGGGAAAGCGCCGGTGAGCAGATCTGCGATAAAGATCAGCAGCCGGTCTCCCTTGGCATGCCCGTAGATGTCGTTGACCAGCTTGAAATTGTCCACATCCAGATAGAGACAGTGCACCAGGCGATCCTCCGGCAGCGTATCCCAGACTTCTCCCAGCCCTCTCCTGTTGCACAGACCCGTAAGATAATCTATATTTTTTTCCGTTGTGTGAAAATCCTGAAACAGCGTATTCATATCGTCATCATACCATAGTTTGCAAAAAGCTGCTACCTCCAACTGATATGCAGCGGTTGTAGCAGCTTTTCGGCAATGGAGTATTATTGCCTCTATACCATATTAGCCCTTAACGGCGCCTGCCGTCATACCCTCGATGAAGTATCTCTGGAAACACAGGAACACGATGAACACCGGCAGAATGCCGAACATGGAACCTGCGATCAGGACATCATAGTTGTTGCCGTAAGGCGTGAGCAGCGTATTTAAGCCGATCGGCAGCGTGAACTTGCTCGCGTTTCTGTACACCAGCATCGGCCACAGGACGTTGTTCCACGCGCCCATAGCGCAGAGGATGGACATCGCCGCAAAGGCGGGCTTGGTGATCGGAAGCATGATCTTAAAGCAGATGCCGTACTCCGTCGCGCCGTCGATACGCCCCGCGTCCAGCAGCTCCTTCGGCAGTCCTATCATGTACTGTCTGAAGAAGAACACCGTGGAGGCGCCGCAGACGCCGGGCAGCACAACGCCCGCCGTCGTGTCGATCAGTTTCAGGGTGATCATCTCCTTGTACAGAGGGAGAATCAGAATCTCAAAGGGCACCATCATCGTCGCGATGACGAGGAAGAACAGGAAGTTCTTTAACGGGTACTCATACATGCTCAGTCCGTAAGCCACGATATAGCAGACCACCAGCGTTCCCACAACGGACACCGCCGTCAGGAACAGACTGTTCTTAAACCACATAAAGTATTTCTGCGAGTCCGCGTTGCCGCTGAACAGATAGATGTAGTTGTTCAGCGTCATCGTTCTCACATCAAGGTCAATACTCAGACCCTTGCGGATCAGCTCCGTGCCGGGACGGAAGGACGCCAGCAATCCCGCAAAAACGGGGAAGATAATGATAATGGCAAGAATCGCAAACCACGCCGTCGCGATCACACTGAGGATTCGGTTCTTTGCGCTCATGCCCATCTTTTTATCGATAGAATTCGCCATGTTATCTCTCCTCCTTCTTGAATGTGCCGTTTGCGACAAGCTGTATGATATTGATGATCAATGCGATCACGAGAAGCACCAGACCGATCGCACTGCCGTAGCCTAAGTCATTCTTCTGGATACCGCGGTTGTACAGATAACCCACGATCGTCAGACCGATATTGTTCGGCGACGCCGGGCCTGCCCACAGCATAAAGCTCTCCATGAACATCGCAAGACCTGCGTATACGCTGATGGTAAGCACGTAGATCGTGGTGGGCTTGATGAGCGGTATCGTCACATAGCGGAACTTCTGCCATGAGTTCGCGCCGTCGATCTCAGCCGACTCGTACAGAGCCGTGTCGATGCTCTTCAGACCGGACAGGAAATAGAGCATGTTGACGCCGGTCCATCTCCAGCAGGCGGTCACCAGCAGAGCGCCGAGTCCCGTCGCCTTCATCTTCAGCCACTTGAAGGTGCCCAACCCCAAAGCCGATGTGATGACATTCATCTGACCCGTAGGGTACTCCGAGAACATCAGACGGAACAGCGTACCCGAGATAACTACGGAAGTCAGCGCCGGCAGATAGAGACAGGCTTTCCAGAACCCTTTCGCCTTGACCAGTCTCGAATCCATCAGGACCGCGAAGAGCATAGGGAAAGGAATCAACAGAATCAAAGTTCCAAGCATGTACTCAAAGCTGTTTGCAATCGCAGTACGGAAGGTCGGGTCCCTGAGCAGCTTGGAATAATTCTTGATGCCGATCCACTCTGAGGTCGCAGGACCGATGTCCTGAAAGCTCATGATAAACGTACTGCACAACGGATAGACCCAGAAGAACAGGAAACTAAGTATGAACGGTATGACGAACACATAGGGCGCCGCCTTCTGGGAATAAAGAAACTTCTTTATCTTCATAGTCAATACCTCTCCTTACATTACATAATATCCCCGATAATCAAGAAAACCGAAAAAGGGCGACCGCCCGGGAAGAAACCCCGGGCAATCTCCCGCTTATATCTTACTGCTCTAAGTCAACAATATCCTGTGCCGCCTGCAGCGCCTCGTCGACAGACACACCGTTCTCAAGGATGTCGTTGAGCGTTACGTTGCACATCTGCTCATTGATCGTAGGGCTGATCGGAGTGGTCATAACAACGCCGATCTGATCCTTGATCTCGTTCAGCACGTCATAAGGATAGTTTCTGAAGAAAGTATTGTACTGGTTGCTCTCGTCATGCGCGAAGGAATCGTCGCTCCACAGAGAGGTGTTGCATACGTCGAATCCGAGATCCTCCCAGATCATCGTCTCGCCCTCGGGAGACATCTTCGCATAGCAGAGGAAATCCGCCGCCAGAGCGGGATCTACCGACTGCGCCGTAACGACCGTGCCTGTACCGCCGATACCTACGGAGCAATTCTGGCCCTCCTCGAATACAGGACACTTAGCGATATACCAGTTGCCCTTCTCCTCAGGCATATAGTTGATGAAACGGCTCATATACCACATAGCCTTGGGGAAGGATACGATGTTGTGATCCAAAATGTTCTGGAAACCTGCCTCCAAGTCAACGTGGCCGTCAGGAGAAACCTCAGCCAGACCGCTGTTTACCCACTCCTGCTCCATGGTCAGCATCTTCTTAACGGAGTCAAGCTGTACGTTCGCCGTAGCGTCCGCGCTGCCGCCTGTCCAGTCCTCGCCGTACTCAGCCATAGCGATCCACTGCCAGTCAACGCCGCCCGTGTCAACAGACGTCCAGTACTTGCCTTCCGGTCTGCCGATCGCTTCAAGGTATCTCTCGCCGAGAGCTGCCCAGTCATCCCATGTTACGACCGCGTCAACGTCTTCCTGCGTGATGCCTGCCTCTTCGAGGACAGCCATGTTGTAGTACTGTACCGTAGCGCCTACATGGAAAGGTGCGCCGTACTGCTTGCCGTCGGAGCCCTTGTAAGCGTCCAGACGGGAGGTCAGCATATCCGCCGCATAGGGAGCCATAGCGTCATCCAAGGGATAGAGCCATGTGTCAAGACCTTCGTATACGTTCGGAACCTGCCCCATCTCTACGTCGCAGATGTCCGGAGCGCCGGTGCCTGCCTGAAGAGAAGTGAGCAGTTTCGTGTGGTTGCTCTCATAAGGGTATGTAGTGAAGGTAACCTCGATCGTTCTGTCCGGGTTCGCCTCGTTCCACTTGTCAACCATCTTCGCGTAGAAGGTGTTGTGCGCCTCTACGAAAGACCAGCACTCCAGATGCGTGCCGTTGGGATCGCCGACAGTCGTGACTGCCTGAGCCTCATCCTCGGCTGCTGCGCCGTCCTCTGCCGCCGCGCCATCCTCTGCAGCTGCACCATCATCTGTCGCCGCTGCGCCGCCGTCTGTCGCTGCGCTGTCCCCGGTGGAACCGGTGTCCGAAGACCCCCCCCCACATCCAACAAGCAGGGAAGATACCATGGCAACACTCAGAAGACTTGCCAATAACTTTTTCTTCATTTCTTTTCCTCCTTTTTACTCTGCATTCGCATGTCGCCGGGATAGCTGTAATCTTTTAGGAAAAAATATAATATCATGTCAAAATGACTTCTTTCCCCGACATAACAGTTATCCCATTAGTCATATTGTATATTACGCAGTAGTATATGTCAATATAGATTTAAAGTATTTTTAGTTTTTATAAAATAATAAATTATTTTAGTTTTTGCCGTCTGCAGACGCCTGCCACCGGCCGTAGGGACACGCGTTCTTCTTCATGACCGCCCGCATTTCCACATAACAGCCGCACGCCCTGCACATGGCGTCCGCCAGAAGATCGCACTCCCTACAGACGGCCAGCCGTCTCTCATAAAGCGGCCCGCCGACTTTCAAATCTTCGTCTACCGCGTCGATGTACGCGCGCAGGCTCTCGAAATATTTCTTCTCGTCCATGTCCGCCGTCAGGCATTTCCTGCAGATGCGCCTCGTCCGGCCTTCCCGCTCCACCTCGCGGTTTCCTTAGCTGACGCGCAGGCTGACCACGCTGCACGCGGGCAGATTGAAACGGATCCTGTCCCCGGCGATCTCGCAGCCCGCGAACTCGGTTTCCTTCACATTGTCCGGCTCCTCGAAGGTGTTGTGCGCGCGCATCTCGCCGGTGAGGATCGACGCTTTCACCGAAGACGGCTTCAGCTCCGCGAAGGCAACCTCCACAGGCGAATCCTCCGACACGGACAGATTGCTCACCGTGACATGGACCACGCCGTCCGCGTCCACGGATACGGACTCGCTTAAGAACGGCACCTGATCCTCCTTCGTTCCAACGGTCTTGTTGCCCTCCATGTAGCTGTGCAGAAGCTCCGCGTCCTGATGCTCCTTGTACATGTGGAACACATGGTAGGTGGGCGTCAGGATCATCTTCGGGCCTTCTGTCAGGATCACGGACTGCAGCACGTTGACCATCTGGGCGATGCAGGCCATCTTGACGCGGTCGCAGTGCTTGTTGAAAATGTTCAGGGTCACGCCCGCGACAAGCGCGTCGCGCATGGTGTTCTGCTGATAGAGGAATCCCGGATTCGTGCCCGGCTCCACGTCGAACCAGCAGCCCCACTCATCCACGCTCAGGCCGATCTTCTTGTCGGGATCGTACTGATCCATGATCGCGCCGTGGCGTTCAATCAGCTCTTCCATGTAAATGGCCTTGGCCATCGTCCTGTACCACTCCTCCTCGTCGAACTGCGTCGCGCTCCCCTTGTTGTCCCAGCCGTTGGGATGCACATAGTAATGCAGGGAGAGTTCGTCCATGAAACCGTGCGCCCACTCCGGCTGCGGGGGCGCGAAACAGGTCTTCAACACGCCCTCCGTCCAGAAATAGTCCGCCACGTTCGGCCCGCCGCAGACCTTCCTGATCGGCGCCGCGTGGTCGTAATGTCTGATGTACGTCTGGTATCTTCTGTACAGATTCGCGTAGTACTCCGGCGTCATGTTGCCGCCGCAGCCCCAGTTCTCGTTTCCTACGCCGAAATAATCCACTTTCCAAGGTTTCTCATGGCCGTTCTTCCTGCGCAGATCCGCCATGGGGGAGACTCCGTCGAAAGTCATGTACTCGACCCACTCGCTCATCTCCTGCACGGTGCCGCTGCCGACGTTGCCGTTGATGTAAGTCTTGCAGCCCAGCTGCCCGCACAGTTCGAAGAACTCGTGCGTGCCGAAACTGTTGTCCTCCACAACGCCGCCCCAGTGCGTGTTGATCATCTTCTTGCGCGTCTCTTTGGGGCCGATGCCGTCCTTCCAGTGGTACTCGTCGGCAAAACAGCCGCCCGGCCAGCGCAGCATGGGGATCTTCATCTCCTTCAGCGCATCCACCACATCCTTGCGCATACCGTTGACATTGGGGATGTCGGAATTCTCGCCCACATACAGGCCCTCGTAGATACATCTTCCGAGGTGCTCGGAGAAGTGCCCGTAGATCTCAGCGTTGATGTGTCCCTCTCTCTGTCTCTCATTCACATGTAATACTGCCATACCTTACCTTCCCTTCCTTTTTATTTATTCCACTGCTTTCTTTTTTATTTCACCGCTCTCTTTCTATCCTTCCGGAACCGCCGCCGCGCCGTCAGTTATCATAGGCAAAGACGGGTCTTCCCTCAGCGTCCCACTTGATCTTCATGAGCATGGCGTGACGGTTCGGATTGTACAGCGGATCTCCCACGATCTCCGTCTCCGTCCTGGCATGGTAGACCATAATATCGTTGCCTTCCTCGTCCACCGTGAAACTGTTGTGCCCCGGGCCATAGATGCCCTTCGCCCCGTCGGAGCACAGTACCGGATACCGCTCCTTCTTCCAGGAGCGCGGATCGAGCAGATCGGCGTTCTCGTCCGCCGTCAGCATACCCATGCAGTAGGCGATCCCCGTCTCCGAGGCCGAGTAAGTCAGGAAGATGCGCCCGTTTCTCTTGAGCACGGCAGGCCCTTCGTTCACCCAGAAACCCACCCGTTCCCAGTCATAGTCGGGCGTTGTGAGGAGCACCTGCACCGTCTTGAGCTGCCAGGGCGTCTCCATCTCGCCGATGTAGAGATTGGAGATCTGTTTGCCGACGCCCACCTTCTCCGCCCATATGTAATAGTAGGTTCCCTTATTTTCAAACACCGTCCCGTCCAGCGAGAACGCACGGAAAGAGAAATCGTCGTCCGCCGCGCAGCCCATCTTTCCCTTCTCTGTCCATGTGCCCGTAAGGGGATCTTCATCCCTGCACTCCAGCACATAGGGGCGGATATTCCACACATCCTCCTTCTCTCCCGCCGCGAAGTAAATATACCACGCGTGATCGATATAATGCAGCTCCGGCGCCCACACATGATAGCTCATGACGCCGCTTTCATGCTTGTGCCAAATCTCCGTCTCCGCCGCGTCCTTGAGTCCTGCCAGCGTGTCCGACCTGCGCAGCACGATCTTGTCATAGGCGGGGATGGAGGCCGTGAAATAATAACTGCCGTCCGTGTGCCTGTACACGTAAGGATCCGCCCGCTGCAGGATCCACGGTTCATTGTACTGTAACTGCCTGTCTGACATACCCATTTTTCTACCTCGTACTTCTCTATTTTTTAATGATTGTTAAACTATTATATTACTTTTTAAATTATATAGAATAAGGACATGTAAATCAACCTCTTTTTCACGATTCTCAAAGAATTTTATCCGGAAAAAAAATTCCCAAAAAAAGAGCGCTCCGCGCGGCGGTCATCCGCCCCCGGAAACGCCCGTTTCCATGTCCTTACTCCCCGCTACGCCTCCTCACGGTCCGCAATGGGACTGTAGTTGATGCGCACGGCGATGTCCTGATTGTAGTTGCCGAAACCTTTGCCGAAGATCGTCAGCCCGCCCACGTGCTGCGCGTCCTCCTCCACCTCCATCTTCAGCTTGATGGTGCTGTGATAGTCGAACTGAAAATCCGCTATCGTGACGTCCGACACCTGCAGCCCGTCAATAAAAGTTCCCCTGCCGTTGATCACGAGGATCTTCAGCAGGCCGTACTGGTTCCAGTTCGGGAACCACCAATCCGGCGTGAAAATGCCTTTTACACTGCCGAAATCACCGGGGCTCGTCCAGACCGCCACCTTCCTGTCATTGAGAAAAAAGGAAATATCCGACGGCCACACGTCGTTGTAGCCCGGAGCCTCCGAGCCGATCTCCAGGGAAATACTGATCTGATCGATCTTCTGTCCGGACGGGATGAAGTTCGGGATCACATACTCCACATATCCCCTGGTGAACCAGAGAAGATTCGCATCATATCTGTCGGGATGAGCGAAGTAGCGCGTGTCGTCCACCTCGCCGATGATGGCCTTGCCGGAGGCAAGCCCGCAGGTCGGATAGACGCTGTAATCGGAGTAGTGTCCCACCTTGACGTCCGTCTGATAGATATTCTTGACGTCCTCCTCCGGGTTGACCTCGATCAGGATCTTGTCAAGGCGCACCGTGCATTTCTTCTGATTGCCATGCCCCGCCGACTCGTTGGTGATCACAATGATGCCGCAGTCCTCCAGTTTCTTGATATGGCTCGTCAGGGCGCCGTTCGTGATATTCAGCCTGCTCGCCAGCTCGTTCATATTCATGCCGTTGTTCTCCGAAAGGATTTTGATGATCTCTATGCGGACTTCGGAGGCGAGCGCCTTAAAAATGTCAAGCCCTTCTTCCAACGATTTCAGATGCAGCATATGCCCTATCTCCTATGTATTTTATTTGTTTAGAAAAGATTAAAATAAACTATAGGATATTATATCATTTTAGAACTATTAGTCAACACATTTTGCCGTCAAATGTTTACCCGGTGCAAGGTGTCGTTGACAATTCCGCGCGGGACGCCTGTCACAGAAACTTCATAACGTCGGCCACGCTCTCCGCAATATGCGTAGCGCCGGCTTTCCGAAGTTCTTCTCTGCTCCCATAGCCGTAGAGAACGCCGATGGAATCCAGCCCCGCCGCGTTGGCGCCCAGAATGTCATACTTCCTGTCTCCCACCATCACCGCCGACGCGCGGTCCGTGATCCCGCCCTCTCGCAGCGCGTAGGCGACCACGTCCGCCTTGGTACTCCTGCTGCCGTCCAGCGTGGCTGTCGCAACAAAATCAAAATACTTGTCGATCTGAAAGTGTTCCAAGATACGGACCGTAAATTCTTCCGGCTTGGAGGTGGCGAGCACAATCCGTCTGCCGGAATCTCTGATCTGCGCAAGCAGCTGCGGGACGCCGTCGTACAGGGTGTTCTCATACAGTCCCCGCTCCCCGTAATACTCCCTGTAATACGCCACCGCGCGCCCGATCTCCTCCTCGTTGAAGTGATAGTACCTCTCAAAGGACTCGCTAAGCGGCGGCCCGATGAAAGGGTACAGCGAAGACCGCTCCTCCACCCTGATGTGAAATTGTTCCAGCGCGTACATGATCGCGCCTGTGATGCCGAGCGCCGGATCTGTGAGCGTGCCGTCCAGATCGAGCAAAACTGTCCGATACATGATTTTTTCCTCCATTTGTGCCTTATGCCCGCCGCCTGCGCGCCTCACTCGGAAACCGCCTTCTTCTTGATGTGATTGCCGATGATCTCGGAGACTTCGTTGATAGCGATAAACGCGCTGGCGTCCGCCTCTTTGATCAGTTTCTTCAGATCGTAGACCTCCAGACGGTTCAGCACGCAGTAGAGCACGTCCTTCCTGCCGCTGATCAGGCCCTCGCCCTCTAAGATCGTCACGGTACGCCCCATCTGCTTATAGATCATATCCGCGATGGCCGCGCCGTCGTTCGTGATGATCGTGGCAGCCTTGGCCTGATTCATGCCGTTGTCGATGAAATCTAACACCTTGGAGGCAATATAGTAGGTGAGCAGGCTGTACATAGCCGAGTCGAAGGTAAACGCAAACCCCGCTACGGTATAGATCACGATGTTGATGATCAGCACCGTCCGCCCCACAGGGAAATCCGTCCTGCGGTTGAGCAGGATCGCCACCGTCTCCGTGCCGTCCAGACAGCCGCCCGCCGAGATCACCATGCCTACGCCGGCCCCCAGCAGGATGCCGCCGAAACAGACCGCCAGAAGAGGCTCCGTCGTGATGTTGGCAAGCGGCGCGAATATCTCCAGAAACAGCGAGAACACCGCCATGGAATACCCCGCCTTCACGAAGAAACTGCGCCCCAAGACTCTGTAACCGACGATCATAAAGGGCAGATTCAGCCCCAGCGTGAGAAGGCCCAGCTTGGCCTTCGTCAGCCGGCTTATGATCATGCCGACGCCCACCACGCCCCCGTCCAAGATCGTGTTCGGGACGAGAAATTCCTCGATCGCAAAGGCCGCCACCGCCGCGCCGAGGGTCAGGAGCAGATACTCCCAGATCAGCCTGCATACCGCCCTGAAACGGTCCGCGCCGCTCGTGCCCGCCAATCTGCCGCCGCCCTGTCTGTCATGTCCGCTCAAACCTTCCACTCCTTTCCGCCGTGCTGTCCCACTGAAGAATTATATGACAAGAGAGGCCAATTATAACTCATTGGTCTCTCCTTTTGCGCTCTCAACTTCGTATTGTCCGTTACAGATATTTGAGCAGTTCCCCGCGAACGCCGTCCATGCGGGCATCCGCCAGCCCGAAGTCCATCTCCTTGTAGCTCCACGCCGCCCTTGCGATCCCGTACTTCTCGAACACGCCGTGGATCACCTTAAACCATGCCAGCGTATCCTCCGGCGTCGCCAGATCGATGACGCCGTACTCGCCGCAGTACAGCTCCGTGCCGTTCTCCCGCGCCTTCTGAAACGCCTCCGCGAAAAGCCCTTCAAAATACGCCGGCGTAATGTCCATATCGCTGAAACGCGGTCTGGCGTCCCGGTCGAGGAAATCCACCCAGTACGCTCCCTGATGCGTAAACTCTATGGGCGAGTAGCAGTGGAAATTGTAGACCACCTTGTCGTCGTAAGGGCTCTCCAGATCCTTCACCGCCTCCGGGCTGTTGTTCCAGTAACTCCCCAGCAGGATCAGCGTGTCCGGCGCGTAAGCGCGGATCCTTCCGATACACTCTCTTGAGATCCGGTTCCACTCTCCGATGAAATGCTGCTCCGTCACCTCGTTCAAAAGCTCGAACGCCACATCCTCCGCATATCTGCCAAAACGTTTCGCAAGCTCCTCCCACAGCCTGCAGAAACGCTCCTGATACTTCCCGCTCTCGAAGAAACCGCTCTCCTGCTCCCCCGCGTCGAAGGAAAATCCCGCCGTCTTGTGCAGATCCACGACCACGTTCATACCGTACTTCTTCGCGAGTCCGATGGCCGCGTCGATCCGCCCGAAACCGCTCTCCAGATACCCTGTGCCGTCCTCATTCTCCAGAATATTGTAGTCCACCGGGATCCGCACATGATCCAATCCCCAGGAGGCGATTTTCTCAAAATCAGACTCGGTGATAAAATGGTTCAGTCTGTCCTCGCTGTAATCGCACTGCGAAAGCCAGCCGCCCAGATCGATCCCTCTGTAAAATCCCCGCTCTTTCAACATACGCTGCCACGCCTCCTTTTATAGTGTGAATTTCTTGACATTTCCCTCCAGAGAGTCGCTGATCGCGCCCAGCTTGCCCACCGAGTTGTCGCACTCGTTGACGATCTCGCTCAGCTGCATCATCGTAGCCGAAGTCTCCTGCGTGGACGCCGCGTTCTCCTGGGAGATAGCCGCCAGACTTTCCAGATTGCTGTACACTTCGTTCTTGGAGTGATTGATATTGTCGATCTCCCCGGCGATGCTGTCCACCGCGTCCGTCACATTCCGGATCTCGGTATTCAGATGCCCGAAGACGTCCTTCGTCTGTGTCAGCTTGTCGTACTGGTTCTGCATCTCCTCCGTGACGGCGCGCATCGCCTCCACGCTGCTGTTGGACTTGTCGATGAGCTGTCTGGCGATGGTGTCGATCTGCTCCGCCGACTCTCTGGACTGCTCCGCCAGTTTGCGCACCTCGTCCGCCACCACGGCGAAACCTCTGCCCTGCTCGCCCGCTCTCGCCGCCTCGATGGACGCGTTTAAGGAGAGCAGATTGGTCTGTCCGGCGATGTTGGAGATCAGCGCGATAGCGTCCTGGATCTCCATGACGGACTGGTTGGTGTCGTTGGTCTGCTGCTGCACGGACTCGATGGACTCTCTCGTTCTGGTGCTGATCTTCACCAGTTCATCCAGCGTCTCTCCCACTTCCTTATTGGAAGTCTCCATGCTCTCGGCGCTCTGTTTCAGCTGTACAATGCTGTCCGACGCCTTATCCACCGCGTAGCCCATCTCGTTCATCTGCTCCGCCACCGACTGCGTCTCGTTGGCCTGATTGGTAGCTCCCGTGGCGATCTCCTCCACCGCGATATTGATGTTGGAGATCGACTCGTTGATGGACGCGAAATTCGTCTTGATACTGTCCGTGAAATCCGTCAGCGTGTCGGAGGACACGTTCAGATTGTCCACGATGTCGATAAATTTCTTCATCAGGGAATCGATGGATCTGGCGATATTGCCGACCTCGTCCCCGCGGGCGGTCATCTTCTCCCTGACCGCAAAGTTCAGCTTGCCGTCGGCCACCTCGTTCAGATTGGAGACGGACTCCTGAATGTTCCGCACGATGCCGCGCACTACGAGGAGCGCGATCACGAAGAACACCGCGCCGATCACGATCATAAAGACTGTGTTGGTGGTCAGGCGCGTCGAGTAGATGGATCGGGTGTTGGTCACGGAGACGCCCGTAAACAGGATGACCTCGTTTCCCGCCCCGTTATCCTCCATCAGCGTGTAGACGCCGTAGTAGGGCTCCCCCTCCACGGACACGTTATCCGAGAAATAGTAGCCGTCCGCCTTGATCTGTTCGTAGAGTTCATCCGCCATCTCGGTGCCCAGAATACGGTTGCCGTCCGCGCCGACGATGGTGGTCGCCCTTCTCGTCTTGCCGTAGAAGATCGTGGCCTCCACCCCCGACTCCTCCTTAAACCGGTCGATCAGGGAAGAGTCCTGCGTCAGATTGACGTCCCCGCGATACAGCTCCTCCCCCTGAAGGGTAAAAGGTTCCGTGCTGATACCGTCCAGCAAATGTCTGACCGCGTAATTGCCCGTCTCCAGATGATCCTCCTGCAGCCTGTCCGCCATCAGCGTGCCGACGCTGTTGATCGACATGACGGAAAAAACCACCAGCAGGATTACCGGCAGCAGGACGCACGCCAAAATTTTGACCGTCAGATTCAGTTTTTTGCTTTTCATACCCCAGTTCCTCCTCTTTATTTCTATCTTCTATATTACACATTCACACACCATATAGCAATTTATTTTTTTGTCATATCAACAAGAAATGTCTAAGTTGCATTTCCCGCAAACTGTGTCATGTACAGCTCATAATATTTGCCCTGCGCCTCCAACAGCTCCTCGTGGTTTCCCGCCTCGATGATCCTGCCCCGGTCCATGACGACGATATAGTCCGCGTCCCGGATCGTGGAGAGTCTGTGCGCGATGATCAGGCTCGTCCTGTGCTCCATCAGTTTCACCATGGCGTCCTGGATCCGTTTCTCCGTGCGGGTGTCCACGCTGGACGTGGCCTCGTCCAAGATCAGAATCTTCGGCTGCGCAAGAAACGCCCTCGCGATGGCCAAAAGCTGTCTCTGCCCCTGAGAGAGATTATACCCCTCGCCCGCGAGCACCGTGTCGTAGCCGTCCTTCAGGCGCAGGATCATGTCGTGGCAGTTGCTCATACGGGCCGCCTCCTCCATCTGCGCGTCCGTCGCATCTTTCGCGGAATACTTCAGGTTGTTGCGCACCGTGTCCGCGAAGAGCACCGTATCCTGCAGCACGATGGCCGTATTCTTCCGCAGGGCATTGCAGCCGATGTCCCGTATATTGACGCCGTCGATCAGGATCTCGCCGCTGTCCACATCGTAGAAACGCATCAGAAGATTTACCACCGTGGTCTTGCCGCTCCCCGTGGCGCCCACCAGAGCGATCTTGTGCCCGGCGCGCACCTCCAGATGAAAATCGTGCAGCACCTGCTGTCCCGGCACATAGGAGAAATTGACGTCGCGGAAGGTGATAACGCCTTTCGCGCGCTCCATATCCTCCTGACCGGACTTGTCCTCCCGCGGCTCGTCCATGATCGCGAAGACCCGCTCCGCACCCGCCACGGCCGTCTGGATCTGCCCGTAGATCTGGGCGATCTCGTCGATGGGACGCCCGAACTGTTTCGCGTAGACGATGAACGCCGAGATGATCCCTATGGAGATCGCGCCGGTCACCGCAAAGTACCCGCCGAAAGCCGCGATGATGACAAACCCTATGTTGTTTATGACGTTCATCACGGGGCCCATGGAGCCGCCCAGGATCTCCGCGAAGACGCCCGCTCTCGTCAGCTCGTCCGCCGTCCTGTCAAACTCTTCGACGACCGCCTCCTGCCTCCCGTAAGCCACCACCGTCCGATAGCCGCTCACCATCTCTTCCACCGTGCCGTTCAGCGCGCCGAGCAGCGCCTGACGCCTGCGGTAGAAGGCGCGCATCGCCCCGGAGAGAAATTTTGTGGCCGTGATCGTCAGGAGCACCGTCGTGCAGGACAAGAGGGCCAACGGCGGGCATAGCCACAGCATCATCGCCACCGTGCCGATCACGGTCAGCACGCCGGAAAACAGAGAACTAAGCGACTGCGACACCGTGTTGGAAATATTCTCCACATCATTGGTCATCCGGCTCATGATGTCGCCGTGGGAGTGGGTATCTATGTACCTGACAGGAAGGTTCACCACGCAGTCGAACAGATCCTCCCGCATGCGCTCCACCACCCGCTGGCTCAGGATGGCGCTCTCCCGGCTCTGCAGAAAAGTGCCGGCGCTCTGCACGCCATACACGGCCAGCATGATAAGCAGGATGCGCGGCAGACTGCCAAAATCCCGCTTGGCTATGCTGTCGATGGCGTCGCTCTGCAGCCTGGGCGCGCAGACGGAGGCGATCACCACAACGAACACCACCGCCAAAAGAAAGAGTACGATCCCCCGCTCTTTCGCAAAATAGCCCACCAAGCGCCGCAGCGTCTTCCTGCCCTCCTTAGGTTTCTCCACCTGTCTGTTTCGCGGGCCCCTCATGCCGGGCACCCTGTAATTGCTCATGGATTGTTCTCTCGTCTGTGCCATCTTCTACCTCTTGAGCTGGGAGTCGTAAATATCCCTGTAGATCTCGCTGTCCGCCATCAGTTCCTCATGGGTCCCGCAGGCCGCGATCCTGCCGCCGTCTATCACCGCGATGCGATCCGCGTCCTTCACTGAGGCGATCCGCTGCGCGATAACGATCTTCGTCATGCCGGCGTACCCGCTCTTCAGGGCCTCGTACAGTTTCGCCTCCGTCTTTAAGTCCAGCGCGCTGGTGGTGTCGTCGAAAATAAGGATCTCCGCATTCTTCAGGATCGCTCTGGCGATGGCCACCCGCTGTTTCTGTCCGCCCGACAGACTGTGCCCGCCCTGCGCCACCTGCTCGTCAAGCCCGTCGGCCTTTGTGTCGATAAACTCCAGCGCCTGCGCGACGCCGGCCGCGCGGCGTATCTCCGCCTCCGGCGCGTTCGGATCGCCCCAGGCGATATTCTCCCGTATGGAGGTGCTGAAAATCTCACTCTTCTGGAGCGCCACGGCCACTTTGTCCCGCAGCGTGCGCAGCGCGTAGTCCCGCACGTCCACGTCGTCCACAAGCACCTGCCCTTTCGTCGCGTCATAGAATCTGGGGATCAGATTGACCAGCGTGGATTTGCCACAGCCTGTAGCGCCCAGAATACCGAACGTCTCTCCCGGCCGTATGGTCAGATTCACATGGGAGAGCACCCGCTCCCCGCCCATGCCGGGATAGGAGAAGGACACGTCCCGAAACTCCACCTTCCCTCTGACAGCGGTATCCTCAGCAAAGGTCCCGTCCACGATAGACGGCGCACAGGCAAGCACTTCGCCGATCCGTCTGCCGGACGCCATACCGCGCGACACCGTCTGAAAGATCATATTGACGCGCATGACCGCATTTAAGATCTGAGATATGTAAGTGACCGCCGCCATCACGTCGCCGGGCGTGACATCTCCGGCTCCGACCCGGACGGCTCCCACCTTGATGACCGCCACCACGGACACATTCAGGATGATGTTCATGATCGGCGTCATATAAGAGAACAGCAAAAGCACCTTAAGCTGCGTGCTCACAAGCTCCCCGTTTGCCGCGCCGAAACGTTCCTTCTCATACGCTTCCTTCACATAGGCTTTGACCACTCTCGTCCCCGACACATTCTCCTGCATGACGTTGTTCAGCCTGTCCAGTTTCTCCTGCAGCACGGCGAACATGGGATTCGCCCTGCCGATAAAGAAGACGATGCAGACAACAATGAGCGGCATCGCACACGCCACCACCACGCCGAAACTCATATGCAGGGAGAGCATACATACGATGCCGCCCGCAAAGAGCAGAAACGTCCGCACAAATCCTCTGATACACTGAGTCACCAGATTCTGGATCTGCGTAATATCGTTGGTCACCCTCGTGATCAGCGACCCCGTGGAGAAACGGTCCGTCTGCTCAAAGGAGAGCGCCATAACCCTGCGAAAGACGTCCTTGCGAATATCATTGCCAAAATTCTGACTGCACAGATTCGCGAACACGCCGGACATGACGCCGCAGAAACAGCCGAACAGCACCAGCCCGATCATGCGTAATCCCGTGCGCACCACAAGCGCCATATCCCCCACGCCGCCGTTTGACAGCCCCAGAACGCCCTCGTCCACGATCGTCCCCATCAGCCGCGGCTGCAGCAGATCCATGCTCACCTCGCCCAGCATAAAGAGCGGCGCCAACAGAAAGAACAGCCAATATTTTCTCAGATATTTCCACATACGATCCCACTCTCTCACCGATTGTCGTGCGGATCATCCGCACTCTGACTATGATACCAAAAAAATGGCAAAGTGGCAAATCTATACGCGAAGCGGCGCCGCGACAGAACGCTCTGCGCCTGTGCGGTGCCGCTTCGCAAAGTAAGGGAATAAACTTCCGGTCCCTAGTACCGTTTGATCTTCTTCGACGGGGTCTTCTCAAACTCCGTCTCGCGTACTTTCAGACTGTATATCTTCTTGTAGGCGGGCGCGCCCGCGTTGTAATCGTCGATCAGCTGCTGAAGAGCCGCGGTGATGTCCGCTATGCGTTTCTTTTTGGCGTAGTCATAGTCCGGGAAGATCTCTGCCTCGATCACGCCGTCCGCGTTCTCCCGCACGAGGATCTCCTGAACCAGTCTCTGTTCGCCCAGCCTGTTCTCCAGTTCCTCCGGGGACACGTTCTCCCCGTTCGCGGTGATGATCAGGTTCTTCTTCCGGCCCGTCAGGAACACATAGCCTTCCTCGTCCACATACCCCAGATCGCCCGTCGCCAGCCAGCCGTCATGCAGCGTTTCCGCCGTCTCCTCCGGCATGCCGTAGTAACCCATCATCACGCTGCCGCCGCGCACCCAGAGTTCCCCGTCCACGGTTTTCGCCTCGCAGTTCGGCATGAGCCTGCCGACGGACTCCTTCTTGACGCACCAGCTCAGATTCGTGCTGATGACAGGCGAGCACTCGGTCATACCGTACCCCTGCAGGATCGTGATGCCGTACCTGGCGAAGAGATCGATGTAGGCCGGATTCAAGTAGGCGCCGCCGCTGAAGATCGTGTGGAACTGCCTGCCGAACACCTTCGCCTTCACGACCGCCGCCGGCAGCAGCGCCGCCTCCTCCAGTTTCTTCGCGAGCGTCTCGATCATGAGGGGCACCATCAGGATCACGTTCGGCTCGAACAGCTTGATGTTCTTCGCCACCCGCAGCAGGGAGTCGTTGATACAGATAATGCTCCCCAGGGACAGTCCCTTCAGAATATCCATCGAAAGGCAGTAGGCGTGATGGATCGGCAGCACCGTGAGAAGGACCGTCCGCTCCGGTATGCGCATGTCCAGACAGGTGGCGTTCTGCGCCAGATTGCGCTGGGTCAGCATAACGCCCTTGCTCTTGCCCGTGGTTCCCGACGTAAACATGATCGTACAGAGCGCGTCCGGATCCGCCTCTCTCTCAAAGCCGGGCGTTTCGGCCGCCAGCAGACGGTCGAAAGATTCCACGCCGTCCTGCGCCTCCCCCTTCTGCATGGAGATCAGGTATTTCAGTTTCGGGCATTTTTCTCTGGCCATAGCCGCCACATCGGCGCGCTGCTCGTCAAAGACGAACACCGTCGCGTCCGCCCGGTCCAACAGCTCGCACATCTCCGCCGCAGGCAGCGACACGTCGAGCGGCACCGCCACGCTCCCGCAGCCCGTAATGCCAAGGTAAGCCGTCAGCCATCTGTATGACGTAGGCCCCGTCAGCGCGATATGGCGTCCCAGTTCCCCCAGTGTGTTCAGCGCCGCAGCGAACCGCTCGCTGTCCTCCTTCAGCTGTATGTAGGACTTCGCCTCTATCTTATCCTTCCCGGCCTTGTAGCGGACAGCATCCCCGTCCCCGAACCGTTCGGCTGCGCCGGTCACGATCTCACGAATCGTCTTGCACTCCATCTGCGTCCCTCCTTCTACGCCTGCGACAGCTTTTCCAGATAGGCGACAGCCTCGCCCACCGTGCGGATATTCGCCGCCTCCTGCTCGTCCACCTCGACGTCGAACTCATCCTCAAGTTCCCCCAGCATACTCATAAAATCAAAGGAGGTAAAGCCCAGATCCTCCATAAAACGGGATTCCGGCGTGATCGTCTCCGCCTTCACCTCCACATACTTTACGATAATGTCCCGCAAACGTTCAAACATATTGTTTTCTCTCCTTTCTGCCGCGTCCCGCGGACGCGCTCTCTCTCCTGCCGCTCTGCCCGGCGTCCCGCCCGCGTCATACCGCGTCGATGATCTCGCCGACCGTCCGCTCCGGGTCCTCGATACCCTTGAACATGATCTTGCACAGATAGTAATACAGATATTCAAGACGCTCCCTGGAAACCGCCTTGATCTGGTGTTCAAAGTTAAAGTCCAGCCCGTTGTCCTCCGACCTGTGCATGACGGTCAGGTACATCGCCTGCGTCGTCGCGCCGTTGGGGTACCACTTAGTCCTGTACTGAATGTCGCCGAGCCGGGTCAGCCCCTTCTCCCTGAGCGACATGGGCTGATAGGTCAGCGACATGGGCTCGTAGGTGCAGCCGGGATCCGTCGGATAGGTCTGCGCGCGGTACGCGAAATACTCCACCGGGTCGAAATTGGCATGGCGGAAGAGCTCGTTCTGCCTGTCGCGCACTTCGTAGATCCCCTCCAGGAACGTCCTGTCCCTCGACACCACCGTGCGGCACGGGAACGAGTGGATGCGCGTGCCGCCGCACTTCTTCTCCATCAGCGTGGCGCGCCTTGCGATGGCGGAGTTGATCGACACGTCGTCGTTGCCGTTCATCTTCTGGAAGTAGGTGCGAAGCCCCATCAGAAGGAGCGTCGCCAGAGACACATGGTACTCCTCGCAGAACCGCATCAGTCTCTCGGTGGGCTCCGCCTCCAGATGAAAACTGTCCAGCGCTGCGTCCACGGAATCCGACACGTTGACCGCCGCGCGCATAGCGGGGTCCTTCTTCTGCTCTCTCTGTCTGCGCAGCTCGTCTCCCTCAATACCGTTGTAGATCGGCTCCGAGGTTTCGATCAGCCTGTGAAAGAACTCCGTGTCGCGCTCCTTCGCCCGGCAGCCCGCCTCGTAAGCCAGATCTTTTTTCAACTGTTCGATGTAGGACGCCGTCTCCGCCGGGTATGGGATATCCTCGTACATCCGGCTGCAGTAGATCTCGATGACGTCCTTCAGGAAAGCGATCAGCGACTGCGCGTCCATGGTCAGATGATCCGCCAGGAAATAGATGCCGTTGTAGCCGTCCGGCAGACTGATCATCACGATGCGGTTCAACGGGGCGTCCTGATGTTCAAAGGGTACCTGCGTCCACTCCCGCATCGTGCGCTCCGCCTCCTCCAAACTTCCCCCGGAGAAATCGACGAACTCGATGTCGCGCTCCTCCCTGTCCACCACATACTGATACCATGTGCCGTCCTTGTCCTTCGCCAGCCTGAGCCGCATGGACTCGCAGCGCTCGTACGCCTTGTAGATCGACTTTTTCAGAACGTCCCAGTCGATCTCCACCTCGATCGTCACGCTGGTGCCGATGTTCAGCACCTCTTTCTTAGGGCAGAAATCCAGATAATAAAAATGAAATTTCTGCGCCTTGGTCAACGGATATACCGTATAACCCTTTCTGGTCTTCATGATGATATTCCCCTCCTTCTTACGCAAAAGCGCAGGGCCTGACCCGCGCCGTTTTCCCTGTTACTCCGCACGATGCAGGCTCGCCAGAAACTCGTCCAGCGCCCTCTCGTAGCTCTCCGTATCCTTGTAGTAGCTCTCCGCGTGCGCCGCTCCCTCCACGATCAGTTTCCTCTTCGGCGACGCGATGTTCTCGTAGATCTCATCGCACATGGATGCCGGCACGAAAGTGTCCGCCGAACCGTGAATCATCAGGATCGGCACGACGGCCTTGCGCACCTCCCTCGCCGCGTTGCACTCGTCCATGCCGTAACCCGCAAGCCGCCTGTTGATCAGATCCGCGGCCGGGATCACGGGAAACGCCGGAAGATGGTACATGGAGTGGAGCACATGGGTGAACACTTCCTTGGGGGAAGTGAACCCGCAGTCCGACACGATGCCCTTCACCTGCGGCGGCAGTTCGAGGCCGCTGGCCATCAGCACGGTGGCGCCGCCCATCGAAGTCCCGTGCAGCAGGATCTCCACTCCTTCGCCGCACCGCTCTATGATCCAGCGGATCCAGCGCAGCGCGTCCTGTCTGTCCAGACAGCCGAACCCGATATAATCCCCCTCGCTGGCCCCGTGAGCGCGCGCGTCCACTAACAGCAGGCTGTAACCCCTGCGCAGATAATAGTCGGAGATAGCCAGATTGTCCTTCATGCCCTCGCTCGTATAGCCGTGAAAGCACAGCGCCACTTTGCTTTCGTCACCCTCCGGAAAATAGTTGGCCCGCAGTTTCAGTCCGTCCTGCGCCTCGATCGTGACAGCCTCGCTCGGTCTGGCGAGCAGTTTCTCCTTGCGCTCCGCGATAAAATCCGCATACTGCGACCAGTCCGTCCCCGCCATCTTGACCGTCCGCTCCGTCTTCGCCTTGCCGCGTTTCATCGTCCTCCTGTAAAAATAGACCGACTCTCCGACGCCCGCAGCGGCGGTGACCGCCGCCGTGCCGAACAGGGCCGCCGCCAGTTTCTTCTTTTTCATGATCTTTGCCCGCCTCCGTCCGCATAAAATGCTGTCCACGCAAATACTTTGATATTCAAAGTTTTGAATTTCAAAGTATTTAGGTAAACTATGTATTTCTCATGTTTTCGATTATACACTCACATACAAGGATCGGTCAACCCTTATTCCGGCGACCGACCGCCTGTCATAAATCGATCTCAAAGATATATTTCTCATAGGCGTTGATGACCTGCGTCTCATTGTACATGGACACACGGGGAAAACGCCCGTAATTCAGATGCACATGCCCGTGAATGAAATAGGCGGGCTTGTACTTGTCAAGCAGCGTGCGGAACACCTCGAACCCCCTGTGGGGCAGATGCTCCTGATCGTTGAAATGATAGGCCGGGGCGTGCGTCAGCAGGATGTCGAACCCTTTATGGTATTTCAGTTTCAGCCAGAGTTTACACACGCGCCGGCGCATCTGCGCCTCCGTGTACTGATGCTCGCCCGGCTTGTAGCGCATGGAGCCGCCCAGACCCAGAATGCGCACACCGTTGTGGACGTAGATCTGATCCTCGATGCAGATGCAGCCGTCCGGCGGCGTCTCCGCATAGCGGTCGTCGTGGTTGCCGTGCACATACAGGATCGGCACGGATGTGAACGTGGCCAGAAACGACAGATACTGTGGTTTCAGATCCCCGCAGGAGAGGATCAGATCGATCCCCTCCAGATAACTCTTGTCAAAATAATCCCACAACAGCTTGGACTCCTCGTCTGCTATCGCCAAAATTTTCATCGGACATTCCCCTTATCCCCATAGTATTCTCCGCTCTTTTCTGTCCCAGTCCCTGCAAGTCGATATGAAAATGATCAGCCTTCCGGCTCCTGTTCTCTGTTTAATCCCTGCATCCGCGCAACCGACTGCGCCTCCTCGTTCAGCTCCTCCACCGACGGGATCTCGCCCACCACGTTGTCCACAAGCCAATCCATCGTGATAATATCCTGCGGCGTAACGATCTGCCCGGCCTCGTTCCTGACGCTTCCGTCCTGCGCGATCAATTCTCCCGAGAAGGGAACCAACGTCTCGGAACAGATATTGTTTCGCAGCAGATCCACCAGTCTCTGCGTGCTTTTTGGCATATCCTGAGAACAGATCAGATCGACCACGCCCGCCGACATTCCCCACCAATAGTTGATGGCGCGGCTGCCCGTGGCGGCCTCGTCCTCCTTCCATGTGCCGTTTAAAACGATGCGCACGATCTTCTCGTACAGTTTGCCCCAGTGCCATGTGGTCATGGCCAGATTGTCAGGCGTCGCCCCGCCGACGCTGTACAGGCCGAAACGTCTGGACGCCTCTCCGGGAACCGTCATGTCCCTGTCCATGATATAATTGATCTCCGGATCCTCGGTGATCCACAGTTTTCTTCCCTTCAGGGTACTCCAGTCCAGATAGATCTTCGCGTCCGGGTTCACCATTCTGGCCCCCATCGCAAAGGCGTTGATATTCGCCGCCATGCCGTAGATCGGGTAGTCCGCGATGTAACCGATCTTGTTCGTGTGGCTCATGGACCCGGCGATAGCGCCCGCCAGAAACTTCGCCTCGTACATTCTGGCATAGTATGTCCTGAGCGTCGGGTGCGAAGTGTTCAAAGAGCAGTTTAATATCTTCACGTCCGGATGGCTCCCCGCGATCTTGAGGCTGGACGGTATCATCACCGGAGAGGTCGTGAAGAGCAGATTGTAGCCGTCGGCGATCGCCCGCTCCATCGTCTCCAGATCGTTTACGCCTGCCACGATATTCTCGAACGCCTTCGTCTCCACCTGCCCCGGAAATACGTTTTCCAGATACAGACGGCCCAGCTCGTGGCTGTAAGCCCATTTGGAGGTCCTGTGGTTTTTCTCATAGAGGAAGGCGATCTTCACCTTCGCCGCGTTGTCCGGCAGGATCAGGTTCAGCAGATTCTTGTACAGATTTCTGGGCTGTTCCTCCTTGGGCGGCTCCATCAGAAGTTCAATGGATTTCTCCTCCGTCAGCACCACGAACTCATCCCAGATCGTGGCCAGATCCTTCTTGAACTCCTGCGTGCTCTTCTGTTTCATCTCCTGATAGCCGAACACGGTCATATAGGTCAGGAGCGCGTCGCCCACGGTGATCTGCAGTTTGTTTCCTCCCCTGGCCTCAAAAGCCTTGCGGAAACGCGTGTACAGGGAATAAAATTCCAGCCGGTCGTCGGAAGTCCACTCTTCCCCCTCCGGCGTCCCCGTCAGCTCCAGAAACTTGGCGAATCTGCCCTTCTCGCTAAAGTAGACGATGTTCATCCGGGTGATCTCGTAGAAGTCCAGAAACTCGTAGTAGATCTCGTTCTCCTTGGCCTTGGAACGCTTGGGCACCACCCTGATCACGCTGCAGGGCACGCTGTACGCGTCCAGATATTTCAGGACGCTGACGCGCTTGTTGCCCTCCAGCACATAGAAACGGTTCATAAACTCGTAGACCTTGATGGGATCCCGCAGCCCTTCCTCCTGCAGAGACGTGCAGAGATGGATCCACTTGCCGGCAAACTCCGACTGGGAATCCAAAAGCGGCATAAAGTTCGACGCGAACGCGTTCGTCCGCCCCCTCGTCCTCGTCCCCACGATCAGCTCAAGCGGGATCTCGCAGGTGCCGATACTGATCTCATATTCTACCTTGACAAAGGACAATATCTCGTCCAGCGCAGGCAGATAGGGATAATCTCCCTTCTGGATGTGCGCCCGATAATCCTTCTGTGCAATTTTTAAAGCTGCGCTGTACTCATCATATGACATGTTGCTTATCACTCCTTCTTATCTTATATACAATTCTCCCCTATCCCAAAGTGCATTTTCACAGCAATTACAGCATTTTCCCCTCACTGACGCTCATTTTTCACATTAAGCTTCTTCTGCGCTCACCGCTCACTATAGCATATACATTTAAAATATGCAAACGCATATGTAAGGCAGACATCTCACATTGACATTGCACACAAAAAATCCTATACTGAATGACATATCCAACAGTTCAACACTATCACAAAACAGAGGGATCGCATATGAAGACAAAAATATTTATAGACGGAAGTGAAGGAACCACAGGACTCAGGATCCATGAGCGTTTTCAGAACCGGGACGACATCGAGCTGCTGACGATCTCGTCGGATCTGCGAAAAGACACAGAGGAGCGCAGGCGGCTGATCAACGCGTCGGACGTCACGTTCACCTGCCTGCCGGACGCGGCGGCCGTCGAGTCCGTATCGCTTGTGGAAAACGACCATGTGCGGGTCATCGACCCGTCCACGGCGCACAGGACAGAGCCCGGCTGGGCTTACGGTTTCCCGGAACTGTCAGACAGCTTTCGGAACGCCATCCGCGAAGGAAAGCGCATCGCCGTCCCCGGCTGCCATGCGACAGGGTTCATCTCTCTGGTCTACCCGCTCGTCGCAGAGGGCATCCTGCCCGCCGACTATCCCGTCTCCGCCTTCTCCATCACAGGCTACAGCGGCGCGGGCCGAAAGGTGATCGCCGACTACGAGTCCGCAGATCGCCCGAAAGAGTACGACGCGCCCCGCGAGTATGCCCTAAGCCAGCAGCACAAACATCTGAAAGAGATGAAAAAGATCCCCGGATTGGCGAAAGAACCTTTATTCTCTCCCATTATAGCAGACTATTACAGTGGAATGGTCGTATCGGTGCCGCTGTACGCAGAATATTTAAAAGCCTCTCCGACGCCGGAGAGGCTCCAGGAATTCTATGCTGATTACTATGCGGGCGAGCGTTTTATCCGCGTCATGCCCTACGGCGCGGAAACCGAATCCAACGGTTTCCTCGGCGGCAACGTCCGCTCCGGCTGGGACGGTCTGGAGATCTATGTGACCGGCAATCCCGACAGGATCCTGCTTTCCGTACGCTTTGACAATCTCGGCAAGGGCGCGTCGGGCGCGGCGATCCAATGTCTGAATATCATGCTCGGCTGCGAGGAAGATAAGGGACTCAATCTGTGATCTACACCCCTGACAATTCTACGATCTTACCCACGAGGGCAAGGAGCACCTTGTCCTCCTCCGACCACATCTGCCGCCTCGAAGACTTGGCGAAGACCAGATACCCGCTCCGTTTGCACGCCGGTGAGAATTTGTAGAAGAGAACGGACTCCACTCCCTCGCTCTTCAGCTTATTGTACAGCGTCTCCGTCTTGCTCTCCAGATTGGCGATCGCATGGATGACCAGCGTATTGTTCTCGTCAAAGCTGTCCAGAAAACCCGGTTCGGGCGAACAGTATACAGGATCTGTCAGATTATATTGATACCCCTGATGGTTCCAGACAGACAGCTTGCTCTCGGAGAAACGCTCCCCGCTGACAACCACGATCTCATCCAGATTGAAACACTTCCCCACAGATGTGATCACCTGCTCGAACGTCATAACACGGCGCACCAAAAACTGCTCCGCAAGCTGCTGCATCACGCCGTTTCTGTCTCCCTGCACCTTCTGTAATATATCTTCCGTCTTCTTCTGGTCAGGGTTCAGAAACGCCCCGTGAATCTCCGGCACGAAGATCACATAGCGGTTCTTGCCCTTGCTCTTGGCGATATAGAGCATTTTGTCGGCCAGACTGAAAGTCTCATCATAGCTCTTACCGTTGTCAGGATAGACCGCAGCGCCCATGGAACAGGTCACCTTCACGTCCTCCCACTTATCCTGATATTCCCACTCAATGTTCGTGCGGATCGTGCGCAGCGTGTTGCGCAGCTCCGTCTCACTCTCCACCTGCGGGAAAACGATCATCATCTCGTCGCCGCCGATACGCCCTAAGATGCCGCGCTCTCCCAGCGCTGCTTTGATGATCTCCGCCGTCCGCAGCAGCACTTCGTCACCCACCATATGGCCAAGCGTATCGTTGACCGTCTTGAAATTGTCCAGATCGAGAATGACCAGGCAAACCTTGTTGTCGCCAACGGTCATAGCGCGTTTCGCATAGTCCGTGATGGACTTCTTATTCAAAACAGGAATGCCCGTATCTCTGACGTACTCCAGATTCTGCTGAGCGCCATCCTGCTGCTCTATGGATCTGATACAGCCTAAAATCTTATCGCCGCCGTGTCCCGAAATCAGCTGCGCCTTGAAGATGCACTGCTCCATCTTGTTGTCAATCGAAAAGAAACTGGTCTTGAGGGTGTAGGAAAAAGAAGTCCTTTTCATCTCCAGATCCCTGCACAATCCCGAAAACTTGACCTGTGACTCCTGATCCAGCTTGCCGCCCAGCATCTCCTCTTTCAATTTATCCAGAGAACCCGTAAAAAGCGTGAACTGCTGTCCGGCATTGCGCATAAAGATCAACGCCTGTCTTGTGTCCGTCTCATACGAAAACAGCACGCCGCTCAGCAGATCGAGGTATGCGCTGTACTCGTCTATGGTATCCTCCAGGCGCTGCTCCGTGTCATCCTCCGGGTCCGTGATATGCAGATGATAGATCTCCGTGTTGTCCGCCTCCGCGCTGCGGGAAGGCCCGGTGATCGTGATGACAGCCCAGTGATAGCTTTTTTCACTGTCGGCCAGTCTCACCATGACCACGTTCCTCGGCATGTTTTTCTCTTTGAGCTCCGTGATGGCGCTGCGCAGCACCGTCCTGTCGTCAGCGTGAAGGTAGTTGGCTAAGGAGGTGAACATATCCTGATTGCCCTGCCCCAGAAATCTGCGCAGTACCTCATCCTCCGTCTTCAATAACATCTGTGCATCTATCGTAGCAAAACTGTTCGGAACTCTCCCCATGGCATGGTCCTTTCTGTTATGCATGCTGTCGTTTCTCTCTGAGATTCTCATAACGCATTTGCGCTGTGCTCCTCATGTCACCGGGCTTGCGCCCTATGAATCCGTCACATGGAGAATCCGACAGCGAGCTGCCGTTTCTCCTTTAGAGTCTCCCACAACGCATCTGCGCTGTGCCCCTCGTGAACGCTGCGCGTTCTCTCGGCCACGGGCTTGCGCCCTATGAATCCGTCACATGGAGAAT
>CANRPO010000019.1 GCA_947632515.1 uncultured Lachnospiraceae bacterium
GCAGGGCTTTGTCCCGGAGGATTGCGGTGCAGTCCTTCGCGGGCAATGTACTTTACGGAAGGAGATCCCTTCGGGATCAACTTCGGCGGATGCGGCGGTATCTTTCGGTTTCGGTTTTGAGGGGATAAACCCTGATAAGAGTGGCCCGATGGCTCAGTTGGTTAGAGCGCCGCCCTGTCACGGCGGAGGTCGTGGGTTCGAGTCCCATTCGGGTCGTTGTATGTTCACACCGTTTTTGATAAGCATTATGCGTGCAGGCACGCAATGCTTATGAAATATATTGCCGATTAGCAATGTGAAGAATCACTTGTGATTCACACCGTATGGCGGTGCGTCCGCAATATGCCGATTCAGCGAATCGTCATCCCGCGTTCGCAGCCGGATGTCTGTTTCCAGCTTTGATAAGCATTATGCGTGCAGGCACGCAATGCTTATGAAATATATTACCGATTAGCAATTTGAAGAATCACTTGTGATTCACACCGTATGGCGGCGCGTCCGCAGTATGCTGATTCTGCGAATCATCATCCCGCGTTCGCAGCCCGATGTCTGTTTCCAGCTTTGATAAGCATTATGCGTGCAGGCACGCAATGCTTATGCAAAGCTGGAAACAGCCGCCATACTCCTTTATACGCGAGGGATCTTAGCTCAGCTGGGAGAGCATCTGCCTTACAAGCAGAGGGTCATAGGTTCGAGCCCTATAGGTCCCATTATGGACTTGCCGATATGGCTCAATTGGCAGAGCAGCTGATTTGTAATCAGCAGGTTAACGGTTCGAGTCCGTTTATCGGCTTGTGATATTTATATCACTCATACGATATATAAATATGGGCGGATTCCCGAGTGGCCAAAGGGGACAGACTGTAAATCTGCTGCAAATTGCTTCGGTGGTTCGAATCCACCTCCGCCCAGTCAGCTGTTACAAGAAAAGATTTCATGACAGCTGGTATGTATGCACAGGATCCTGTTCTGCTGCATATATATAATTAAATAACGCGGGGTGGAGCAGTCTGGAAGCTCGTCGGGCTCATAACCCGAAGGTCACAGGTTCAAATCCTGTCCCCGCTACTCACACGCCCAGATAGCTCAGTTGGTAGAGCAGAGGACTGAAAATCCTCGTGTCACTGGTTCGATTCCGGTTCTGGGCATTGGAACCCTTAAATATCAGATATTGGTATTTAAGGGTTTTTGCATTTGTATCATTAAAATCCATGCGAGCTCTCGGAAAAATGCTCATGCACGGTAAAAAAGCAAACAACCGAAAACAAGAGCCAGACCGCCAGCACCACACTATTTCGAATGCCAGATACGGCTACTTAGGGTAACTGTATCTGGCAATTCTGTTTTAAGGCTTGACTATAAGTGAATGGGTGTTATAATGTACATATACATTAAGTACAATCAAAAAGTAAGGGTGGTGCGTTATGGAAATCATTATCAGTAATAACGCGAACAAGCCGATATACGAGCAGATCACATCACAGATTAAGGCTATGATAATGAGCGGGGAACTACAAGCCGGAGACGCAATTCCCTCAATGCGGGCATTGGCAAAATCAATCCATGTAAGCGTCATCACTGTTCAGAAAGCCTACGAAGATTTGCAAAGGGACGGTTTCATAGAAACAACCGTTGGCAGAGGAAGTTTTGTGTCTGCACAAAACAAAGAATTTTATCAAGAAGAACAGCAACGCATTGCAGAGGAGCATTTACAAGCCGCCGCAGAGATTGGACGGACAAGTAATATTTCCTTGGAAAAATTAACAGAGTTGTTGGCTTTATTCTATCAGGAGGACGAATAGCATGGAAAATATTTTAGAATTGCAAAGAGTTTCCAAGACATTTCCCAAGTCAAATTTTACATTGGAAAACGTGACATTTTCCCTGCCGTATGGGGCTATTTTAGGATTTGTCGGGGAAAACGGAGCAGGAAAAACTACGACTATTGGCTGTATTCTGAATACGATCACAAAAGACAGCGGAACGATAAAACTTTTTGGAAAAGAAATGTTGGACGCAGACACAGATATACGGGAAAAAATAGGTGTTGTCTATGACGGAGACAATTTTCCTGCCTACTGGACTGCAACGCAATTATCCAAGATCATGGCGGGGCTTTACACACAATGGGATAGCCCCTTGTTTCAGAAGTATTTAGAGGATTTTCACTTGCCCGCGAAACAAAAAATGAAACATTATTCCAGAGGAATGGCAATGAAGTTAGCGATTGCTGTCGCATTGGCGCACCACCCGCAATTATTGATTCTGGACGAAGCGACCGGCGGATTAGACCCTGTTATGCGTGATGAAATGCTGGACGTCTTTCTGGAATTTGTACAGGAAGAAAATCATTCCATTTTGTTATCTTCCCATATCACAAGTGATTTAGAAAAAGTAGCGGATTACATTACCTTTATTCATAACGGCAGGCTCATTATGACCGTATCAAAAAACATAACTATGCTGTTATGCGCTGCAAGGAGAGCCAATTCCTTGCGTTAGACCCCAAAGATATTATCGCTTTCCGAAAGCGGGATTTTCAGATTGATGTATTAGTACCAAATGGAAAAGAAGCACAGAGAAAATACAAAGGTGTTGTTATAGACCATGTTTCAGTTGATGAAATTATGCTGCTTTTAATAAAGGGGGAACAAGTATGAAAGGACTTCTAAAAAATAACTTGTATGCGACACTTTCAAATGCAAAAGTATTTTCCGGAGTTATGATTCTGTTTGGGATTTTTGTTGTGGCTGTTATCAGTCAGTCCTTGCAAATAGGTTATGTAATGATAGGTATAATCGGATTCTCCGTAAATGCGATTGCTATTACAAAAAACGACTATATCTCAAAATGGGGGAAATATAAATTGACTTTGCCGGTAAAACGGATAGATATTGTAAAAAGTTTGTTTTTGAATCAGATGATCTGGCTTCTTGTTGGAACATTTTTTGTGGGAATTGAAATAAGTTTATCGTGGCTTTTTCATGGATGCCCTTTTGACCAGGCTATTGATGTTCTCACAATGTTTGCGTTGGGGGTTAGTATGGGCCTATTTATGGGGGCAGTATTTTTCCCGCTATTCTATATAGGCGGAGAAGAAAAAAGCGAAGTATTGTTAGTAATTTCCTTGCTTTGTGCGTTTGGCATTGATTTTGCCATTGTTAGTGTGGTTAATGATTTACTGGAGCCGGGAATCGCCTCTATTATGTGTGGAACACTTATTTTGATCATATGTTCATTATTGGCTTTCGCATTATCCTATCTTTTAACTGCTAAGATTTTTAAGAAGAAGGAATACTAAAATATTCTTCTTACCAAGTTTTGCAATGCACAATATTAACATTGACGAGAGACAAATAAGAGAAGTTTAGAGGAATTAGCTGCATGAGAAAAGTATATGTATGTTTTGTGGTAACAGGGATCCTTTTATTATGCGGTGCCTGCGGGAATAATGGGAACGCCGCAGCGCAGATCAGCCTGTCGGAGACAGTGCGCGACTATGCAACGATGTCCTATGGGGAGTTCAGGGAACGGACAGGAAAGGAAGCGGAGCTTTATCACGCGGACAGATTTATCGGAGAGATTCCCGATTCTTCGCTTTGCATCGTATATACGGGGAAGTATGACGAGGATCTGGCAAGCTATACGCTGTCGGATGACGATGTGCCCATTCGTATGGAAGGCGCTCTCGGCGCTCTGTTAGAGGGAATTGACGGGGAGATGCCCGTAACGGAGCTGGCTGCGGCTTTGTCGGAGGGCGGTGCGGAGGCGGTCTTTGAACTGTCAGAGGGCGCCGGTACGGCATATTATGTAGGCGACAGATATGCGGACATTCAGTTTGACAGCGATCGGGACGGCGCATATGACAGCCGGCTTTTGATCTCTTTGGACGATGCCGCGGAGGAGGAAGTTGATGCGGACAGCGCCGCGTGGCTTGAAATGACGAATGACTAGGCGGCGAAAGACAGTGCGGATATGAAATGTCTGATTTTACAGAATGCAGCGCAGATGATCCGGAGTGGATCGAATACTTATAAGGATATTCCGCATACAGTTTCCGTCCAGGGTTCCGCTTTCGGGATATAGCAGAACAGTTCCGCCGGGATGATGGTTGTATCGGGCGAAAAGGGGGTCTGCAGGAGACAGGATCTCAGCAAGGGATCGTGTGCGCTGTAACCGGCCTTGTTTCCCATGAAAAAACCGACGGAGCGGTTTCTGTGGTCTTCGAGACGCGAGTTCAGATAACTCTTGGCGTAAAACTGTAAAGTGAGATCTTTGCTGCATTCGTAATCGACGGAGGCATAGAGCATTCCTTTCGGACAGTGTTCGTCTAATATGCGCAGACAGTCGGTTTGGATCTGCCATAGCTGTTCGGGCGTCATACGGCGGGTATATTTGGGATTGTTCAAACTTATCTCAAACTCATTTCGCATATCGATCAGTTCGACATTGCGGATCCGACACGTCACTTTGTCTCCCAGATGGTCCGTGAAGGTGAAAGAGCGGCGGTGCCCTACTTGCAGAGTGAGCGTTTTTTCGAGGATATGTCTGTCGGGCCGGGGACGGTGTATGATTGTGATGGGCGTATCGGACGCGCATTTTGGCAGTCGCCGAACAATGCCGCCGACTGTCAGCGTCAAAAGCTGCAGATCGTCCCAGTCCATATGCTGCAGCCACGCGGGGGCGGTCCAGCCGGCGCGCATCATATCGAAGAAGATCTGGATTTCCGCATAACTGCCGGACAGATAGCGCAGCGGGCTGCCACAGCCGCTCTGCACTTGGAACGTTCGGCCTCCGATATGAAATTCGCGGCAGTCCAGATAACTGTCGCTCGCGTTGTCGCAGGCTTTTAGGCTTTGTCTGTGGGTGCGGGTCTTCTTTTTTGCCGGAGCAGGCGGTTCGTCGGCGGGTTCCAGAATATAGATTCGGGCGGTATTGTCTTCCAACGTCATACCGATGATGTGGCGTTTTTGCCCGTTGTGCTCTGCGGTCCTGCCGATGACGCGGAGATCCCGCCATTTTTTATGTACGTCCTGTAAGATGGAGAAATTCATTGCCCATAGCCTTTCCGGAGGATGATCATACGATCCATTATAATATATGCGGGCTGCGTCGGCAAGAAAAGCGCGCAGGTTTTGCGTTTCTGTATAGGCATTTCCGATAATTTATGATATGATAGGCGCAGCGGAAAAACAAGCGACGCGCAGCGGCATTTGTTTTTCCGGCGCCGGTAACGAGCAAACAGCCTGCGCAGCAGGGGATCAAGGCGAGACGACCATGAAGAAGATCATGCTTTTTGAGGGAGATATAGAGACACAGGGATATTTTTCGAGGCAGTTGGCGCTTGCGTTTGAAAAACTCGGCCACGAAACGTTCCTGTTTGATCTGAGCAAGCCCTATATCAGCGCGGAGAAGTTCTTCCGCTTTTTTGAGAGAAACAATACCGTGCTCGTCAATTTCAATTTTCACGGCATGAGCGGCGAGGATTATTTTCTGGATGAGAACGGCAGGAGTATGTGGGACGCGCTGGATATTCCGAGCTACAATATCGTAGTCGATCATCCGATGTACTATCACCACTTTCTGGAGAAGACGCCGCACAATTATCATCACGTCAGCATTGACAGAAATCATGATAAATATATGGCGCGTTTCTTCCCGGAGATCGAGAGGATGCCTTTTTTGCCGCTGGCGGGGACGAAACTGTATGAGAACAAGTCCAACGTGCCGATCGCGCGCCGCAAGTACGATGTGATGATGGTGGGAAATTACTGTGCGCCGCAGACGTTTGAGAAATTTATCACGCGGATCGACGACGAGTACACGGCGTTCTACTATGGCATGATCGACGATCTGCTGGCGAATCCGCACAGAACGGTGGAGGAGGTCGCGGAGGCGCATCTGCTTGACGAGCTTGGAGAAGTGCCGGAGGAGGAACTGAAGAAAGCGCTGGCGGCGATGACTTTTATCGATCTGTATGTGCGCTACACGGTGCGGGGGCAGGCTGTTCAGGCTTTGGCTGACGGCGGGATCAGAGTGCATATTTTCGGGGACGGCTGGGACAAAGTGCCCTGTAAGCATCCTGAGAATCTGCTCCTGATGAACAAGCTGGATTCCGAGGGCTGTCTCAAGAAATTGTGCCAGACGAAACTGTCGCTCAACGTGATGCCCTGGTTCAAGGACGGGGCCCACGACCGCATCTTCAACAGTATGTTGAACGGCGCGGTGTGTCTGACGGACTCAAACGTCTATCTGGACAGTATACTGCACGACGGCGCGGACTGCCAGATTTATTCCTTGGCGCAGATGGGACGGCTGCCGGAGATCGCGGGGGAGCTGTTGGCGGATCCCGACAGGATGCAGCGTATCGCGGACGAGGGGTATCGGCTTGCGGAGTCGGGCCATACTTGGGCGCACCGGGCGCGGGAGATCCACGGGTGGGTCGAGGGCGCGTGACCGGGGCTTGCCGTGCGGGGGTCGAGATGTGCGGCAGGCATGGATGTTACGGGCGATACTACTGAAAACGGAGTTACGGATATAGATGGAAACGGGAAAAAGCAAAAGAGATTACATAGGGTTTGCGTTCCGGCAGTCCGTGCCGGTCATGCTGGGTTATATCTTCCTGGGGATCGCGTTCGGATTGCTCCTGCAGAATGCGGGCTATCATTTTATATGGGCTTTTTTTTGCAGTCTGTTTATCTATGCGGGCAGCATGCAGTTCGTCTTGGTGAATCTGCTGACCGCGGGGGCGGGACTGCTGTACACGGCGGTGATGACGCTGTTTATCAACGGCAGGCACATTTTCTATGGCCTGTCCTTTGTGGAAAAATATAAGAAGATGGGAAAGGCCTATCCCTATATGGTCTTTTCGCTGACAGATGAGACATACTCGGTCCTGTGCGGAACAAAGGTGCCTGAGGGGATGGAGGAGAAGAAGGTTTTCTTTTGGATCTCGCTGTTGGACCAGTCATACTGGGTACTCGGCTCTGTGATCGGCGCGCTGGCAGGGAGCTATATCACCTTCGACTCCACGGGGATCGATTTTTCCATGACGGCGCTGTTTGTGGTGATCGTGGTGGAGCAGTGGATGGAGCAGAGGTCGCACTTCCCCGCGATCTTAGGCGCGGTGAGCGGTATTGCGTGGCTGCTCCTTCTCGGGCCGGACGAATTTATCCTGCCGACCCTGTGTACTTGTGTGATCATATTGATTCTGGCGCGCGGGCGGCTCATGCCGGGCGCGGTGAGGGAGAGGGGGTAAAGATATGCCGATCAGTGTGGAACATTCCGTCGCGATCATTGCGGTGACCGCGCTCTGTACGATCTTCCTGCGGGCGGTCCCGTTTCTCGTGTTCGGGGGAAAGAAGGAAGTGCCCGGGGTGGTGAGCGATCTGGGGGCGTTGCTGCCCTCTTCCATTATGGCGGTGCTGGTCGTATACTGTCTGAGGAATGTGGATTTCGCGGCGGCGGGACATTTCCTGCCGGAATTGATCTCCTGCCTTGCGGTGGTGGGTCTGCATGTGTGGAAGAAGAATATCCTGCTCAGTATCGGATTCGGAACAGTGTGCTACATGGTGCTGGTGCAGGCGGTATTTGTATAGCGCGCGGGTCGCGCGATCCGGGCGGGAAGAATTTTGCGGCCGATGGGGGACATATGGACTTATTCGGGAAAAAAGAGGCGAGACGCGCTAAGCGTTTCAAAAGAATGTATGAGCAGCATAGGCGGATCCGCCAAATGCTGAAGAGCCATGCGGCGGACATTTTGGACTCGGACAATTTCAAAGGTACGAAAAGGCATATCCAGCACGGCTCCATGACGGTATACGATCACAGCATGGATGTGGCCAGATACAGCCTGCTCCTGAACAAAAAGCTGGGGCTTGGCTGCGACAAGCGCGATCTGATCCGGGGCGCGCTGCTGCACGATTACTTCCTCTATGACTGGCACGACAAGGCGTATCTGCCGCAGCGCAAGAGGCTGCACGGTTTCCGGCATCCGGGCATCGCGCTTAAAAATGCCGAGAAAGAGTATAAGCTGAACCCCAGACAGCGGGAGATCATCAGGAAACATATGTGGCCGCTGTCCGTGATACCGCCCACCTGCAGGGAGGCCTGGGTGGTCACGGCGGCTGACAAGTATTGTTCGCTGATGGAGACGGTGGGATTCCACAAGGGGCATGGCGCGAAAGCCGCTTAGTCGGAGCGTATTCCCACACGAAGAATTTTCAGCGCGGAAAGGCAAGCGGTTCAGGTAGTGTATGGACAGAGGTGAAGAGTTGTATCGGGAGGACAGCGAAGACAGGGGACTGTATGCCGCCCTGTCCTCGTACAGTAAAAACGGCTGCTATCCGTACCACATGCCCGGTCATAAGCGAAGTGCGCTGGCGGGCGATATGGCGCGCTATTTTGACATCGACATCACGGAGATCGACGGTTTTGACGATCTGCATCAGGCGGAAGGGATTTTGCGGGACGCCATGCGGTTCGCCAATGAGCTGTACGGCGCGGAGGAGACGTTCTATCTCGTGAACGGGAGCACATGCGGCGTCCTGGCGTCGATCATGACGGCGGCGGAGCGCGGCGCGGAACTTCTGGTCGCGCGCAACTGTCACAGATCTGTGTATCATGCGGCAATCTTGCAAGAGCTGACGCTGCGGTACTGCTATCCGCCCATTCTGGAGGAGTACGGGATCTGCGATGGCGTCTCGGCGGAGGATGTGGGGCG
This sequence comes from uncultured Lachnospiraceae bacterium, assembly GCA_947632515.1. Taxonomy (GTDB): domain Bacteria; phylum Bacillota; class Clostridia; order Lachnospirales; family Lachnospiraceae; genus UBA3282. Next base: position 8,723 of record CANRPO010000019.1, read on the forward strand.
GCTGTTGGAGCAATATCCAGACTGCCGCGCGGTGGTCGTCACGTCCCCGACCTATGAGGGGATCGTGTCGGACATACGGGCGATTGCGGAGCAGGTTCACGCGCGGGGCAGAATTTTGATCGTGGATGAGGCGCACGGGGCGCATTTGGCTCTGGATGAAAATGCGCCGGAGGGGGCCGTGGCGGGTGGCGCGGATCTGATCATCCACAGCCTGCACAAGACGCTGCCCTCCATGACGCAGACGGCGCTCCTGCATGTACAGGGGGAGCGGGTCGACCGCAGGAAACTGCGGGCATATCTGCGTATGCTGCAGACCGGCAGCCCGTCCTATGTGTTGATGGCCGGCATGGATAGCTGCATGCGGTATATGAGACGGCACGGCAGGGAGCGTTTCGCTTTCCTGCGCAGGCAATACGATCTTTTTTGTGAAAAAATGGAAACGTGCAGATATATTCGTGTTGGGAGAATAACCGATCTGTCTCCCCAAAAACATTTTCTGTCCGGCTGGGATATCGGGAAACTGACCATTTTCGTCAGGCATCCGCGCGTGAACGGGCGGAGGCTGTATGATATGCTGCGCGAGGACTATCGCCTGCAGATGGAGATGGCGGCGGGAGATTATGTTCTCGCCATGATGACGGTCATGGATGATGAGGAAAGCTGGCAGAGATTGGCTGACGCGCTGGTGCAGATTGATGATAGGATAGAGAAGGAGAGCGCAGGCGAAGAAACCGAAGTCTTGCCGTCAAACTCTGTGCAGCCTTCCGGACAGGCTTGGACGGAAACGGAGGCTGTCATGAGCATAGCGCAGGCTTTTGAGGCAGAGCGGACAGCCGTGCCGCTGGCGGAGGCTGAGGGCAGGACGGCGGCGGATTTCGTCAATCTGTACCCGCCGGGAGTGCCGCTGTTAGTGCCGGGCGAGCTGATAAGCGGCCGGGCGCTCGCGCAGATCGACGCCTTCCTGCGGATGGGGCTGCGCGTGCAGGGCGTGACGTCTGACGGAAGAGCGGAGACAGTTTCCTGCGTGCGGGACGGTCGATTCTTCCATTGAATTTCCTTTCAAAATGTGGCATTATGATTAATGACAATATTGTCGATAAAGGGTATAGGACTTTATGGGTAAAATCGTATGTCTGATGGGGAAAAGTTCATCGGGAAAAGACACCATCTATAAGAGACTGCTCTCACAGGACCGGGTGACGTTGCGGGCGCTCGTTCCCTACACCACCAGACCGATCAGGATGGGAGAACAGGACGGCGTGGAGTACCACTTCACGGACGAGGAAGGGTTTCGGAAATTGCAGGACGGCGGGAAAGTCATAGAGGATAGGGTTTACGATACCTGTCTTGGCAGATGGCGCTATTTTACGGTGGCGGACGACAGAGTTGATCTCAGCAGACATTCGTATGTGCTGATCGGCACGCCGGAGGCCTATCTGAAACTGCGGCAGTTTTACGGAGAGGATAAGGTGCTCCCCCTGATGATCGGGCTGGATGACGGGGAGCGCTTGCAGCGGGCGCTGGACAGGGAGAAGGCGCAGGACGCTCCCGGATACGAGGAACTGTGCAGACGTTTTCTGGCGGACGTGGAGGACTTCTCCGAGGAGAAGCTGGAGCGCGCGGGGATAGACAGGATTTTTTACAATGACGAGATAGACAGATGTCTGGAGGAGATACTCGCTTATCTGAAGTTGAAACTGGAGGACCCGGCACGGGGAGGTGACGAGACGTGGACATCAAAGTAAATCAGGTACAGCAGGCGCCGCAGATCGAGCAGGCGCAGCAGGCGCAGGAGACGGACGGCACCTTTAAATTCACGCTGGTCAGCCGGATCGAGGAGCAGGATCTGCAGAATGCCCTGACCAACATGATGGAGGAGATCACCAGACAGGGTGAAAAGCTGGCCAAGCACAGGGACATTAAGGATATGAAACGGTACCGCGGCCTGATCAAAGATTTCCTGAATGAAGTCGTGAACCGTTCCCACGCTTTCTCCCGAGAGAACTTTCTGGACAGGAAGGGACGGCACAGAGTCTATGGGATCATCCGCCTGATCGACGAGAATCTGGATCAGCTGGCGCAGGAGCTTGTCAAGGACGAGCAGGACAATCTGGCGATCTTAGATAAGATCGGCGAGATACGGGGGCTGTTGTTGGACATCTTTACATGAGGCGCGGCGGAACGGAAGAAAGATATACAGGGGGAGCACGGATGCGGGAACAGGGACCGCGAAGACATAGATGAGAAACAGGGTGGTTATAGATGGCTAAATTTACGGATATTATAGGACAGGAGCAGATAAAGGAACACTTGCGCGGCGCGATCTCTTCGGGCAAGATCTCGCACGCCTACATCATCAACGGAGAGAGGAGCTCCGGCAAGGAGTTTATCGCCCGCGTCTTCGCGATGGCGCTGCAGTGCGAGGAGGACGGGGTGGAACCTTGCGGCGAATGTCATTCCTGCAGGCAGGCGCTTGGCAACAACCAGCCGGATATTATATACGTCAGTCACGAGAAACCCAACACCATCGGCGTGGAGGACATTCGGGAGCAGATCAACGGCGATATTGGCGTGAAACCGTACAGCAGCCCCTACAAGATCTACATCATGAACGAGGGCGAGAAGATGACGGTGCAGGCGCAGAACGCGCTCTTGAAGACATTGGAGGAGCCGCCGGAGTACGCGGTGATTTTGATTCTGACTACGCAGATAGAGGCGCTCTTGCCCACCATCCTGAGCAGATGCGTGGTGCTCAACATGAAACCCGTGCCGGACGCGCTCGTCAGGAAGTATCTCATGGAAGAACTGCAGATACCCGACTACAAGGCTAATATCTGCGTCGCCTTTGCGAGAGGCAATATCGGCAAGGCGAAACTTCTGGCCGGCAGCGAGGAATTTGAGAAGGTGAAGGACGAGGCGGTCACGCTGGTCAAGTATATCAACGACATGGAGATCAGCGAGATCGTCAAGGCGATCAAAAAGATCTCGGAATATAAGTTCGACGTGAACGACTACCTGGACATCCTCTCCGCGTGGTACCGCGACGTGCTGCTCTTCAAGGCCACGAAAGATGTGAACAGTCTTATTTTCAAGGAAGAGATACAGCAGATCATGCGGGTGTCGGACCGGAGTACCTACGAGGGGATCGAGACGATCGTGAACGCGCTGCAGCAGGCGAAACGCAGGCTGGAGGCCAACGTCAATTTTGATCTGACGATGGAACTTTTACTTCTGACGATCAAAGAAAACTAATATACAGGAAATGCGGAGGTTGATAGATCTATGACACGAGTGATAGGGGTGCGGTTTCGCACTGCTGGCAAGATATATTATTTTAATCCGGGCAAACTGGACATCAAGAAGAACGACCATGTGATCGTGGAGACGGCGCGCGGCATCGAGTACGGTACCGTGGTGGGCGATCCCAGAGAAGAGGAGGACGACAAGGTCGTGCAGCCGCTCAAGGCGGTCCTGCGGATCGCGACGCCCAAGGACGACGAGCAGGAGGCTTCGAACAAGGCGCGGGAGAAAGAGGCGTTTAAGATATGTCTGGAAAAGATAAAAAAGCACAATCTGCAGATGAAACTGATCGACGCGGAGTATACGTTTGACAACAACAAGGTGTTGTTCTATTTCACGGCGGACGGGCGCATCGATTTCCGCGAACTGGTGAAGGACCTCGCCTCCGTCTTCAAGACGAGGATCGAGCTCAGGCAGATCGGCGTCCGCGACGAGACGAAGATCTTGGGCGGTATCGGCATATGCGGCAGACCGCTGTGCTGCCACACGCATCTCTCGGAGTTCGCGCCCGTGTCCATCAAGATGGCGAAGGAGCAGAATCTGTCCCTGAATCCCACCAAGATCTCCGGCGTCTGCGGCAGGCTGATGTGCTGTCTGAAAAACGAGGAGGAGACCTACGAGGAGCTGAACAGGAGACTGCCCAATGTGGGGGATTTTGTCACCACGGAGGACGGGCTGAAAGGCGAGGTGCACAGCGTCAACGTGCTGCGGCAGCTTGTGAAGGTCATTGTGGATGTGGACGACGAGAAGGAGATCCAGGAGTACAGGGTGGAGCAGCTGCGCTTTAGGAAAAAGCACGGCAGAAACCGCAAGATGGACGTGAGCGAGGACGATCTGAAGGAGTTGGAGAAGATGGAGAAACAGGATGCGGGCAAATCCAAACTGGACGAGAGCTGATGGACAGGCATGCGGATATTCCACTGAAAGAGAATGAAAGGATCGACGATCTGGAGAGAAACGGGTATCATATCATTCAGGATGCCAAGCGGTTCTGTTTCGGCATGGACGCCGTGCTCCTGTCCGGGTTTGCGAGGGTGAAGGACGGCGCGCGGGTCCTCGATCTGGGGACGGGCACGGGGATCATCCCCATTCTTCTGGAGGCTAAGACGGGCGCGGCCCATCTGACCGGACTGGAGATCCAGGAGGACAGCGCGGACATGGCTAGGCGCAGCGTGCGTCTGAACGGACTGGAAGATAAGATCGACATAGTGACGGGAGATATTAAAGAGGCAGGAAGTCTGTTTGACGCTGCTTCTTTTGACGTTATCACCAGCAATCCCCCCTATATGACGGGCAAGCACGGGCTGACCAATCCAAGCGACGCCAAGGCGATCGCGAGACATGAGATCCTCTGCACGCTGGAGGATGTGATCGCGCAGACGGCCGGACTGTTAAAACCGGGCGGGAATTTTTTTCTGGTGCACAGGCCCTTCCGGCTGGCGGAGATCATGGTCCTGCTGCACGGATACAAGTTGGAGCCTAAGAGGATGCGGCTTGTGTACCCCTATGCGGACAAGGAGCCGAATATGGTGCTGCTCGAGGCGAACAGGGGAGGGCGGCCCCGCATGACGGTGGAGAAACCGCTGATCGTCTTTGAGAGACCGGGAGTTTATATGCCGGAGATCCGAGATGTGTACGGATATTGACGCGACCCGGCGGGCGCGCTCGGCATGGGACAGGACACGGACAAAAGAGGGACATAGAAATTGCGAAAGAGAACGCGGATGAAAAAAACAGGATATGCGTTGGCATTTTTTCTGCTGATCGGCGGCGTGTGCTGCGGCTGCGGCGGGCCGGCGGAGACCATGGCGGCGGCGGAGCCGGCTGCGGAGGGAGCCGCACAGAGCGATGGGGAGGCCGTGGAGAAGAAGACGGGAGAAAGCGCTGCGGCGCAGGCGGATATTGTGTCGGCGAATGACGCGCGGGAGGGCGGGTCTGTCTCGGACAATGACGCAGAATCCGTGTCGGAGAACGACGTGGGAGACGAAACGGTATCGGGCAATGCGGCGGCGTATGCGCGGACATCATATGAGCGTCCCGCGCCTGTCAAGGTCAGGGGGATCTATGTCAGCGGCCCGATCGCGGGTGCGGCCAAGATGGATGATCTGATCGATCTGGTGGACCGGACGGAACTCAACGCCATGGTCATTGACATTAAGAATGACGAGGGCAGAGTGACCTACAAGATGCAGTCGGATCAAGTGCTGGAAGTGGAGTCCGGCATCGGCTATATCTCGGATATCGACGCTCTTGTGGCCAAGTGCAAGGAGAAGGACATCTATCTGATCGCGAGAATCGTGGCGTTCCGCGATCCCTATCTGGCGGAGCGAAAGCCGGAGTGGGCGGTGCACACGAAGGACGGAGCGGTTTTTCGGGACAAGAACGGTCTGGCCTGGGTGAACCCCTATTGCCGCGAAGTGTGGGACTATCTCGTGGAGATCGCCTCGCAGGCGGCGCAGGCGGGATTCGACGAGGTGCAGTTTGACTATATCCGCTTTTCTACGGACGTCAGGGAGAGCAGCGTGGATTACGGGCCGGAGTCGGAGCGCACGGACAAGATCGGGATTATCACGGAATTTACAAAATATCTCTATGAGCGGCTGGCGCCGCAGGGAGTATATGTGGCGGCGGATGTGTTCGGCACGGTGATCGACAATAAGACCGACCAGGAGATTGTTGGGCAGGATTATGTGCGGATGGCGCAGTATCTGGACTATATCTGTCCCATGGTCTATCCGTCTCACTATTACAGCGGTTCCTACGGGATCGCGGTGCCCGACGCGGACCCCTACGGCACGATCCGCGCGGCGGCGGCGGCCTCCGTCGATCAGCTCGGCGCGCTGCCGGAGACGGAGAGAGCGAAGGTGCGGCTGTGGCTGCAGAGCTTTACCGCAAGCTGGGTCCCGGGGCACATCAGCTACGGGCCGGAGCAGATACGGGCGCAGATCAAAGGGGCGCGCGACGCGGGGTACGACGAGTGGATCCTGTGGAATGCGGCGGTCAACTATCAGCCTGACGCGTTTCTGACGGATGAGGAGGCTGCAATGCAGGAGCAGACCACGTCGGTTTCCGGCAATCAGACAGAGGAATAAGGGCACTGACAGGGGAGACGGCTATGGCGGGAATGTTATATTTGTGCGCGACGCCCATCGGCAATCTGGGGGACATGACGCCGCGCGCGGTGGAGACGCTTCGCAGCGTGGATCTGATCGCGGCGGAGGACACGCGCAACAGCATTAAGCTGTTGAATCATTTTGACATCAGAACTTCTATGACCAGCTATCATGAATATAATAAAGTAGAAAAAGCAGACTATCTTGTGGAGCAGATGCGGCAGGGCAGGAACGTGGCGCTGATCACGGACGCCGGAACGCCCGCGATCTCCGATCCGGGGGAAGTGCTGGTGGCGAAGTGCCATGAGGCGGGGATCCCCGTGACCTCTCTGCCGGGCGCGGCGGCCTGCATCACGGCGCTCACCCTGTCAGGGCTTGGCACGAGACGATTCTGTTTTGAGGCTTTTCTGCCCGCCGATAAGAAGGAGAAAGCGGAGATTCTGGAGGAACTGAAGGAGGAATCGCGGACGATCATTCTCTACGAGGCGCCTCATCATCTGGTGCGGACTCTGCGGGAATTGCTGGAGGCGCTGGGCGACCGCCGCCTGACGCTGTGCAGAGAGCTGACAAAAAAATTCGAGACGGTCCTTCCCACGACGATCGCAGGCGCGCTGGTCCTGTATGAGACGGAGGAGCCGCGGGGAGAGTATGTGCTCGTCGTGGAGGGCAAGAGTCTGTCCCGGAAGAAAGAAGAACAGAAAGCCGCATGGCAGAGCATGAGCATTGAAGAGCATATGGCATACTATGAGAAAGACGGATTGGATGAGAAAACCGCCATGAAACAGGTGGCGAAGGACCGCGGGGTATCTAAAAGAGAGATTTATCAATATTTATTGGCAAAGTGAATTGACAAAACAGAGAAAACACGTAAAATTATGATTGACAAATATACGGACAGATAATATACTTTGAATGTCAAACTATTTTATCTACGGTGAAAAGGAGATTGGAACATGTTAGAGAGAGTTATCGAGATCATTCAGGAGCAGTTAAACTTGGACGGAGTGGAGATCACGGAGGAGTCTTCTTTCAAGGACGATCTGGGCGCGGACTCCTTAGATTTATTCGAGCTGGTTATGGCTTTTGAGGAAGAGTACGGCGTTGAGATCCCTTCCGAGGATTTAGAGCAGATCACAACGGTGGGCGCTGTTGTTGAATATATGAAGAGCAAAGGCGTAGAGGCGTAAACCGACGCGCGAGCCTGTTCGTATAGATTGAGGTATAGAATGAAGACAAGAATTACAGAACTTCTGGGTATCGAGTGTCCGATCATTCAGGGCGGCATGGCGTGGGTCGCCGAGTATCACCTTGCGGCAGCCGTTTCCGAGGCGGGCGGCTTGGGAATCATCGGAGCCGGCGGCGCGCCGGCGTCCTTTGTCAGAGAACAGATCCGGAAGACGAAGGAACTTACGAAGAAACCGTTCGGCGTGAACATTATGCTGATGAACCCGGAGGCGGACGACATTGCGAAGGTGATCGTCGAGGAAGGCGTTTCGGTGGTCACCACAGGAGCGGGGAATCCGGGGAAGTATCTGGCGGCTTGGAAGGAGGCCGGGATCAAGGTTGCGCCCGTTGTGGCGAGCGTGGCGCTTGCCAAGATGATGGAGCGCGCGGGTGTGGATGCGGTGATCGCGGAGGGCACAGAGTCCGGCGGGCATATCGGCTCCGCTACGACGATGACGCTCGTTCCCCAGGTGGTGGACGCGGTGCAGATCCCCGTCATTGCGGCGGGCGGTATCGCGGACGGCAGAGGGTTTGCGGCCGCTATGATGCTTGGCGCGGAGGCGGTGCAGATGGGAACGCGGTTTGTGGTCGCGAAGGAGTCCATTGCGCATGACAATTATAAGAAAAAGATTCTCGCGGCGAAGGACATTGACTCGGAAGTTACGGGATTGACGCACGGGCATCCCGTCCGCCAGATCCGCAACAATATGACCAGAGAGTATCTGAAACTGGAGAAGGCGGGAGCGCCCTTCGAGGAGTTGGAGCACCTGACGCTGGGCGCGCTGCGCAAGGCGGTAGTGGAAGGCGATACCGTAGGCGGTACGCTGATGGCCGGACAGATCGCCGGGATGATCAAAGAGGAGAAGACCTGCGCCGAGATCATTCAGGGGATCATGCAGGAGGCGCAGACGTTATTGAAAGCGTGATAAGTGATACATAGAGGAAAGAGATTCGGAGCGCAAGCTCAGCGGCTTGCGCTTTTCTATAAAACAAATACTTTGAATTTCAAAGTATCAGCGTAAAAATCGATGCGCCGGACGGAAAGCGCCGCGCGGGGAAAGGAAGGTAAGAGATGGGCAAGACAGCGTTTATGTTTCCCGGTCAGGGAGCGCAGTACATAGGAATGGGGAAGGATTTCTACGAGCAGATCCCAGTCTGCAGGGAGATGTTCGATCTGGCGAGCAAGGCGAGCCGACTGGACGTGCCCGCGCTCTGTTTTGAGGAGAATGAGCAGATCCATATTACGGAGTACACCCAGATCGCCATGCTGGCGGTGGAGGTTGCGATCCTGAAGGCGGTTGAAGAAAAAGGCTTAAAACCCGACGTGACGGGCGGCCTGAGTCTGGGCGAGTACGGCGCGCTGGCGGCCGGCGGGGTGATGAGCGAGGAGGATGTGTTTCGGATCGTGCGCAAGCGCGGTATCTATATGCAGGAGGCGGTGCCGAACGGCGGCGCGATGACGGCGGTGCTGGGTCTGGACACAGAGACCATCGAGAAGATCTGTGAGGAGACGGCAGGCACGGTGTCGATTGCAAACTACAACTGTCCCGGGCAGATTGTGATCACGGGCGAGGAGGGCGCGGTGCAGGCGGCGTCCGAGAAACTGACGGCGGCAGGCGCTAAGAGATGCGTGCCCCTGAAGGTGAGCGGGCCCTTCCACTCTGCGATGCTCGCGGGCGCGGGGGAAAAACTGGCGAAAGAACTGGAGAGCGTGGAGATCCACGATATTCTTGTCCCCTACGTCGCCAACGTGACGGCGGACTATGTGACGGACAAAAACGAGGTCAAGCCGCTGCTGCAGAGGCAGGTGTCGTCTTCGGTGAGATGGCAGCAGTCCGTGGAGCGCATGATCGCCGACGGCGCGGACACCTTTATCGAGATCGGGCCGGGCAGGACCTTGTCTGGGTTTATGCGCAAGATCAACAGGGATATGAAGGTATACAATGTAGAGAAAGTGGAAGATTTAGATAAGCTGGACGAGCTGCTGTAAAGGCAGGCTAGATCTGCAGAGAGCGGTACAGGCGAAGAGACAGAAAAGAATCCATGTATCAGGAGGGAGACTATGTTATCAGGAAAGGTAGCGTTGGTGACAGGCGCAAGCCGGGGCATCGGGCGCGAGATCGCGCTGACGCTTGCGGAGTACGGCGCGGACGTGATCGTAAACTATAACGGTTCTAAGGAGAAGGCTGAGGAAGTGGCCGCCGAGATCGGGAAGATGGGGCGAAAGGCTGTCGCCGTGCAGTGCAGCGTGGCGGATTTCGAGGCGTGCGGTAAGATGATAACGGACATGCTGGAGATGTTCGGGCATATCGACATTCTGGTGAACAATGCGGGGATCACCAGAGACAATCTGGTGATCAAAATGACGGAAGAAGACTTTGACGCGGTCATCGACACGAATCTGAAAGGCGCTTTTAACACGATCAAGCATATGTACCGTCCTTTCCTCAAACAGAAGGCGGGCAGGATCATCAATCTCTCCTCCGTATCCGGCGTGCTGGGAAACGCGGGGCAGGCGAATTACGCGGCCTCCAAGGCGGGCGTGATCGGCCTGACGAAGTCTCTGGCGAGAGAGCTGGCAAGCCGGAATATCACGGTCAACGCGGTGGCTCCGGGGTTCATCGACACCGACATGACGCAGGCGATGAGCGACACGGCGAAGGAGGCGACGCTGCAGCAGATCCCCTTAAAGCGTGTCGGCACGCCCAGAGATATTGCGGAGACGGTGGCGTTCCTTGCAAGCGAAAAGGCGTCCTACATTACGGGGCAGGTGATCTCCGTGGACGGCGGCATGGCCATCTGAGGACTGAGGCAGGCGCGGGCCTGCGAGGCTGTATACCCGCAGCGGGAAAACAAGTGACGAAAAAGAAAAAGGCGAAAGGAGCACAGGCATGAGCAGACGTGTAGTAGTAACGGGCATGGGTGCGATCACACCCATCGGATTGAGCGTAGCGGAGTTTTGGGAGAGCGTCAAGGCAGGCAGGATCGGTTTCGACCGTATCACCCGGTTTGACACCACCGATTTCAAGTGCAAGCTTGCCGCCGAGGTCAAGGGATTTGACGGCAAGAATTATATGGATTTCAAGGCGGCCAAGAGGATGGAACTGTTCTCACAGTATGCGGTTGCCGCCGCAAAGGAGGCGCTGGAGGACGCAAAGCTGGATATGGAGAAGGAGGATCCCTACCGCGTGGGCGTAGCCGTGGGATCGGGGACGGGTTCTCTGCAGGCCATGGAGCGTTCCCACGCCAGACTGCTGGAGAGAGGACCGTCCAGGATCGAGCCGCTGTTCGTGCCGCTGACGATCTCCAACATGGCGGCGGGTAACGTGTCGATCCGGTTCGGCTTAAAGGGCAAGAGCATCAACGTGGTGACGGCCTGCGCCACGGGCACGAACTCGATCGGCGAGGCGTTCCGCACGGTGCAGTACGGCGACGCCGACGTGATGGTGGCAGGCGGCACGGAGGGCAGCGTGTGTCCCATCGGGATCGGCGGTTTTTCGGCGCTGACGGCGCTCTCCAACTGCGAGGACCCCACGAGATGTTCGATTCCTTTTGACAAGGAGAGAAGCGGCTTCGTCATGGGCGAGGGCGCGGCGGTCGTCATCTTGGAGGAGCTGGAGCACGCGAAAGCGCGGGGCGCGAAGATCTACGCGGAGCTGGCGGGCTACGGGTGCAGCTCGGACGCCTATCACATCACCTCTCCCGCAGAGGACGGCGCGGGCGCGGCCAGAGCCATGGAGAACGCCATCGCGGACGCCGGGATCAACAAGGAGGACATCACATACATTAACGCCCACGGCACGGCGACGCATCACAACGATCTCTTCGAGACGCGGGCGATCAAGCTGCTGTTCGGCGAGCACGCGAAGGACATCAGGATCAACTCTACCAAATCCATGGTGGGACATCTGCTGGGGGCCGCCGGGGCGGTCGAGTTCGTAACTTGCGTCAAGGAGCTGCAGGAGGGCTACATTCACCGCACGGTGGGCTATCAGGTGCCCGACGAGGAGTGCGATCTGGATTACTGTAAGGAGCCGTATACGGAGGACTTTGAGTATGCGCTCTCCAATTCCCTTGGTTTCGGCGGGCACAATGCGAGCCTGCTCGTGAAGAAATATCACGGCTAGGCGGGAAACGGAAGATCATTTGGCAGACAGGACAGGAGGGACAGCGATATGTCACTGATGACGGCGAAAGAGATCATGGAGATCATTCCTCACAGACAGCCTTTTATGCTGATCGATACGATCGAGGAGTTGGAGGAAGGAAAAAGAGTCGTAGCAAAGAAGTGCGTTTCCTACAACGAGCCTTTCTTCGCGGGACATTTCCCGGCGGAGCCGGTGATGCCCGGCGTGCTCATCGTGGAGGCTCTGGCGCAGACGGGTGCGGTGGCGATCTTGAGCCAGCCTGAGTTTAAGGGGAAGACGGCTTACTTCGCGGCGATCAACAACGCCAAGTTTAAGGGCAAAGTCGTGCCCGGCGACGTGCTGACCCTGGAGACGGAGATCATCAAGGTCAAAGGGCCCATCGGCGTGGGCGCGGCGAAGGCTTATGTGGACGGCAAGCTGGTGACGCAGGCGGAACTTACCTTTGCAATCGGCGAGGCGTAGATCGGAGCGGATGATGGTGGAAGTAAAACCTCTTAAGATTGGAGATTTGACGGCAGGCGTACCGTTGATACAGGGCGGTATGGGCGTAGGGATCAGCCTTTCCTCCCTCGCCGGCGCGGTGGCGGCCGCAGGCGGCATCGGTGTGATCTCCACGGCGCAGATCGGCTATCGGGAGCCGGATTTCGACGAGGATCCCATCGGAGCGAATCTGCGCGCCATAGGAAAAGAGATCCGCAGGGCGCGGGAGATCGCCGCGGGCGGCATTCTGGGCGTCAACATCATGGTCGCCACGAGGAAGTACGAGGACTATGTGAAGGCGGCGGTGGAGGCAGGCATCGACCTGATCATATCGGGCGCGGGACTGCCGATGGATCTGCCTAAGTATGTGGGTGCGGCGAAGACGAAACTGGCGCCCATCGTGTCCGGCGTGAAATCCGCCCAAGTCATCATGCGCTATTGGCTGAAAAAACATGACAGACTGCCGGACGCGGTGGTGATCGAAGGGCCTCTGGCGGGCGGGCATCTCGGATTTCACAGGGAGCAGCTTGACGATATTGAGGCGCTGCGCTATGACGATGAGGTGAAGGCGATCATCGGACAGGTGAATGATACGGCGGCACAGCACGGGACGGAGATCCCCGTCATCATGGCGGGCGGCGTGTACACCCGCGAGGATATGGAACATTATCTGGAACTGGGGGCCTCGGGCGTGCAGATGGCGACGCGCTTTGTGACCACATACGAGTGCGACGCGCCGGACGCCTATAAGCAGGCATACATCGACGCGAAGAAGGAGGACATCGTCATTGTACAGAGTCCGGTGGGGATGCCGGGGCGGGCGATCTTGAATCCCTTTATGCGCAGAGCGAAAGAGGGGCGCATTCCGCATGGAAAATGCCACCTCTGTGTGAGCACATGCGATCCGGCCAACACGCCGTACTGTATCACAGACGCGTTGGTCAATGCGGCGAGGGGAAATACGGACGACGCGCTTTTGTTCTGCGGCGCGAACGCGTATCGGGCGGCCGGGCTGGAACATGTGAAGGATATTGTGGACGAATTTCGCCCGTAAGAGACATGCGGCCGTATGAGCGAAGATCGCCGCGTATTATCTGATAAAATGAGGAAAACTATGGGAACAAGGATTATAGGAACGGGGAGCTGCCTTCCCAAAACGGTTGTGACGAACGATGACTTGGCGAAGATCATGGATACCTCCGACGAGTGGATCAGCTCGCGCACGGGTATCAGGGAGCGGCATCTGGCCAAGGAAGAGACGACGACGAGCATGTCCGTGGAGGCGGCGAGACGCGCCATAGAGAACGTCGGCGTGACGGCGCAGGAGATAGACCTGATCATCGTGGGTACGGTGTCTGCGGATCATGTGACTCCTGCCTGCGCCTGCGAGGTACAGGCGGAGATCGGCGCGTATCGCGCGGTGGCCTTCGACATCAACGCCGCCTGCTCCGGGTTTATGTTTGCCCTGAATATCGCCAACGCGTACTTGCAGACCGGCGCGTATCGGACGGCGCTGATCATCGGTGCGGAGACGCTGTCCAAGATCATGGATTGGAGCGACAGGAGCACCTGCGTACTCTTTGGCGACGGCGCCGGGGCGGCTGTCGTGCGTGCGGACGAGCGGGAGGGGCTGCTGGCTTTCGATCAGGGAACGGACGGCGTGAAAGGCAGAGTGCTGGCGTGTCAGAACCGCTCCAACAACAATCCTCTGGTGAAGACCCCCACGGAATTGCAGTATGTACATATGGACGGGCAGGAAGTGTACAGATTCGCGGTGACGCAGGTGCCCGCGTCTCTGCAGAAGACCATTGAGGCGGCGGGGCTTGCCGTCGGGGACATCGACTACTTTGCGCTGCATCAGGCCAACCTCAGAATTTTGCAGGCAGTGGCGAAACGGCTGAAAGTGCCGGAGGACAGATTTCCGATCAGTCTCGATCACTGCGGCAATATCTCCGCCGCCAGCGTGCCGATCCTGTTGGACGAGATGAACCGCAAGGGACTGTTGAAACCCGGGATGAAGATCGCTCTGTCCGGCTTTGGCGGCGGGCTTACATGGGCGTCCGCCGTGTTTCAGTGGTGACGCTGCGCCGGACAGAACGCGCCGCGTGAGCCGGCGTCATGGGGTGTCCAAGTACCGTCCGGTCATAGACGAAGGCCGGACTGCATAGAATCATAATAAGAAACATTGGGATATAAGCCGCCGGCGGAATGATAAAAGGGTTATTTTGCTGCGGCTTTTTTATGTCTATGTTAAATTATATCTGGGCTTTCATGATTATGGCAGGCGTCATATATGGCGCCATGACCGGCAGGATGGCGGACGTCACCAACGCCGCGCTGGATTCTGCGGGAGACGCGGTCTCTCTGTGTATCACGATGATCGGCGTGATGGCGCTGTGGGTAGGACTTATGGAGATCACGCAAAAATCGGGACTGATCGCGAAGATGACACGGGGCATACAGCCCTTTATCAGCTTTCTGTTTCCGGAGATCCCCGCGGGGCATCCCGCCAGAGAGTATATTTCCACCAACCTGATCGCCAACGTGTTGGGTCTTGGCTGGGCGTGTACGCCGGCGGGACTGAAGGCTATGGAGGCGCTGGCGCAGCTGGAGAGCGAGCGGGGCAATCCGGCCTACCTGTGCGACGGCGCGGAATCCGGGACAGGGGTGCGGGCGGCCAGCAGGGAGATGTGTACGTTTCTCATACTCAATATCTCCTCGCTGCAGCTGATCCCGGTCAATATGATTGCTTACAGGCAGCAGTACGGCAGCGTGAATCCGGCAGGCGTCATCGCGCCCGCGATCGCGGCGACTTTTATAAGCACATTGACGGCGGTGATATATTGTAAGATAATGAACTTAAGACGAAGAAAGAGGGACATCTAATGAAATACGACGTTATCATCATCGGGGCGGGGCCGGGCGGCATCTTTACGGCATATGAACTGACCGAAAGGCAGAGCGCGCTTAAGATTGCGGTGTTTGAGGCGGGGCAATCCTTAGAGAAGAGACACTGTCCGATCGACGGCGACAAGGTCAAGAGCTGCATACACTGTAAGAGCTGTTCCATCATGAGCGGCTTCGGCGGCGCGGGGGCTTTCTCTGACGGGAAATATAACATCACCAACGATTTCGGCGGCACGCTGTACGAGCATGTTGGCAAGAGACGGGCCATCGAGCTGATGAAGTATGTGGACGAGATCAACATGCGCTACGGCGGTGAGGGCACGAAACTGTACTCCACGGCGGGCAGCCATTTCAAGAAACTGTGCTTACAGAACAAACTGAATCTGTTGGACGCCTCCGTGCGCCATCTGGGGACGGACATCAACTATATCGTTCTGGAAAATCTCTACGCGCGGTTGAAGGACAAGGTGGATTTCTACTTTGATACGCCGGTCCGCTCGGTGGAGATCGCGGGAGAAGGCTATCGCGTCGTGTGCGACCAAGACGCCTATGACTGTGACAGATGCGTTATCTCCGTGGGGCGCAGCGGGAGCAAATGGATGCAGAAGGTGTGCGAGGAGCTGGACATTGAGACGAAGTCCAACCGCGTGGACATCGGCGTCAGGGTGGAGCTGCCCGCGGTGATCTTTTCCCATCTGACGGACGAGCTGTACGAGAGCAAGATCGTCTACCGCACGGAGAAGTTCGAGGATAGGGTGCGGACGTTCTGCATGAATCCGCACGGCATCGTGGTCAATGAGAACACCAACGGTATCGTGACGGTGAACGGCCACAGCTATGAGGGAGCGGACAGGCAGACGAACAACACGAACTTCGCCCTGCTCGTGGCGAAACATTTCTCCGAGCCGTTTAAGGACAGCAACGGCTACGGCGAGAGCATCGCGAGATTGTCTAACATGCTGGGCGGCGGCGTGATCGTGCAGCGGTTCGGCGATCTGGTGAGAGGACGGCGCAGCAACGAGAAACGTATCGCGGAAGGGTTGGTGGAGCCCACGCTGTCAGCAACCCCCGGGGATCTGAGTCTGGTGCTGCCGAAACGTATCTTGGACGGCATTATCGAGATGATCTACGCCCTCGACAAGATCGCGCCCGGCACGGCCAACGACGACACCTTGCTGTACGGCGTGGAGGTCAAATTCTACAATATGGAAGTGGACATCGACGAGCAGCTGGAGACGAAGTACAAAGGACTGTACATGATCGGCGACGGTAGCGGCGTGACGCACTCCCTCTCCCACGCGTCGGCCAGCGGCGTGCATGTGGCGAGGCATATCCTCGGGGTGGAATGATGCGCCCGCCGTGAAAGCGCGCGGAGGATCCCGCCGGCGGGGGACATGGAATGGAATATGACCGAAAAGGACTGCATAGATTATAGTAATAGTGTGTCGGGGCGGTATTCATGGTCGCGGTGTTGACGAATCTTTCCAATATCATTATTCCTGTCATTATCTTCTACATAGTCGCCTATGGAGTCGCGGCGCGCAGCAATGTGTATGAGGATTTTATCAAGGGGGCGGAGGACGGGTTTCACACGGTGATCCGCATTATGCCGACGCTGATCGGGCTGATGGTGGCGGTGGGGGTGCTGCGCGCCTCCGGTTTTCTGGACTTCATAGGCGGACTCTTCGCGGGCGTTACGGACAGATTGGGATTCTCCTCCGAGCTTGTGCCGCTCATTTTAGTCAAGATGTTTTCGTCCTCCGCGGCGACGGGACTCGTCCTGGACATCTTCAAGAACCACGGCCCGGATTCCCTGATCGGCCTGACCACGTCGATCATGATGAGCTGTACGGAGACGGTCTTCTACACCATGTCCGTCTATTTTCTTGCGGCGAAAGTGACAAAGACCCGCTACACGCTGGTCGGCGCGCTGCTTTCCACGCTGGCAGGCGTGATCGCCAGCATCGTTCTCGCGCGCATACAAAACGGCGTTCTGTAAAGAACGCCGCCTGTGTGAGAAGGATAGAAATGTATCAACTATATTGTCTGTATGTAATCAGTGTGTTCAGATCAAACATCACCGTTGTCGTTAGCCGAAGCCGGTCGACACCCATGCAGCGCCGGCGGCCTCTATAGAATGTAGAATAGAATCATCTTTAAAATGTTTTCCCAACTACAATATTTACTTTACAGAACAAATGTGAATACAATATGTCTGATTTCAAAACAAAAAAGAAAAAATATATAAAATAAATTTAATAATTAGTACTGCAGTACCGGAGCCTTCCCCAAAATAATTTGACTATCAAAATATTTTTTGATAAAATAACAGGGAATGGAGAATGGACATGGATATTAGCAGTACGCTGAATGAGCTGCTTGTCAGGTTATTCCGCAACATCAATGTAATAGAGGAACGCGCGCTCCGCACCGGCGAGTACAGCGATGTGACCGCCAACGACATGCATGTGATCGAGGCCATCGGTATGGACGAGGCAAAGAATATGACCAGTGTGGCCCACGCGCTGGAGGTCACCACGGGAACGCTCACCATAGCGGTCAACAGCCTGGTCAGGAAAGGGTATGTGGACAGGGTGAGAAGTGAGGAGGACAGGCGCGTAGTGCTGGTCTCCCTCTCCGAGAAGGGCAGGAGGGCTTATCTGCATCACCGGAGTTTTCACGAGCGCATGATCGACGCTGTCATCGAGGAGCTGACCGGGGAGGAGCAGCAGATTCTGGGGCGCGCCCTGACGAAGCTCAATCGTTTTTTCCGGTCCACAGACTCTCGGACAATGTCTTGAAATCTGCAGGGCCGTTCTCTAACAGAAAACGGTGGAAGAAGTTCAAAAAATCGGGATCACTGTACAGATCATCACAGCGGGCGGCTGTTGTCGCGGTGTCGGCGCACCAGACTTCGGCCGCCTGCTTTTTTAATTCCATGATCTCCAGATAGCCCAGATAGTATTTCGGATAATTGCATGGTTCCTCCGCGATGTAGGCGTAGACGCTTGCAACCGTATCAGCGTCCGTCTGACCGAAGGGCGCGAGGAGTCTCTGCACGTCTTCCACGGAAATGCCGTCGTAATGGATGAAGACGTCCAGCAGAGAGTACAGGCACAGCTGTATTTGACGGTCGAGACGGCACGCCGCATAGTACGGGGCGGCCTCGGGGTGTTCGCTGCCTGCCAGCCGGGCGGCGTAGTCGTAGGAGGATAACTCCGCGTACATGGCCCATCCTTCCACGAATCCGCCGTAGTAAAGGACATTTCGTAAAGGCGTCATGCCTGCCTGCGCCCAATACCTCTGGCAGTATACAGTCTGGTAGAGATGGCCGGGATAACCCTCGTGGGCGAGGGTGGTAAAGAGCGAGAGGTCGCCTGCGGTGTCGAGGGCGTTGATGTAGATGGTGTTGTTTCCCACGTTGTCGACGGGCGGCGTCATGTAGAAAGCGGGAGCGCTGTATTCTTCCAGACTGTCGTCCACATATTTCACGGTGCAGCCGATCGTCTCGCCGGACGCGCCGGAGGGAATCGCGGGGTAGTCCTGCGCCATGTCCTCTTTCAGTTCGGACAGCATTTCTTCCGGGGACATCTCCGGCAATAGGGACTGTTCGGAGGAGAGCGCCTTTCGCAGCGCGTCGTTATTCTGTACGAGCCGCCGCAGCGCGTCGTAGTTGGCGGAGAGATCGTCGTACAGGAGCTGCCTGATGTCTTTGACGCTGCGGTCGGAGCCTGTCTGCAGACGCAGCAGCGCCTCGTAATATTCCCTGCCGCCCGGATAGTGCGCCAGTCCGCAGGTATCTTTCCCGTTCCCCTTGAGGAGGGTGAGCTCGTCGGCGAGCCGGTCGTAGGCGGGCGCCATTACGGTAGTCAGCAGCCGATTGTTCTCGGACTGATAGGAGAGGGAGGCGTCCTCCGTCAGTATGCCCTGTCTGACCAGTTCTTCCAGACGGTTCGTGAAAGTGACTTCCAGAAAGTGCGTCCGCTCTTCCAGTTCCCCTTTGTCCATGAGCGCATCGCACTGTTCGATGACCTTGTCAGCGGCGTCATCGGACATGAAAAGCCCCGCGGCCGCCTTTTCGCGCTCGTAGACGATCAGACCGTCGAGATAGGCCGGAATCTGCTCCAGTATGGACAGATACAGTTCCACGTCCTCCGCCGTGTCAAGACGATATTCCGCCAATAGGACCGGCAGCTCTGCGACGGCCCCGGAGGACGGGGACAGCGGCTCGGAAAAGTACGGGTAGGAGGAGGTGAGGCGCAGCGTGTCGATGTAAGAGCGCATAAGCCCGCACAGATAGCGATTGCCTTTCGAGAGCCGTCTGTGCTCATATTTCTCTAACTGTTCCGACAGAAGGGACAGCGCATAGACGTCGTTCGCGGCGTCCCCCGCGCGGTAGACGGGTAGCGTGAGCTGCGATTCGTCGATGCGATAGATCGACGGATCGTCTATCGTATAGTGAAAATGGATCGGATTGGATCGCAGTTCCTGTAAGAAAAAGTCCTCCACGAAAGCTTCAAACTGTGCGTCTGTGTGGAGATTGACATAGCAAAACAGCGTAGCTATGCTGAAACATGTGAGAAGAAACAGGGTGGCAGCCCATTGCCTGACAGACAGAAAACGTTTCAAGAAAGTACCTGCCGAATAGATTTGTAATAATATATGAACCGATCCGGGGAATCATGAAAAAACCGGATCAAAAAACGATCTGATCGCGGCCGTTCTCCTTGCCGAGGTACAGTTTCTCGTCGGCCTCTTTGAGCAGAGTCGTGATGTCGCTGTGAAAATCGTATTCCACCAAACCGAACGTCATGGAAATAGAGAACTGCGCGATGCCGCCGTCAAAGACGATCCCATTGATCGTCCGCCTGAGCGCGTCCAGCGCGATCTTGGCCTCGTCGCCGTTCGCCTGCGGAAAGATCAGCAGAAATTCCTCGCCGCCCCAGCGGGAGACAAAACAATTATAGGGCAAAAGATCCTTGCGGAATGTCTCGGCAATCTTTTGCAGCACCACATCCCCGATATTGTGGCCGTAGGTGTCGTTCACTTTCTTGAAAAAATCGATGTCGCACAGGCAGATACTGATTTGGTCCACCGCGTTTTTCAGAAGTTTCTCAAGATATTCCATCGTGCTGCGGCGGTTGTTCAGACCGGTCAGCGGATCGATGCTCGCCTGCCGTCTCAGCTGCTCGTTGTACTCGATCAGCTTGCCCTCCAGAGCCTGCGTGTCCGTGCTGAAATAGTAGGAGAGCAGCGCCAGCGACCAGAAGATGGATACAGAGTTGACGGTCTGGAAAGCGGCGTTGATCTCGGCGGAGACGGTCAGGTCGGGACTGTAATTCTGACAGTGAAAGTAGAGGTGCATGCGCAGCGCCAGGAGCGCCAGCACATAGAGGATCTTCGCGGTCTCATGCCGGTATCTGGCAAAGAAGCAGAAGACGATCAACACAAATATATAGGTCTGTACGCCGATGCCCCAGCCGAACATATAGACGTTGGCCGTGAGCCAGACCAACATGGCGATATTCAGGACGCAGTAAGAGACAAAGGTATGCTGGCGGTATGACAGGATGAAGATAACGAGAAACACAATGATGGCGAGTTGGCAGAAGATCATGCCGCCCGTGTGGTCGATGAGCAGGAACAGAACGCCGTTGATCAGGGAGTAAACGATCATCGTGAGCGTGAGCATCCTGACGACGACGATCAGCTTGCTCGACTCGTTGCGGTCGCCGGTGTCCTTGCAGATCAGGTTATAGAGTTTTTGAAAGATATTGTTTTCGCTCATTTGCCATTAGATTCCTTTAAATAAAATGCATTATATATACTCATCATACAACATATTTCGGGTTTGCGCAAATATGCAATGAAATCGATCTTTATCCATAGTATATGGCATGAAAAGCATAAAAAAAATCTAAAAACGCAAAAATGGGATGAAATTACATTGACAAAATCTCTTTATCTTGGTAGGATGATAGCACGAAGGGCAGATTTGCCCCGAGGAACTTCATAATTCTAATTCAATCAATTAAGGGAGGAAAAAGAAATGAAGAAGAAATTGGCACTTATGATGGTTGCCGCTATGACGATGGCCTCTGTAGTAGGCTGCGGCGGCGGCTCGGATGCAGCTCCGGCAGCGGCTGATACGGCAACTGACACGGCGGCTGATACGGCAGCGACGGACACGACCGACACGGCAGCGGCTGACACAACGGCGGATGCGACGGAGGCGGAGGCTCCTGCTGCAGAGGGCATGATCAAAGTTGGTATCATCAACAACGATCCTAATGAGTCCGGCTACCGTACGGCGAACGATGCAGACTTAAAGGCAACTTTCTGTGAGGAGAACGGCTACGACGCATCTTTTGCGTACAGCCTGAAGAATGAGGAGCAGATCAATGCGGCGCAGCAGTTCATTCAGGACGGCGTTGACTATCTGCTTCTGTCCGCAGCTGATACCTCGGGTTGGGATTCCGTACTGCAGGACGCGCAGGCTAACGGCGTAAGAGTTATCCTGTTCGACCGTACCATCGACGCTGACCCCAGTCTCTACGAGGCGTCTATCGTATCTGACATGAGAGCGGAGGGCGACAAGGCGGTTGAGTGGATGAAGAGCCAGAATCTTGACGAGTACAATATCATCCATATCCAGGGCGTTATGGGCAGCGCGGCACAGATCGGACGTTCCGACGCGCTCACCGAGACAGCAGCGGATGAGGGCTGGAACATCGTTATGGAGCAGACGGCTAACTGGAACGCAGAGGAGGCACAGCAGATCGTGCAGTCCGTAATTGATTCCGGCGAGTCCTTCAACGTGATCTACGCGGAGAACGACAACATGGCGCAGGGCGCGGTAGCTGCTCTTGACAGCGCAGGTATCACACATGGCGTGGACGGCGACGTTAAGATCATCGGTTTCGATACCAACAAGTTCGCTCTTGAAGAGCTGCTTGCAGGCAACTGGAACTACGACGGACAGTGCAACCCGTTCCAGTCATCCTACATTGATGACATCATCAAGACGCTTGAAAGCGGCGGCACGATCTCAGAGAAGACCATCATCATGGATGAGAAGGGCTTTGACGCTGAGACCATCACGCAGGAAGATGTTGACACTTACGGCATCTAATGACGGCAAAACGATATAGGCTTTGCGACTGAACAACTGAGCGCAGTGCAGACGATATGATGCGCTGCGCTCTTGTTTTATACTGATATTTTATGGTATAATAACGAGGAAAGTGCCGTGCTTGCACGAGCATTTGGCGAATGCCGCGAGGGTCAAATACCCCGTCAGCTTGCTGCGGGGTCTTTGATTCATGGTATATCATGAGCGGAGACAAGCGGAAAACGCTTGTATGCTATATTAGAAAAGCAGGAGGTGGATTTAGGGGTGAGTGAAAACGTTGTATTGAAGATGCGGAACATTCACAAACGGTTTCCCGGCGTGTATGCCCTGCAGGGTGTGGATTTCACACTGCGCCAGGGCGAGATTCATGCGCTGATGGGGGAAAACGGCGCGGGAAAGTCAACCTTGATCAAAGTGTTGACGGGGGTTTACACGAAGGATGAAGGAGAGATCAGCATCGACGATCAGGTGGTGGCGATTCATTCTCCGCAGCAGGCGCAGAATGCGGGGATCAGCACCGTGTATCAGGAGATCACGCTCTGTCCGAATCTCTCGGTTGCGGAGAACATGTACATAGGCAGGACTGCGGGGATCAGGCAGAATTGGAAGAAAGTCAATGCGGATGCGGATAAGATTCTGCAGTCTCTCGATATTCCCGCCAAGGCTACGCAGCAGCTGTCAAGCTGCTCTATCGCGGTACAGCAGATGGTCGCCATTGCCCGTGCGGTGGATATGGACTGTAAGGTTCTGATCCTGGATGAGCCGACGTCGTCCCTGGATGAGCAGGAGGTCGCAAAGCTGTTCAAGCTGATGCGCGACCTGAAGGCGAGAGGGGTCGGCATTATCTTCGTGACGCACTTCCTCGATCAGGTGTACGAGGTTTGCGACCGGATCACGGTTATGCGGGACGGTCAGTTGGTGGGAGAATATGTGATCGAAGACCTTCCGAGGGTACAGCTTGTCTCCAAGATGCTTGGCAAAGAGCTGAACGACATGGACGACATCAGCGGCGAGTATCAGACTTACAAGCCGAAGGAGGGCGAGGCTCCGGTATTTGAGGCGCAGGGTCTTGCCAGCGACTCGGGGATCAAGCCCTTCGATTTCCATATAAACAAAGGCGAGGTAAACGGTTTCACCGGGCTGCTGGGTTCGGGGCGAAGCGAGTGTGTGCGCGCGATCTTCGGCGCGGACAGAGTGACGCGCGGCTCCGTTAAGATGAACGGCAAACCTGTGAAGATCTCCAAGCCCATCGACGCGATGCGCAACGGTATCGCCTATCTGCCTGAGGACCGCAAGGTGGACGGCATCGTGGGCGATCTGTCGGTGCGTGACAATCTGATCCTCGCGGCTCAGGTTTTGAAGGGATTCATGAAACCTTTCTCCAAGGCAGAGGCGAACAAATTTGCGGAAGAATACATCAAACTTCTGAGCATCAAGACCGCGTCGGCGGATACGCCGATCAAGTCTCTCTCGGGCGGCAACCAGCAGAAGGTTATCGTGGCGAGATGGCTGCTCACCCACCCCGAATATCTGATCTTAGACGAGCCGACGAGAGGTATCGACGTCGGTACGAAGACGGATATTCAGAAACTGGTGTTAAAACTCGCGTCGGAGGGCATGAGCGTCACGTTCATCTCCTCTGAGCTGGACGAGATGCTGCGCACCTGCTCCCGGCTGATCGTTATGCGCGATCTGAATGTGGTCGGCGAGCTGACGGGCGCGGATATGAATCAGAGCAAAGTTATGAGTACGATTGCAGGAGGTGAGAAGAAGAATGCAGAATCAAAATAAATCCGGCTTTTCAGCCTTTTTAGGAAAATTGGTGAGGCAGCAGTATTTCATCCCTTTGACGGCTCTTGTGCTGCTTGCCCTGTTCAATCTGATCGCCGATCCCGCTTTCTTTAAGATCTCGATCACCACGAACAGCGCCGGCAATGCGGTACTGTCGGGGACACCCATCACGATCTTGGACTACGGCTCGGAGCTGGCTATCCTGGCGATCGGCATGACGCTCGTCACATCGGCGTCCAAAGGACAGGATATCAGCGTGGGCGCGGCGGTTGCGATCGCCGGCAGCTTTATCCTTCGTATGCTGTGCGGCGGCGATTCCAGTTCCACGACGCTGCATATGCCCATTATCTGCGCATTCCTGCTCGGCTGCGTGGTAGCGATGCTGTTTGGCGCTTTCAACGGCGTGCTGGTGGCTTTCTTCAAGATACAGCCGATGATCGCGACGCTGATCCTGTATACGGCGGGCCGTTCCATTGCGGCTTGGTTCAACAACAACGAGCTGCCGATCATCAAGGACACGACGTTTTCCTATATCGGCGGGTTTATTCCGGGGATCCCGATCCCCACACCGTTCTTCATCGCGGTACTGTGCATGATCGTCATTACGCTGGTATTAAAATTCACCAATTTGCGGCTGTACACCGAGGCGGTAGGAATCAACGAGAACTCCGCGCGGCTGAACGGTCTGAATCCCGCGGCCATCAAGATCCTGTCTTTTGTGCTGCTGGGGCTTTGCGTTGCGGTGGTAGGTCTGATCAAGGTGAGCCGCGTATCCTCCATCAACTACTCGGTCATCGCCAAGGATATTGAGATGGATGCGATTCTGGCGGTTGCATTGGGCGGCAACTCCTTGAGCGGCGGCAAGTTCAATATGGCCACGTCCATCATGGGCGCGTACATCATCCAGTTTTTGACGCAGACCTTGTATAAATACAAGGTGCCGTCCGAGGCTCTTCCGGCGTACAAGGCGGTGGTGGTGATCCTGCTTGTTGTCATGAGCGCTCCGACAGTGAGAGAGTACTTCTCGAACCTGATGAAGAAAATCAAAGTAAAGGAGGCTGCTTAGTATGTCGAAGAACAATTCTTCCGCGCCGTCCGGCGGGCTGCGCGGCAAACTTAACAACATGACGGATACTAATATGCTTCTTATGATCACGATCATAGCATTTTTTCTGATGTACATCGGGGCGATGATCTTTTTGGGAG
Organism: uncultured Lachnospiraceae bacterium; assembly: GCA_947632515.1. Classification (GTDB taxonomy): domain Bacteria; phylum Bacillota; class Clostridia; order Lachnospirales; family Lachnospiraceae; genus UBA3282. Next base: position 34,024 of record CANRPO010000019.1, read on the forward strand.
GCGGTTTCTTAAGAACGCAGACCTTCTTTAACATCCTGAACGCAAACGCGGCGCTGATCGTGCTGTCCTGCGGGCTGAGTCTCGTCATGATCACGGGAAGCATCGATATTTCGGTGGGCGGCGTAACCGCGCTGATCACAATGTGCTGCGCGGTATACCTGGACAACAAGGGCGGCAGCGTGGCAGGCTCGATCCTGATCGCTCTGGCGATTGGCCTTGCGTTCGGCGCGTTCCAGGGAGCGCTTGTGGCGTTCCTCGATATACAGCCGTTTATCGTGACGCTGGCGGGCATGTTCTTCGCCAAAGGTATGACCACAATCGTCAACTCGAATCCGTTCAATGTGTCGAACGAGAGCTTTACGGCTCTGAAGAATACCCGTATCACGGTGCCGGGCATGGGCTTTGTGAATGCGAAGGGGATCTATGTGGACGCCTATGTGGAGATCGGCGTGATCGTGGCGCTCCTTGTGGTGATCGTCATGTTCTGTATGCTCAGATGGACGAAACTGGGCCGCGCGTTCTATGCGGTCGGCGGCAATGTCCAGAGCGCGCTGATGCTGGGTATCAACGTGAAGAAGACGAGATTCCTCGCGCATCTGATCTGTGGTCTGCTGTCGGGTATCGGCGGCTATGTGTACTTCCTGCACTCCGGCAACGGCGCGGTGACGAACGCGGCGGGCGCGGAGATGAACGCCATCGCGTCCTCCATCATCGGCGGCACCATGCTGACGGGCGGCGTCGGCAATATCATCGGCACCTTCTTCGGCGTGCTGTCTTTCAGCACGATCCAGAACATCGTTACCTCGGCCGGACTGGACGAGGCGTGGTGGACGGGAATCACCAAGGCGGTGATCCTCTGCCTGTTCCTGGTGATCCAGAGTATCGTGATGTCGCGTAAGAAAAAATAAAGAAAGAAGAACCAAAAGCGGGCTGTTATACCGGGAGTTTTGTCGGTGTGGCAGCCCTGTGTTTTCCGGCGGCAAAATTTTCATATTTTTTACGATAGAGGCTTTCTATTGTATTTATATTCATGTATAATATTTTAGTAAGAAATAAAATATAACATATCATGATCGGAGGTTACTATGCAAGCAAAAAACTATCAGTTCTGGTTTTGTACCGGGTCGCAGGATCTGTATGGGGATGAGTGCCTTAAGAAAGTGGCGGATCACTCGGCGAAGATCGTGGAGGGGCTGAACGCCTCCGGCAATCTTCCCTTCGAGGTGGTGCTGAAACCCACGCTCATCAGCCAGGCGTCCATCAGACAGACCTTCAACGACGCCAACAACGATCCCGACTGCGCGGGCGTGATCACGTGGATGCACACGTTCTCCCCCGCCAAAATGTGGATCTTGGGGTTAAAAGAGTTCAGGAAACCGCTCTGTCATCTGCACACGCAGTTCAATGAGGAGCTGCCCTATGACACCATCGACATGGATTTCATGAACGAGAACCAGTCCGCGCACGGCGACAGAGAGTACGGGCATATCGTGAGCCGCATGGGGATCGAGCGCAAGATCATCGTGGGACACTGGGCGGATCCCCGTGTGCAGAGACAGATCGGCAGCTGGATGCGGACGGCGCTGGGCGTGATCGAGTCCTCCCATATCCGCGTCTGCCGTTTCGGCGACAACATGAACAACGTGGCCGTGACCGAGGGGGACAAGGTGGAGGCGCAGATCAAGTTCGGCTGGGAGATCGACCACTACTGCGTCAACGATCTGGTAGAGTATGTGGACGCCGTGCCCCAAGGCGACGTGGACGCGCTGGTGGACGAGTACTACAGCAAGTACAGGATCATCGACGACGGCAGGGACGCGGCGGAGTTCAGAAGACATGTGGCGGTGCAGGCGCAGCAGGAGATCGGTATTGAGAAGTTCCTGACCGAGAATGACTATCACGCGGTCGTGACCCACTTCGGTATGCTGGGCGGCCTGAAACAGCTCCCCGGTCTGGCGATACAGCGCCTGATGGAGAAGGGCTACGGGTTCGGCGCGGAGGGCGACTGGAAGGTGGCTGCTATGGTGCGTCTGATGAAACTCATGACGGCGGACATCAAGGACGCCAAGGGCACGTCCATGATGGAGGACTACACCTACAATCTGGTGCCCGGCAAAGAAGGGATCCTGCAGGCGCACATGCTGGAGGTCTGCCCCTCCGTTGCCGATGGCGAGATCGGCATTCGGGTATGTCCGCTCTCCATGGGCAACAGGGAAGATCCCGCGCGTCTCGTATTCACTTCCAAGGAAGGGCCTGCGGTGGCATGTTCCCTGATCGATCTGGGTACGCGGTTCCGGCTGCTCATCAACGCGGTGGACTGCAAGAAGGTGGAAAAACCGATGCCGAAACTTCCCGTGGGTACGGCATTCTGGACGCCGCAGCCTAATCTGGAGATCGGCGCCACGGCTTGGATCCTTGCGGGCGGCGCGCACCACACCGCGTTCTCCTACGATCTGACCGTAGACCAGATGGTTGACTGGGCGGCGGCTATGGGGATCGAGAGCGTTGTGATTGACAAGGATACGACGATCCGCAATTTCAAGAATGAGCTGAGATGGAATGAGGCGGCGTTTCGCGCCTGATGAGATATAAAAATAAAAGATAGAAGAGGAGGTTTACGATGGGAGCAAAAGAATGTATTGCAAGCGGCAAGTCGGTGCTCGGTATCGAGTTCGGCTCCACCCGGATCAAGGCGGTCTTGGTGGACGAGAATAACAGACCGATCGCATCTGGCGCGCACGACTGGGAGAACAGGCTGGAAAACGGTATCTGGACCTACAGCCTCGACGACATCCGGACGGGACTGCAGGACTGCTACCGCAAGCTGGCGGAGGATGTGCAGGCGCAGTACGGCGAGAAACTGGTGAAGATCGGCGCCATCGGATTCAGCGCCATGATGCACGGCTATATGGCCTTCAACGACAGGGACGAGCTGATGGTGCCCTTCCGCACATGGCGGAACACCATCACGGAGGAGGCGTCCGAAAAACTGACGAAACTGTTCAACTATCATATCCCGCAGCGGTGGACGATCGCCCATCTCTATCAGGCGATCTTAAACGGCGAGGAACATGTGCGCGATCTGAAATTCGTGATCACGCTGGCGGGCTATATCCAGTGGAAACTGACGGGCGAGAAGATCGTCGGCGTGGGCGAGGCGTCCGGCATGTTCCCCATCGACATCGCCACGGGACAGTTTCACGAGAAGATGCTCGACCAGTTTGACGCGGCGGTTGCGGACAAGGGCTTTTCGTGGAAACTGCGCGACGTGCTCCCGGCGGTCTGCACAGCCGGACAGCAGGCGGGCGCGCTGACGGCGGAGGGCGCGAAACTGTTAGACCCCACCGGGACGCTGCAGCCGGGCGTACCGTTCTGCCCGCCGGAGGGCGACGCGGGAACGGGCATGGCGGCCACTAACAGCGTGGCGAAACGCACGGGCAACGTGTCGGCGGGAACCAGCGTGTTCGGCATGATCGTGCTGGAGAAAGAACTGTCCAAGGTGTACGATGCCATCGACCTTGTGACCACGCCGGACGGCAGTCTGGTGGCCATGGTGCACTGCAACAACTGTACGTCGGATCTGAATGCCTGGGTGAACCTCTTTAAAGAGTACTCCGAGCTGATGGGGATGAAGGTGGACATGAACGAGCTGTATGGCAATCTCTATCGTAAGGCGCTGGAGGGAGACGACGACTGCGGCGGTCTGCTGGCTTACAACTACTTCTCGGGCGAGCATGTGACGGGATTCAACGAGGGACGGCCCCTGTTCGTCCGCACCCCCGATGCGAAATTTAATCTGGCGAACTTTATGAGAGTGCATCTGTTCACCTCCCTCGGCGCGCTGAAGACAGGACTGGACATTCTGTTGAAGGAGGAGGGCGTACAGGTGGACGAAATTCTCGGACACGGCGGCCTGTTCAAGACCAAGGGCGTGGGACAGAGCATTCTGGCGGCGGCCATCGACGCTCCGGTCAGCGTGATGGAGACGGCGGGCGAGGGCGGCGCATGGGGGATCGCGCTGTTAGCGTCCTACATGATCAACAAGGGAGCGGACGAGAGTCTGGCGGCCTTCCTTGACAACAAGGTGTTCGCCGGACAGAAGGGCGAGAAGATGGCGCCGAAAGCAGCCGATGTGGAAGGGTTTAACAAATTCATGAAACGCTACAGCGCGGGGCTTGCCATCGAGAGAGCGGCAGTCGAGAACATGTAGGCGCGCCTGTCCGATAGGATCGGACGCAGAGCGCGTCCGCGCAGGTACGCGAACAGGAACAGGAAAGGAAATGGAAAATTATGTTAGAGGAATTGAAAAAGCGGGTCTATGAGGCGAATATGCTCCTTCCGCATTATGGGCTTGTCACCTTTACATGGGGCAACGTCAGCGAGATCGACAGGGAGAGCGGCATCTTCGCAATCAAGCCGAGCGGCGTGGATTACGACAAGCTGACGCCGGACGATATGGTGCTGATGGATCTGGAGGGCAACAAGGTGGAGGGCAGATACAACCCTTCCTCCGACACGGCGACGCATTTAGAGCTGTACAAGGCGTTCTCGGAGATCGGCGGCGTGGTGCACACCCACTCCTCCTACGCGACGAGCTGGGCGCAGGCGGGCAGGAGCATCCCCTGCTACGGCACCACCCACGCGGACTATTTCTACGGGGAGATCCCGTGCCTGAGATGCCTGAATGCGGAGGAGATCGAGGAGGCGTACGAGAAGAACACGGGCCTTCTGATCGTCAGCGAGTTCAAGCGCATGGAGAAAGATCCCGTGGCTGTCCCCGCAGCGCTGTGCAAGAATCACGGGCCTTTCGCGTGGGGCAAGGACGCTCACGAGGCGGTGCACAACGCGGTGGTCTTGGAAGAGGTGGCGAAGATGGCTTACCGCGCGGAGACCATCAACGGGGACATCAAGCCCGCGCCGCAGGAGCTGCAGGATAAGCACTATTACAGGAAACACGGCGCCAACGCCTACTACGGGCAGGGCAAATAAACGCAGATCGGCAGGACAGGACGATCAGAGAGCAGGAATCCGGCAGTGACAGACTGCGGTTTGTGTTATTTTAAAAAAATAAAAGATGGAGGTTAGCGATGAACAAATTAGAGTTACAGAAAGCAGCTAATGAAGTCCGCAAGGGAATCGTGACCGCTGTGCACGGCGCAAAAGCGGGACATCCGGGCGGATCGTTGTCCGCGGCGGACATTTTTACCTATCTCTATTTCGAGGAGATGAACATTGACCCGAAAGACCCGAAGAAGGAGGACAGGGACCGTTTCGTGCTCTCCAAGGGCCACACGGCTCCGGGTCTGTACTCCACATTGGCGAACAGGGGATATTTCCCGGTGAAGGATCTGCCGACGCTGCGGCATCTGGGTTCTTACCTGCAGGGGCATCCCTGTATGCAGGAGACGCCCGGCGTGGATATGTCGTCAGGCTCTCTCGGACAGGGCATCTCGGCGGCGGTAGGTATGGCGCTGGCGGGCAAGATGGACAACAAGAGCTACAGAGTCTACACGCTCTTGGGCGACGGCGAGCTGGAGGAAGGCCAGGTGTGGGAGGCCTCCATGTTCGCGGGACACAGAAAACTGGACAATCTGGTGGTGATCGTGGACAACAACGGACTGCAGATCGACGGCAGCATCGACGACGTGTGCTCCCCGAACCCCATCGACAAGAAGTTCGAGGCGTTCAATTTCCATGTGATCAACATCGACGGCAACGATTTCGACCAGCTTGAGGCGGCGTTTAAAGAGGCGCGCGCGACGAAAGGCATGCCTACCGCCATCATCTGCAAGACGCTCAAAGGAAAAGGCGTGTCCTTCATGGAGGGCAATGTGGACTGGCACGGCAAGGCGCCCAACGACGAGCAGTATGCGGTCGCGATGGCAGACCTGGAGAAGATCAGTGAAGAATTAGGAGGTGCGAACTAATGGCGGATGTAAAGAAAATTGCGACACGAGACAGTTACGGGAACGCGCTTGCCGAGTGCGGAGCCGAGTACCCCAATCTGGTCGTTTTGGACGCCGATCTGGCGAACGCGACCAAGACGCTCGTATTCAAGAAGGCTTTTCCGGACAGACATATCGACTGCGGTATCGCGGAATGCAATATGACAGGCATTGCGGCGGGTCTCGCTACCTGCGGCAAGATCCCTTTTATCAGTTCCTTCGCCATGTTCGCGGCGGGACGTAATTTCGAGCAGATCCGCAACTCCATCGGCTACCCGCATCTGAATGTGAAGATCGGCGCGACCCACGCGGGCATCACGGTGGGCGAGGACGGCGCGAGCCATCAGTGCCTTGAGGATATTGCGCTGATGAGAACCATTCCGGGCATGACGGTCATCGTTCCCTCCGACGACGTGGAGGCGAAGGCGGCGGTGCGCGCGGCCATCGAGTATCAGGGTCCCGTGTTCCTGCGTTTCGGGCGCGCGGCGGTGCCGGTGATCAACGACAGGCCGGACTATAAGTTCGAGATGGGGAAAGGCGTGCTGCTGCGCGAGGGCACGGACGTGACCATCGTGGCGACGGGCATCACAGTGTCCTCCGCTCTGGAGGCTGCGGATATGCTGGCGGCCGACGGCATCAGCGCGGAAGTGATCAACATTCACACCATCAAGCCGCTGGACGAGGAGTTGATCGTCAAGTCCGCGAAGAAGACGGGCAGAGTCGTGACAGCGGAGGAGCACAGCGTGATCGGCGGTCTTGGCAGCGCGGTGTGCGACTGCCTGTGCGCGCATTGCCCCACACCCGTGTACAAGATCGGTATGCAGGACATCTTCGGAGAGTCCGGCACGGCGGCGGCGCTGGTCGAGAAGTACGGTTTGGACGGCAAGGGCGTATACGCGTCGGTCAAAAAGTTTGTAAAATGATCGGATAGAAGTGAAAAGCTTTGTGAAAGGCATGGTCATACAGATGTCTGAAAGAAAGAACATTTTGTCTCCCTCCATACTGGCGGCGGATTTCGCCGTCCTGGGGGAGCAGATCAAAGAGGCGGCGGCGGCGGGCGCGGAATATCTGCATATCGACGTGATGGACGGGGTGTTCGTGCCGTCGATCTCCTTCGGGATGCCTGTCGTGCGGACCATCCGCAAGACCACCAACATGGTCTTCGACGTACACCTGATGATCGTGGGGCCGGAACGGTATGTGAAGGAGTTCGCGCAGTGCGGCGCGGACAGCATCACGTTTCATCTGGAGGCGGCGGAGGACGCCGAGGATCTGATCGGACAGATCCACAGTCTGGGGTGCAAGGCCGGCATGTCGATCAAGCCGCAGACCCCCGTGGAGGCGGTCAGGAAATATCTGAAGAACTTGGATATGCTGCTGGTGATGACCGTGGAGCCGGGGTTTGGCGGACAGAAGTACATACCCGAATCCACCGAGCGGATCAGACAGGCCAGACAGATGGCGCAGGAGCTGAACCCGCGCCTGGACATCCAGGTGGACGGCGGCATCACCAAAGAGAATCTCAGGATGGTTCTGGACGCCGGGGCCAACGTGATCGTGGCGGGTTCGGCGGTCTTCAAAGGCAATATCACACAGAATATACATGATCTGACGGCGCAGTTTTAGACTGCGCCGTTTTTTTGCGGCTATGCGGCGTTGTCCACAGGCCGCCATCTCTATGGGAAGTTATACAACAAATTGTTGTATGAAGATGCGCAGCACCAAGAAATAAGAAAACAGAGTAACCATAAGGCTGTTTTGATTAAAATGATAGTAAAAAAGAGAGTTCGTAAGGAAGGAGAAATCGCGATCGGCATCGTGTCGTGGTCATAGCGTGTCGTAAATTGTAAATAAAACTACACAAATCGTTAGATTATTTGGACATTTTCGGGTTAAATTCTGCTTGCTATTCTACGAAATATAAAATAGTATTGAAATAGGGAGTTAATTTCAATACTATAACTACAATGCTAATTGTAGGGATGCAGGAGGCAGAAATGAAACTTGAAAACTTAACGGATTGTGAGCAGCTGGTGATGAAGACAGTGTGGGACGCTGCGGAGGAGCTCAGTCTTATGGAGGTCATGCAGAGGGTGAACACCAAGTACCACAAGCAATGGAAACCCCAGACGGTATCCACTTTTTTGGCGCGGCTGGTGAGAAAGGGATACCTGCGGCATTACCGTCAGGGACGCCTGTTTTTCTACCAGATCCTTGTGCCGCTGGAGGAATATAAGGGGCAGTTGACCAATGATTACGTGACTTTCTGGAATCACGACAATGCAGATGAATTTCTCTGTGCCTTGGCGCAGGAGAGGCCGTTACGACAGGATGAGATCGAAAGGATACAAACTTTGATCGATGGATTGGGCGAGTAACTTATTTATTGTATTGTTGATCACAGACATCACGGGTACGATCTTTTTTATAGCGGGGCAGTTGTTTAGGAAACGAACCGGCAATGACATCGCATTTCGGCGTTTTCAGACCGATGCGACGGTGCTTGCGTTTCTCATTCCGTTTATCTACGGCGCCTTATATCTCGATAGGCGAATCAGTATCATTACAATCAAAAGCGACCTCAATCTGTTTTACGGGACTCCCCTGACACTGAAATTAACGTCGGTGTTGGGGCGGGTCTGGCTGGGGATGTTTCTGGCTCTGCTGGCGTACAAATTGTACAGGATTCGGCGCTGGAGGAGGAAGTGCAAGGGCAACATCCCCGAGGAGGACGAGACGGTTTTCAGGGTATTTACGGAGATCTGTGCCGAGTTTGGGATCGAGGGCAGAGTGGCGCTGTGCAGGAACGACTCTGTGGACATGCCGTGTATCACACATTATCACGGATTCACCGTGATCCTGCCGCTGAGGCATTACACGCAGAGGGAGGCGGAAGTGATCTTCTGCCATGAGCTTTGCCACTATCTGAACAAGGACTTGTATCTCAAGGAAATTGGCAGTTTTATGACCCTGCTCCACGTGTTCAACCCCGCGGTGTATATCCTGATGAGACGGATGGACATGCTCTGCGAGCTGTACTGTGACAGGGCCGCATGTAAAAAGGGAAAAGATAGATTTACCAAGCAGGAGTATTTTCAGACGATCCTGGATACTCTGGTAAACGACGGAAAACGAAATCGCGATCTGTTGTTCGCCCTGGCGGACGATCGGTCGGATTACGAAAGGAGGGTTGAGTACATGCTGAATTATCATGCAAAAGGCGGTCTGAAACGAGGGACGGCTGTGGCGCTGGCCGTATGTTTCCTTCTGGGCAGCGGCATCACATCCTTTGCGGCTGGCGACGGCGTGGCCAATGCCTATAAAGGCGTGGCGGAGGCCACGAAGGTCGAGGTGCAGATAAATGCGGAAAAAGCTGCGGAGACTGCGGAGGCGGCCGCTGCTGTGCGGGCCATCGCCGAGGCGGAGGGTCTGGATCCCGCCCATGTGACCGTCATGGAGGAAGGCATCGTGCAGGCCAATGACGATCTGTGGCTGATTTCGTGGACCATTCCCGCCGGGGAGACCTATGTGTCCACCGGATTCAAGGAGCATATCGGGGACAAGGTGGCGGCCACGGTAGTGGGCACGCCGGACGATATTGAGTTTAGGACCGGCATCAAGGATCCGGATGCGATCATGTGGTATGCCAAAGGAAACGATAAAGTTGCCTTTGAGTTTGAAGTGGAGATCGATGGCAGGCACTACTTCTACGTGGTCAACACGAGCGAGGAGGAGAAACTGGACATCAATGCGGCAATCGCCAGATAAGTCCTGCCCAACCTGATGTGTGTTGGCGACAGGCATGTGATTCCCAACGGGAACAGCGGCGGCAGGAAAGCGGAATCATCAAGAGAAAAAGGGAATGCCTTGACCGGGCCGGTATGGCGGAGGGTCAGGGCATTCCTTTTTGTCTGTCTCGTCTATTTGATGCGCTTGATGGAACTGCGCAGCATCAGCAGATCGTAATAGTCCAGCAGAGACTGGGTATCCTGCTCGTCCAGCTCGATCATGGTGGTGACCAGGTCGTTTACGGTGTAGTCTGCGGAGAGCTGATGGCTCAGGGTGTTGATGCTCGCCTTGTTTTCCGTGCGCTGCAGCAGATAATCGGTGGACACGTCGTAGTAATCCGCCAGCAGGATCAGTGTGTTCAGGTCGGGCAGATGGACGCCCTTCTCATAGTTGGAAATCGTCGATACGGTCATGTTCAGATGCTCCGCCACGTCTTTTTGCAGAACACCCTTTTCTCTGCGCAGTTCTGACAATAGTTTACCAAATTCCATAGCTTTCTCCGGTAGGTGACAAATTTTACATAGATTGTAGAATAATTTTTTGACAATGGAAATGAAAATACACGATACGTGAACAATGCGGGGCTGTAATGGATATAAATTCCACATTGCGGCAATTCCATATAACGAAACGTGAAATTTGGACGGCGCGCACTTGAAAACGGCCGGTCCATAGGGTACTATGTTTTATAGATTGCAATATCGGTTCCTATAAAAAGCGGAAACGTTGACCGTTTCGGAACGGAGGGAGAATGGCGATTTATTGTAACCAGGTGGGGTATCTGCCGGATGGCAGGAAGAGGGCGGTGATGACGGCGGGCGGCCGTTTCGCGCTCATCCGGGAAGAGGGCGCGTCGAAGGAGACGGTTTTCGAGGGCATCGCCGAGGACCGGGGCGAGGACCGCGCCTCGGGCGACCATGTGTATGCGGCGGATTTCAGCGCGGTCACGCGGGACGGCGTCTACTATGTGGAGAATGAGGCCGGGGATCGTTCCCACCGCTTTCGGATCGGGGCGGACGTCTATCACGCGCTGCAGAGGGATCTGACGAAAGCGCTGTACTATCAGCGCTGCGGCTGCGGGCTGGAGGAGCGATATGCGGGCCGGTACGCCCATGGGCGCTGTCACATGGAGGACGCGGCGCTGTGGACGGATCACAGCGTGATGCGGAGCGTGCAGGGCGGATGGCACGATGCGGGCGACTACGGACGCTATATCTCCCCCGCGGCGGTGGCGGTGGGACATCTGCTCTACGCGTTCAGCCTGTTCCCAGAGAGTTTTGGGGAGAGCCTGAACATCCCCGAGTCCGGCAACGGCGTGCCGGATGTGCTCAACGAGTGCCGCTACGAGTTGGAGTGGATGCTTAAGATGCAGGACGAGGCGGGCGGCGCGTACCATAAGCTGACGGCCATACGGCACGCGGACTTTATCATGCCCGAGGAAGACAGGGATCAGTTCTATCTCTTCCCGGCGTCTTCCATGGCCACGGCGGACTATGCTGCGTCCATGGCGCTGGCCTCCAGAGTGTACCGGGCCTTCGATGGGGATTTTGCCGACGAGCTCTGTGACGCCGCGCTGCGCGCTTGGGATTGGCTGGAAAAGAATCCGCAGTATGTGGGATTCCACAATCCCGAGGGCTGCAATACGGGAGAGTACGACGACGACTGCGATCTGGACGAGAGACTGTGGGCGGCGGCGGAGCTGCTCGTCACCACGGGGGAGCGAAAATATCAGGAGAAGCTGACGCAGCTTCTCGGGGAGGATCTGACCAGGACGGACTTCGGCTGGACGGATGTGTCGGGATTCGCGGCGCTGGCGGTTCTGACTGATCCCGCGCACAGGGCGGACGACGCCTGCGTGCAGGAGCTGAGAGAGGCGGTGTTCGCGGAGGCGGACCGTCTGACGGTCGTGGCGGGAGAGTCCGGCTACGGCGTGGCGATGGAGCCCGAGGACTATGTCTGGGGCAGCAATATGGTAGTGCTCAACCGCGCGATGCTGCTGGTGCTGGCCGCAATGACAGCGGACGACGGCGCGGCCTACGAGCAGGCGGCGCTGGCGCAGCTGGACTATCTTCTGGGCGTGAACGCGGTGGACTACAGCTATGTGACGGGGCATGGCGAGCGCGCGTACCGGCATCCCCACAACCGCCCTACGGAGTGCGACGGCGTGGAGCTGCCCATGCCCGGCTGGGTCAGCGGCGGGCCCTTCAAGACGCCTGCGGACGCGGTGGGGATCGAGCGGATCAAGGCCGGCACGCCGCCCATGAAGTGTTATGTGGATCATGCGATGTGCTATTCTCTGAACGAGATCACCATCTACTGGAACTCCCCGGCGGTGTTCGTGACGGCATATTTCAATAGAAAACGCTCCGGGATCGGACAGAGCACGGAAGAAGGTATGACAGAGCAATGAAGAAATTAGGCAGAAACGATCCCTGCTGGTGCGGCAGCGGCAGAAAATACAAGACGTGCCACATGGATTTTGACGAGAAGATCGAATATTACGCCATGCAGGGGCATATCGTTCCGGATCACGATATGATCAAGACGCCGGAACAGCTTCAGGGGATCAGGGAGAGCAGCAGGCTGAATATCGCCATACTGGACGAGATCGGGCGGCAGATCCGCATCGGCATGAGCACCGAGGAGATCGATCGGATCGTGCGGGAGATGACGGCTGATATGGGCGGGATCGCGGCGCCGTTTGGCTACGACGGTTTTCCCAAGAGCGTCTGCACCTCCATCAACGAGGTGGTGTGCCACGGGATCCCGTGCAGCGAACGGATCCTGCAGGACGGCGATATTGTCAACGTGGACGTGTCAACCATCTATCACGGCTATTTCTCGGATTCTTCGCGCATGTTTATGCTGGGCGACGTGGCGCCGGAGACGCGGAAACTGGTGCAGATGGCGAAGGAGTGTGTCGACGTGGGACTGACACAGGTGAAACCGTGGAATTTTCTGGGCGATATGGCGCAGGCCATCAATGACCACGCGCGGGCCAACGGCTACTCCATCGTGCGGGAGATCGGCGGTCACGGCGTGGGGCTGGAGTTCCACGAGGAGCCTTTCGTCAGCTATGTGGCGAAGGCGGGGACGGAGATGCTCATGGCGCCGGGCATGGTGTTCACCATCGAGCCGATGGTGAACATGGGCGCTGCGGACATCTGTATCGATGGCGATGACGGCTGGACGGTCTACACTGACGACGGGAAACCGTCGGCGCAGTGGGAGATCACGGTGGCGGTGACGGACGACGGCTATGAGATTCTGACGTACTGACGGGACGCCTTTTGTGAGGGACAAGGTCAGCGTACATCACGCTTTGCGGTGTGCGCCGGCCTTTTTGCCGGGAAAAAATTGTGCACTATTCCGATATTGCCATATACGGAAAAGTTTGTTATCTTATCTGTACAATCTTTGGACACATATTGAAGTATACTTTATTTCGTGCCTTCCATGGCGCGATCTGCGGCGGTTCGCCACTGATTTCCAAAAATTGATCTGACAGGGGAGACGGACACAGGTCTGTGATCTTCGCAAAAAGGGCAAAGCATAATAGACGGCAAAAGAAAGGAGCGATTTATGAGAGAATTTATGACAAAAGTGTCGGATTATCTGAGCGAGAGAAGAAATGATCCGGAACGGCGGGAGGACAGGCTGGCGATCGTCATTGTGGGCGTGGCGGCGGCGGTTGTGATCGTGGCGCTGCTGCTCGTGCTGTGGGGACAGATCGCGAAGGGGCGCGGCGAGAGCGGGGAAGATGGCGACGACGCACTGCAGGCGACTGCCTACGAGGAAAAGATGAAAGAGTATCTGTCGCAGAACGACAGACAGGCGGCGCTGTGGCGGGAGTACCTTGACAAGGCGGAGTATCTGGACGGCAAGGTGGAGGAACTTCTTGCGGCCATGACGCAGGTGGAACAGAGTCTGTCGGAGACGATTCAGCAGTACCGGGAGGGGGATGACGCCCTGCGGGACGAGCTGGCCTCGGTGCATACGGAAGTGAACGCCATTGTGTATGATCTCAGGGAGACACAGACGAAACTGTACGATCTGACAGATATTGTGCAGCTTATGAACGAGGAGACGATTCCCGTGATTCAGGGACAGATCGTGCAGATACAGGCGGACATCGAACAGGCGCGGGGCGATATCGCCGGTCTGTATGCGAAGGTCGCGGCGCTGGAGCAGGAGGATGTCAAACTGTGGGAGAGCATCGGGGACGTGGAGAGCATTCTGGGAGACGTGGAGAACAATCTGCAGAGCATCAGCGTCAGCACGCTCAGGTATCGCTATGACGAGGGGGAGAATACGCTCTACCTGGAACCTTATCAGCAGTGAAGCGATCCATGGAGGAAGGAAAAGCGGCGGGAGAAAAGCGGAGAGAAGGAGGCTGTATCCGGTGGATAAAAGAGGGATAAATAAGAGAAAGCGCAAGGCTGTGCGCATAGCGCGCGCCGCTGCGGTCTGTGCGGCCGTGGCAGGAATCTGTAAGGCGTATACGGCCGCAGCGGGCTATGTCTCAAAGGGGAATTTGGACGCGGAGGGCGGGAAGATCGTCTGTTGCAGTCAGGATATTGCGTATCTGGAAGGGGAAATAGGCGCTCTGTTGGGTGAGATCGACGATGTCCCGGAGGAGGACGCGGGAGAGGAAATTTCGGTGTCCGCTGACGGCGCTGCGCGGCGGGATGCGCTTGTGTCCGACGGGGTTATCGATTACGCAGACGGCAGGATACGGATAGACGCCGCCGACTTTGCGATGCTGGCGGACAGGACGGATGCGCTGGGAGACAGCTATGCGCAGGCGGCCTGCCGCGCCTTAAACGGGATCGGCACCTACTTTGACGCGGACGGCAATGTCAATCATGCTGCGCAGACTGCGGAATCTGTCGTACTCGACAGCGGGCGGATCGCGGAAGGGATCAGACAGTCGCAGTCTGTGGAGCACACGGGGGCGTCCCCCATCGCTGCGGACAATCTTACGGCGGGGACGGCGGCGTGGGTGAACGGGCAGTGCATCGTGGGCAACGGGGCGGACAATGAGCGGGCCTACCGGCGCGGCCGGGAGGACGGGATGGAAGAGAAAAGCGGTGCTGTGGACATACAGTACACCTGCCATGAGCATACGGGGAACGGACGGACGGGCTGGGACGACGGAGCGGTCATCGCGCAGAGTTCCTCCCCGGGAGGCTGCTTTCTGGCAGGCTATCATGAGCACAATTACGGAGGACAGAAGTGCAGCCAAGTAGCTGTGGGCCACGGAGACCCGGGGAGCTGTCCGTGCGACGGCTGGCAGGGGGAAGGCTCCGGCGGAGGATGCAAGGGCTGCGGGCATGGAGAGGGCGATCACTCCGGCGGCTCCTGCAACGGCAGAAAACGCATCTATGCCTGGGACTGCGGCGAGCCGGTCAATCATTGGAAAGTGAGCTGCGGAAAGAAGGCGGGACAGATCGAGACGGCGACGGTCACGCTCCGCAGAGAGAATACGGCGGCGGAGTGAGCGCGGGAAAGGAGAGGAGATATGTGGAGCAGGAGAGAAAAAAGAGCGGTATGCCGGTGCGCGGCGGGATCGTTTGCGGCGATCCTGCTGTGTATCGGCATGGCGGGAGGTACGGCGCGCGCGTCGGAGGGGAGTCGCCGCCAGCGGCTGATCTCGCGCGGCGCAGTCAGCTACGGCGGCGGCAGGGTGGTGATCGACGCGGCGGATCTCGCGATGCTGGCGGACGAGACGGACAGGCTGGAGCTGTCCTTCAAGACGGATCTGTTTCAGGCCCTCGCGCAGATAGGGACATATATCCGGACGGACGGCGGCCTCAGCCATGACGCGCGGACGGAGGAGGATCCGACGCAGATCGCCTTTCGGGATCTGGTAAACGGCATCCGGCAGTCCCAGTCGCTTGCGCATCTTGCGGACACGCAGGCGTCCGGCGGGGCCGGACCGCTTTTCTATAAATTCGAGACAAACAATCTGTTGGAGACGACGGGCGACGATACGGGGATGCCTGTGTATATCCGTCCGGCCACGGAGGACAATCTCTCCGCAGGGACGGCGGCGTGGGCGGAGGGACGCTGCCTTGTGGGGAACGGCTCGGACAACTACTATTTCTATCAGAAAGGGTTTATAGAAGGCTATGCCGCGAAAGTGGGAGCGCGGGTGGAATACCGGTATGACGAAACGGGGAGAATGGAGTCCGCAAGGCTTGTTTTTCCGTAGGAAATACGGCGGATCGGCGGTGCGGGGTAATTGACAAGCGGCGCTATTTATTGTAGTCTTACCTTATACGCCGACTCCCGATTTTCCGTGCGGCAGGACCGCGACGGACAGCGGGAGACGGTTTTTGAAAGGAGTTTAGGATGGGTAAGGGAAAGTTCTATATCACAACAGCGATCGCATACACTTCCGGCACGCCCCATATCGGCAACAGCTACGAGATCGTTCTGGCGGACAGTATAGCCCGCTTTAAGAGAAAGGACGGCTACGACGTATATTTCCAGACGGGAACGGACGAGCACGGACAGAAAATAGAATTGAAGGCGCAGGAGCAGGGCGTCACGCCGAAACAGTTCGTGGACGGTGTGGCGGGCGAGATCCGCAGGATCTGCGACGCGCTGAATACCTCCTACGACCATTTTATCAGGACGACGGATGGGTATCACGAGAGACAGGTGCAGAAGATCTTTAAGAGACTGTACGATCAGGGGGACATCTACAAGGGATATTATGAGGGCATGTACTGTACGCCCTGCGAATCCTTCTGGACGGAATCTCAGCTTGTGGACGGCAAGTGTCCCGACTGCGGCAGAGAGGTAAAGCCCGCGAGGGAGGAGGCTTACTTCTTCAAGATGAGCAAGTATGCGGACAGGCTGATCGAGTATATCAACACGCACCCGGAATTTATTCAGCCGGTGTCCCGCAAGAATGAGATGATGAACAATTTCCTCCTGCCGGGCCTGCAGGATCTGTGCGTGTCCAGAACGTCCTACAAATGGGGGATCCCGGTGGATTTCGACGACAAGCATGTGGTCTATGTCTGGATGGACGCGCTGACGAACTATATCACGGGTATCGGCTACGACGCCGACGGCGCAAGCAGCGAACAGTACCGCAGATTCTGGCCGGCGGATCTGCATCTGATCGGCAAGGACATCATTCGTTTCCATACGATCTACTGGCCGATCTTCCTCATGGCGCTGGGCGAGCCGCTGCCGAAGCAGGTGTTCGGGCACCCGTGGCTTCTGCAGAACGACGGCAAGATGAGCAAGTCCAAGGGCAACGTGATCTATGCCGACGACCTGATCGACTTCTTCGGGGTTGACGCGGTGCGCTACTTCGTGCTGCACGAGATGCCCTTCGAGAATGACGGCGTGATCACATGGGATCTGATGGTGGAGCGCATGAATTCCGATCTGGCCAACACGCTGGGCAATCTGGTCAACAGAACCATCTCCATGAGCAACAAGTACTTCGGCGGTCAGGTGGAGAATAAGAGAGTCGGCGTGGACGCGGATCTGTTCGGCGTGGTGGCGGACACCTACGCGAGGGTGTCGAAGAAGATGGACGAGCTGCGCGTGGCGGACGCCATCACCGAGATCTTTGCGCTGTTTAAACGCTGCAACAAATATATCGACGAGACGATGCCCTGGGCGCTGGCCAAGGACGAGTCCCAGAGGGACAGGCTGGCCACGGTGCTGTACAATCTGCTGAACGGTATTCTGGTGGGAGCCTCCCTTCTGGAGCCCTACATGCCGGATACATCGGCCCGGATCATGGCTCAGATCAACGCGGAACCGGTGGATTTCGCCGTGCTGGAGGCGTGCGCGGAGCAGGGAGATATTGCGAAGGCGGCGGCGCTGTACCCGGAGACCAACAGGGTGACGGAGACGCCGGAGATCCTTTTCGCCCGTCAGGACTTAAAGGAGATCATTGAGAGGGTGGACGCCATGTTCGAGGCGCGCAAGGCCGCGGCGGGCGCGGCGGCGGAGCAGAGCGCGGCGGAGACGCCCGCGGATGGGATCGATATAGAGCCCAAGGAGACGATCGCTTACGACGTCTTCGATCAGTGTCAGTTCAGAGTGGGCGAGATCATAGACTGCAAGGAGGTGCCGAAATCCAAGAAACTTCTCTGCTCTCAGGTGCGCATCGGCTCCGAGGTGAGACAGATCCTGTCCGGCATCAAGCAGCATTACAGCCCGGAGGAGATGGTCGGCAAGAAGGTGATGGTGCTCGTCAATCTGCAGCCCAGAGAGATCGCCGGCATGACGTCCGAGGGAATGCTCCTGTGCGCGGAGGACGCGGAGGGCAGGCTGGCGCTTGTGGTGCCGGAGAGGGAGATGCCGTCGGGAGCGGAGATCTGCTGATCCGGGGCGCTCTGTCAGACGACCGGCGGGAATCGACCCCGCCAAAGCGACATCCTATTGTGACGAAGGAGAGGATTGCGGTATGGTTCGGAAAGAAGACTTTTATTTTGATTCCAGAGACGGGAAACACAAACTGCACGCGATCAGGTGGATCCCCGAGCAGGAACCGGTATGCGCGGTGCAGATTGTACACGGCATGACGGAGTATGTGGACAGATACGATGAGTTTGCCAATTATCTGGCGGAGAGAGGGATCCTTGTGGTGGGAGACGACCACTTGGGTCACGGCAAGTCCGTGCCGGAGGGCGAGCCTTACGGGTATTTCTGCAAGGAGGATGCTCCTACGGTTCTGGTGCGGGATGAGCACCGCCTGAAGAAACTGACGCAGAAGCAGTACGAGGGAATCCCTTACATCATACTGGGGCACAGCATGGGTTCCTTTATCGTGCGGAACTATCTGCTGCGATACGGTTCGGGCGTGGACGGCGCCATTATCATGGGGACGGGGATGCAGCCGAAGACGACGCTGATCGCCGGATTGGCTCTCACCAGGATACAGGGGCTGCTTTTTGGCGACGACCATGTCTGCAGGCTGATCGAGAAACTGTCTTTCGGCTCCTACGACAAGCATATCAGGGAGACGGGAGGACAGGGGAACTGGCTCTCCAAAAATCTGGAGAATCTGGCCAAGTATGCCGACGATCCGCTGTGTACCTTCACTTTTACGGTCAACGGCTACCGGACGCTTTTCAAGCTGATCTACAATCTGTACGACATGGAGAAACTGAAGAAGATGCCCCCGCATCTCCCCGTGCTTTTTGTGTCCGGAGAGGATGATCCTGTGGGAAATTACGGTAGGGATGTGAAACAGATATACCGCTCTTTCAAGGAGATCGGCATGGAGAAGGTGCAGATCAAACTGTACCCGAAGGATCGGCACGAGATCCTGAACGAGCTGGACAGAGAGGATGTCTACGGCGACCTCTACCGTTGGATACTGCAGAGGATCTGAGAGGTGAGCGATGAGGAAACTCGGAAGATTTGGGATGCTGCTCTTCCTGTGTGTCGCCGGCGTTGTGGTGATGAAGGTCTTAGCCTTCGACGGCAGGAGCAAAAGCGCTGACACAGGCAAAGGCGAGGAGACGATCGTGGGCTGGATGATCCGGCGCATAGCCGACGGGGAGATCGAGCTGTCGGATGAGGAGAGTATCAGGCGGGCGCTCGCCGAGGGCGAGGAAAAATTTGACATCGCTCTGACGGCGGAGGATGAGGACAGGATCGTCGGATTCACACAGACGCTCGATACGGTCGAGGCGGGCGCGGACGATCTGATCGGACAGGCGGGAGAGATGTACGAGAAATACTGCGCGGAGTTTGTGGAGCAGGCCAACGACACCATCAACGGGGCGCTGCAAAATGCCGCCGAAGATGCGGCGCAGAGTTTTTTTCAGAGCATCATACCGAAGAAGGACGAATGATTTTGCCTTCTCTGACCATACTATGATGTAGTTATGTTATGGATAGTATGGAAAGAGGAGGCATTTTTATGAGGATCGCTTTTTTTAGCACAAAACCTTACGATAAGATATGGTTTGAACCCATGGCGAAGGAGTATGGGTTTGAGATACGTTTCTATGAGATGCCGTTTCAGGAGGACACCGTTCCGCTGGCGAGAGGGTACGACGCGGTCTGCATCTTCGTTAACGACTGCGTGACGGCGCAGATGATCGGGCAGCTCTACGAGATGAAGGTGAAGGCGCTGCTCCTTCGGAGCGCGGGATTCAATCATGTGGACGTGAAGGCGGCGGAGGACAAGATCCTGATCCTGCGGGTGCCCAGCTATTCGCCGGAGGCGGTGGCGGAGTTCGCCATGGGGATGATCCTGACCGTGAACCGATACACGCACAAGGCTTATAACAGGACGAGAGAGTTCAACATGAGCCTGAACGGGCTGATGGGTGTGGATCTGTACCAAAAGACGGCGGGGATCGTCGGCACGGGCAGGATCGGGCAGGCGATGATACGTATCTGCAACGGTTTCGGTATGCGGGTGCTGGCCTATGACCCCTATCCGAATCCAAAGCTGGAGGCCGAGTACGTGTCGATGGAAGAGCTTCTGGAGGGATCCGATCTGATCTCGCTGCACTGCCCGCTGACGTCGGAGACGCGCCACATCATCAACCGCCAGGCGATAGAGAATATGAAACAGGGCGTGTATTTGGTGAATACGTCCAGAGGCGGCCTGATCGACACCGACGCGCTCATAGACGGGCTGGTGGCAGGCAGATTCGGCGGCGTGGGCCTTGACGTGTACGAGGAGGAGGAAGGGATTTTCTACGAGGACAAATCGGGGGAGATCATGCGGGATGAGAACCTGGCCCGCCTGATGACTTTTCCGAATGTGCTCATCACTTCCCATATGGGATTTTTCACGAAGGAGGCTATGCAGGCGATCGCCGAGGTGACGCTGGAGAACGCCTACGCTGTGGAAAACGGCCTGCCGCTTGTCAATAAGGTCGGCGCGGAGGCGGTCAAATAGCAAAAAAAGATCATAAAACAACTGTTTACGGCAACCGATTCTTGAATGTTTGATTTTATCATGGTAAACTGAATTACAAGGGTTTATTTAAGGGAGGAAAGCTATGAAGTACAAGGTGTTGCTGACGGGAAACAATGAGGCGGTCATTGACGATTTTTTCACGCAGATGAGCGATAACTTCGAGGTGGTCACGACGTCCACCCGTTTCGCGGACATTACGCGGCATATCACTTTCTATAAACCGGATATATTCGTGTACTGTATCTACAACGAGACGATGGAGGATCTGACGCAGATCGCGAACCTCAAGTTCCGTCTGTCGAACAATAAGACGCCCCTTGTCATTATCGGTCTCAAGGAAGACTGCGACGAGTTTCTGCAGATCGCCGCCGGCGCGCCTGATCTGATCCTGCACAGGCCGCTGTCCGTGGCGGTGATCCAGGACAAGATCATAGAGCTCGTCAAGGATAACCGTTTCCGCAAGGCGGTGGACGAGAAGGCGGAGGAGCGCGCCTCGGCAGCGGCGAAGGCGGCGGGGAATTCGCAGGGGAGAGGCGCGGATTTCGAGATCGACAGGAACAGCATCGACCAGCTTATGGAGAGGCTGGCCTCGCCGGATCCCGTGACGGGTCCGATCCCGTCCGCCCCCGGCAGGCGCAAACACATCCTTGTGGTGGACGACAACGCGATGATGTTAAAGATGTTAAAAGAGCATCTGCACGACAAGTACGATGTGGCGACCGCCGCCAGCGGAAGGGTCGCGCTCAAGTTCCTGGAGAGAAAGACGACGGATCTGATTCTGCTGGATTACGAGATGCCAGAGGAGAGCGGCCCCGTCGTTCTGGAGAAACTGCGCGCCTCGGAGCAGACGAAGGATATTCCCGTTATCTTTCTGACCGGCGTCACCGACACGAAGAAGATCAAGGAGGCTCTCTCCATGAAACCGCAGAATTATCTGTTAAAACCTGTGGACAGGGAGAAACTTCTGGACACGATCGCCAAGGAGATCGGCTGAGTTTCGTGCATAAGATACATAGAGAGAGGATTGCGCTATGGACATAAATCGCGAAGTGACTTTGACGGATCTGATCGACGTGGAGACGCTGCAGAAGATCCAGGACAGCTTTTCCAATATGACGGGTATGGCGTCGCTCACCACGGACGCAAACGGCACGCCCGTGACGGTGGGCTCCAACTTCTCCGATTTCTGTATGAAATACACGAGGGTTTCGGACGTGGGCTGCGCGCGGTGCGAGCAGTGCGACAAATGGGGCGCGAAGGCGGCTCTCAAGAAGGGAGAGTCCATCGCCTATTTCTGTCACGCGGGCCTTGTGGATTTCGCGGCGCCGATCATGGCGGACGGCAGCATGGTCGGCTGTTTTATCGGCGGTCAGGTGCTCACGGAGACGCCGGATTTTGACAAGATACGGGAGATCGCGGAGGAGCTTGGCGTCGATCCCGACGCGTATGCGGAGGCCGCGGGCAAGGTCAGGATCATCGAGCAGGAAGGGATCGACAGGGCGGCGAAGTTTCTCTATACGATCGCGGATATTCTGTCCAATATGGCCTACAACAAGTATCTGGTGCTGCAGTCCAATATCAAGATGGCCTCCAATCTGGAACTCGCCACCAAGGCGTACGAGGATCTCGAAAAATCGGAGAACATGAAGTCCGACTTTCTGGCCAATATGAGCCATGAGATCCGCACGCCCATGAACGCGGTCATCGGCATGGCGGAGATGGCTCTCAGGGAGGATATGACGCCCGTCGCGAGAGATTACATCAACCAGATCAAGGAGGCGGGCAAATCTCTGCTCACGATCATCAATGATATTTTGGATTTCTCCAAGATCGAATCCGGCAAGATGGACATTACCGAGGTGGACTACGAGCCTATGTCCGTGGTGCACGACGTTTCCAATATTATCATGACGAGGCTAAAGGACAAGGACGTGGAGCTGATCTTGGACGTTGCGCCCAATGTGCCGAACAAGCTGTGGGGCGACAATATCAGGATCAAGCAGGTGCTCTTAAATCTGGCGAACAACGCGGCCAAATTTACCTCCGAGGGCAAGGTCACGATCAGGATGGAGTGCGACAAGATCAAGCCGGACGAGGTCAGCATGCACTTCTGCGTGGAAGATACGGGCATCGGCATCAAGAAGGAGGACATCGATAAGCTGTTCCAGTCCTTCCAACAGGTGGACAGCAAGCGCAACCGCAACATTGAGGGGACGGGTCTGGGGCTGGCGATCTCCAAGAATCTGCTGACGCTGATGAACGGTTCTATCTGGGTGGAGAGCGAGTATGAGAAGGGCAGCAAATTCAGCTGCGTACTTCCCCAGAAGATCGTGGACGACACGCCCAGCATCGGCGTGAAGGAGCCGGACTCGGCGGTCATAATAGGGCTGATCTCCAACCCCTATGTCCGGGACGGCCTGTGCGACGATGCCGCCAAGCTCGGCGTCCGGGACGTGCGGCTGATGACGGGGAAGGAGCTGGCCGATCTGGAGCTGCCGGAGGACAAGAGGGTATTTCTCTTTGTGGAGCATCCGATGTTCTCGGACAGAGTGGAGAGCTGGGTGAGCGCGCACCCGGACGCGACCGTAGTGCTGCTCATCGATTTTGACGAGACGGCGGACTATGATCTCCCCAATGTGCTGGTGGTCAAGAAACCGCTCTACGCGCTGAACATCGCGATGATCCTGAACGGCGAGGAGATGAAACTCTCCGATCAGGACGAGGGGAGCGAGTTTGATTTTATCGCGCCGAGCGCCAAGGTGCTCATCGTGGACGACAACGCGGTGAACCTGACGGTGGCGGAAGGACTTCTCGAACCGCTGAAGATGCAGGTCGATACCGCGCCCGGAGGCAAGGAGGCCATCGACAGGATCTCTGCGGAGCACTACGACATCGTCTTTATGGATCACATGATGCCGGAGATCGACGGCGTGGAGGCGACGCACATCATCAGGCGTCTGCACCCGGAGTACGACGACGTGCCGATCATAGCGCTCACGGCCAACGCCGTGGAGGGGACCAAGGAGATGTTCTGCCGGGAAGGCATGAACGATTTTGTCGCGAAACCTATCGAGCTGCGCATGCTGGTCGCCAAAGTGCGTCAGTGGCTCCCCATCGAGAAGATCCAGAAGGACTACACGGCGACGACCGGAAACAAGAAAGCCAAGAGCACGACGGACATCGTGGTGGGCGATCTGGATGTGAAGTTCGCCATGGAGTTTCTGGTCAGCGAATCGCTTTTCTGGAAGGTGCTGAAGGTGTTCTACAACAGTATCGAGAAGAAGGTAAAGCTGATCGGGACGCTGGAGGAGCAGGAGGATTGGACGAACTATACGGTGGAAGTCCACGGCCTGAAAAATTCCGCCAAGCAGATCGGCGCCATATCCCTGTCCGAGAAGGCCGCAGCCTTGGAGAAGGCGGGCAATTCGCGGGATGCGGCCACGATACATAGAGATACCCCCGCGATGCTGGAGCAGTATAGGAACTATGAGCCCGTACTGGCGCCGTTCTGTCAGGAGGACGAGGAGGAGGCCGACAAAAAGGAACTCACCGGCGAAGTGCTGCGGGAATGCTTTACGGCGATGCGGGACGCACTGGACAATCTGGACATGGATCAGATGGAGGAGGTTATCAGCCGGATGGGGCGGTATCGATACGAAAACTGGCAGCATGATTTGTTCGACCAGCTCAAGGAGGCGTCGGAGGAGATGGACGTGGACCGCTGCGACGCGATCCTGCGCAGTTGGGAGGAGCAGATGCTTGCGGGTTAGCGGTACGGCAGTACAGCGAAGGAGCGCGAAAGTGGAGACGTCATTTCAGGTCAGATGCGCATATCGTAATGAGTGGCAGGAGGCGATGACTCTTGCATGGCAGACCTTTCTGCGCTTTGAGGCGGACGTCTATACGCCGGAAGGGGTGAAGAACTTTGAGAACTTTGTCACCGACTCCACCCTGTACCGTATGTTTATTATGGGGAATTATCAGCTGTTTGTCGCGGTCATGCGAAACAGGATCGTGGGGATGATCACGCTGCGCGACTCCACCCACATCTCGCTGCTCTTTGTGGATGAGCGGTATCACAGACAGGGGATCGGGCGGGCGCTGATCCGGTATTTGGCGGACTACTTGGCGACGGAGGTCGGCGCCGGCCGCATGACGGTCAACGCATCGCCCTACGGCGTGGAATTTTATCACAGGATGGGATTTCGGGATCTGGGGCCGGAGACGACCAGGGACGGCATTATCTACACACCGATGGAATTTATATTATAGGACGTGAGGTTGCTATGGAATATATCAAGAGTAAGGACATTTATCTGTTAATGCGCGACATCTTAAAACTGATCCACCCGAGACTGATGGAGCACGGGTCGAAGGTGGCCTATATGGTTTGTCTGATGCTGCGGGAAAAGAGCAGATACGAGCCGTTCGAGCTGGCGGACGTCTCCATGATCTGCACGATGCACGACATCGGCGCCTATATGACGGAGGAGGGCAAGATCAACGACATGCTGCGCTATGAGTCCCGCGACAGCATGGCGCACTCCATCTACGGCTATCTGTTTTTTAAGTATCTGTCCCCCGTGCCGGATCTGTCCAAGGTCATTATGTACCATCATATGGACTACGAGCAGCTCAAGAAGGTGGACTATGAGTTCAAGAATGTGGCCGCGTACATCAATATCGCGGAGAAGATGGACATCTACTCCTCCTCCATGGGCAGTCAGTTCGATCTGTATATGTTTGAGAGGATGAGCGGCACGAAGCTGTCCGCCGACGGGCTCGCCCTTTTCTATCAGGTTGCCAATAAGTATGAGATCTTCGACAAGATCAAGAGCGGAGAGTACAAGGACGAGTTGGGCAAACTGGCGGAGTATATGATCTTTTCCAATGAGGACAAGAAAAAATTTCTGGAGATGCTGATGTACTGTCTGGGCTTTCGCAGCAAGAGTATGGTGGTCGACAATATCACTACGGTCTGCGTCTGCGAGGAGCTTGCCGAGGAGATGATGCTGCCGCCTGTGGAGAAGGAGATCCTCTACTACGGCGCGCTGATCCATGACATCGGCATGCTGGCGATACCGCGCGAGATCATCGAATCCCCCCGCAAACTGGAGCCGGAGGAGGTCAAGCTGCTCAGGACCCATGTGGAGATCGCCGAGGAAGTGCTGAAGGATAAGATGCAGTCGGAAGTTTTTGACATTGCCCTGGCCCACCATGAGAGGGGAGACGGCAGCGGTTATCCGCATCGTCTGAAAGATCTGCAGATGAACATGCCGCAGAAGATTCTGCAGGTCGCGGACGTGGTGACGGCTCTCGTGAATCCCAGAAGTTACCGCAAGGATATGCCGAAGGAGAAGGTGATCGCGATCCTGAACGAGGAGGCGTCCAAGAACAGGCTGAAACGCTCGGTGGTCAACACCTTCGTCAAATCTTATGACAGGATCATGGACCGCGTCAGGAAAGAGGCGGCCGAGATCATGAAGATGTACGACACGCTGAACATGCAGTACGAGCTGGTGAGCAAAAAGTATAAGATTTAGTTTACCGGACGATACAAAATTTTATTCCACAAATTTTGTAAATTGTATAGCTTTTTTATGTAGTTTTGTAATATAATAAAGTTGGGTATGCGGGAGTTGAGCTGAAATGGGTAAGATTTTTGATATGGATAGTCCGCTTATGCGGTTTTTGAACCGCGTGGGCGATATGCTGATCTTAAACTTTGTGATGATTCTTTGCTGTATACCGGTCATCACGATCGGGGCGGCCTGTACAGCCATGCACTACGTACTCCTGAAGATCGTGCGGGACGAGGAGGGGTATCTGGTCAGAGGATTTTTTAAATCCTTTGTCCGCAATTTCAAACAGGCCACGATAGCTTGGCTTTTGATGCTTGTGGTGATCGCGGTTTATCTTGGCGATTGGCTGATCTTCAGCTATTCGGGCATAGCGTTCCCGAAGGCGCTGGTCATAGCGGTGGTAGCCGTGGGGGTGATTGCGCTGATGGTTTCCCTGTATGTGTTCCCGCTGATTGCCAGATTTGAGAATACGGTCAGAAATACGATCAAGAATGCGGCGATCCTTGCGTTCGCGAATCTGCCGAAGACTCTGGGCATGGCATTTCTGTATGCGCTGCCGCTTATCATAGGCTATTTTTCGGCGTATTCCTATATCTTTATATTTATGTTCGGCATTTCACTCCCGGCGTACGGCGCGGCATGGCTGTACAGCGGTATTTTCAAGAAGTTTGAGCCGGAATCGGAGCAGACTTTGGATATGGACTTTTCTGTAAACGTAGAGTTGGAAGGGGAGACGGATGGAAGAGAGAAATAAGTCGGCGATCGTCTCATGGATCGTGCCGGCGATCATATTTCTGCTGATTGTTTTTGTGATGATGTTTAACTTTTCGACGAAGAGCAGCGCGGCGGCGTCGGAGACAGTTTCAAGGAATCTGGTGAAATCCGCAGAGACATACGGCGATGAATTTCTTGGCAGGCTTGAACTGCTCGGCAGGGCTACCAGCCCGTTTCGCGTGATGATGGAGCGCGAACTGCTGACCACTGACAGCAATACGGCCGCCATGGCCAGCATCCTGTACTCCTGCTCGGAGGCTTACAAGGTTGTCTATTGTGACAGCGACGGAGAGGGAGTCGATCAGGCAGGCAAACGGGTCAGTATCGGCGAGGAGGAATATTTTCAGAATATCGTGCAGTCTGAAACCGCCGCATACGTCTATGCGGAAGGCAAAGCGGATGATCCTTCGGATAAGCCGGCGATTATCGTGTCGGAGTGTATGAACAGGGCGGGGGAGAGAGAGTATCTGCTCTTGTACTATCCCATGGACAAATTTGAAGGGCTGATAACGAAATCGGATTTTGATTACAATACGTTTTTGGCGCTCATCGATCCGTCGGGCAATATCATGGGCACTGCGGGCGCGCAGACCAGCAAGCTGCTGCAGGGCGATAATCTTCTGGAGACCATTGAGAGAGAGAATGGGGCGGAGACCCGCACGATCAAGAGCCGTCTGGATAACGGCTCGCGGGGCAGCACGAGCGTAACGGTGGACGGCGAGAGCTGTGTGCTCGCATATGTTCCGTTTGGCGTCAATCGCTGGGAGATCGTTCTGGGCGTCAGTCAGGACTATGTGGACAGGCAGACCAATCTGCAGTGGCAGGATGCCAGAAATATGATGCTCTATCTGATCGCGGCAATCCTCGTTTTCATCTTCATGGTGATCGTTATCAACATCATCGGCAAGATACGCAGCAATGAGAAGAAGAAAGAGCTGGAGGACAAGGCGGATACGGATCTTCTGACCGGGCTGACCAACAAGCTGGCCACGGAGCGCAAGATCAAGGAATACATGGCGAAACATCCCGATTCCCAGTCCATGCTGTTTATTTTGGATGTGGATAACTTCAAGAAGATCAACGATACCATGGGGCACGCCTTCGGCGACGAGGTGCTTCGCTCGCTGGGGCAGCAGATCACGGCGATCTTCCGCGCGTCGGACATTATCGGGCGTGTGGGCGGCGACGAGTTCATGATCTTCTTAAAGGGGATCGAGGACGCGGACACCGTTCGCAAGGAGGCGGATAAGGTCGAGAACTTCTTCCGCAATTTCCAGGCGGGCGAGTATGTCAAGTACGCCGCCACCGCGAGTATCGGCGTGGCGATCTTCCCGCAGGAGGGCGGCGATTTCGAATCGCTGTACAAGGCGGCGGATCAGGGACTGTACAAGGCGAAGAAACGCGGCAAAAATCAGCTGGCGTTCTACCGTGACGAGTGGAGGCAGACTGAGAGCGCACAGAAATAACAACAGAAATCGTATGACGCATTGCAGGACGGCGGAGTTTCCGCCGTCTTTTTTTGTCTGATAGGAAATACCTTGTTGCGTTAAAAAAGCAGGATGTAAAAAAGTACAGGCGGGCGCTTGACAAATACCCCCATGGGGTATATTATCATGGGGAAAAGAAGAGAGCCGGGAGGATATATGCGTGGAAGATATGCAAAATTTGGATAGCGCACAGGATTTGTGCGCATGCTGTCATCATAAGAACACACCGCGCGGCGAGAAGGAGCAAAGGCAGCTGCAGAACCGCGTCAATCGCATTATCGGACAGCTGAACGGCATTAAAAATATGATAGACGACAACAGATACTGCGGGGATATTCTGATGCAGATCGGCGCTGTCGAGAGCGCGCTGCAAAGCCTTGGCTATGTCATTCTGGAGGATCACATGCGGACCTGCGTGGTCGAGGAAGTCAGAAAAGGCAACGAGGATATTCTCTCAGAGGCGGTCGAACTGATCAAGAAGTTAAAGTGAGGACTGGATGACGGGATATGAAGACACAGAAATTTCAAGTGACGGGTATGACATGCGCCGCGTGCAGCGCCCATGTGGAGAAGGCGGCGGCGGGAGTGGCGGGCGTTCAAAACGCCACCGTAAGTCTGCTGATGAACAGTATGACGGTGGAGTATGACGAGCCGGCTACGGCGCAGGTTATCTGCGCGGCGGTGGAGGCCGCGGGCTACGGGGCGTCCCCGGCGGGACAGGACGGTGCGCCGGCTGCGGGAGACGCGGAGGATGCGCTGGAGGACAGGGAGACGCCGAAGATCAGACGCAGACTGATCGCGTCGGTCTGCCTGCTGCTCCCGCTCATGTATGTATCCATGGGACATCTGATGTGGGGGTGGTATGTGCCGGAGGCGTTTGCGTCCGACCCTTGGGCGATCGCCCTGTACCAGCTGCTCCTGACGGAGATGATCATGGTGATCAACCGGAAGTTTTTTGTCAGCGGGTTTCAGGGACTGCTCCACAGGGCGCCCAATATGGACACGCTGGTGGCGCTGGGGAGCGGCGCCGCGTTTGTGTACAGCACGGCGGTCATGTTCCGCATGGGCGCGTACTTCAATGCGGGCGACGGGATGATGGCGGCGCATTGCCTGCACGATATGTATTTCGAGTCTGCGGCCACGATCCTGACGCTTATCACCATCGGCAAGATGCTGGAGGCTTACAGCAAAGGAAAGACGACCAATGCCATTAAGAGTCTGATAAACCTTGCGCCGAAGACCGCGCATGTGCTGCGGGGCGGGGTAGAGACAACGGTTCCCGTACAGGAGGTTTTGGCGGGCGATACCTTTATCGTCAGACCCGGAGAAAGCATCCCGGTAGACGGCGAAGTGCTGGAGGGCGAGAGCGCCGTGGACGAGTCGGCGCTGACGGGAGAGAGCCTTCCCGTAGATAAGTGTGCGGGCAGCCGTGTCAGCGCGGCCACGATCAACCAAAACGGCGCGCTGACCTGCCAGGCCGTCCGCGTAGGCAAAGATACCACGCTGCAGCAGATCATAGACATGGTGGAGAACGCGGTGGCGACCAAGGCGCCCATCGCCCAGATCGCGGATAAGGTGTCGGCCGTGTTTGTGCCGACGGTCATTGCGCTTTCTGCGGTCACGGGACTGGTCTGGCTGGCCGCGGGAGCGGGGATCGGCAAGGCGCTGTCCTACGCCATCAGCGTCCTGGTGATCAGCTGTCCCTGCTCGCTGGGGTTGGCCACGCCAGTGGCGATCATGGTGGGAAACGGGATGGGCGCCGGACAGGGCATCCTGTTCAAGAACGCCGCTGCGTTGGAGCACACAGGCAGCGTGGATTTCGTGGTGCTGGATAAGACGGGCACCGTCACGGAGGGCAAGCCGAAGGTGACGGACGTCCTTCCGGCGGAGGGCGTGTCCGAGCGGGAGCTGCTGGAGACTGCAGCCGCGCTGGAGGGAAAGAGCGAGCATCCGCTTGCCAAGGCTGTCTGCGCGCGGGCCGAAGAGATGGGCGTGCGGCCACAGACGGCAGAGAATTTCCGCGCGCTGCCCGGCTCTGGCGTGGAGGGTGTGCTTGACGGCAAGGCGGCGTTTGGCGGCAACAGCGCGTTCTTTGCCGAACGGCGGCTCCTTACGCAGAAAATGCGCGAGGCGGGAGAGCAGATGGCGGAGGACGGCAAGACGCCGCTCTACTTTGCGGCGGATGGCAGGCTGCTCGGCGTGATCGCGGTGGCCGATGTGGTGAAGGCGGACAGCAGACAGGCGATCAGAGAATTGCGGAACATGGGGATCCGGGTCATCATGCTGACCGGGGACAACAGGCGGACGGCGCAGGCCATCGGCAGACAGGTAGAGCTCACCGACATCGTGTCGGACGTCCTGCCCAACGATAAGGAGGCTGTGGTGCGCAGACTGTCCGAGCGCGGGCGGGTGGCCATGGTCGGGGATGGCATCAACGACGCCCCCGCGCTGACGAGAGCAGACGTGGGGATCGCCATAGGCGCGGGCGCGGATGTGGCGATCGAGGCCGCGGACGTGGTTCTGATGAAATCCCAGCTGCTCGATGTGCCAGCGGCGATCAGGCTTTCCAGACAGACGCTGCGCAATATCCGCGAAAATTTATTTTGGGCTTTTTTCTACAACTGCGTGGGGATCCCGCTGGCGGCCGGCGTCCTCGTCCCGGTAGCGGGGCTCAGTTTAAGTCCGATGTTCGCGGCGGCGGCCATGAGCCTGTCCAGTTTCTGCGTCGTCACGAACGCCCTGCGGCTGAACTTGTTTTCCGTGCGCTCGGACAGAAGGGATAAGAAAAAGCGCGAGGCTGTAATGCCGGAATTTATGAACGGCTTAGGCAATATAGAACAGAGTGGTTTTAACAATGCAAAGAATAAGGAGGAAAAACAGATGGTAAAGACATTGGACATTGAGGGAATGATGTGCGCAAACTGTCAGGCGCACGTACAGAAAGCGCTGGAGGGCGTGGCGGGGGTAACGCAGGTGTCCGTCAGCCTGGAGGAGAAAAAGGCCACCGTGACGGCGGGCGAGAGCGTGGCGGATCAGGCGCTGATCGACGCGGTGACGGAGAGCGGCTACAAAGTTTTGGCGTGCAATACGTCCGTTGGTTAATTTGTATAGGAAACCCTGCCATTCTTCGGCAACTTGTCTATCGGAGCGGAAAACGGAGTTCAAACTGAGCAATTTTTACAATGGATTTGGAAATCTTTGTGGAATAATGGCATAGAAAAGAACGAAAAAGTCCGCTATACTATTTGCAGAGTCAATTTTCAGTGGATAAAACTGAAAGAAAAAAACAAATTAGGAGGCAATCATGGCAAGTTTATCTTTGAAAAATGTCTGCAAAGTTTATCCGAACGGCTTTGAG
>CANRPO010000020.1 GCA_947632515.1 uncultured Lachnospiraceae bacterium
CCGAAGGGGCTCCCCTGCTAAGGGAGTAGACGTCTAAACCGCGTGCGAGGGTTCAAATCCCTCCTTCCGCGCCAAAATGAAAATCCCGGAACTTCAATGGTTCCGGGATTTTTCCTTGTGTATCAAGGCTTTTCAGGGCGTGTGAATGTGAAAATTTATGAAAAGATATGTAAAAAACATTTACGCACGGGGTTTCGCACGGGGGCAAAGTGGCAATTTTTGCGCACGGATTTACACACGGAAGAAGTCCTCTATCTTGGTCACAGCGGCTGTTTTGTCTCGCTGGGAAAGGTGGGTGTAAATTTTGTGGACGGTTTGGGAATTAGACCAGCCGCCCAAACGGACAGTCTCAAGCTCCGGGATTTGAAGATGGTAGGCAAGGGAGGCAAAGCTGTGGCGGAGGCCGTGGACGCCTACCTCCGGCAAGTCGTTTTCCCGGCACAGGCGGTTTATTTGGCTCCTCAAGGTATTGGGACTTTCGGTAAAGATTAAAGCAGAGGTGTCTTCCGGGTGCGCATTGTCCACCGCCTCTTTCAGTTGGGGAATGAATATTGGAATTGTGCGGCGGGAGCTTTGAGTTTTGTTTTCTTTTTTGAGAACAAATTTGTGGTTTTCGTTGGGAACCATTGCTCCACTCACGGTGATGGTGCCCTTTTCGGTGTCGATTTTGTCCCATGTGATGGCGCATATTTCCGAGCGGCGCAGAGAGGATAGGCCCAGAAGTACCGGTATCTCGAATGGCTTGCCGTGGACGGCGGCGACAAAGACCTTGATTTCCTCCGGCGTTAGCCAGGGCCGTTCCTCGGTGACGACTTGCGGGAGCTTGACTTTTGGAGGGGTGACGCCGTTATAGGCGAGGGCAGAAGAGACAAGGCCCCACGCGTTTTGGAGAGTTTTTGGACCGCAAAGCGCTGTTTCGGCGTTACATAGCTCCTGCCAGTTGGTGATTTTCCCGATGGGCTTGTCCATTACGGATTGAAAACGATTGCGCTGTGCTGTTCTGTAGCCTCGTATGGTGGCCGGAGAGAGCGTTTTGTCCCGCGAGATAATGTAGTTGTCAATCGCCGCAAAAAGGCTTATTGTGGGTGCTTTGGATTGCGTCTCGATGAATCCGGCGCGGATAGCCTTTGCCTTGGCGATGCACAGCTCCGGGGTGGTCTCGGTAATGGACTGGCCCTCGGCTCGCAGGGCGATGCGCCAATTCCCGGACGGAAGCTGTGTTGGCTTCGGGACTTTGATTTCGTCCTTCTTTTTCCGCTCCCTGATTTGCTTCTCTCCGCACCAGTTGCAAAATAAGCTGTTGTCGGGAATTTCGCGTTGACAATTTCGGCAGAACATGACTGCACCCACCTTATATTATCTTCCTTTTGCCGCCTGGCGTCTTTGGGACGCGGGCGGTTTTTCTATGTCTGGTTATATAATCTGACATTACAATGTTACAAGCCGTCTGCGCGTCTTTGTAAATCCTTTGAGCTTCTGTTTTTGATATGTATGGGCTGTTTGGAATATCAAAGCTCATGTGCAGGATTCCTTGGCTCTTGTAAATGCGCTCGATTTCATCAATTACGTCTTCACGGGGTATAAGACTTGCAAAGAACGGAGACAGCCTCTCTTCCACCGTGTACTCAACCCATGCAAAGTCTTCAGCGAAAATGCAGTTCGGATCGTCTTCGTTGTCCGCTTCGACCTCTTTCTCTGTTATCGACATCCAATCGGCGGAGAAATGA
Organism: uncultured Lachnospiraceae bacterium; assembly: GCA_947632515.1. Lineage (GTDB taxonomy): Bacteria > Bacillota > Clostridia > Lachnospirales > Lachnospiraceae > UBA3282. The sequence goes on from CANRPO010000020.1 coordinate 1,728, forward strand.
TTGTAGGCCATGTGCCGGAGCTCGTGCCGGACGGTGCGGGCCTGGACGGTTTCGTTATACAAGGTGTTTATGAAGATGTTCACAGTACCGTCCGAATTTAACGCCGTTACACCAGGGACGCCCATGTGGGGGAAGTCCTCAAAATATAGAAAGTAGTCAACATCCCTATAGTATTTCATCTTCCGACCTGGCCCTGCCTGAGTTTTATATATTTTATGATGTCCTCGATGTTTTCATCGGGGACATTTGCGTCTTCATCGAGCAGAAGACGGATGCCGCCTTCGGAAAGGATTTCCCGGAATTGGGCGTGGGGGATGGTGGGCTGTTCCTCGTTTTCCAACCCTAAAAGGCGTTGTTTAGTAACACCAAAATATTCTGCTAAGGCATCAAGATATTTGCCCCTCGGAGTTGACCCGTCTTTCCATTGGGCAACAACAGAGTTGCTTTTATATCCGATTTTCAAAGGAACGGAATAAGGGTCCTTTTTCTGTTCTCTGCATAGCTCCATGTAAATGTCATAAAACACAAAAATGCCCCCCCCTAAATTGTGCAACTTAACAAACTCATAAATTATCAGCAAAAAAGAGTTGACATATCATAAATTATGAGTTATTATAAGAGCGTACCCGGAAAACGGCGTACAAAATCAAGACCCCTCGTAGAGCGGCTTTTTCAATATTGCTTGGCGGTATTATTGTAACACCGCTCTATGAGGTTGTCAAGCATGAGAACTCATAATATAAGAGTTTTCACAAATCTTTTGACCTTGGCAGAAAAAGACCGCCCCGTGCGGTAACACGGAGCGGTTGGCGGATTACCTCGGTGTGTGCCGACGGTGACGCCTGACTGTAGAACCCTTGCGCTTATAGCTTCTGACCTTGACAGTCATCGGACTACGGCGTTTCGGTTTACAAGTACAAGCCATCGTATCACCTCCTTTCGTGCCCGTAGCAAAAGAAGGTGAACAAATCCACCGCGCAATATTCTACATCATTTTTCTGCCATCGTCAACGGAAAAGTTATATGAGTGAAAAGGGAGGTGAGCGATTGACGTTGAGAGAAATGCGCACTAACGCAAAGCTGTTGCAAGAGACCGTGGCCCTGCGGATGGATGTTGACCAGGCGGCGGTCAGCAAATGGGACACCGGCGAGACTAAGCCCTCCCGGAAGTACCATAAGAAACTTGCAAAGCTCTATGGCGTGAGTGTGGAGGAGCTTTTGTCCGGCATCGCTGAGACGAAAGCGGAGAGGGAGAAGAAGAAACAGGCGGCGTCTACGGCGTGACGGTGGACGAGCTTCTGTGGAAGGAGGACACGCAGAATGGACGAGAAGATTGAGCAGTACAGGCGGGCCCTGGAGAACGCTGGCCCCCGGTTGAAGGAGCTTATCCTGCACCGGCTGGAGCAGGAAGCAGACATCAGCTTCGAGGAATTTTTGGAGCTGTGCCGGGTGGCGTACCCGGAGGAATGAAGGAGGTGCAATGATGCGCAAATTGTTACGGGCGATTGCCCGATACAGAATGGAAAAGGCTGGCGTACAGCACATAAACCGCAAGCGTAAAGCGCCAAACGGCGCGATGCTTAGCTCATACTTTTCCGAGAACTGGCGGCGGTACGTCGGCAAATAAAAAAGCCGCCCGGTGGCACGGACGGCAGTAAGAGATAATTAGGAGGGAAAATGCAACCAGTTACCGTTTCGGTTTGGAGGCCGGGGATGGAAGGGCTTTTTAAAGCCGATGCGAACCTCGTAGCACACGAGATTATGAGTATCGACGAGGAAGCTACTCCGGCCCAGATAGTGGAAAAGGCCAGAGACAAAGGTACGGAGCTACATAAGTGCTTTGAGTGGAATGACGGCATTGCCGCTGAGAAGTACAGGCTTTATCAGGCCCGTCAGGTGGTGTGCGCCCTTGTCATAAAACGCCCTGATGGAGATGAGAACAAGCCCCCGGTGAGGACGTTCCACAAAATCGACAGGGCGCACGACAGTGGCTATCGGCCCACGGAGCTTATCGTCAGAAATCAGGACGAGTACGAAAAACTCTTGCAACAGGCTTACGCGGAGCTTCACGCCTTTAAGGTCAAGTATCAATCGCTCAGCGAACTGGAAGAAATTCTGGTGCTGATACCGTAAAACGAAAGCGCGGCGAGTGCGGGTGAGGGCTTGTAAAAGCCACTCAACGCAAACAAAAACAAATCAAAGAATTAAACAATGCAATACAAAAAAGAAAAACACAAGCCTTCACCCGCGCTCGTTGCGCCACTACAAGAAACATTCAAACAGGGCAAATCAATAAAGCGCAGAAAATTAAAGCACACTATCAGGCTTGGCATGGCATGTAGCTTGTTGGCTACCAACTATAGAGCAGAACATTTTAGGAAAGCGCAGAAAACGACAGAATAACATAAAACAAGCTACCTGCCATGCCAAGTCAATAAACCGCCCAGCGTCCCGGAGGGCTTGTTAAATGCCCTTAAAATAATGCAGAAGTAAAAAAGTCATTAAAGAACATAAAAACAAACCGCAAAACAAGTCTTCCGGGATGCTGGGCAGAAATAAGGAAGGAAGTTTAAAAATGAAAAAAGATACCAACGTTATAACCCTTGAGCCTATCAAAATCCAGTTTGCCACTATTTCCATCGAGGGGGACGGCGACCTCATCCTTAACAGGATGAACGCCCGCACAGAGCGGAATATGATTGACGAGCGCAATGACCGCAAAAAGACCATCCCTGACGAGCCGAACATCTGGGAGGACATTATAACCTCCATGCACTGGCGGGATGGATACCCCGTGGAGGATACGCGGGAATTGCAGGAACACCACCTTGTAGAAATGCTCAGGGACAACGCCCCGTGCATCACGGGATTTGGTTTGAAGAAGTCCTTTGCACAGGCCGTCACGAGAAACGAGATTGACCAATACGGCACAAAAATCAGCAATGCGGTAAATGTTGTCAACCGCCTCGTGCCTATCAAGTTTGCGGCGCACTACATCGACGAGATAATCATGTGCCCTCCGGGAAAGAAAAGCTCTCCCGTTCTGGCACGGCTCAACCGCTTCTCCGGCTGGTCTGCGGAAATCCCCATCAGCTACACTGAAAACGTTTACAAGCTGGAGCAAATCGTCAACATCATCAACCTTGCCGGGTTTGGTCTTGGCATTGGGAGCGGACGGTCGAGCGGGTACGGCAGATACCACGTCACGGGGATTAAGTGAGGTGAGCCAAATGACCAACGAACAGATTTTAGAGATGGTGTCCATGAGGCTCAAGGGCGCTTCCGTGAGGGAAATCAAGGAGAAGACCGGGGCTTCGGATAAGGACATCAAGGACTACATACCCCGTGCGCTGGCGTATGCAAAGCATTCCGCGACAGACGGGGCGATTGGTAAAATCGTTTATCCAGCTTTGAGGGACTGGATGGTGGCGCACAACTACACGATGACCAATGCGGCAAAATTGGGAAAGATGACCGTATCTTCTTTTGAAAACGCATTATACGGCGGCAATTCCCTGAAAGAGAACATTGACAAAATCCTTGCCGTTACGGGGCTGACCTACGAACAGGCGTTTAAGAGGGATGGGTGACGATGCCTCGAACAAAAGTTGGTATCCCGGAGGAGCAATGGGAGCTGGAGAAGGAGCTTCAGACCCAATACGGGCGGTTTATGACAATGGCGGAAATCGGAGCAGAAATCGAAAAGTCAAGGCCGACGGTGAGAAAGTGGGTCGCGGGTCTGACGGTACACGGATTTGACAAGAAGACCAAGATGTTTGCCGTTAAAGACGTGGCGAAGAAAATTTATGAGAGCAGGTGGATTTAAGATGAACGAGCGGTATTTGTCACCGAAAGCCCGTCGTCGGCGGGAAATCATTGCGGACGTGGAGCTCATTATTTCCTACGTCACGGGCATCCTTACGGCGGTCATCGGGTGGGGATTCCTACACGCGCTGGGGGTGATGTGATGGTTGACGCGAGGTGCCCGTGGTGTGAGCACAGAAAGCGCTGCAACGATTTTGAGCCCAAGACGGTGTGTACGTATTTGCTCGACACCGGGCGCAGAAGGCCTCCGTTGGAGGACGGCAAATGCCCGGTGTATAAGACCAAGCGCAAGCAAGCGCGGGGTGTTCCGGGGGTGAATTTCTGATGTGGAGTACAAGACTTAAAACGGACGAAGAACGGAGGCTGGAGCCGGATGAGCCAAAGGTTTTGGCAACGTGCGATGAATGCGGGTGCCAAATCGAGAGCGGGCAGATATACGGCGTAGATTTGTTTGGAAACAACATCTGCCGGGATTGCCTTAACAAGGTGTGGGACAGCATGTCGGACGATGAAGCGTTTGATAAATTGGGATATAGGGTAGTTACATGAGCGAAGCACTTATCAGAGTAACCCAACTCCCGCAAATCGAGGAGCGGCTGCGGGACTTCAAAGAGGCCGTGGCCCGGCGCACAGAGGAGGCGAAGAGCCTTGTCTGCACCGAGGAATCGCTGGCGTTTGTCAAGCAGTACCGCTCAGATTTACGCCGGGACTTTGACGAGCTGGAGGCTCAGCGGAAGCAAGTCAAGGCCGCTATATTCGCCCCGTATGACCGTTTTGAGGCGGTGTACAAGGAGTGTGTCGCTGATGCATTTAAGGCCGCAGACGCGGCGTTGAAGGGCAAAATCGACGAGACGGAGGCCGAGATCAAGAAGCGGTGTGAGGACGGCTTGCGGGAATATTTTGATGAGCTTTGCGCCGCCCACGGGCTGGACTGGCTTACGTTTGAGCGGTCAGGCGTCAAGGTGGACATGGCGTCGGCGAAGCAGAAAACGCCGAAGAAGTTGCGGGAACAGCTTAAAGACTTCGTTGAAAGCGTTGACATGGATTGCGAGGCCATTGCGAATAGCCAGTACGCGGACGAGGTTATGGCTGAGTACAAAAGATGTCTGAGATATTCCGAGGCCGTGTCAATCGTTCAGGGGCGTCACCAACGGATGGAGCAGGAGAAAGCCGCGTTGGAGGCCAGGGCCGTGCAGAAAGCGGCGGAGGTTGAGGCGGTGCGGAAGGTCGAAACTGTTGCCCAGCCGGTGGAGGTTCAGCCGCCCATGACCGCCACATTCACCGTCACCGACACCCGCGAGAGGCTTATTGCCTTGCGGGAGTGGATGAAGGCTAATAATTACCAATACAAATAATAAGGAGGAACATTATGGAAAACACAAACGCAATCGCAGAATTTGAGAACAAGACCCCCGCCGTCCGCCCCGTTGGCGCTGAAATGGCAACTACCCGTGAGGCCCAGGAGGTACAAGTCGCCATGGTGGTTGCCCAGCGTTTCCCCCGTGACCCCGTGACGGCCTACAACCGCATAATGGCGGACTGTTCCCGGCGTTCTCTGGCGGAGAAGGCGATGTACGAGTACACCAGAGGTGGCACGGCTGTCACCGGCCCGTCTATTCATCTTGCAAAGGCTCTGGCCCGCGGCTGGGGCAATCTTGACAGCGGGTTCAAGGTGCTGGAGTCCACACCGAAGGAGTCCACCGTCATGGCCTACTGCTGGGACTTGGAAACCAACTACCGGGAGGCGCGGGTCTTTACCGTACCCAACATCCGGCAGACTCGGCAGGGGTCGTATGCGCTGACAGACCCCCGCGATATTTACGAGAACATTGCAAACCAGGCGTCCCGCCGGGAGAGGGCTTGCATACTGGCAATCATCCCCTCTGACATCGTGGACGCGGCTATGGGCCAGTGCAACGCCACACTGGGAGGCAACTCCGATAAGCCCGTCATTGACCGGGTGCGGAACATGGTCAAGCGGTTCTCCGACGAGTTTGACATCACACAGGATATGTTGGAGGCGTACATCGGGCGCAACGCGGACGCTTTCACGCTCCAGAGCATCACCCGGCTGGGCAACGTCTACAATGCCCTGAAAGACGGGACGCAGAGCGTGGAGGACTTCAAGCGTTCTATCACCCCGAAGAAGTCCGATAAGAAGGGCGGTAAAGATGTAGTCGCTCCCACCCCCTCCCCTGCTGATGGTAACCAGGAGGGCGGTCAAGTCGGGCTGGACGATCTGTAAGGGGTGATATGTACATGGCAAAAGATGCAGGGCTAATTCGCTTGTGTGGTGTTCACGAGCTGTCCGCCGTCGAGCTTACGACAAAGAAAATCGATGACGGTTTTGGCGGCGTGGAAACTTGTGGCACTATCCTATTTACTCTGGATGGCGTGACCTACGAAATGGTGGAAGACCCAGATGATGGGTATAGAAGCTACCATAGAGACATACACATTTCCGATTGCGAGCCAAAGTATAAATTCCCAAGCGTTAAAGTCCTCTGCTACATGATGGAAGACACGCCCTATGATAATAACAATATTATCGTTATGCGTGACCTGGAAAATGGAGAAACCATACTTGAAGCTGGCACTGAGAATTACGATGATTATTACCCGTGTTGCCACTTTGAATGGATGCCAGAAAAAATGGCGGTGAACGAGAAAAAATGACACACGAAGTCCTGGCGACCGGATCGAAAGGTAACTGCCTGATACTCAATAGCATTCTGGCCCTTGACATGGGGGTGACGGCAAAAGCCGTTTCCCCCTACATTAAGACCCTGCGGCTGGTGTTCTGCGGCCATGAGCACGGCGACCATTTCAAACGCTCCACCATCCGCAAGCTGGCCCAAGAGAGGCCCGGATTGCGCTTTTGCGGAGGGCCGTGGATGGCCGAGAAATTCCTTGGCGCCGGAGTTCAAGCCCGGAATATTGACGTTCTGGAGGCAGGAAAGACATACGACTACGGGGCGTTTCAGATCGAACCCGTTCCTCTCCACCATGACGTTCCGAACTACGGCGTGAAAATCTACATGGGCGGTGAGAAAATCTTTTACGCCGTGGACACGGGTTTTATCAACGATGTGGAGGCCAAAGACTTTACACTCTACGCAATCGAGGCGAACCACACTACCACCGACATCGAGGCCAGAGCCACCGAAAAACTCGCAAAAGGCGAATTTGCCTACGAGATGAGGGCAGCGGCCACACATCTAAGCTACGAACAAGCCATGGATTGGCTCTACAAGAATATGGGGCCGACAAGTCAGTACGTGCTCCTACATCAACATTCAGAAACAGAAAAGAGGGCCGAAAATGCTTAATCATATCACAATAATGGGCCGCATGACTCACGACCCGGAGCTGCGCCGTACACAGTCTGGCGCACCCGTAGCGAGCTTCACGCTTGCGGTGGAACGCGACTTTAAGGACGACAGCGGCACACGCGCCACGGACTTCATTGACTGTGCGGCCTGGCGCAACACGGCGGAGTTTGTCAGCAAGTACTTCACTAAAGGCATGATGGCTATCGCCTCCGGGCGGTTGCAGATACGCACTTGGAAGGACAAGGATGGCAATAACCGCAAGGCGGCGGAGGTCGTGGCCGACAGCGTATATTTCGGAGAAACGAAACGCAGCGATAGAAGTGAGGCGGCTCAGACGAGCGGTTTTGCGGAACTGTCAGACGACGATGGCGACATCCCGTTCTAATGGAGGTGCGGACATGATTTACAAGCTCTACAAATACGTCAACGGCGAATGGTACTGGTGGTGCGACTACACCGACCCCGTGCGGCTGGCTCAGGCGGCGAACGAGCTGGGGCGGCTGGGGCTGGAGGTCAAGGTGGAGGTGGTTGAATGAGCGAATACGATGGCACAAACCCTTGTAATACTTGCTCTTGCGTGGACAAAGGCGATTGCCAAGGATGCGTATTAAATCGGGTGTGGAGCAGACATGGAGAATGTGGGAATACAAGGTGCTTTTGCAATTATGAGTGCGGTTGTCTATTGAGCCTTGATGATGTATGCAAAGCGTCTGACTGTTACATATCCGAAGACGATGATGTGGAGGATGATGACCATGACCCAGTGCAACCGCATACTTGACCACCTCCAGCGCAACGGGTCTATCACGACCAAAGAGGCGTTTGAGCTATACGGCATTACAAGACTCTCAGGGCGTATGTGGGACTTGCGGAGGGCCGGGTACAAGATTATATCCGTCGCTACGGAGGGCGTAAATCGGTACGGGGAGCCGGTGAGGTTCACGACGTACAGGATGGAGGGGCAGACATGAGAGAGCTTATCGACAAAAAGGCTACCATAAAAGCACTGATGGCTGAATACAAAGAGTGTTCCCGTGATGGCGAAGAAATGGGCGGCGAGGCCGTATTGATGGCAGAAGGGCTCGACTCTGCGATAGATATTGTGAGAAGGCAACCGCCCGTTTCTGCTCCTGCCCCGGAACCATTGGAGTTTCCAACATTGCTATTCTCAAAAAGAATGGCAATCGCAAAGGCTTTTGACAGATGGTGTGAAGAAAATAATGCTGCCAGAAGCCCTGTAAATGTAGTCAGTTTTCTCCATATTAACCAGCTTATAGACGTAGACGCCGCTTGCAAGAAGATTGAGAAATGGGAAAAGGAGGCCACACAATGATTAAACGCAGCTGCGAAAACCCGCGCAAAATCTACTTCTGCCTTTTCGGGCGGCGGTACATATTCGAGGACGGCAAGTATGTCGGATGGTATAGGCCGGGGAGGAAAGAGAAATGCAAGAGCTGATTGATAGGGGTGCACTTTTGACGGAGTTAAAAACCGCAAAAGAGGGTTCAATGGTTGCAGTAAGACATATCCAAGAGCATGAAGTATATACCGCGGAATCCATTGCGCTTACAACATTCTCAATCGTTGAAGACGTGATAAACAACGCCCCCACCATCGATCCTGTGAAGCACGGGGTGTGGGTTGGCGAAGTCGACGGCTATGCGGACGGTTATATGATCTACGACCAATGGTATTGTGACCAGTGCAATCATTGCGAAGAAAATGATGAGCCTGATACGCTACCAAATTACTGCCCGAGCTGTGGGGCGAAAATGAGCGTTTCCAAAAACTCCGATGAGTAAATACCACTCCAAGAAAATCCAGGCGGACGGGCAGACCTTCGACAGCCGGAAGGAATACGGACGATGGTGCGCCCTCCGCCTGATGGAACGGTCCGGGGAGATAACAGACCTCCGGCGGCAAGTGAAATACGTCCTGATCCCTGCGCAGTACGGACCGTCTACGGTGGGACCAAGAGGCGGTGTGAAGCGGGGGCCGCTGCTGGAAAGAGAATGCGCATATATAGCGGATTTTGTGTACCAGCGGGACGGGAAGACCGTGGTAGAAGATGCAAAAGGCGTCAGGACTGCGGCGTATAAAATCAAGCGTAAGCTGATGTTGGAGCGGTACGGGATAAGGATTTTGGAGACATAGGAGGTAGGAAATGTCGATTGAGGAAACGATAAAATCTCTCAAAAATGACTGGTTTGTTTCTCTATTCGGTCAATTATGCGTTGACATGGATAAAAAGGATAAATTTCTGGAAGCCGTTGGTATGGCAATATCCGCCCTCCGTGCCCAGCAGGAGGCAGAGAAAGGATGTAAGTATTGCCGCGATGGTGAGGTCATTGCATGGGATATGTGCAACGATGCCGTGACGATTCAGACAGACGGTCGAATCCACATCATCGGCGGCGGGGATTGGGAGTGCGAGATTAACTACTGCCCGATGTGCGGTAGACAACTCCGCCGCCCGCCAAAGGAGGCCCACAATGTCTGATATGCTCCCCTGCCCCTTTTGTGGCGGAGAGGTGACGATTGAGAAGGACTACACCGCTAATTGTTTCGGCGAGGAAAAGGTTACGCTGCGGACCGAATGTACCGCCTGTGAGGCAAAACCCTATTGGGAGACGGTGCAAGGGACTACGGACAAGCTCCGGGAACTACGGGAGAAAATCGAGACGGCGGAGTTTGAACTGAAAGAAAAGTGGAACAAAAGGAAGTGATTAACTTGACTGATGCCGATGTCCCTGTTGACGTTGCAGATATACAAACGATTAAAGATAATCTGGCAAGTCTGTCTGATTGCGTTATGAGTTTGAGGCACTTGATACGTCAACTTGAGATTGCAACCGGCTCTGTAAAAGTTCCGATGTGTTCTTTTTGTGGCAATAATCCAGTTTACGCAAGAGGGCTATGCAGGAACTGTTACGGCAGGGCACTCTCAAGAGGTACGCCGGAGTACGCAGAAAAAAGGACTAACAAGCAAAAAGAGGCCGCCGAGGCTAAAAGGGAGGAAAAAAGAAACAAACTTCTTAACTGGCAGTTGGAGATTGCAAGGGCGGTTATCCCGGATTTGGGGCCTTATTCAGATTTGCCGGAAACGGTGGAGTACGTTATCAAAAACCTTCTTACTGAAAGAGAGTGCGAAGTCCTTATCTCACGATATAAAGACGGCAAAACTCTCCGTGAAATCGGACGAAATTTTGGCTTAACGCAAGAGCGCATAAGACAAGTTGAGGCAAAGGCACTTCGGAAACTACGGCACAGTAGCAGGAGCCACATTATTCAGGTTGGGCTTGAAGCAATCGAGAGAGAAAAAACTGAAACGCAGGAACTTAAAGAAAAAGGAATTTATGACGCAATCAATTCAGCACAGAAAATCAGCCTTGGTAATTGGGGCTTGTCGGTAAGAGCCTATAACTGCCTTTTTAGAGCTTCCGGCTGGATTGGATATACTTTCAACACGGTTGCAGACTTACTGATTTTTCTCAAAGATGGGCATAGCTTTCGGGAAATAAGAAACCTCGGCGCACAGACAGAAAGAGAAATCATGGAAAAGCTCAAAGCGGATTACAAAGAGTTTTTCGATGGATTGGAGGAGTGATATGTGAATGTCACGAACAAGAGACAATTCGCTTGATTACTTCCCGTTAGATGTCGATTTCTTCTCGGACTCACGAATACGGCGGTTGCACGGGCGGTTTGGCTCGGACGGGCCAATGTTCCTCATATACATCTTCTGCCGATGTTACGGCGGGGAAGGGTACTACATAGAGGCCAACGACGACTTCTATGAGGACGCCGCTTTAGACATAGGTTGCACCGTTGAGAAAATAGGGTTGATGCTGAACTACCTGTTGGATAAATCACTGCTGGACAGCACATTGTTCAATACGGTCAAGGTTCTCACTTCCCACGGCATACAGGCTCAATATCAAAAGTCCAAAAAAGGCTGCAAAAGAGATATTGAGGTAGATGAAACTCTTTGGGTTTTAGACGAGGCTAAAACGGAAGAGTTTGTTAAGGTGTGCCATTCAAAAAATAATTCCGAGAAAAACGGGCATTTTTCCGGGAAAAAAGACGATATTTCCGGGAATTATCCGCAAAGTAAAGGAAATGAAATTAAAGAAAATGAAATGAAAGAAAAGGAAAGGAGTTTATCTGTTTCTAACGAAACAGATTGCCGGAATGACTTCCGGCGTGTCATGGAGGCGTGGAACGATTTAGGGCTTGCGAAGGTGTCCCGTATCACAAGCGGGAGTGACCGATACAAGCAACTTAACCGACGGTTGAAAGACTACGGCGTAGATGAAGTTTTGCGGGCCATCGTGAACGTCAGCAATTCGGATTTCCTTATGGGACGTGCTGGCGGGAATAGGCCGTTTGAGGCGACTTTCGATTGGTTCATAAAGCCCAACAACTTCCAGAAAGTCCTTGACGGCAATTACGCAAACCGGCGGCGTGGTGGTGAGCAACAAAGCTCCAACCCGTTCCTTGACCTCTTGGAGGACGAATATGGACAGAAATGAGACTTTGAAAGTGCTGGCCGTCCTGCGTGGCGCATACCCGAACTTCTACAAGGGCATGAGCGCACGGGAGGCCAACGACATTGCGGTTTTGTGGGAAGAAATGTTCCGGGAAGACCCATACGAGCTTGTGGGTGCCGCTGTTAAGGCTTTAATCGTCACGGACGAGCAAGGCTATCCGCCCCATATCGGGGCAGTCAAAGCTAAGATGCGGCAAATCACGGAGCCGAAGGAGCTTGGCGAGGCAGAGGCGTGGGCGATGGTCAAAAAGGCGTGCTCCAACGGCCTTTACGGGGCCAAAAAGGAGTTTGAAAAGCTCCCGCCCATCGTACAGAAAATCTTGGGAAGTCCAAGCCAGCTCCGGGATTGGGCGCTGTGCGGCTCCGATGAGCTGGACACGGTGATAGCCTCCAACTTCCAGAGGGCCTACCGCACGGAGACGACCCGGCAGAGAGATTACAACGCCCTGCCACCGGACGTCCGGGCGCTTGCGGACAAGCTGAGTGAGCGGATGGCGCTGGACGGCAGGACGCAACCGGCGTTGACGGAGGGGACGGAATGATACACCTCGGAGACATAACGAAAATATCCGGCTACGATGCTCCGCCCGTGGATTGCATCATCGGCGGCAGCCCTTGTCAGGATTTGAGCGTTGCCGGGAAACGGGCCGGACTTGCCGGACAGCGTTCCGGGCTTTTTATGGAGCAAATCAGGATTGTGAAGGAGATGCGGGATGCAGACAGATTACGAGGGCGAACAGGCCAGTTTATAAAGCCGCGTTATATGGTTTGGGAAAATGTCTGTTTTGCCGCCGGAACGCTTGTGACCTGCGACGGCGGGTACAAGAACATCGAAGATGTTGCAATCGGGGATAAGGTGAAAACCTTGTCCGGCGAGTATCGCCCGGTGGCGGCTTGCTACAAAACTCCAAAAGTCGAAGTCATGAGCGTTAAGGCAAGCGGGAGCGAACCATTGACGGTCACGACAAATCACCCGTTTTGGGCGAGGGAAAAGAGCTATGCGGTTAATGGGCAGAGAGAATACGGCGCACCACAATGGGTAGAGGCCGGGAAACTCACCAAAAATCACATGATTGCCTATCGGCTTGACATTCCGACATTGCCAGACGATTTTATCTCCACCGATGTTGCGTGGGCGTTAGGACGTTGGCTTGCGGACGGAAGCGTGGATTTGAACAGGAGCAATCCGAGAATTTTCATCAGTTGCGGGAAGTCAAAAGTCGATGCCACACGGGAGCGTTTGAATAAGCTGCCATACGAAATTTACGAAAACAGCCCGCATAGCACAGCGGTCAACTTCAGCTTTACGTCATTTGAGTTTTACAGGCTTATAGAAAGTGCTGGAAAAGGAGCCGGGAACAAGAAAGTACCACCGTTTGTATTTGAATTGCCAGTTGGATTGCAAAAGTCTTTTCTGGACGGATATTTAAGCGGAGACGGTTATTCAAGATGCAGGAATGGATCTATTGAGTTTTCGGCATCGACGGCAAGTCGGCAGCTCGCCTATGGGATTACAAGGGTATTCAGAAACGTCTACCACGCCCAAGCATCAGTCTCACGGCACAAGGCAAAAGAAGGGACTATCAGCGGTAGAAAAATTCACGCCAACTATCCATCGTATTCAATCGGAGCGGTAATCAACGGGAAATGCCAAAGATGGTTTTACGAGGACGGCGTGATATGGGCCCCGGTTATTAGCGTAGAGCGGAATGGCGAAACGGCGAATGTTTACAATCTCAGCGTGATAGGAGACAACACCTATGGAGCAAATGACATTATGGTCCACAACTGCGGAGCCTTCTCCAGTAACCACGGCGAGGACTTCCGGGCCGTCCTCGAAGAAACAATCAGAATCGCGGAGCCGGAAGCTCCCGACATTCCACTACCTGAAAAGAGAAAGTGGTCGCTGGCAGACGCCTACTACGGGGACGGCTGGTCCGTTGCCTACCGAGTTCTCGACGCGCAGTTTTGGGGAGTGCCCCAGCGTCGCCGTAGAATCGCGCTTGTCGCAGATTTTGGAGGACAATCCGCACCCGAAATACTCTTTGAGCGGAATGGCCTGTCTTGGGATACGCCGGAGGGCGCAGAGACGGGGCAAGCCGTTGCCGGAGGAACTGGACAACACCCTGGTGAGACAGATACGGAGGGCGGGGTTAGATGCCTGACACCGTGGGACACACAGAGCGCACGGGTTTACGGCGAGGACGGGGCGTGGCACTCTTTGAACGCTAACGAGAACGGGGGAATGAGCCGGGACGCGATACTGTACTTTGATCCGGGTTCCGCAACGAGGGTTGGCGGTCACGTTTGGAACGATGATGTGGCCCCGGCTTTGAGAGCAGACCCAGGAGATAACCACCCAACTGTTCTCGTTTTCGCCCAGAACCAGAGAAACGAAGTCCGGGACTTGCACGATGTAGCGGGTTCTCTTGCGGCGGAACCGGGCATGAAACAGCAGACATTCGTGTGCGCTGGATTCAAGTACCACCAAGGGGCAGAAGCCGGAAGTATCGGCTTTGAGCAGGAGAAAAGCCCTACTTTGAGTACAGACCACAATCCGGCAATAATCTGTATGGCAACCCAGCAAGGCGGGGCCGAAATCAGGACGGACGACAAAGCCCCCACGCTGACCGCCGCCGCCGGAATGAGTGGGAACAATCAGCCAGTAATATGCCTCCAAGGCAACGCCGTTGACCGCAACGTGGGGCAGCATGGCAGCGGGATAAGCCAGGAGCCGATGTTTACGCTGAACGCCACGGACAGACACGCAGTTTATGACGCACGGGGTAACGGCAACGGCGAGACTGTCCCAACTATCACCGGCGACCATGAAAACCGGGTGACGGATTATACGGCGATTGTATTTGGGCAACAGGGCTTCGGAGATTACAAGCCGTCCGAGGTTTGTTCCTCTGTCAAAGCGAGAGACTGGAAAGATGCTACTGATTTAGTCTGTGCCGCTGTCGATTGCCGGAACGGTGTGGAGAACGCAGAGGTCAACGGGACGCTCCAAGCGAAATCAACGGGCGGCTCAAGCCTTAACCTGAATAACGTGGTGCGTGAAGCTGGAACGGTACGCCGATTGACGCCCGTGGAATGTGAGCGTTTACAAGGATTTCCTGACAACTGGACCGATATAGGAGACTGGACGGACGAGAAAGGCAAGGTACATAAGACCTCCGATGCGGCGAGGTACAAGGCCCTTGGAAATTCAATAGCCCTCCCGCCCTGGAAGTGGGTGCTGAAAAGGCTGTGTGCTATGTACGAGAGGGACGCCACGCTGGGGAGCCTCTTTGACGGAATAGGCGGATTTCCGAGAATTTGGGAACAGCTTAACGGTGAGGGGACGTGCCTGTGGGCGAGCGAGATTGAACCGTTTTGCATAGCCGTCACGAAAAAGCGATTTGGAGGCCCACAATGACCTACACCGTCAAGCGCAACGGCAGAATATATTTCCACACCGAACACGAGAAATGCCGTCCTGACGCAACGCAGGAGGCGCAGATGCAGGAATCCGGACACGACATCTATAGCTTTATTCTACCGTTTGCCAGCAGCGTCCGGGTGGAGCTTGGGGCGTACACCTTCGGCGGGTTTGTGGAGGTCGACCCGGACACCGTCGGGCAGTACACGGGGATGGTGGACAAAAACGGAAAAAAGATTTTCGAGGGCGATATTGTTTTGAAAAGAACCTACAACGTGAAGCGCACTTTTCCAGTGACCTTTACAGGCGGGATGTTTCATGCTGGATACGGCGGCGGGAGCTCTACCGCAACGCACCCTTACACGCTCGACGATCGGCAAATCGAGGTCATCGGAAACCGATGGGATAACCAGGAGCTTTTGGAGGTGAAGAAATGAGATACAAAGACCCGAAGACGGGGGACGTGTTTGAAAGCATACATGGCGCACAAGCCATTTTCTGTGCGATGCACGGACATGATTGCAGACGTAGTTGCTTTTTGCGGGAACATATCGGGAGCGGGCCTTGCTACACATGGTGCAAAGAGCATCCTGACGAAGCCGCTCACCTGATGGGATACGAGGTAATCGACGATTCGTCATCCGAAATTGACGAAACACCAACCGATACACCAACTACACTTGACGATACACCAACTGAGAAATCGGTCAAACAGAAGCCCCGGCTGGCGGAGGTGCTGGGGGTGGAAGTAGGTGAGACGTTCAAGGTCGAAGGTGTCAGCGTCAGATTTTTCATCGGTGAAGATGGTATGCCGAAAATATATGACGGTGACAGTGGGCTGGACGTTGAGGGTATGGATATTTACAAAGCCATCAACCACCCGGAGAGCATCATCCGCGCCCCACGCCTCACGGAGCCGGAAATCGCCATCATGCGGGCGGTGGGGGCGAAGTGGGTGAGCATGGATAAATACAAGGACAAATTCGGGAGAACCTATGTGGAATTATGGGGAGAGAAGCCAAACGGAGAAATAGAAAAGGTTTACGATTTAGAAGGTGGGTCGGCGCTGGCAAAGATTTTACCTGAGCTTTTCCCATCCGTCCACCCCGGAGATTGCATCGGAATGGAGGACGCGGAATGATAAAAACTTTTTGCGACAGATGTGGACGTGAATTGGAGGAGGGGTGCGTCAATCAGGTGAATGTTGACTTCAACTATTACGGCACGTCCGGCTTTTACCCGCACGGGCACAAGGATTTTCAATTCTGCCCGGAGTGTGCCAAAAAGGTACATGATGGGCTTTTGGAACAAAAACAAAGGCTCACGGTAGAGGTGACCGTGACAAGAAAGGAGACCGAAAAATGAAGAAAATCATAGCGTACATATTGGCCGCGGCGGTGGTCGTGGCATTGGTCATGGCCGGGAGGACTACGGCTATGGCGGGGTTTGACGATACGGAGCTCACGGCCCGACAGGTCGAGGTGCATGAGGCGGCGGAGCTCTTGCGGGAGCTGGGGGTCAATGAGAACGACCCGGCGATCACCGCGCTCCAGGAGGAGTGGTGGCGGTGCGACAAGCTTAAAGGGGCCAGGTACCTGGGGACTTACGCCGTCACGGGCTACGATCCTTATTGCGCCCACTGCTGTGGCAAAGCGGACGGGATCACCGCCTCCGGGGCGGTGGCGACGGAGGGGTACACGGTGGCTATGAGCGGAGATTTCCCCTTCGGTACGAGGATCTACATAGAGGGTCTCGGCGTGTTCGAGGTGCAAGACCGGGGAGTGGGGCCGGGTAAAATCGATGTGGCATGTGACAGCCACGCCGATTGCTACGCACTGACCGGCAGATACAAGGTATGGGTGGTTAACGATGGGTAAAAAACAGATGCCGCAGAGGCCGAGCTTTTATGTCAAGAGGGCATATATAATCTTCTTGACTGTTTTACACGACAAGGAGGGCTTTGAGCCTGAGGATATGCGCAGGCTGTGGGGCGAGATACGGGAGCTGAGCCGGAGCCTCAATGAGGGTCGGTGCAGTTACGAGGACTTGAACCGGGTACTCAAAAACGAGTGCGGAGTGGAGGTGACGGGGTGAAAGGTGATAATCCTTGCAATATCTGTAAAAGCCAAGATAATTGCGAAGGCTGTGTTCTGGACCGCTTGTGGTGCAAAAGAGGCGAGTGCGGTAATTGCCAATGCTTCTGCCATTATGAGTGCGGTTGCCTTTTAGGGCTTGATTCTGTTTGCAA
The DNA here is from genome assembly GCA_947632515.1 of uncultured Lachnospiraceae bacterium. Lineage (GTDB taxonomy): Bacteria > Bacillota > Clostridia > Lachnospirales > Lachnospiraceae > UBA3282. The sequence goes on from CANRPO010000020.1 coordinate 19,106, forward strand.
AGCGTCTGATTGCTACATACATGGAGAAAATGACGAGGATGATGAAGATGACGATATCTAACGACACCCGCCTCCTCCTCCAAATCCTCAAACGCACCTACCCGTGGGCCGAGTACGTCAGCCGGAGCAGGGGAGACGTGACACGGAGCATAGGGGCACTGAGACTTCACGAGCTCATGCCACTCGTGACCGAAAAGGGATTTGTTCCAACGGGGCAGAGCGTAGAGTTACCGCCGGAGCTTTTGCCGGAGGTGCCGGAGGGCGTGATGGTGAGGATTGAGACGTTATTGGAGGCAAGCGCAGATGAAACTTAGAGAATTTCATTTTAACGCCATCAAAAGGCCGGAACGTTTAACAAATTTGGCAATCCGCCAGCAAAACAAGGATGGCTCATGGGGCTAATGGTTTGAGGGGTGCTCCATCGGAGAAACGCTGAACATGATACCACTGAGCTTTGCTGATGCAGAAATCAAGAATACAAGATGGTTTTTCGATACTTTCGTTATCGAATTGGAGGAAATGCCTGATGGAACATAGGGACGTTAGGAAAATCGAACTGATGCACCAGCTTTTCGGAAAGTGTGATGGGCGCAGATGCGGGGAATGTTCAAATTTTGCGTCTGGCCGATACCATGACACGATACTCCGAAAATGCGAGGTCTACGGTCTGACGCACAGCGAGGCCACGGATTGGGCCAAACGCTGGGAGGCTTGTGGAATGTTCAACAGGGAGCATAGCGGGCCAACGGTCATAGAGCAGAAGAAACGCAGGATATTTGAACCTGAGAAGACGCCGGAAACCATCATGCTCGAAGGGCAGATTGGGTTTGACGACGAGGCTTTGGAGGTAGACGATGGATAAAGAGCAAACGGCCATAATGCGGTTGCAGGAGGCGTCCAAGATGTCTTTGCAAATCTACGGCCAGCCGCTGATCATCACCACCAGCGGGGGCAAAGACAGCTCCGTGTGCGTGGAGCTGGCGAGGAGGGCGGGCATTCCGTTTGAGGTCATGCACAACCACACCACGGCGGACGCGCCGGAGACAATTTACTTTGTGCGGAGCGAATTCCACAGACTGGAAAATGGGGGGGTGCGATGCACAATCAATAAGCCGACGTACAAGGGAAAACCCACGTGCATGTGGAAACTGATACCCATTCAGGGCGTACCCCCTACACGATTAGCCCGGTATTGCTGTGAAATCCTCAAAGAGAACAATTCCCGTGACAGCTTTGTTGTGACGGGGATTAGATGGGCTGAGAGTACAAAACGGAAGAACAACAGGGGCGTTTATGAGGCCGGGCGGGAAATCATTCTCACAAACGACAATGACGAGAAACGGCAGATGTTTGAGACTTGTACTGTCAAATCAGCGAGAGTTTGCAATCCTATCATCGACTGGACAGACCGGGACGTATGGGACTACATACAGTCCGAGAAGATACCAACAAATCCGCTGTACAATGAGGGCTTTTGCCGAGTAGGGTGTATCGGGTGCCCGATGGCTACAAAAGGCCGTGCGGCGCAATTCGCGAGGTGGCCCACATACAAACGAGCGTACATGAGGGCGTTTGAGAAAATGCTTGATGTTCGGAAACGCAAAGGGCTAAAAACGCTGTGGGAGAACGCTGATGAGGTTTTTCACTGGTGGATGGAAGACGGCGTACTCCCAGGGCAGATGCAATTTGACGATTTGGAGGCAGACGATGAAAATTAAGCTTGATGAAAATGCTATCATGCCCACCCGCGCCCACGACACCGACGCAGGGCTTGACCTGTACGCAAGGGAGGACAAGGTGGTTCCGGCGGGCGGGTCTGCGGTGTTTGATACGGGCGTTCATGTGGAGCTGCCGAAGCTAAAATTTGATACCTACGAATGGATAGATGGCTGTCACACCGCAAGAGTTATAAAAGAAAACGGTGCAACCGCCGGTTTCCTCAAATCCAAGTCCGGCCTGATGGTGAACTACGGCATTACAAGCGATGGCTTGCTGGACTATGGCTACACGGGCAGCATCCGCGTCAAACTGTTTAACCACGGCGCAGAGGACTACCACGTCCGCCGGGGCGACAAGATCAGCCAGCTGGTGATCGTTCCGGTGCTGACACCAACGCTTGAGGTGGTACAAGAACTGGATGAAACAGAAAGAGGTGATAGAGGTTTTGGAAGTACGGGGAGATAAACGGGTTGTGTGCGAATATTGCGAGGGCAAGAGGACAAAGAAAAGCGCGAACTTCTGCGGGAGAGCAGAGCTTAGAATAGCTGGCGAGTATATGGACGTGTTCGGGGACGGTAAGAAAATCCGCTTTTTCAAGGACATTTATCAACCGAGTTTCAAAATCAACTATTGTCCCATGTGTGGACGCAAGCTGGACGAGACGGAGAGAGGGGAGAACGGCTTCGGGAGTTCGGGGAGGTGATATTACACGGCTGGTTTGATTGTTTTCATAGCAGGCGTGACGTGCTTAGTCTTGTATATCATTGGCATGATAGAGGATAAGAAGAAAAAGAAAGAGCGTATTGATATATCAGAAAGTCCACACAAGCCGTTTTCCGTCTCGGCCTACATAGACCGCATGGAAAAAGCCCATCTCGACACGTTGCAGGAGCGAGAGAACGAAAATCCGTATGAACCGGTGCTGTGGTGGGGATTTGACGGGCTGAAGCTAAAGTCTGACGGGGCAACGGAGTGGATAAGCCGGAGACCGAAAAAAGAAGAACACTACGTACCGCAATATCCTGTTTATCCAATTATTCCGCCGCTTCCAAATTACAGTTTTTATCCGTCTACATATCCGGCATGGACAAGCTACGGGCTATATCCGCAACAGTATGGATTTAACCCTTGCATGAGCATACAAGCGCAGACGGCAATGTTGGAAAGTCAGAGGCAAGCCTTAACTATGCAATTAGCGCAAAGCCAGATTAACCAAGCAATTATTAGCAGCTTAAATAACAAATAGGGGGTGAGAACGTGTACGACCTTGACGCTCTTGACGTGCAAATGAAAATCAAAAACCGCCTGATTGAAAAGTTTTGGAAAGAGCTTGCGGAGGAATACGGCGAGGACATATTGGAGATTGAAAAGCGGCTTTATCAGGAACAATGCGAAGTTGAGCCGATACCGTTCTATGAACAGTGCTGTTGTACGGGGGAGGAGTGAGACAAATGGCAGAGAGTTTAGCGTACTGTTGCGACTGTATGGAGGCTATGCGGCAAATGCAGGATAAGGCGTTTACACTTGCGGTTTGCGACCCGCCATACGGGCGAAAAGAACACGGTGGAAAATGCCGGAGTGGGTATGTCCTACAAAAGAACGGAAATCGCCTGTATGTTTCCGATGGTGGCTACGAGCGTAAAGAATGGGATAATGCCATTCCGCCGCACGAATACTTTAAAGAGCTATTCAGAGTTTCAAAAAATCAAATCATTTGGGGTTGCAATTATTTTGTAGGTGAAATTTTTGGAGCAGGTCGCATTGTTTGGGACAAATGCAACGGAGCTTCAGACCAATCCGACTGTGAGATAGCGTACAACTCCATGACAGACCGGGTGGACTTATTTCGTTTCATGTGGTCAGGAATGATGCAAGGGAAAAGCGTATCTGAAGGTCACGTCATGCAGGGGAACAAGGCGCTGAACGAAAAGCGCATACACCCCACACAGAAGCCCGTCGCCCTCTACCGATGGATATTCCAGCACTACGCAAAACCGGGTGACAAGATACTGGATACCCACCTTGGGAGCGGTTCAAGCCGTATAGCGGCGTATGACGCGGGGCTGGATTTTGTGGGCTTTGAAATCGACAAGGATTACTTCGACAAGCAGGAGGAACGGTTTCAAGCGCACACGGCGCAGATGAGTTTGTTTGTTGGAGGGTGAACACATGAAAATCTATGCTATCACAAAGGGCGAGTATTCGGATTACCACATTTGTGCGTTGACTGTGGATAAGGACAGAGCTAAAAAGCTCAAAGAGATGTTTTCAGAAGGTGGAAGAGAGGCAAACATCGAAGAATACGAGGACGGAGCTATTGAGACAATGGATTTGCGCTGGTGCGTTGACTTGGAGACGTTCGACGTAGTGGCAATCAACAAGAACTCTGCGTGGTGGGAATGTTGCGATGAGCTTGATTTTGCGTTCGGACGTGCGTATGTAAAGGCAAAGGATAAGGAACACGCCCGGAAGAAAGCGCAAGACATGATACCGCAATACTACGCAGAACGACAGGGATTGTGAGGTGATAGAATGGATGGGACAACGCCAAAGAAGGGTGACATCATAAAGAATTTGTGGGCGGGAGAAAACAATCCGCAGAAGTATTTGTTGTATATCGGGAAAAGCTCAATGCAAAGAAGCAAAACATATCGCTGTGTCTGTTATTCCGGCGACAATGTGCATCTTTTGAGAGACGATGCACGAATTGAGATTGTCGGCCACATGGACGAATTTGACCGTTTTATAGAGGCCCTGAAAAAGCTGAAAGATATGTGAGGTTAGACTATGGGCGAGAAGTCAGACACGAATTTTACGCTATACATGGATAACGGCGAGGGTTACAAGCCTTTAGGAGAAATCAAAGAGGTTAGTTTTGATAGTGGGGAAGTGAAAGATGCCTATATGCCTCTTAACCTAACTGGCACCATGACGTTCACTTGCAAACCGAAGTGGCGTAGCAGAATAAAGACGTGGTGGATGCTTGTGGGAAGATGGCCCATAAAGCGACTGTTTTGCAAGCATCATTGGGTTATGCACCACATGATTGAGGAACACGAAGAAGCGGGCGGGCATTTTCGCTCTACATGGGCGTGTTATTGTCCGCGATGTGGAAAATGGAAGAATAGGAGGTATTCAAGATGGCAAGCAAAGTAAAGTGCAATGCTTATAAGACATGCCCCCTGAAACGGGCGACTGGTAACGACGTTCTTTTGTTCCAGAACGTAAACATTACGGAGGAGACAGAACGGGAAGTTGCAGAGTTGATAAAGAAGGGAGAAGGGTTCGCCCTGCGGGTTGCGACGGATGACGGCCCCGGATATGTCGGCCCTGCAATCGGCCACTGTGACCGGGAACATTGCGGATGGTGGGACGAGCAGAAAGGGCAGTGCGCTATTGTGACGATGGCGAATAGGTAAAGTGGGTGATGGCTTATGTTTTACGGCTACCGCATAGAGGATCAGAAAGAGGGACACGGCATCTGGCGATTGACAAGACAATATGCGCTCCGTGATGCTGACAGTACAGAAAGTGAGGTGACGGAAAATGGCAGAACGGATTAAGTTTTGGCTCAACGGGTGCGATATTGCGTTTATCGCAGAAGCGCCGGAGGACATAACGCTGAAACAGCTTTTGAAACGGTGCGACAGAATACACCCTGACTGGTGCGCTTGCGGAATATGCAGTCTCGGAAATGGTGACGAAAGACAGGCGCAGATTGCAATCGACTATGACGGCATCAGAAAGACGGACGACACCGCCCCCTGCAAAATCGAGGCCGACGCCTCATGGCGGGACAGGGAAGATTGAAACAGGCTATATATAATTAATATAAATATATAATATACTATGCCATATATCCATGTAGTGTAGTGTAGTATATATACAAGATTATCTTACATAAGGGAGTGTATTATGAAGAAAGAACAGTTAGAGAAAGTAGTTACAGAAGCAGCTAAACGCTCTGATATTCAGTACAGAGATGAAATGGGTGTTAGAGTACAGGCGTATAGACGCTTTAAGGAGGATATTGATTATCTCCCTATTGATGCCGACGAAATGGTTACTATGTTGGAGTTTGAGAAGAACAACTGTAAACGTCTTGGCAGACCTCCTGTATTCTCTTGTGTTGAAGAATTACAGGGAGCTATTGAGGCATTTTGGGATTATCTCATTACTGCCAACAAGAACGGTAATGCGTTGATACCTGACATAGAGGGGTTAGCTTCTTTTCTTGGGATAAGCAGAGAGACGCTTAATGAGTGGGAGAGGTCAAACTATCGAGGATTTTCTTCCACAATAAAAGCAACCAAGAATTCAATCGCTTCTTGCAAGAAACAGCTTGCTTTGAAGGGCAAAATCCCCACCATCGTGTTTGCTACGGACTTCAACAACAACCACGGCTACACGCAGAAGCAGGATATTCAGGTTACGCAACTCACCGACAAACTCGCTCCAGTCACCGACCCGGAGGAGCGCAGAAAGAGGATTGAGGCGGCTGTCGTGGAGGAGGAATAACCCCAAATCCGCACTTGCACCGCAACATTCAAACAGAAATGCCCCTGAGAGCGATTTAAAGGGGCCTACAAGCGATTTTGCGGGGCGGGGTGAAACGGACACCCGAAAAAGAAAACGGCGTGGAGGGGCCTTTAAATGCGCCTGAGAGGGTATGCAGATTAAGCCCACGTCTACAATGCCCCTGAGACGCACGAGAACGGCCTTAGAAACGGATTTGCGGGCTGGGTAGTGTAAGCGGTCATGGCGCAGAAAAGCCCCTCACGGCGCATTGTGGAGCGTCGGAGGGGCAGAAGAAAACCGCCTCGGAGTTTTCCGGGGCGGCGGTTTTATGGGCGGGAGGTTATGCAACTCTTGTAATAACAAACTCGTACTTCCCACTTGATGCGGAGTACCCGGCTCGTTCGCGGCGTAACATAACGCCACAAAAGTCTTGTACCGCCTTTAGGCCAGAAAGCCTAACGGGGGTCGCCGAATTAAGCGCGGCGGTGTAATCGTCAACCGTCTTTATGCCGCTTATGTCGATTTTCTTTACTTCGTAAATGCTCATGTTTTTTCTCCTTTCAAGCTCTTTTGAATAGCCGTCCGAATATGGACGAAACGGATTTGGGGGAGTGGTCGAGCCACCAGTTGACACGGGCTTCTATTTGCTCGTCGGTAAAGAGGGGGATGCCGGTTCTTTTCTCCAGATCGTGACCCGGTTTGATGTAGTATGCCTCGCCGATTTTCAGGTTCTCGCAGCCGGACACGTCGATAATGTTTCGGGACTGCTGGGCGTTGGCGGTGTGGAGGCCGATGATGCTGTCAAAGTTGCATTTGATTTCAGACGGGATAATCTTTACAATGGGGTTTTGAGTACACAAAACTATGTGAATACGGGCAGAACGGCCTCTTTGGGCTAAACGCTGGATAAGGGGCAGAACGGCCTTTTTTGCGGTGGTCATGAGGTCGGCGAACTCGTCAATAAGGATATAAACATCACCGCCGTCATACATACGAAGATGGTTTTTACTCATGTACCTATCACGGGACAACATGAGATTTACGGCGTAGGCAAGCGCAGAAACGGCTTCCTCCGGCTCTACCGCATATCTCAGCGTGTGCGGTAGTGGTGCGTATCTGTCAAGTTCGTGGCCCTTTAGGTCGATAAGGACAAATTGGACACCGCCGGAGCAATCCACTGGGGGCCGCAGAAGGGCGTTATAAATCATGCCGTTAAGAAGGACGGATTTACCACTACCAGCGGCCCCGGCAATCATCAGGTGCTTTTGGTCGAGCAGATCGCGGTGAAAGGTGTAAACGGTGCGGTCAGGTGGTACGGGGTAGGCCATACCGTGCGCCCCCTTTACGCCGTCAGAAGTCCGGCCCGGCGCATGGCGGTTTTTAACTCGCTGGCGGGCAGAACGGTTTCAATCTTCACGTTGTCGCCGTCTTTCCAGAACGTGAACGACTGGCCGGGGCGCAGCCGCTCAAAGTCCTCCGGGAAACGGGCAAAGCCCTTTTCCTTGACAGCTTTTTCGGCCTTTTCGTTGAAAATATACATGGTTATAGCCTCCTGTATAATCTCCGCTCTCACTGTTGCGGGGCTCTCTGTTGGCCTTGCTGGGCTGGCCGGGCCTGTGGTGATGTCGGGACACTGCCCGCCGATAATCTGTTGTCTTGCAGGAGCTTCGGCCCTCCTGGGTGCGCCTTGTGGGTTCCGGCCTCCACGCGCTTCTATTCGCTATTCGTGCCGGTTTTATGCTCTGCCTCCCGTTGTTCGGGCTGTGTTCCAACCCCCGGCGGATGCCGGGACGCTCTGGGCTTGATGGACTGTTTAACGCCGCCCAGACGGCGGAAGGGTCAAATTGTCACGGCCTCCAGTGCTTCTGCCAATTCGTAAAGCATGCCTTGAATGTCGTTAGCATCTTCTACAAGCTCGCGGATTGACGGGATGCCGCTCACGCCGTTCCGCCTTGCCTCTATCCACATTTCTATGTGTTCCTCAGGGTCAAAGTCTGCTGCATATTCGCGCACACTCTCCGCAAGAGCCGAAACGTCAATGCATACGATGAAGTCTTCCCCGGCAGGCGAATACTTTTCAATTTCGGCGCGCCCGTCGGCATAGTAGCCGCACACGCTCCAGTCAAGACTTTCCAGAACATTGATATACTTGTCATTGATTTTACTGTTATTCATTGTTATATCCTCCAATAGTTGTTTATATTTTGGCTTATCCAACCCCGCCCCGAAGGGCGGACGCTCTGCGCTGCTCTCTGCTGCGAGCTATACCCCGGAGCATGGACGTGGCCCAGGGCGTAAATAAAGACTCCCAGATCGGGAGGCTTGTGCTATGGTCAAATATTAACCGTGATCCAGCCGGGCTTTGCCGGAAGATCAAAGCTCTCTAACATCTCTTCCCCGTAGCGGTCCGGCATATCTCCGGCATCCCCGGAGTAGACCACCTTCCCGGCGTCAAGGCTGTATACCTCGATCATCGGTGTATCAATGCAAAGATCAACAAAGTCGTAAACTGTCATTTTTGCTCCCTTCTCCCGGCGTGGCCGGGCCTGTGATTAATATTAACATATTTAATGCGTCGCTGGAGTTTGTCACGTCCTCGGCCATTCCAAGCCGGATATATTCGCGGATTTCCCGCCGGGTCACTTTACGCATTTTCAATTTCTCCCTTCTTGAGTTCGCGGTAAATCAGATTTGTTAAAAGCCGCTCTGCGTCGCTCTCAGTGTAGCGAGCCTTTTCGCTGTCGGTCTCCTCCAGGATCGCACCCAGGTCATCCACGGCGGACCGGTTGTAGTAATAACAGGTATCCAGCACGGACGGCAGACCGGCGGCCCAGTCGGCGAAGGCGGCGGACTCGATGCCGCCATAATAACGGCGGTCGGCTGCTGTGCTGTACTTCTCGGCGCGGAAGGCGTCCAGGATAAACGCGGCGATCTCCGGGAAGGTCTCCGGCTCGGTCTCCGGCTGGTAGTTGGTGGCGTCGAAGTTATCCACGATATAAGCGCGGATATTGGCGCGGGCCTGCTTGCTGTTGGTCTTAAGCATTTTATTTTCCTCCTCTTGATTTTTGGAGGCTGGCCTTGTATAATGGGCCTTGCCTCGGTTTGGTTGTTTCGGCTGGGGCTTGCCTCGGTCCAGCGGTGACGCGCTGGCCGGGGCTTTCTTTTGCCCATGAGCGCCCGCCCATTTGGGCGGCTGGACTTGCACCAGCTACGCATATAGCGCAGGCCTTGTGGGTTTAGGCGGCTGTCTTGTCTATGACTTTGAGCTTTGCACCGTCAGGGAGCGCCGCTTCTGCGTATATAAGGCCGGTGCGCTTGTCAGTCCATACTTGATATATTCTCTTGTCGCTTCCATGCTTGCGAATTATGAAGTCATAAGATGTGCTGCCCTTCTCTTTGCTGATTGTAACGTAATATGTCATTGGTGGTATCTCCTTTCGGTTTGTGGGGGTGTTCCCTTTACGATTATTATTATAACAGATTAATCGTAAATGTCAATAGGGAAATCAAGATTTTTCGTAATTTTTTTATGAGACGGCAAAACATACATTATAATATAGCAAATCTGCGGCACGTTCCGGGAGCGGCCCAGCTCCACCCCTGGGGGATAGGCGGAGCCGGTTAGGCCCTTGGTTAGCCCTTTCCCCACAGAAAATCACAAAAAAGCCTATTCTTAAATCGCCCACAAAATAAAAAAGGCCATATAGCCCCCTCACAAGAAAAATATAAAAATTTACGAAAAAAGATGTTGACATTTACGGCAATTACGATTATAATAAATAGCAGATAGGGGGAGCGAATTATGAAGAATGTAGTTGCATATTGCAGAGTGTCCACCGACGCACAAGCTGGTGATGACAAGTACGGTATCGAAGCTCAAAAGCGCGTGATAATGGAATACTGCTCAAAGAACGATATGCAGATTTCCGGCTGGTACATCGACGAGGGCGAGAGCGGCGTCAAGGAGAACCGTCCGCAGCTTAACGCCCTTTTGTACGGTGAAGTTCAGAACCCGCCCGTTGAGGCTGTTATAGTCTACAAGAGCGACCGTATAGCCAGAGACATCAAACTGTACTTCTACTACATGATGTTGCTGGAAAAGAAGAAGATAGAGCTAATCAGCGCCACGGAGCCGATTGTCGATGATGGAACGGGGCTTGGGAATGTATATCGTTCTCTGATGCTGTTTGTAGCAGAGCAAGAGCGGGCGAACATAACCCGCCGGACAAGCGGCGGACGTGCAATCAAATCTTCCAAAGGCGGGTACTCTGGCGGCAGACCTCCGTATGGTTATAAGCCGGTGGACGGTGTTCTGACAATCATTCCGGCAGAGGCAGAGGTTGTCAGAAAAATTTTTGAAATGAAAAAAAGCGGCGCTACTTATCAACAGGTGTGCGACGCTTTGAATGAGGAAGGCAAGACGAACAGGAGCGGAACGAAGTTCAGCATTAGCACGGTGCAGACCATTCTTGCCAATGAGAACACCTATCGTGGAATGTATCGGTACGGTAAATCGGGCGAATGGGTCAAGGGTGTACATGAGCCGATTTTGAAGGAGGACGAGTGATGGGGGAAGTAAAAACCAGCCACTACAGGATAATGGAATATTGGAAAGACAAGCAGATTACGAAGGACGGGAGTATCGTCATAAACAATTCGCCAATTCATGGAGCGATAGATGTTGTAGAAGATTGGGGAGAACCGATGTGCTGGGGCTGTGAAAAGCCCATAATATCGGACTTTGAGAAACATGGAGATTTTTCTGGCACATATGGAGAAGAGCAAATTAAAGCCATATGGAGCGACAAAAAAGTAAAATCTCATTTGAATAGGTGTCACATTATCCCGGCGGCATTGGGAGGTGAAGACACTCCGAGTAATCTGTTTTTGCTTTGCCCGAATTGTCACCTTTTTTCTCCAGATACGAGAAACGTCAATGCGTTCATGCGCTGGATTTACAAAAAGAGAATGAACAGTATTATGGGCTCTGACTTGCCGAATATCATAGTTAGAGATATAAACGAAGAACTTACAGATAGAGGGTTGCCGAACTTATCGGAAATGCAGGACAAACACCCTGAATTGGATTTTTCGGATTGGAAATCTTTTCTTGACCAAGACATAAGTTCGCACTGCACAACAATAGTCCACTCCTCATTTATTATAGGATTTGCAGATATGATTGAGGACGCATGGAAACGATTTGGTGTTGATTAATTTTATTTTGAGCGTTGCGGATGCGGCCAGAGAGCTGGGTGTCAGCAGGGCTAAATGGTACAGAATACAAAAAGAGAGAGGCAACACCCCTCCGGCAAGAGTTTGTGTTACCTCTCAAACGATGCAATCCCATAACGGGACCACGGAATGATTATATCAGTATCCGTGGTGAAAATCAATAGGAGGATTTAACTGATATGATTAAAAAGCGTAGATACGTTTATAAGCTCACTTTTCCAGATGGTATGTTATATTTCGGCAGTACATACTCCGTAGAGGAGCGGTGGGCGGATAACGGCACACATTATAAGGGCCAGCCGGTGTATGAGGCGATAGAGAAGTACGGTTGGGAGAATATCAAGAAAGAGGTCGTACTGTATCTGTCCAATAACGATACGCTTGTGAAAGAAGTAGAAATAGCACTTATACGGGATAACTCATATAGGTGCTATAATGCCAAGTGCAATTCTGAGTGGGACGAAAAACACCCACCCAAAAAAGCGAATACCGCAAGCTATCTGAGAGTGTGGACGATTGACGGGATTACAATGTCTGCGCTTGATTGGTGCAAAGAATATGGCAGACCGGCAAGCTTTGCGGACAGAGCGGGGCTATATGGGATGACGCCGAAAGAAGCTCTTACGTTTCCACCCGTCCCTAAAGGCATGACAAAAAAGGCGTTGGAGTATTGGGCAAGCCTTGGCTTGACCCCTGGAACAGATACAACGTCCTACGTTACGCCAAAAAGTGAAATGCCAAGTTGGATACCATATAGAGGATAGTAAAATACCGCCTACGAATTGACGTAGGCGGTATTTTTTTCATATCTTTTCGCTTTTTTCTTGAAATCGCCGCTGGTATGTGGTAGGATTTTGTCAAACGGGCGAAAGCCCAAAGAAGGAGGAAAAGACATGAGGAAGTGGATTACCGGGGCGCTGGCGATCGTGCTGGTGCTTGGCGTGGCGGGGTGCTCGTCGGAGCCGAAAATTAAGGAGAAGTATAAAGAAGATGAAGGGCTTATTGAGAGTGCCATGGAGGTGCTTGACGACTTCTTGAATGGGCCGGAGTCCGCTGAGGATACGGCGGAAAAGCTGGAGACCATTGCGGATAAGCTGAGCGACAGTCTTCTGCGGGTAGAATTAACTACGCTCAGGCTCAACATAAGCTCCTACGGAAGGACTGTAAGGGCGGACGATATTGGAATCGATATGGGGGACACAGCCTCAGACCTGCTGGAGGAAATAAAGGAACAGGCGCAGAGCTTTAGGGACTCTGTCTATGAATAAACAAATTCCGCTGCGTTTCGGCGCAGCGGAAATTTTTTTGAAAAGGGTATTGACTTTTTGAGCCACAAGAATTATTATATTGTTGTGGCACAGAAAGTAGGTGATGGATTGAGCCCACGCACAGGTCGCCCAAAATCAGAAAAGCCCAAGGAGATAGAGGTCAAGGCTCGTATAGATGAAGAAACAAACGAGCGGCTTCAAGAACACTGTAAAAAATACCACAAAACGAGGACGGAAGTTGTCAGAGAGGGCATAGAGTTGGTTTTGGGTAAAAAGAAATAGAGTGCTGGTCGCCGGTCAAAGCAATACCAACACTCTACCACCAATCCACGGAGGTTTGGTAAAATGATTGTATCATGCCTCCGGGAAAAAATCAATCATTTTCAGGAGGTTTTTATGATTACAGTAAAAGAAGCCGTCGGCCTGTTGAAAGAGCCGACGAAGGTAAGCCTTTTGTGGGACGGGTACATCTACGAAATCGACACGGACAACGTGCTGGCGATGGACGCCTACGGGGATTACCTGGTCAGGAAAATCGGCGTGGGGTACGCCGAAAAAGAAGGCGAAAACAACTATGAGCTGATGATAGCCGTGCGGCCCATCAAGTCCGGGGAGGTGGGCGCATGAAGCGTGTGGACTTCTCTATCAAAGACGGACGTGCCGAGTACCACGCCGAGTGCGAGGAACGGTTTACGGCGAAGCAGAAGTACACGCTGGCGCTTGTGGCTATCGGGGCCGTGGTGCTGGTGGCGCTGGTGAAGCTCACGGGGCTGTGGGCAATAGGCGCGGCTTTGCTGGCCGGGTTTGTCGGCGCTATGATACATAGCTTTTGAGAATGGGGGCGGTGAGTGTGACAAGAGAACAAGAAACCGCCCTCACCGCCCACCTCCGCAAGTGCGAGCTCCAGTGGATAGCGGACAACGTGCCGGGCGGTGAGTGCGTCGGGTGGCTTGAGCCGTACTGCGACAGCGTGAAGGACATTTTGGAGCTGGTGCGGGGGCTTGGGTTTCGCGTGAGGCGCATCGTGGACGATGTGGGCTGTGCCGGGGAGAAGATGCAGTGGGTGGAGACCACATCGAGGGTGATTGTGTATGTGAACGACGGGTTGTCACGGGGGCTTGTGGCGAGGGCTTGGAGGTAGTATAATCAGATGCTAAACTTTTCTAAAATCACCACCACAAAGCGCCGCTGCCCGAATTGCGGGGCTGAACAAATCAACACCACATGGGAGCGGCCCGTATATGGCAGTAGGGATATACGGACGCTGGAACTGGCATGGTGGCACGGGAAGGAAAAAGTGAAATTCGATTGCCAGAAGTGCGGGTTTGAGTGGTCGCTGGCGGAAGTTACGAAAAATAATAGGAGGAAATAAAATGGATTGTTTAATTTATGATTACGCTCGCGTGTTTGTGCGGGAGGCATCGGCTATAAAAAAGGTAAAAGCGGTTATCGAAGAGATGGATGACTGCGTTCCTGAGCTTTTTCCGGTTGACCTCGTTACGGTCTTTGAACCGGCGAGGCATGAGTATGTCAAGGGCGTTGCCTGCTTTACGGTGGGATTGAGGCACATGAACTTAAAGGCGATTGATTTGAACGAGCTGGCTTTTAAATGCTGGACAAAGGGGATTGATATGTTTTATATGGTCGGCGAGCATGACACAGCATTTATAAGCGAGAAAGGCGTTTTGGTGGAGGGATAAGATGGAATGGATGGGCCAAGTTGACGGGTTCGACTGGCAGAATGACCCTATTCATCAATCATACCAACGTGTGCACCGTGAGGTGATGGAAGAAATCATACGCAGATTGCCGGAGCTTGTGGAAGTCCATGAGGACGTGACAATCGTAGATGACCGGCGGATAGAAATGGAGCGCATTACCTATCGAGGGTATAACGTGGCCTATATTAAGTTTGACTGGGAAAGTTTTGCTTTCTCGGTTGCTACGATTGATAGGGATAAGTTAAAGAACATGATAAAGGAGGCGCGTAATGGATAAAATTTACGTTTTAATAACCGGCGAATACAGCGATTGGTGCATAATGGGATTTACAGAGACAGAGGAAGAAGCTCAAAACATTTGTGCCCGGAAGAACGCAGAGAGTTCATGGAGTGACGAGTGGTATTATGAGGAAGTGGAGAAACGCCAGTTTGAGGGAACACCTGTTAAAACGGTCTATTGCTTTACCGTGCTTTTCCACGATGGCGGCACAAGGAATTGGGAAATGAGCGAGAACTTTGGAATGGACTACTATGCCTCCGATGATAAGCGGCTCGACAGCATAAGCAAAGAGGCTGAGATAAGGGGTGATTTGTGGCACTTCGCAAGCTGCAAAGTCGTGCTTGACGAGAATGACCCGGATAGGGCAAAGAAGATAGCGCAGGACAGGCTTTATAAGAAATTGGCAGAGGTAGAGTTGGAGTATGAGGACACTCTGCCTCCGAAATTCCTGTATTTTGCCTATTTTAAGTGGGACGGTGAGAAACAGTCGTGGAGCCTGTCGGGGAAATCGCACATGGAAAAGACAAACAGGCTGGACAAGAGGATAGACGAAAAATCCCTGGGGCGGTTTGAACTTGGCTCGGAGGACGGGAAACGGACTATTTTGGTGAAAACCGTTCTGGACGTGGACGACGAGGATAAGGCCAAGAGAATTTCCAGAGAGCGGTTATCGACGTTTTTGGAGAAGCACAAAGGCTCGGATATATTGTGGCTTAATGGGACGTTGGAGGAGGACAGAACTTGTTAGAAGTCAAAGGAAAATTCAACACAGCGAAGATATTTACTGATGTGGTGGACGAGGCGTCTATTGCGCAGGTCACGGAGCTTTGCAATCAGGAGTTTTGCAGGGGCAGCCGGATCAGGCTTATGCCGGACATTCACGCTGGGGCCGGGTGTACTGTCGGGACGACTATGACCATCAAGGACAAGGTCGTACCTAACCTTGTGGGCGTGGACATTGGGTGCGGTATGGAGACGGTGATGGTCAAGGAAAAGGAAATCGACCTTGCGGCGCTTGACCGGCTGATTTATGAGCGCATACCCTCCGGGTTTTCTATCCGGGAAAAGGCGCACAGGTACAACAGGGAGGTTTGCCTTGCCGACCTTCGGTGCGTTCACCATGTGGACTTGACCCGCGCCGCATTGAGCCTTGGGACGCTGGGCGGAGGGAACCACTTTATCGAGGCCGACCGGGACGATGATGGAAATATCTACATCGTAGTTCACTCCGGGAGCCGCCACCTTGGGCTGGAAGTGGCGAAATACTATCAGGAGGCCGGGTACAATGCGCTGACTGACCCGGCGGAGGAAATCAGAAAAACCGTGGAGCGGCTAAAGGCGGAGGGCAGACAGCGGGAGATAAACGATACCATTAAAGCAATAAAGGCAGCACGTCAGACGAAGATACCCAAGGCCCTGGCTTATGTGGAGGGGGCGCTTTTTGACGACTACATCCACGATATGCGTATCGTCCAGCGGTTTGCGGAGCTGAACCGGCGGGCTATGATGGACGAGATCGTGAGCGGGATGGGTCTCCATGTGTCGGAGCAATTCACCACCATTCACAACTACATCGACACGGAGGCCATGATACTCCGAAAGGGGTCTGTATCTGCAAGGGCGGGAGAAAAGCTGCTTATCCCCATCAACATGAGGGACGGGAGCCTTATCTGCGTCGGCAAGGGTAACGAGGACTGGAATTTCTCTGCGCCCCACGGAGCAGGGCGGCTTATGAGCCGTTCTGCTGCAAAGCAGACGTTTACCGTGGAGGAATTTCAAGAGCGGATGGAGGGCATTTACACCACTTCCGTTGGAAAGGCCACGTTGGATGAATGTCCAATGGCGTACAAGAGTATGGACGCCATTGTGGACAATATCGGGCCGACGGCGGAGATCGTGAAGGTTATCAAGCCGATTTATAACTTTAAGGCGGGGGAGGAATAAAATTGTTTAATTTTCCGAGAAAAGAGTATGGACGCATTTTCGTTGAGAAGGAGTCCGATATTGCCGCTGTCAAAGAAATCATAAAAAAGATGGATGCTTTTGAGTACGAATATCTGCCGGACGATTTCATATCCGTCTTTTCCCCGGAAGAATGTAAGCGTAAGGGAGATAACGGAAAATCTTATTGGTTTGTGCGGCTTGCATATACGCACAAATTCGACAGCCTTGACCTCAATGAGTTTCAAGCCAGGTGCTGGATTGTGGGCATAAAAGTGTTTTGCGTCATGGGCGGAGACGATTGCTTTATTGTGTACGAGGAGGACGAAGATGGACTGGATTAAGGTGACGCCGGAGACGATGCCGCCGGACAAAGTAATTGGGCTGGCGATAATAAAAAGCCCAAAAGGGAAAGCTGAATATTTGCCGGGAACGATTTATGACCATGAAAAGATATGCTGGATGTTTTACGATTTCATTGAAGATTTAGATTTTTGCAAATTGCACCACGATTTTACAGTTACACATTGGACACCATATCCGCCAATTCCAGAGGAGGATTAAAATGGGAATTGATTTATCGGAACCAAGCTGCGCAACAAATCAGGAGCTTATGGACGTACTTCTAAAAGAAAATGATGCTTTAAAGAAAATACTCGGAAATCTTTATCAAACGAGAAGCGGAAATGATAACGGTTCGTCTCATATTCGATGGGAAAGGGTTTCACCTAACACCATGCCGCCGTTGAATACAGACGTACTTCTCTATTTTCCACACCACATAGAGCACACGCAGTATAGTGTTGGGATATGGACGGGACGAAAGTGGCTTGCTGACGGACATGAGCCGTGGGACGAGCCTACGTTTTGGGCGGAGATTACGAAACCACAGGAGGATTGAGCATGAGCAACGACGACGCGATACAGGAAGCCATAAGATTTTCCAAAACGTGTCCGAACTGCGGGATTGTAGAAGGGCTTGTTTTGCGCGAAACGGAGGAAAAGACAGAATGGCTTTGTCCAAAATGCGGAGCGGTCAGGTTTTATTCCGAAAGAAAGGAATATGAGGACAAATCGGAATGGAAAAGTTTTTACGGTGAACCGCCGATTGAGACGAAATAAAATGATTAACTGAATAACACGCACCCATACACGGGTATGGGTAGACGGCCACGGGGTCAGCTTGTCAGGGGTTCCGACAGGTTGACCCCGTTTTTGTTTTGGGAGGGTTTATGGACATTCATTCTTTGGCTGAAAAGGCTATGAAGCGGGATTTGTCGGATATTGGGGCGATGGTGGACGCTTTTGACACGCTGGTGGAGCTGGGGGCCGAGGATTTTACGGAGGCGCACCGTCTCAATAAGGATCTGCGGAGGATGGCGGGGCGGTATGCCAAGGAACAGGACAGCGAGGAATTTATGGGGGTGTATAAGAAGAGCTTGCTGTTTGACGCACCGTGGGAGTTTGATGCCTATATGCGCTACACCGAATGGGACAGGGAGCCGAAGGCGAGGTTTTGGATGCCGAGGCGAAAGATACTTGAGGGGCGGTTCAGGATCGCTACGCAGATAGACGAGTTTATAAACGACGGCTCGCTGTTTTTGGGCATATGCGCCCCTCCGGGTGTTGGGAAGTCCACGCTGATAAAATTCTTGCTGTCGTTTATCTTCGGCAGATTTCCGAAGTCGGCAAATATGTACGTCTCTTACGCCGACGGCATGGTGAAGATGATGTACGACAGTGTGCGGAGCATCATAACGGACAAAAACGAGTACAAATTTGCAGACGTGTTCCCTGACGCGGCAAATCCGAAATGCTCTGCCGAATACTCAACGATCTCCTGCCGCAACGACGGGGATTTCCCCACCCTGGGGCTTGTGTCCTTGGGCGGGTCTGTCACCGGGCGCACGAGGGCAAACAAATTCCTTGTGACGGACGACCTGGTTAAAAACTCCGAGATGGCGAGAAGCCCTGATCGGCTGGAGAAATTGAACGCCGATTATAAGAGTACGCTTACCACCCGTATGATAGGCGACGAGGTAAAGCAGATCATGCTCGGTACGGTCTGGTCTTACTATGACCCCATATCCGATATGCGGCGCAAGCATGAGGACGACCCACGGTATAAGTTTATTATACTGCCCGTGTGCGACGAGGCGGGGCACAGCAATTTTGAATACGACCACCCGGACAACTACACTGACAAGAAGATCGCGGACATAAAGGCGACGATTGACCCGGTGGATTTTTCCTGCCTCTACTTACAGCAGGGTATTCAAAAAGAGGGCCTTGCGTTCCCGTCTGACCTTTTGCAGACCTACAACGGAGTCTTGCCGGAGGGAGAGCCGGACAACATTCTGTTTTACTGCGACGTGGCCTTTGGCGGCGGGGACTACCTTTCAATGCCAATATTCTACATATACGGCGAGGACGTTTATATTCCCGACGTTATATACGACAAGGGGTTTAAGACCGTGACACAGCCACGTGTAGTGGGGAAAATACTGCGGCACAAGGTGCGCATGGGGCGGTTTGAGGCAAACAACGGTGGCGACGCTTATAGAGATGATATTTCAGACGCACTCAAAAAAGCCGGGTACAGCATCAATCTGACAGCGAAAAAAGCGCCGAGTACACAGTCAAAGATGTCCCGCGTTGAACAGCACGTTACCACCATACGGGGCTTTTACTTTTTGGACGAAAAGCTCCGTGATGATGACTACCGGCGGTTTATGAACGACCTGACCATGTTCAGCTTTACGGGAGAGAATAAGCACGACGACGCGCCGGACAGTCTTGCCGGTTTTTGCGATTATCGGAATTGGGGACTGAACACGCTGGAGGTTTTCAGACGCCCATTCTGATAATATTTGACAATATACGAAAATATATGAAAAGTTCTGAAAACAAATATTTTTTAATTATATATTGCATTTTACGTGGAAATATGTTATGATTATTTTGTAGAGATAGAATTGTGGTGACACCTCCTTATTTCACTCGCCTCCCGCTGGGCGGGATTAGTACAGCGGGCGACTCCTTCCATGCGGGGTCTTACGCATGAGGCCCCGCAACTTAAAACAGTGACCAACACGCCTCTCAACGATGCGGACCACGTCGGGTCATTTCAGTTAAACCACGCCATAGCGGTAAGCCTCCCAATATTCGGGAAGTGCTGAGCCTATGGGGTTTAGAGACCCCGGCACGGTTTATAGTGCCGAATGTGTGCGGTGGCGGAATAGACACGCCATGCAGGAATGTGTGGGACGTGGTAAAGCGTGTTGTCTCGCAATCGAGGCCCACGCAAAAGTAGACGCACGAAGGGTATTGGCGCAGGGCAAGTCTGTCACAGTCAAACCTATTGGGGTTAAGAAGCTACCCCGGACGGGAATAAATCTCGACAGTAACTGCTCAGCGTTTGCGTGGTGCAAATCCACGCCCGCACACTTTATATGCTGGGGACGGTTCTGAAAAATGGGGGTTCAACTCCCTCGGCCAGCTCCGATGCGTATAAAAACGAAAAGGTCTACGTAGGGCTTTGTTGCTGGGTGGCGTAGCTAACCGTCCAGCGCAATGTAAAAATGTCTCCGTTCGGCGCATGAACCGGGCGGAGGCGCGTATGGGACGTGTGCCGTTGCGGCAAGGGCTGGCCAGCTACAATGGGGTACACAACGCAGAGAGGTCGAGAGGGAGAGTATCTGCTGACAACTCGGAAAGACGGGCAATATACCGCTGTCGTATAAAGGCAGTATAACAGGCTTTGAACCTGTGGGCGATGGATCGTTACCATCCGGCGGTGCCAGAGCGCCAAGCGGGCGAGGAAGCGCGAGAAGTTAAGTGCCGGTGATATTGCCCTGCAATCACTCCCGGTGGCTGATGATAAGACGCAGCGCGGCGCTCATTATAGAAATCCAATGCTTCAGTTTTAGGAGAGAAACGCAATGATTGAAGTTATCAAAAATGGCAAGGAAAAGACCTATTATGCCAAATGTTCCAAGTGCGGCACGGAAATGAAATATCTCTACAGCGATGTGAATGTCGAAAAGCCAAGCCATGGAATTGGGCTTGAGAGCAGATACATTATTTGCCCTGTCTGCGGAGATTTTATTTCCGTGAATCTCATGACAGAGGAAGAGGTCAAGAAGTGTATGGAGAATGGGTCTGCAAGATACGGATATACCTGTTGCTGCTGACAGTTTATCGAAATATTGTGGTTTGCCGGAAGCATTCCGGGTGTAAGCGCAAATGAAATGCGAGGCGGTGATACTCTGAAACACCAATTATCCGAAAAGGACGTAGCCGCCATTGAGAAGGCAATCAATCACGCAGGCGCGACAGAGGCAACCGTTAAGGTCGAAAAAGGCGAGGTCGTGGTGCTGATGGTGGAGAAGAAGAAAATATCGTAAGCGGTGCGGAAGACATTCAAACTCTGGAGTTTTGGAAAGGCGTGTGTTGCAAAGTGGATAATGAAAGTGAACTCACTCTTGACAATCTTATTAGAGCGCTGGGCGAAACGCTTTGTACGTTTAACTGGGAAAAGGAGATTTTTTATGTTTATCGTGCCATAAAAGCGCAAACGACGCCGGAAAATGGTTCGGAGTGGGCGCAAAAGCCTGATGGTTTTTACGATGTTGAGGACGATGGAGAATCGTATCGGTTACAGCTTATTTGGTCTTTGACCGTTTGTATTTTTGGCGATTATGGCGTATCTCCAAGAGTCGGATGGATTGAACGAAAGGAAGACGCACTTAGATTTCTGAGAAAGCTGATGCTTGGATGGAATGTCCTTGACGATGAGAGCGACGAAGATTACGAACCATGGAATAAAGATTGAATAAAAAAGCGCCAACGCACTGGCGTTGGAAGAGAGGACCACGGGGTCAGTTATCGAGGAATACTCGATAGCTGGCCCTTTTTTGTGTTTAAGGGGTCCCCGGCGGGCCGTGGCCCGTTGGGGAGAGGACGAACGAACCGTGCGCCTGAACCATGCCGCTTGCGGCGCGGTGAGGCTAAGCCGGTTCTGTGAGGACGAAGGAGGTGAGCCAGTGGACGAGGATATGGATATGGAGCAGGAAGAGCGGGAGGTCGTGCCGAGGGGTATCAAAAGCTCCAACGCCAAGGTCCGGGACGCTACGCTGGCTACGCCGGTGCTGGACGGTCGTCAAATTATCTATACCGATGCGGAGGCCATCACGGCGGCTAATGTCGTAGAAGTGGTGAATGACGCACTCATGGTCCACATGGGCAACCGGGCGGAAATCGAGTACCTTCATCAATACCTCCGTGGGAACCAGCCTATTCTTGACCGCGTGAAGGACGTTCGCCCGGAAATCTGCAACACCATCGTCGTCAACCGCGCCAACGAGATCGTCACCTTCAAGACCAGCAACTTCCTTGGCGAGCCTTTGCAGTACGTCTCCCGCGGGAGCGACAAGGCGGTGCCGGAGGCTATTGAAAAGCTCAACTCCATGATGATGAGCGAGAACAAGGCCAGTAAGGACATGGACCTGGCTTACTGGATGTTCACTTGCGGCGTGGGGTATCGGCTTGTCTTGCGGGACAAGGCCGAGGCGTACATGGCGGATGAGCTTTACGACGAGGCGCCTTTTGAGATATATACCCTCGACCCTCGCAATACCTTCATTATCCGCCGGAACGACGTGACGGAGCGGGTGCTGGCCGGGGTGACGTTCACCTTCAAGGACGATTACACGGTGAAGTACACTGTCTACACCGCTGATGCCACCTACTATCTCACCGGCTCCATGCTGTCCGCCGGGAAGCTGGACCGGGTTGTGACGCACAATTTCGGTATGGTGCCGATTATTGAGTACCCCTGCAACGCCCTGCGGATGGGGGCCTTTGAGATAGTCATTGACCTTCTGGACGCCATCAACACCACGGAGAGCAACAGGCTTGACGGGGTGGAGCAGTTTATTCAGGCGCTCATGGTGTTCGAGAATGTGGACATCGACGAGGGACAGTTTGAAATGCTCCGGGACAAGGGCGCTATTAAGATTTCGAGCCGGGACGGGTTGACCAGCCGGGTCTATTACCTGAACGAGCAGCTTGACCAGGGGCAGACCCAGACGCTCATTGACGACATGTATCAGATGGTGCTCCAAATTGTGGGGATGCCGTCTCAGGGGAACGCCAACACCTCCGACAGTTCCAACAACGGGGCGGTCATCATGAAAAACGGCTGGTGGAACGCCGAGGCCCGCGCCAAAGAGACCGAGGGAATGTGGCGCAAGGCCGAGACGAAGTTTTTGAAGATAGTCCTCAAGATATGCCGGGAGGTCAACGCCTTTGACCTGCGTATTTCCGACATACTCATGAAGTTCCTGAGAAGGAGCTACGAAGATAAAATGTCGAAAATTCAGGGGTTATCGATGCTCCTTGGGGCAAAGGTTCCTCCCCTATTGGCTTTCCAGATTGCCGAGGTCGTGCCGGACAGCGAGACGGCGGCGAAGCAGTACGAGGCGTATCAGGAGGAGCAGGAGGCTAAACTGTTGGCGGAGATGGAGGGGACACAGAGACGACAGGCCAATGGGGACAACGCCAATAATGGAGATAATATGCAGGAGGGCATCGCAAATGACTGACGCCGATTGGAATTTTGCGCTAATCCCTTTAATCAGGGATTTAGAAAATACCTTTAACTGTGAAAGTCATTTGGACTTAAAAAGCCTCACATATACATTTTCGAGAAAAGATAGGCCCGATTTGCTGGTTGACCAAGAGGAAATTGAAAAGAATATGCGTGGCTTGGGAGACGCAAATAATCCGCTGATAAGATTATTCAGAGATTGGGCTGATGGGAGAACACAAAAAACAGCGGGGCAAGCAAAGGGATGCTCCACTCTTGCATCAGACATACTTCTCTCTTTGAGCGGCGAGAGCCTTGATGTCAACAAAGACGTTGATGGAAATATCTGCGTTGCGTATCGGTGCGCGGACGTAAAGGACGGGATAGCCCTTGTTGGGATGTGCGGCAGAGCAACGAGCTTTGAAAGTGCCTGTGAGGACTACTTAAAGCAGATACGGGGAAAGACCCTTGTTTTCAATGCGGAGTCTCCATCGAGGTATGAAGTGAAGGTGCTGGGGTGATGCAGGACATCTACGCCCTGTCGGATAAGACCATCCGGCGGCTCAATAAGCTGGCGATACGGCGGTTCCGGGACACTGAGAAAAAGTGCGGTGCTGGGCTTATGCCCTTTGATGAACTCACAATAATTCGTGAGGTTCGGCAGCTCTATGCGGACCTCGACGCAGACAACCGCAAGGCGTTTCTGGAGCTGGCGGGGAGTGTCTACAATGGGACAACCCCGCATGGGGACGTGAAGCCCGACCAATTCTGGCTGATGGCACTCTTGAAAGAGTACAGCCCTGTTACGAAGTACGTCTACGAAAACGAGGTCAACCGTAAGCGGGACTACACCACGGAGGCGGTGATTGCCGCTGTGGATAAGTCGAAGGAGTTTAAGCGGGGGCTGCTGTACTGGGGGAAATTCGTATCGGCATACAGCGACATTGTGGCGGACGAGGCGGCGCTTCAGGCGTTCAAGGATGCCGGGGTCAAGCGGGTGCGCTGGATAACCGAGGGCGACAATAAAGTGTGTGACGAGTGCCACGACAGGCACGGGGAGATTTATCCGATTGATGATATACCGCCCAAACCACACGTTGGTTGTCGGTGCAGGTTGGAAGCGGTGAAGTGAGGAACGGGATATGAAAATCATTCAGCATGGCGATCTGAGCAGACTGAGCCTTGTGAAGCGGTTTCGATGCGCTCTATGCGGGTGTGTGTTTGAGGCCAGCGAGTTTGAATATTTGCCAACGCCCTCCGCATGGAAGAACACATACAATATGCCCGGCACGGACTTTATGGCAAAATGCCCGGAGTGCGGCTCCTTTGTCAGCGAGGAAAACCGATGAAAATTATCAAGCACGGAAAGAAGCCGGAACCTGTCAATCCCGTAAAGCGGTTTGAGTGTCCACATTGCGGGTGCGTGTTTGAAGTGGACGGAAACGAGTACAGTATTTCCTTTGTTACGATAGTCCAGCATGAGTATCACGCACAATGCCCGGAGTGCGACGCTGTTGCGAATGAGGTGACGACGCGGTGATTGACGGGGAAAGAGTAACCTCATCCACTTTCCACGGCTGGGACGTGCGGGAATTTCTGCAAACGGTTGACCGTGTTCTGTCCAAAGGGGACAGGGCGGAGCTGATACCCGTTAAAGACGGCGTGAAAGTGGTAAAGGTGAAAAGGGAGACGATTCAAAGTGATGGAAGAAAAATGTGAAACTTGCAAGTCTTATTCCAAACTCCGATATGGCGGAGAGGACGAACAAGGGGAGCATTGGTTTTGCCGGAAAGACCGTTGCGTCTACTGTATGGCAGTGCGTCCGATGTGCCCAGATTACGAAAACGGGCCGAATGACGGCGGTAAACACGAAACGGACGAGGATTACGAAGATTAGAAATTGAATATCGTTCCTCCCTTTAAGCGTTAAGGGGGAAGGGCCGAGCGGGGTCAACTACTGAGAAATCGGTAGCTGGCCCCGCCTTTCGTATTTCCCGGCTTTTGCCGATAAATAGCCGCCAGAGACGGCGGAATATAAGTTTCGCAAAACTGCGGAGATGCAGTATAAAAGCGCACAAATTTTGGGGCAGAGAAGCCCGACAGAAAAACGCAAAGGAGATTTTGAACTATGGCAGAGACAGACGTGAAGGTAGACACCGCCGAGAACGTGGAGACCGCTGAGGTAGAGGCTCCCGCTGCGGACAAGCCCGTGGAGGACAGCCCGGAGGTGGCGAAGCTCAAGGCGGAAATCGCAAAGCACAAGGCGGCGTTGGACAAGGCCACCAAGGAGGCCGGGGAGTACAAGAAGCAGCTCCGGGCCTCGAAGTCTGCTGAGGAACAGCGGGCGGAGGAGGAGAAGGAGCGGCAGGAGGCCACGCAGCAGGAGCTTGAGACGCTTCGGAAGCAGTTTGCCGTGGCCAACATCAGCAAGTCCGTCATGGGCCTTGTGGGAGATGAGGCGACCGCAAACACCATTGCCGAGGCACTTTACGGGGCGGCTGACGTGGACGCCGCGCTGGACGCTTTTAACAAGGCATGGACGGCCCGTGAGAAGCAGTTGAAGCTCCAGTACGGGAAAATACCCGCGCCGGAGGCCGGGGACGGCGGGCCGCAGGTATCGGCGGAGGCTTTTGCAAACATGGGCTACATGGAGCGTCTGGAGCTGAAACGCAAGTCCCCGGACACTTACAGAAAACTAACAATGGCGAAGCAATAACAAGTAAAGGAGAGATTTATTTATGGCACAGGTTGATGAAACCAACGGAACTTATCTGAAAAGTCTTTTTGACCCGCAGGTGGTGGGCGACCTCGTAACCGAGAAGCTGGTCCCCAACATCGTTTTCGCGCCCCTTGCGATTGTGGACTACTCCCTTCAGGGCCGCGCCGGGGACACCGTGACTCTTCCCGCCTTTGGCTACATAGGCGACGCCGAGGCTGTGGAGGAGGGCCACGACATCCCCATCACAAAGCTGGCTACGACCACCAAGGAGGTCAAAATCTCCAAAATCGGTCGTGCCGTGCAGATCACCGATGAGGCCGTGCTGTCCGGCTACGGCGACCCCATCAATCAGGCGACTACTCAGCTTGCCACCGGCATTGCCTCCAAGGTGGACAACGACCTTCTGGGCGCGCTTGACAAGATTGACGGCGGTGCAAACGGGAAGAACCTCTTCGATATGTCCGGCAGCTTTGACCCGGACAAGATTCCCGAAGCCCTCGCGATGTTCGGTGAGGAAATCGAGGGCGACAAGGTGCTTCTTGTTGACCCCGCTACTTATGCCGCCCTTCTCAAGGTCAAGAGCTGGGTGCCGTCCTCCGACATTGCCGCCGGTATGCTTCTGCGCGGCTCCGTGGGCATGGCCTACGGCTGTCAGGTGCGCGTGACCGAGAGGCTGAAAGGCAAGGACGCGCTCTATATCGTGAAGCCCGGCGCTCTGGCCCTGTTCATGAAGCGGGACACCCTGGTAGAGACTGACAGGGACATTCTCAATCAGTCCACCGTCATTGCCGCCTCCAAGCTCTTTGCGCCGTACCTCTACAAGCCCTCCAACGCCATCAAGATAAAGTTGGGGGAATGAGTGGGACGGTTCCAGCCCAGGAATCGTCCCCAAAAGACGCGGGCGGTAAGAAGGTATCTGAGTTTATCAGCGCCGACACGAGAATCATGAGCAGTGGCGTTGTGACAGGCACGTTGCACTACGTCACGGGCGTCACCTCTTTCCCCGAGGGGGAACAGGACGGACACTTTATCCCCGTGACGCTGGACAGCAAGTACAAGGACCAGCCTATCACCGTGACAGGCAAGAAAACCAAGACCGCGACTGACCTTGATTGGCTCCTGCGGGTTTCCGACGACAAAACGCCGTTTACCTTTGCCACCAATGAGACTGACGTTTTCTTGACGCTGAATTTTGACAACGCGAATCTTGAGAAGGTCAGCATTGTCAGCGCCGAGGAGTCGGTTGGTTACGGCAAGACCGGCGGCGACCTCATGCGGAACGTATCTATCACATGGGACGGCACCACCGGCACCGTCAAGGGTACGGCAAAGCACATCACCGGATGGGAGCAGCTGCCGTCTGACCCGCGCGACGGACATTTTATCGCCGTGAAGCTGGACAAGACGCTCATGGGCAAGAGATTTTCCTTCACTAAAGGCACGGATTGGGAGGGCGGAGAGGAATCCACCTCCGAGAGCGCCGGGGAGGACGAAATGCTCTGGGTGCTCCGTCTGGACAAGAATAACAAGTTTACATTTAAGTCCGACAGCGAAATCGTGGCGCGGCTTGACTGCTCTGGCGTGACGTTGGAAGGAGGCGACTGACCATGATGCTTCACAGACATTTTGAGGAGGACAAGACCCGCCAGGGAGCCAACATGACCCGTATGGCGGACGTGACCCCCTCCCCTTCCACCTCCACTGACCCCACCGACCCCACGTATGTGCCGGTGGACGGGGCGGAGACGGAGACACCGAAGAAGGCCGGGAGGCCGAAGAAAAGCAACTGAGGAAAGAGAGGCGACCCTGAGTGACACAGCTTGAAAGGCTCAAAAAGCGGATACCAGATGAGCCGGACGACGGCGTTCTGGAGGACGTTTTGGAGAGCGCGAAAAACATCATTTTGGGCCACCGCTACCCCTTCGACGAGTGGCCCGAGGACGTGGAGCCCCGGTATCAGGATTTGCAAATCAGGATTGCGGTGGATATGTACAACCGCATTGGGGCCGAGGGACAGATTGCCCACTCCGAGAACGGCATCAGCCGGTCCTGGGGTGAGGAATGGGTTTCCGGGCAGCTCTTACGGGAAATTGTGCCATATGCGGGGGTACTGTAAATGACTGTCAATGTGCTGGGGACGGAGTACACCTTAGCTTTGGGACGTGATGGGTTGAGAGAGGACGCCGATGGGATATGCGACGACTCTGTAAAACTCATCCATGTGGACGATTATCAGGACCGAGGCAGTGACCCCGCAGACAAGAAAGACCTCGACGCACAGATGCGTAAAAACATCCGCCACGAAATCGTCCATGCGTTCTTGTATGAAAGCGGCCTTGGCGAGGACAGCGATTGGGCCACAAACGAGGAAATCGTTGACTGGATAGCCAGACAAGGGCCGAAAATCTACAAGGCGTGGCAGGAGGTGAACGCGATATGACAGGCAAAGTGCTAATCAAAGGCAAAAGCCCTATTGGTACGCGGATATTCATTGACGGCCATGAAATTGACCGAGTGAGGGCGTTTAGCTGTTCTCAAAGCGTGGACGAGGTGATGACGCTGACTTTGGAAATCGTTCCGTTGGAGATTGAGATCGAGGGCGACAACGTGGAAGTCACAAATCTCAAAGACAAATTCCGCGTGTGCCGCAGGGCGGTTCTTGACGAAAGCGGACAGCCGACAGGGGAGTTTGTGGAAAAATGCGGAGCTTGAAGTTGAATCAACAGCCCGTATTTTACCGCCTCTACGAGGGGCTGGAGGAAATCTACCAAAATGGATACCCGACGGGGAACTTTATCCCCAAGTACAGCGAGCTTAAATCCGCCATGCTGTGTGTGTCGCCGAATAAGGGGACTTCCGAGACGGAGCAGTTTGGGTCTATCGAGAGCTACGACAGGACAATCACGACGGCGGACACGTCGCTGGACATCGACGAGGACACCGTTTTGTGGGTGGACGGGCAGGATACCGCGGGTCCATGGAACTACATCGTCAAGGAAGTCAGCCGGTGGAAGAACTCATTGCAGTACGCCATTGCAAAGGTGGACGTTACGGAGGCGGCAAAGACTATCAAACAGATAGCCGACGCCCATGCTGCGGAAACTGCGGAGGCGAACGGAGCAGATGGCTAAGAAGACAATAACCATTAACGTCTTCGACCCGGCCTCCATAAAGCGGGCCATTGCGGAGCTTGAGGCGTACAAGAAGACGCTTGAGGACGCCGGGATGGAGATTGCGCGGAGGCTGGGGCAGATTGGGTATGACGTGGCCTTTTCCGTCATGTCCGGGCACGTCTTCTCCGGCGAGACTTCTGAGAGCCTTGCGGTGACGGAGCGGGACGACGGCGTTGTGGTGCTGTCGGCGCAGTCACAGGCGCTGTTGTTCTTCGAGTTCGGCGCTGGGGTGAAGTACGGCGCGGGACACCCGTGGGACGATGACACGGGCTATGGGCCGGGTACATACCCCGGTAACGGGCACTGGGATGACCCGGAGGGCTGGTGGTTCCCAACCGACGACCCACGGCTCATTATCCGCACAAGCAAGGACGAAAACGGCAATGAGCAAGGGTGGGGACATTCCTACGGAAACAGGCCCTATATGCCCTTTTACAAGGCGGACAAGGCCATGAAAGAGGCGCTTATCAAGACGGCGGAGGAGGTGCTGAGCGGCAAGTGAACGACATTGAGACTATGGTTTTCGCGGGCGTCGCCCTGCCGCTCCGGGAGAAGTTTCCGGGCATTATGGTGTCCGGCGAGTACACCCCCTCCCCCGCCAGTTTCCCCGCCGTGACGGTGGCGGAGATTGACAACTCCGTTGTGCGGCGGATGGCGACCGCCGGGAAGATTGAAAACGCCTCCATGCTCACCTATGAGGTGAACATCTACACAAACAGGTCCGGCTACAAGAAGCTGGACGCAAAGGAAATCATGCTGGCGGTGGACGAGTGCCTGTCCGGGATGGGCTTTGTGCGGACCATGTGCAACCCGGTCCCCAATTTGCAGGACAGCTCCATCTACCGCCTGACGGCCCGGTATGAGGGCTACGACTACCCCGAAATCAACGGGGACGATGTGAACCATCGTATCTATACAAACTAAAGAAAGGATTGATTACCAATGTCTGAGAGACTTTCCACCGCCGGGATGCTATTGGCGTACTGCGTTGAGACTTCCCCCGGAGAGCGGCCCACTGAGGGCTACACCAAAATCCCGGAGATCAAGACCATGCCGTCCTTTAACCCCCAGCCCAACACCATCCAGTCCACCACGCTGGAGGAGACGGAGTACCACACCTACGTCAAGGGCCTCAAGGACCTGGGCGGCGCTCTGGACTACGGGGCGAATCTTACGGAGGACTTCATCACCGCCGTGGACACCATGGTAAAGGCTTACGACACGGGCGTAAAGGCCGGGAACGCCATGTGGTTCTGCGTGTTCCACCCGAAGCTCAAGAAGAGCCTCTTCTTCACCGGCGAGCCGTCCCCCGTCAGCTTCAACGAGGCGGACGTGGACGCCATGGCGGAGACGACCCTGTACATAACCCCCAACAGCGCCCCCATTTGGGAGACCGCGCCTGCGGAGCTTGCTTCCGTGAAGGTATGAGAAATTGGGCCGATTACATATCGGCCCATACAAGAGGGCCGGAAGTGTCCGGCCCCGTTGTATGGGAAAACCCTACATTAAATATCAAGGAGGACAATTCAAATGGACGAGAAGCTTAACCCTGTGTATATCACCGATAACGACGCTGGCGTCAAGTACACGCTGGACTTCAACCGGGAGAGCGTGCGGTTTGCCGAGCGGCAGGGGTTCAAAGTGGAGGAGGCGTCGGACTTCCCCCGGACATCCCTGGAGAACCTTTTCTTCTACGCTTTCAGGATGTATCACCCCACCGTGAGCCGGGAAAAGACCAACGCCCTGCTTGCCAAGATGGAGGGGCTGTCCGGCAAGCTCATTGAGAGGCTTGTTGGCCTTTACAATCAGGCACTGACGGCGAACCTCATCAAGGTGGGCGACGAGGACTACGAAAAAAACACGATGGTGACGGTGGAGCTGTAAAGTCTCCATCGTCCATCGGGGAGCTTTTTGAAGAGCAGTGTCCGCTCTTTATGTCCTTCGGGATGACGTGGGAGCAGTACTGGTACGGCGACGTGCGGATGACCCGGAGTTTCTATGAGGCGCACAGGCTCCGGAAAAAGGAGGAGAACGAGAGGTTATGGCTTCAAGGGATGTACTTCTTCGACGGAATCAGCGCCGCGCTTGCCAATTTTGGCAATTCTCTCGCAGGCGCGAGGGGGAGACGAAGGGCGGAGTATTCAAAGAAGCCCTACGAAATATTCAAAGAGGAACCGCGCCCGGAGGCTCCGAAAGAGAAGGAGGACCGGGAGGAGCGGGAGCGGCTGAGAGCTGAGGTCTATATGAGGCAGATGTTCGAGGCCGGTAAGAATTGGGGCCGCAAGTGATGACTGCGGCCCTTTCGCAAAAGAGGTGACGGGACATGGCTGACGACGGAAACACCAAGGTTGGCGGGCTGGAAATTGAAATAACCGCAAGCTCCACAAAGGCGGCGTCGGCGCTCACAAAGCTGACCACCGCCTTAGAGAAGCTGTCTAACGTGAAGTTTGAGAGCAGTCAGCTCGAAAAACTTTCAGATAAGCTGTCTGCGCTGGGGAATGTAAAAATCTCCAAAAATCTCTCCACGAGGCTCACGGAGATAGGCCGGTCCATGGAGGGCATATCCGACGACGCGCTGGACAGGTTGGACCGGGCCACCGAGTCGCTGAAGAAGCTCTCAGGGGTAGATTTGCGGGGCGTGGGGAGCGCGATTCGGTCGGCAGGAGGAAAATCAAAGACAGAAGAAAGCCCGGCGGAGCGTACTGCCACAGAAGGGTTCAAGCTCATCGAAAAGCCGGAAATCATCAAACCCAGAATCGATACGCAAAGCGCGAACGGGGCTTTGGAGGCCCTGAAAGGGTTAATTGGCGAGGTAGACGACAGATTATCCGCCGCCTGGCAGAAAATAGAGGGCGCTGAGGCGCAGGTAAAAAGCCTGAAGGATCAGGGCCTTATCGACACGTCTCAGGCGGATGAGGCATACAAAAAGCTCAGTGAACTTGAGGACGTTCTTCAGAGCTTGAGCGTCACGGCTGAGAACAATAGGTTTTCCTTTAATGAGGAAGCAATTTTTCCACCCAATGCGGAGGAAGCGGTCCAATCTGTCAACGATCTCTTTGACGCCGCTGTTCGAGCCTCCGACGCGATAAGAGACACCCACGAGGAATTGGAAAGGCTTAAAGGCGGCGCATCAGCCGACCCTGGCTTTGCGGGAGGAAAGAGCCAGGATATATCCGACTTTGGCGAACGGATACGAATGGGTCTCAGCCGGGCGATGGCGGCGGCGAAGGCGCTTTTGAAAAAGCTCAAGCCCATCGGGGAGGCGCTGGCGGAAATCGGGAAGGTTGCGGCGGACAGTCTTGGCGGGAAGGTGCTGTCGGGGCTTAAATCCATTGCCAAGGAGTTCGGGGCTTCCTTTACGAGGCCCATTAAGAACGCCATTTCGCTTTTCAGTAAGTGGAAGAGCGCCATTGGGCGTATTGCGTTTTACCGGGTCGTGCGGGGGGCTATCAAGACCGTTACGGACGGGTTCAAGACTGGCATACAGGACCTTTACCAATACAGTCTGCTGGTCAATACGGAGTTTGCGCCCGCTATGGACAAGCTGGCTACCGCGTCGCTGTACCTTAAAAACTCCCTCGGCGCTATGGCGGCCCCGTTAATTCAGGCTATCGCTCCGGCGGTGGACATACTTGTGGACAAGTTTGTGGCGCTCGTGAACGTCATCGGAAAATCCATGGCGGCGTTGACGGGAAAGACCGTGTATTCACAGGCGAAGAAATACGCCACGGAGTACGCGGACGCGGCTGAGGATGCCTCACAGGCTACAAAGAAGTTCCTTTTGGGAATCGACGAACTCAACATTTTTGACCCGACGTCAGGCTCCGGCGGAAAGACGGCCGAGGACTACGGCTCCATGTTTGAAGAAGTCGAAGTCCCCAATGAGTACAAGGACTGGGCCAAGGAAATCCGGGACGCCATTGAGAACGGGGATTGGTACGGCGCCGGGGCGGCGCTGGCTGAAAAGCTTAACGAGCTTATTGAGAACGCAAGCTTTGAGGACTGGGGGGAATCGCTCGGAAGGAAAATCCAAAGCGGCATCGAGGCGGCCCTTGGATTTATGCGGACCACTGACTGGGGCGGACTTGGAGCGAGGCTTGCGGACTTCCTGAACGGAATCTTTGAGAGCGTCAACGCGAACGACCTTGGAGTGCTTATTGCCTCCAAAATTCGGTCTGCCGTAGATTTCGCCTATGGGTTCATCACCAACTTCAAGTGGGACGAGTTTGGAGAGTGGCTCGGGAACCTCGTCAACGGATGGTTTGACGGAATTGATTGGGCTAAGCTTGGCAAGACCATCGGAGAGGGCATTAAGGGTATTTTGCGCACCGTCACGAAATTCTTGAAAACGGTTGACTGGAAAAAGGTCGGGCGGGACATTGCGACCATGCTCAATAACATTGACTGGACAGGCATATTTGCCGGTCTATGGGACGCCGCGAAATCTGCCGGCAAAGCCGTTATCGACGTCTTCACGGGGATAGACGACAACGTAGACGGCGTAGCTGAGGTGCTATGGGACATAGCAAAGGCATTGGCGGCGTGGAAAATCAGCAACAGTGTTTTGGGCTGGTTTGACAAGGTTTCCGGCGGTAAATTCAGCAAGGAGTTGGAGAGCATAGGGTCCAGCATCGGGAAGCTCACCACGGGGCTTACGCTGACCATCACGGGCCTCACGATAGAGTCCTCTGGCATCCGGGACATTGTGATGAACGGTCCGGATTTGCAAAACGTCATCAAGACGGCTCTCGGGTCTGCTTTGGGGGTTGTTGGCGGAAAACTCACTATGACTGCGCTTGGAGCAAGCGGCCCAGCTGGGTGGGCTGTTGGTGCAGTCCTTGCGCTGACAGTGGGCATTGCTACAGCCATTAAGGCAGCCTCCGACAAAGAGCGGTTGGAGTACGAAAACTCTGATTATTATAAGCACCTTCAAGAAATTATTAAAAAGGCGCAGGAGAGCATCGAGGTATCGAAAGAGGTACGAATAAGAATTGAGGCAAGGGCCGAAGAAAACTACGAGCAAGCCGGAAAGGATATCGAGGCCATTCTTCCGATGCTGGAGAAGATCTTTGATCTCAGTGACATTGAGGTCAAGACCTCAGACCAGCTGGCGGAGCTGCAGGGGTATGTGGACACGGTGAACGGGCTCAACATCCCGGACCTGCATCTGGACCTCGACCCGGACGGGCACATCAAGCAGACGCGGGATGACATCGAGGCCATCACCCAGAACCTCATTCAACAGGCGAAGCTTACGGCGGTGCAAGATTTGCTGGTACAGGCGTACAAAGATTTGTATGACTTCCAGCAAAATACAGACTTTGATGCTTTGAATGATGCTTTGGAGGACGCAAAAAACACAACCGCTGAGCAAAGAGAAGAAGTTGAGAAACTTGATAAGGCCCTTCAAACTTATAATGAGAATTTAAGTAAAGGCTATGGATTCGCAAATGGCGTAGCTCGAAATGCCGCTTTCCCGCAACAAGAGGAATGGGAGGCCGCAAAACGCGCTCTTGAGGATGCCGAAAAGGCTCAAAGAACGGCGCAAGAAGCTGTGGATAAGGCGTCTGAGTCCTACAATGCTTTAAAGAATGAAATTTCAGGGTACGAGTCTGCGCTTGTAGATTTGAATACCACAGTGAGTGAAGTTACGGAACCAATTTCTTCTACTATAACAAGCGCGATGAGCGGCGCAGGCTTTACAAGCGGTACGGAGTTTGGCGAACAGTTAAAGTCCGGAATTATGCAAGCAACTTCCTCGCTTCCGGACGACATTTCAAAGAACCTAAAATTTACGGCATCTTTAAGCGTGGATGCAAACACGAAAAATCTGAGCCTGAATTCAAAGCCACACTACGCTCAGGCTTACGCTCAGGCTTACGCTTCCGGCGGATTCCCAACGGAAGGTGACCTATTCTACGCCAACGAGGCCGGGCCGGAGCTTGTCGGCACCATCGGTGGGAGAACGGCGGTGGCGAATAACGGCCAGATCGTGCAGGGCATCTCCGAGGGCGTGGAAGAGGCGAACATAAGCGTTGTCAACGCTGTCATGGCAATCGGCTCCATGATTGTCAAGGCGATTGAGGACAAGGACGGCAACCTCTACGTGGATGGAATATCCATGGCGCGGCAGATGAACTCTTACAGCAGTCAGGTCTCCAACGAGGCTGGAAACTCACTTATAAGCTAAAGGGGGCATTATCGTGGTAATGGAGATAAACGGCTTTGATATTGTCCCCTACATAGCTTTTCAGGGCCTCAAGTGGCAGAGATCGGACATTGACGGACCGAACGCCGGTAGAAACATGAGCGGCGATACGATACGGGACAGAATAGCCATCAAAATCAGGTGGGACGTCACTTGCAGGCCTTTAACTTCAAGCGAACTTTCAAAAATACTACAAAGCATAGAACCTGAATTCGTAACGGTTACTTACACGGACCCGGTGACAAACAGCGTAAAGTCAGATCAGTTTTACTCCAACAATTTCCCTGTATCGTATCTGATCAAAAGGCCAAACGGGACGGAGCTTTGGGGCGGCTTGACATTTCCGCTGATACAAAGGTGATTTCAATGGCGATAAATAAAGTAATCTACAGCGGGCATACCTTTACAAATGCTCCTGGCGCAGAAAATCAAATCAAGACCGGGCCTATGCTCCGGCTTTCGTCGGCCCTGTTGTCCGACGTGCTGTCAATTAACACGTGCGAATTTACGGTCGAAAGCAACGACACTTCTTTAACATCTTTTGTAAGAAATACGCCTCTTGAGGTTTTCAGTGATGACGTGCCGTATGGCATTTATTATGTACAGACAGTCACGCGCTCAGGGCCAAATATCTATCAATTCTATGCAACCTCCACTATAGGATTGCTTGCGGAGGGCCTCCACTACGGCGACATCTACACGGGCCAGACGGTGGAAGAGGTGCTTCCCGGCATCATGGGGACGGTGCCGTATTACATCAAATCCAACCTCAAGCCCATCAAGCTCTACGGCTGGCTCCCGGTGGCGGCTCCCCGGGACAACCTGTCTCAGGTGCTGTTCGCCATCGGGGCGACGGTCAAGACGGATTTGGACGGGTATCTTCGCATCGAATCCTTCTGGGATTCTGTCAGCTCCATCACGGGAAAAGACCGCATCTACTCCGGCGCGAAGGTGGGGTACACGCCCGCCGTGACGCAGGTGGTGGTGACGGAGCACCAGTACGTGGAGAGCGCGGAGAGTATGCAGCTCTTCGAGGGAACCACGGCGGCGGGGGACATCGTGACGTTCAACGAGCCGATGCACGATCTCACGGCGTCCGGGTTTACCGTCCTTGACAGCGGGGCCAACTGGGCGCGGCTGTCGGCGGGGCCCGGGACGCTGACGGGACTCAAGTACACCCACAACACCCGGCAAATCGCAAAGGACGTGGCGGAGGCGCAGGTCCCCAACATCAAGAAGGTGGAAAACGCCACGCTCATCAGCCTTGTCAACTCACAGGCCACGGCGGAGCGGCTAGCCAACTATTACAAGTGGCTGGAGACGGTGGACGCGGCGGTGGTGTACAAGGGCGAGAAACCCGGGGATCGGTTGGAGATATATCATCCATATAATAATTCGGAGACTACAGGCTGTCTGCAATCGGCGGACGTGACATTATCTAATACCCTGAAAGGGCAGGAAAAAGTGTTGGTCGGATATGTCCCGCCTACGGCTGAGGACGTAGTAACATACGACAACCGGGTCATCCTCACCGGCTCCGGCACCTACGAGATGCCGGAGGGTGTCGCCAACGCCAGAATCGTGCTCATCGGCGGCGGCGACGGCGGTACCGGCGGCACGGACGGCGAGGACGGCGAGAGCGGAAAAAGTGTTGATGCCTATACATACATATCCGAGTTCAAATACGGTGCGGGTGGCAAAGGCGGGCAGGGAGGCGCCGGCGGGGCCGCTGGGGCCAGCGGCCTTGTGTATATCTCCGACATCCGCCTTGACGGCACCAGGACCGTCCGCTACGACTGCGGACAGGGCGGGATCGGCGGCTCCAACGGCGAGCGGGGGACCCGGGGCACAAAAACCACCCTGCAAATCGGGGAGACCGTCTACTCCAGCGAAGATGGCGGTTCCTCCGGCGTGGGCTACACGGACCCGCAGACGGGCGATACATACGCAGCGCCCGGTGAAAACGGAGAAAACGGCGCTGACGGCGGGGACGGCTCGACGTTTTCCGGGAGAAGTTATCCCGATTATAAGTTTAACGGAGAAAACGGAGGAGACATTAACGATGCGCTGGGCGCGTGGGGATATACGGCTGAAATCCAGTTTGATCGCAGGCTATATCGGGAACAGGGCGGACAGGTCGGAACAATCATTTACACTGAGCGCATTATTGCCGGGCAGTCGATAGATGTAAGCCTCCCTTTTACGCTCAGTGGAGGGACCGGGTACACTTTCGATGAGCGGCGAGGTGAATCAGGCTGCGGGCTGTACACTGTGACCGGCGAAACGAAAGTAACGATTACTCCTGATTCTTTTGCGTTTTCGGAAGCCGGGCAAATACCCATTGACAACATACACGTCGCCGTGGCAGCTGACAACAACACAGCGCCGGGAATGCTTGTCTTTAAAAGCGCGACACTTTTAGACAATAATAAAGCAACGCTTACATTTGATTATTATTGTTCGAGCTGGAAATCGTCGTTGTCTGGGAACGCGGATCAAATCAACTTTATGTGTATAATCTCCGGCTCAGGAGGCGGCGGAGCGGCAAAAGGCACACCCGCCGGGCGCCCTTATTACAGCTCAAACGGAAGCGACGGCCCCACCGTCGGGGAAAGTCCAAAGTACGGCAACGGAGGCCACGGCGGCAACGGAGGCGGCGGTGGCGGCGGTGGCGGCGGTGGCGCGATCCTGACAAGCGGAAAAAGAAATGTCGGTATACAGACCGCTTCTGGAGCCAAGGGAGGTGCAGGAGGCCACGGCTCACCCGGCGGTACCGGCGGGCCCGGCTGCATCATCCTCTACTACGGTATCCCGCACGTCACGTCCTCCGGGTGGCTCAAGACCCGTGACGGCAAGTACTTCAACGGGCGCCTCAAGCGGCGCTTTATCGTATAACAGGAGGCGAGAACATGGCATACGATTTGCAACCGTCCTACTACACCAGCCGATGGAGCGGCGAGGAAATCGACCGGCTCCTGGAGGGCGGGAACATGGTCATCAATGAGAGGGTCGATTCCTTAGAGGCATTAAAGGCGAAATATCCAGAGGGCAAAGACGGATATTATGTCGCGGCAGACACCGGGGACGTGTATTGGTGGGACAAGTCCACAAACGAGTGGGTAAGCTTGGGACATATCGAGGGACCACAAGGCCCTGCGGGTACGGGCATCGACAGTATACAGCGCACCTCCGGCACGGGGCTGGCCGGGTCAACAGACGTGTACACGGTCTATCTCTCCGACGGCAACGAGTACACTTTCACGGTGGTAAACGGGCGGGACGGCAACATTGCGGAGGCAGAGGCGGCAAACGAGCTGGCGAAACGGTTGCTTGAAAATACAAAAGCGTCTGCCAAATCGGCACAAGACGCCGCCAGCAACGCCGCTGAGAGTGCCCGTGACGCCACCGACGTGGCCCTCCACCCGCCCATCCTGAAGGAAGGGAGCGACCACTGGTATATATGGAACACCACGGCCAACGACTACAAGGACAGCGGCATCGACGCGGGCGTTTCGCTGGGGGTGTCGCCGGACACCGTGACGGGGGAGCCGGGGAGCAAGGCAAAGGTGGAGAACGTGGGTACGAAGAATGACCCGGTGCTTAAATTCACCCTCCCGGAAGGCCAGCCCGGCGTGTCGCCCACGGTAAACGTCCAAAAAGAGGGCGGGACTACTACCGTCACTATCACGGACGCAGGAGGAGAACACACTGCGGAGATACTGGACGGTGAGGTGACAAAAGCCGCTTTGGACTCGGCTCTTGCCAAGAAGCAGGACACCCTTACCGGCACCCAGGGCCAGGTCGTGGGGTTTGACAATGCGGGTAAGGCCGTGGCGGCGGAGGTTGGGGGGACGAACCTGTTCCCAAATGATGTGGAAATTTCCATTGGAGGCGAGTTCCCAACTTGGAGATTTATCAGATCAGAAGGAAATGACGCCGCCACTTTTGAAAAAATCGCTATTCCAGATTCCATAACCCCATGCTTAAAAAACGGGTTCCGCTTGAAAAACATGGATGGCGGTCATTTCGGAATTGAAACGAGGTACATAAACCTTCTTGTCGGGCAAACCTATACACTAAGTTGCTACGCCCGCGGCGGCGGAAAGCTACGGCTTCAAGTGCAAGGAAATCCAATGCCTTTAAAAGACTTTGACACGACAGATTCATGGAAAAAATATTCCTTCACTTACATTTATAACATGGATTTGACTAAGCATGAGGCGGCAAGGTATCTCATTATTGGCAACGGCACACTTGAAATATGTGGGCAAAAACTGGAAATTGGCACCGTCGCCACGGACTGGTCACCCTCGCCGGAGGATTTGGTGTACAAGTGGCAGACGGAGGGGGTTGTGCCACACCGCTACGTGGTTCGCTGGGACAAGAAGCAGGCGAAATGCACGAGGATGTATGACGCGGCGAATATAACCACGGACACCACACATTTTGCCTATCACGGGGCGGTAGATAAGTCGTATGACAACCCCTTTGATAATCTCTATCCCTGGTCACATCGAAAGCTGTGCAAGGCGGACAAGGCAAAGTACAAGGAGCTTTACGAGGCCGGGGGAGACGTGATGGGGGCTATAACCAAGTGGGAGGACGAGCCGGGCTTTAAACTGGGGCCGGAGCTTGATGGCATGGACATGGTGTACACGCCGGAATTTTGGATGAAGCAGTGGGAGGACGGCGGGTACGTCTACATAGGCGTGGCGGACGGGCCAATCTATGGGTGGCAGTACGTCCCGGAAATGGTGCTGGGGCGGTATCTGGCCAGTGACGACGGCAATGACGGGCTTACATCCCTGGCCGGGGATGTGCCCCTGGCGGATACGGTCAGCGTCGGAACCCTCCACACAAAGGCGAAGGCGGACCATCTGACGCTGGACACCATCCAGACCTGGGACCCGGAGACGGTACTGATGGTGGTGGAGTACGCGAATATGAACTGTCAGGCGGCCATTGGCCATAGCGTGGATAGTCTCTACCGGGCGCAGAGTGAGCACCCCACGGCGGACGGAACGAGCGTGAATTATGTTACGTTGCCTGCCGCCATGAAGGACTGGCTCATTCCCGGCGCTATCCTGGCCTTCGGTGCGGTAAATGATAGGGGCACTGAGGCACGGAGGGCTGTTACAAAGACTGAGGACGTGAGCGGCGGCGTTAAGGTGACATTTTCCGGCGACCCGGTTACATATACCACGGCGACCTTCTGCTCCATCCACGGCCTCTACAATGCCCCGGATGCGGCCATCGGGAGCAAATCCGGGTATATCGGGACAGATGGACGGTCACTGGCGTATTACCGGGGCCGTAATTGCTGGGGAAATTGCTTTCACTATCTCCTTGGCGCTTACCGTGAGCAGAACACCGGCCACATCTGGGTGGCGCCGGATTTGGAGACGGCGGACGAACTGGACGCGCTGGACAAGAGCGAGTGCATCGACACCGGCTGCACCCTCCCGCAGGGGGCGAGCGGGGCGCAGGGCGAAGGATATATCAAGGAGCTGTACCTTCTTCCGGACTACCCCATGGCGCCGTTCTGCAAGAGTACCGGCGGGGACAGCACGAAACCCGTGGGGGATTATGTCTGGACTCCGGCTTTGAGTGCTGGAAATACGATCTGCCTTGCCGGGGCGTGCGCGGGCGACGGGCTGCGCGTTGGTCGTTTCACGGCGCACTGGCGCGCTGCGTCCTCGGCTGCCTGGTGGGGCCACGCCGCCTCCCTCGCCTTCAAAAACCCCAAAGGGGGAGTTTGAGGGGGAGCGCACTCCCCCTCAAAATAAAAATAGATAAATCCTAAATTTCGTGACCCGGTGGGTCACAAAGGGCACTATCCGACAATAGGCGGGTTTCGCTTGGCTTCTGCATTGCCGGGGCGAACGCGAACAACGGGCTGAACGTTGGTCGTTTCACGGCAAACTGGCACAATGCGTCCTCGAATGCCTGGTGGAACAACGCCGCCTCCCTGTCTTCTTTTGCCCTCGTTCTACGTTTGACGTAGTGTCGGACAGTGCCTTGGCCCTTGCCAAAAATATGCCGCTGGGATGCGGGTTAGTAGGTTCACCGAAAGGCCGCAAGGTAAGAAGAGAGAGGGCGAATATCCCAGATAATATCCTGAAAAGGAGATGCTTATGCCAAAAAGAAAAAATCACAGGTGGGAGCAGGTCATCACGTTTGAGAACTGCTACGCCGCCGTGGAGGAGGTTTTGAAAAACCGCCACTTCCCGGCCCTGGGCTCCAGGCTCCATACGCCCAACAGGAGGGACATAGAGCGGATCGTCCGACGCCGGGCGAAGCACCTGCCCAAGCCGGGATATATCACCTGGTGCGTGGAGCACAAGGAGGGGGTGGCGCGGAGGGTACAGACGGGCCTGACAAACAAGACGTGGACGCCGAGACAGTACCGCACACGGGTAATCATGGACAAGCTCCGGCACAAGGAGAGGCGATTGAAGATGCCGTGCCTCTACGACCAGTTTATACACCACGCCGTCCTTCGGGTGATGATCCCGGACCTTCAAAAGCGGTTTTACCACTATAGCTGTGGGTCGGTCCCCGGCGCGGGGCAGAAGCGGGCCGTCAACGCCGCCAAGAGGCTCACCAAGGCCAGGAAAGGCGCCAAGTATGCCGCGTCCTGCGACGTGTATCACTTTTATGATACATGTGGTATGGAGACGGTGATGGCGTGTCTGGAGCGGGTATATAAGGACCGGGAGCTACTGTGGGCCAACCGAAAGATTTTGGAGAGCATGGGCGGGACGCTGGCAATAGGATTCTTCCCCAGCCCGTGGTACGCAAACCTCGTACTGGATATGGCCGTAGATAAGCCCCTGAAGGACAGGTACGGGCGGGAGGTGAAGTTGGTGCGCTTTGCCGACGATATGCTGATGGTGTCCGGGAACAAACGGAGGCTCCACCGATGCGTCGGCTTTATCCAGGAGAGGCTTCGCCAATGGGGAATGAGGCTCAAAGGGACATATCAGGTGTACCGCATCAAATGCGGAGCGGCGTTTTTGAGCTACCGATTCTTCCGTCGATGTACGCTTATCCGTAAGCAAATTCTCTTTCGGATCACAGCGGCGGCTCGCAAAACCAAGGGCGGAATATCTCCCGACCTGGCGCGGCGGCTGTGCTCCTACAAGGGGATCATGCTCCCCGCCAACAGCAGAACGGTGTGGGAAAAACACTTCAAAAAAAACACATGGAAAAAATGCAGGAGGGTAATCAGCTATGTTGACATACTTTGCAAGCAAGCCCAAGCGGTCTACGGTGGAGCGGCTGCCTGACAGGACATTGTTGGTCACGCTAAACGACAATATCCGCCGCGGGGAGGACGTTTCGGGGCCGGAGGGGGAGAACTCCGAACGGTGGGAGGCAGACCAGTACACGCTGGTGATCCCGGCGCTGCCTGGAATCGAGAGGAGCGTGGAGGAAAACTTCGACGACTGGCTCCGCAGGGCCAAGAATACGCCCGCCCCGGAGGCCACGGGAAAGCAGCGATTGGATGACCTGGAGGCGGCGATGATTGAGATCGCGTCCATTGTGGGAGGTGGTGAATGATATGGCGAGTATCTACGTGCGCTGGATCAAGCAGGGTAAGCTGACGCTGGAAGAAGTCCCGGATCGGTGGAGGGCCGCGGTGGAAGAGAAACTCAAGGAGGCCGGGTAATGGATAACGCAGAAACCATCGCGGAGCTGACGGAAATCTGCGTAAGACAAGCGAAGATCATCAAGGCGCAAGCCGAAATCCTCTCCGTTCTGGGCGCGGAGGTGCTGGAGGACAACGAACTTGCGGCGAGGCTCCAAAAATTTACATGGGAGAGACTTTAGATGGACTGGACAAGCATTGTGGTGGCGCTAATAGCCTTTCTTGGAGGCGGCGGGGTGAGCGGAATCGTAACGCTTATCCTGCAACGGCGATGGAAGAAGAAAGACGAGGCGGAGGCCAAGAACACAGTAAGCCGGGAGGAATTTGAGCAGCTGAAAAGCGACGTGGCAAATATTCGGGAGGCGACCTGTGCGTCGCTTGAGCAGAATATCCGCTATCTTGCCATGTGCTACATAGCTGCCAAAGAAATCTCTGTGGACGACAAGGAGACATTCCACCGTATGCACGCGGCCTTCAAGGCAAACGGCGGGGAGGACCTGGACGTTGCATTGGAGGAAGTGGATAAGCTCCCGGTGAAAGAGCCGCGGTTTAAGAAGGGGGACGACGTATGAGCTGGGCTGATGATGTTCTGGCGATTGCCGGAGGGGAAGTCGGGACCACGGAATGGCCCTCCGGGAGCAACAGGGTCAAGTACAACGAATGGTACTACGGACGGGCGGTCTCCGGCGGCGCGTACCCCTGGTGCATGGCCTTTGTGGAGTGGGTCTTCAACGCGGCGGGACGCGCCCTGCCCTTTAAGACGGCCTCCTG
>CANRPO010000021.1 GCA_947632515.1 uncultured Lachnospiraceae bacterium
GTGGAGGAGTAGAAGTGCTCCCAGAACCATATTTTCTCATAGATCGCGCTCCTGTATCCGTTGACGATATAGACCAGCGGATTCAGCTTGAAGAGCGTCTTCATATTGTCGGTCGTCAGCATCTCGATATTCCAGAGGATCGGCGTCGCCCACATGCCGATCTGCAGAGCGATATTGATAATCTGCTGCAAGTCTCTGATAAAGACAACAAGGGCGCATGTGAGATAACTCATGCCAAGCACCAGAAAGAACAGGCAAAAACTGTAATAGATCAGCTGCAGCGTGTAGACGCTGGGATAATACCCGTAGCAGGCCGATACGAGCAGCAGCACCGCCGCAAAGAACACATGGATAAAGGTCGCCGCGATCACCTTGATAATCGGCAGGATGCTGATATTGAACACGACCTTTTTCACGAGGTAATTGTACTCGATCAGCGCCATCGTCCCCTGTGTGATCGCCTCCGAAAAATAAAACCACGGCACCAGCCCCGCCGTCAGATACAGAACATAGGGCACCTCAAGACCGCTGGCTACCAGCTGGCTCCTCGTGTCAAACACCTTGTCGAAGACGATCCAGTACATCACCACGGTCACCACCGGCTGCGCCATGGCCCACACGATCCCGAGATAGGAGCCGGCATAGCGTTTCTTGAAATCATTTTTCGCCAGTTTCCAGATCAGCTTTCTGCTCTGAAAAAG
Organism: uncultured Lachnospiraceae bacterium; assembly: GCA_947632515.1. Classification (GTDB taxonomy): domain Bacteria; phylum Bacillota; class Clostridia; order Lachnospirales; family Lachnospiraceae; genus UBA3282. Next base: position 702 of record CANRPO010000021.1, read on the forward strand.
CTCCGCCGGAATCGTCATGATACGGTCGTAATATATGGCAAAAATAATACAGGTAAAAACAATGAGCACACAGCCGCTCACCTTTTTCATCTGCTCCGTCACCTGATCAGCCAGAGGATTGTGATGATTCACAAGCACCAGCGCCAAAATCAAACCAAGCCCCCAGAATATAGCTACTCCTGCGGGCTTTCCAAAATACGCTTTTCTCTTGTCGGTCTCTCTCTTCTGTTCCGTCATCTTCACACTTATTTCCTATCGCAAACCGTCCCGCCCGCCGTCATCGGCGGTATGTCTCCGTAAATGCGGCGAGCCCTCCATGGCGCGTGTCCTTGTCGGACAGGATCGGCTGCGTCCCGGCGGGGATGGGCCAGTCTATACCGATCTCCGGATCGTTCCAGATAATGCCGCCCTCGTCATTCGGATGGTAGAAATCCGTGCACTTATAGGCAAATTCGGCGTAGTCTGACAGCACATAGAAACCGTGGGCAAAGTTTTTCGGGACATAGAATTGTTTCTTGTTCTCCGCCGAGAGCAGCACGCCGCACCACTTGCCGTAAGTCACGGAGCCCGGACGCAGATCCACGGCAACGTCGTACACCTCTCCGCTCAGGACGCGCACCAGCTTGTCCTGCGGATAGTTGATCTGGAAATGCAGCCCGCGCAGCACGCCCTTAACGGACGCCGACTGGTTATCCTGCACAAAGATCCGGTCGATCCCCGCCTCTTTAAAATCGTTGTAATTGTATGTCTCCATAAAATAGCCCCTGGCGTCCCCGAACACCGTCGGCGTGATGACCTTAAGGCCCTCTATCTCACAGGTTTCCACCGTTATTTTGCCCATAATCCCAACATTCCTTTCCGTTACTCTTCATCAGACCCTGTGGGTACATTGCCGCTGTCCCCGTCGATAATGCCGGAATAGCCCGCCGCACCCTTGGCATGGTTGATCGACGTGTCGATGTTCATATAGCACACATTGAGGTCAACCCTCGTGTCTATGCCGTCCACAATTCCCTTGGACGTGTACTGCCACATGTCAAAGTATTGGTCGTAAGTCGGCACATCCGTATATTCTGCAAGCCAGGTCTTGTATTGTGACAGTTCTGTCATATCCAGTTGATCGTTCAGCCAGTTCTTCGACGCGTAAATGCCGGTCTCGTAACCCGCCGCAGATATTGTCTCCAGAAAAGCGGCGTGATACTTCGCCCGTTCCTCCGGCTCCAGACCGTCCGCGCGCCCTGTGCCGCCCGCGTTCTCACTGTCAAGAAAAACAGGGTAGTCCACGTCGTAGTCCTCGATCAGACTGATCACCATACTGGCCTCCTCGATCGCCTCCACCTCGCTCGTGGCCTGCGTGAAGAAGTAGACGCCCACGGGAATCCCCGCCTCGATCGCTCCTTTGATGTTGCGCTCATACATGGGGTCCAGCACCAGCGCGCCGCCGGAGGCTCCCCGGTACCCGCAGCGGATGATCGCGAACTCCACGCCGTCCGCCTTCACAGCCTCCCAGTCGATCTCTTCGTTCCACCGCGAGACGTCTATGCCGAGTTTTCCACTCTTAGCTGCAAACTCCAAATCCGTGTTCTCAGTGCCGTCGGCGTCCTGCTCCGCGCCGTTCACAGCCTTATCCTCCTTCTCCGGATCGATCTCATCCTCCGTCAGGATCAGATATTCTATGTCATCTATGACGCGGTACTCGATCTCCTGTTTCACCTGAATAGAGGTGATCGTATTGGGTACGATGAACCCCTCCGCCTCCTCCAGCGCCACACTGTACTCTCCCGAGCGCAGCCCGTCCAGATAGATGATGCCGTCCTCGTCGGAATCCGTGTACTCTCCGACGCCCTGCACCCTGATCGTAAAAGGCGTTCCCGTCACCAGCTTGCCCACGCTGTCCACGATCATGACGCGCAGATCCTTCGCCACGGAACTCATCATGAGGAACACTTTCCTGCCGGAGTAGCTCTCGATACTCTTAAATTTGACCTCCGGGTCAAAAAATGTCTCATCATGCAGAAAGGCAGACAAATCATCTCCTCTTTGTCCGCCGGCCGTATCTTCCTCTATGACCGCCGCCTCCTGCGCCTGTTCCTTCGGCGTCAATCCGAGCTTGCTCTTCACGGCATCAAGATTGGTCGCCGCGATCACACCGATCAGTACAACGAACATGACGATCATGGCGATCAGTGTTCTTCTCATTTTCTTAGAGTCCATTGGCAACCTCAACCATGTACCTGCCGTAATCCGTCTTCATCAGCGGTTCGGCCAGCTTTATGAGTTGTTCCTTTGTGATAAATCCTCTCTTATATGCGATCTCCTCTATACAGGAAATATAGAGTCCCTGTCTTTTCTGAAAAGCCGCCACAAAATCCGCCGCGTCAAGCAAAGAATCGTGATTCCCGGTATCCAGCCACGCGAAACCGCGCCCAAGCGTCTCCACATAGAGTTCGCCCATACGCAGATATTCGTTGTTGATGCTCGTGATCTCGATCTCGCCCCTGGCGGATGGTTTCACCTTCGCCGCAATCTCCACCACCCTGTTGTCATAGAAGTATAACCCCGGAACCGCATAGTTACTCTTAGGTTTCTCCGGTTTCTCCTCAATGGAGATCGCCTTGCCGCTCTCGTCAAACTCCACCACGCCGTACTCTCTCGGATCTCTGACATAGTAACCAAAAATCGTCGCCCCCGACTGTCTGGATGCAACTTCTCTCAGCACCCTGGAAAAGCTCTGCCCGTAAAAGATATTGTCGCCGAGCACCAGCGCCACGCTGTCCTCGCCGATAAAATCCGCCCCGATAATGAACGCGTCCGCCAACCCTCTCGGCTGTTCCTGCACCGCGTACGCCATGTGGAGCCCGAGCTGGCTGCCGTCGCCGAAAAGTTCCCGGAATGTCGGGAGATCTCTGGGCGTAGAGATGATGAGGATGTCCCTGATCCCCGCCAGCATAAGAATAGACAGCGGATAGTAGATCATCGGTTTGTCATACACCGGCATGATCTGTTTCGAGATCGCCTTGGTAAGCGGATACAGTCTCGTCCCCGAGCCGCCCGCCAGTATGATGCCTTTCATAATTTCCTCCGTATCGTTTCTTAGATTCTATCGATTCCTGTACATATCTTCATAATATTTCTGATAATCTCCGCTGGTCACATTGCGCATCCAGTCCTCGTGCTCGAAGAACCATTGGATCGTGCGGCGGATCCCTTCTTTGAACATTGTCTCGGGCTCCCAGCCGATCTCCGCCCTGATCTTGTCCGGCGCGATGGCGTAGCGTCTGTCGTGGCCTTTGCGGTCCTCCACATAGGTGATCAGATCCTCATTCACAAGCGCCTTGCGCGGATCGCTGTCCGGCAGCATCTCCCGCAGTGTGTCGAGTATGATATGGATGATCTCGATATTCTGTTTCTCATTGTGGCCGCCCACATTGTAGGTCTCGAAGAGCCGCCCTTTCTCCTGCACCATATCGATCGCCTTGGCGTGATCCTCCACGTACAGCCAGTCGCGGACATTCCTGCCGTCCCCGTAGACAGGCAGTTTTTTCCCTTGCAGCGCGTTGTTGATGATGAGCGGGATCAGTTTCTCCGGGAACTGGTACGGTCCGTAGTTGTTGGAGCAGTTGGTGATATTGGCGGGGAATTTGTAGGTGTCCATGTACGCCTTCACCAGCATATCGGAACCCGCCTTGCTGGCCGAATACGGGCTGCGCGGCGCATAGGGCGTCGTCTCGTAGAAATACCCGCCGTCCTCCTCGAGAGAACCGTACACCTCGTCCGTGGACACATGGAGGAACTTCTTGTCCGCCCTGAAACTGCCGTCGGGCAGCTCCCACGCCGCCTTCGCGCAGTTTAACATGACCGCCGTGCCGAGGACATTGGTCCGCACGAAGACCTCCGGGTCCTTAATACTCCTGTCCACATGGCTCTCCGCGGCGAAATGCACCACCCGGTCGATGTCGTTCTCCGCAAAGATCCCGGCGATCGCGTCCTTGTCGCAGATGTCCGCCTTGATGAACGTATAGTTTTCCCTGTCTTCTATATCCTTCAGATTTTCCAAATTGCCCGCGTAGGTCAGGGCGTCCACATTGATGATGCGGATGTCTGTATCGTATTTGCGGAACATATAGTGTATATAATTGGAGCCGATAAAGCCTGCCCCTCCCGTTACCAGATAAGTCCTCATGCCTGTGTCCTCCATTCGTATCTATTATGGGTTAGCAGCCCTGAAATTGCAAGCCTAATAATTCAGATAGCAGATGTTCATATCCACATTGCCGCTGATGCCGCTGACCTTGCCCTTGGACGAATACTGCCACATATCATAGCGGGTCGCCGTGTAAGTGGGCGCCGCCGCGTACTGCGCCAGCCAGATCTTGTAGCCCGTCAGACTGGACGTATTGATCTGCTCGGAAAACCAGTTCTTGTTGGAGTACACGCCCGCCGAGTAGCCGGAGTTCTGCACCGTCTGGCAGAACGCCTGACACACCGCGGTCCTCGCGCTGCTGCCGATGCCGTCGCCGCGGCCTCCGCTGGCCTCCACGTCGATGAAGATCGGATACTCCAGACCGTACCCCTTGACCAGATTCAGCGCCATGGACGCCTCCTCCACCGCCTCCACCTCGTTGACCGCCTGACTGTAAATATACACGCCTACCTTGATCCCGGCCGCCTTCGCGCCCTTGATGTTGCTCGCGAACTTGGGATCCTCCACCAGAACGCCCGTGGAATATCCGCGGTAGCCGCAGCGGATGATGGCGTAGGACACGCCCGCGTTTTTCACCGCGTTCCAGTCGATGCTGCCGTTGTGCTTGGACACGTCGATCCCCATGGAGCCAGAGCCCGCCGAGAGCTTGCCGTCGCTGCCGAAATTGTACTTGGCCCCCTGAATCACCTGTTCTCCCGTCACATAGTTTCCGTCCTTGTCGAAGAAATACACATGCCCGTCTATGGTCTGCCAGCCCGTGTACCTATACAGGGATTTGGCGAGATAAAACTTGTCCGCCGTGTAGTAATCGGCATAGGTCGCCTCGACGTACTTGCCGTCTTTTTTGATATAGATCTGGTTGCCGTTCTTATCCTTGAGTTTTGTTTTGTTGTCGCCCGCCAGATCCTTGACGACCTTCACTTCCCACTCCTTTGAGGCGTCGCCGCACTTCGCCGTGATCTTCACGGTACCCGCCGCGATCCCCTTCACGGTGACGGAGGCGCTGTCGCTCTTGTCGATCTTGGCGATCTTCTCATCGCTGCTCGTCCATGAGATAGCGCCGCCCTCCGGGGTGGTCTTTCCCTTGATCGTGATCTTATCGCCCACCTTGACGGTCTTTTCACCGCTCAGTTCGATCGCCGTGTATTTCGTATTCTCGACTTTGACCGTGACCTGAGCCGAGGCGTCCGTGCCCTCGTACTTCGCGACAATCTCTACGGTACCCGCCGCCTTTGCCGTCAGCTTGCCGCTGTCGGCATCGATCTCCACCACTTTCGTATCGCTGCTGCTCCACTTGACCTTACCGCCCCCGGGCGTGGTCTCGGCTTTCGCCTGACCGCTCGCTCCGACCGTGAGCGTCGACGGGCAGTCGGTTATCCTGACTTTGTATTCTGTCTGCGCCGACGCTTTGCCCTGACAGCCTGACACGTCGTCCTTGCAGACCGGACAACTCCGGTTTGGTTTGCCTGACTCGCATTTGATCTCGCAGTTACAGATGGGTGCGGCCACCTTACATTTCGACGGGTCTTCCTTGCAGACAGGGCAGCTCTCGTTCCTGCTTCCGTCCGTACAGTGCGTGGTGCAGCTGCATTCTTTCGGCGCCTCTCTGCCCTCGCACTTGCTGACGTCCTTCTGACACACAGGGCAGTCCGCCTTCCTGCTGCTCTCGGTACACTTGACGCTGTCCTGACAGTTGCACTTCTCCTCCGGCGGCTGCGTATTCTCGGATACCGAAACCATCTTCATGAACCCGCCGATCACCGCGCTCACCTTCGCCGGGTCGGGGATGTCGTCTTTTTTGATCTCCTCATAGTTGTCGTCTGAATCGATGGGCGTCTTCGTGGATTCCACCCACTCCACCGTGTCGGTCAGCTGGGATTCCACCACCGTATTCTCGACCACCTTCTCCTCCGCCGCCACGTTGATCTCGGACTCGTCCTTGATCTCGTCTGCCACATCGACCTTCTTATACGCTATCTGATCTGTGACCTTGACGCTGACCGCGGCAGCCGGCAGCTTATACTTCGCGTACTCCCCGCCGCTCAGCGGTCTGGCCGTCACGCTGTAGGTCCCCGCAGCCACGCCCGTCTGATAGATGATGCCGTCCTTGTCATCGTCTTTCAGATCAAAGGTCTTGTCTCCCTTTACTTCCACCTCAAAAGGCACGCCGGAGATCAGTTTTCCCGTGGCCTTGTTTACGAACTTGATCTTTAAGTCGGACTGGATCGATGTGAGATTCAGCGTCACCTCGATCACATCGCTCTTTTCGGCCTCTTCCTCCTGCTGATTTTCCTGTTCTTCTTCCTCCGTCTCCAGCATTCCCGCCAGTTTGGCCGACTCGGATACCGCCAAAAGCCCGCCCTCGCCGATGACGGAGATCCCTTCCACCTCTTCGCCGATCGACGCGAAAGCCTCCACCTGTCTCTCAACGGACTTGGCATTGACAAAAAGCGCGCCTGTCACGATCACTCCGGCAATGACAAGGACGCCGAACATAGCGACTACCATATCCAGCGTGCTCATATCCGCCAGAAAATCTCTGAAACGCGCGATTACGCCCGTCCGCTCGTCATCATACTCATACTCGTCATCTTCATCCTCGTCCTCATAGTACTCGTCGTCGTCCTCTTCTTCGTCCTCGTAGTACGCGTCGTCCTCATCGTCTTCTTCGTAATATTCTTCCTCGTCGTCTATATCATCCTCATCTTCCTCATCGTCGTCATCCTCGTCCCGATAGCGAAGAGCTTTTTTCGACGAGCCTGCGCGGGTACTTTTCTGTTCGCTCCGGTAAGTCTCAATCGTCTCGTCGTCCAGACACAAAAATTCCAGTGTGTCGTCCGTCACACTGTCCTCATCCTCCTCGTCGAAACGGCCGTCCGCAAGAACCTCCTCCAATTCTATTTCCTGCTTTGTGTTCTTCTTTATATTTTTGTTTGTACCGTTCTTCCTGCCCTGCATTTTTCCTCCATTCCGAATCCGTGCCGCGCTCTGCGGCCCGACAGTCCGACCGTCCTTTTCCTCTCTGTCGGGTCGTCCTTATGTAAACCCTTATTTTTTAACAATTTTGTATTATTATATCATAGAACTGCGATAACATCAAGGTTATTTCCTATTCTTCCGATTTTCGTAAGATTTACATAATATTTGTATGATTGCGCGATATTTTACATCGCCAAAACCGCCAAATTCCGTTAAAACTTCTTGACTTTATCAACCATAACTGACACAATACAAGTGCAACGGTACAAATTCAACAGTGGTTTTTGTATTAGAAAAGGGGATTTTACTATGATGTACATGCACTACTGTAAGCGTTGCCATCGGGTTTACATGCTGAACGGGCACAAACAGCGCTGCCCCAAATGCCGTGAGCGCATCACGGAACTAAAAATCACATACATGGATTATGTCACCATGGATAAGGAGGCGAGGGAACAATTCAGCGACTGCTGTGCGGACGATGAACAGCTGTCACATCTGAGTACTACATACCGTATGTATAAGTACAGCAAATGGTACAAAGAACTGCAGCGCCAGTTTCCGCCTACCACGATTATCACATATCCTATGGCAGACAGAACCCCGACGGAAAACGCAATGTCCATGGTCTGATGCCATGTGGCAGACCCGTCTGAGAGCGACGTCCGGAATCTTCGGATCTCCGGCGCCGCTCTCTTTCGCTTCCGCCATTGCTCCGCTGTCCGCTATAACCATATCGAAACATTTTCTTAAAAAAAACAGAAATCATGGATTTTTCATTATTTTCATAGTAAAATGGTGGAAGAATCTTCACAGAACGACAGGCAAAACACAGAATGGGGAAACTCCCCGAAATGGAGGACGCAATGAACGAAAAACAGAAACCCGAAAGACCGGATGCCGAAACCGACGGGATGAAGACGCCGGACAGGCGTTTTCACATAAATATCCATGTCATTCTTCTGGCCGCCATCGTGGTGATCATTGGATTCTGCGCATTCCGCCTTTACAAGTGGAATAAGGGCGTACCGTCCGACTACGATCCCAACTATCAGACGACCGATTTTGACATCGAGGCGATGGACAGCATCATCCCCCTTGCCCCAGACAAACTGGAAGGGTATGAGGACGACGGCGTGACCACGATCCTGTGCCTCGGCGACGATCCCTTCTCTCTGGATCAGGGGGACGGCGGCCTAGCGGAACAGATCGCGGCAAAGACGGGGGCCACCGTCTACAACGGCTCCTTCACGGGCACTACGATGGCAATGCAGAATCCGAGCTATCAGGACTGGTATTATCTGGACGCCTTTTCCTTCGCCTATGTAGCGCAGAGTCTGGCGTCAGGAGACTTTGACACCATGCGGCAGGCAGCTGCCTACAGCTATGATGAGGCGTTCCCCCGCACAACGGAAATGCTCGCCTCGCTCGACATGAACGCCGTAGATATACTCTGCGTGATGTACGACGCCAGCGACTACATCAACATGCGCCCCTGCGACGATCCCAATAAGCCTTACGATCCGATCACCTACACAGGCGCCTTGCGCTCAGGCGTCAAGGCTATTCAGGACGCCTATCCGCACATACGCATCGTGGTGATGTCGCACACCTTCTGCCATCACGTCAACGAGGAGGGGAACTTCGAGAACGGCGACCGTGTAGACTTGGGCCACGGCACGCTGAGTCATTATCTGCAGAAGGAACTGGATGCCACGATGGACTGCGGCGTCTCCTTTATCGACAACTTCTATGGCTCTGTCAACGAGGACAACTATCTGGACTACATGACCGACTACATCCACTTCAACGATGCCGGCCGGGAGCTTCTGGCGGATCGGTTCGTGCAATGTATTTTCCCCGATCTGTCCACCGAACAGCGATAGGGCTGAAACGTCAATATTCTTTCGAGAAGAGTTCCTCAAAATCAAAGGCGTCAATCACGGCGCGCATCCTGCGGAGCGCGCCGTTCATTTCTTCCGCGCTCTTTATCTCGCACGTTCCGTTCGCGAAACACTCCGTCATGTATCGGTTGATGTCCCTGTGGTAGTGGGTGTAGTCCGCATAGTTATTCAGATCCGTCACGATCCATTCCTGATCCGGGAAGAAGAACACCCGCACATTGTCATAGGTCAGCAAGGTATCGGCGATATGTGCGTATTCCATCATCGTCGCGTCAAGATGATTCTCCCGGATCACGTCATTCCAATACAGAATACTGTACGGCGGGAAGAAAATATAGAACATAGTACCGGGATTCTGCTCGATATACGGGCACAGATTCGCCCGCAGATTGGCCTCTGTGCTCTCAAGATACGCGTCCTCGGGCGTTTCCCTCTCTACAACCGCAGGCGGTTCATAATTGTGCATGACCCACTGAATATTGTAGTACTCATCCGTCCACCAGCTCTGATAGACCGTAGCCAGATCGGTCTTGTCAGGATCCGCCAGCGGCCTGAGGATATAGTTTAACACCACGTCTTTGTTATACAGATACTGCACATCATTCAGCAGATTGTCATCATACAGATACGTGGGGATCGGGTACTTCGTCTCGTTTACCCCTCCGGTATAGGTCGTCACATCCACGCCGAGGAACACGGCATCCACCCTGTGCCCGCTGTCAAAGACGATGTCCATGATATTCGCCTGATCTTTCGGATAGGCCCCGCTGTAGCACAGCTTGATCGTCTCAAGTCCCATCGTCTGCGCAAACCAGCGCGTGTCGAAATTCACCGTCATGGAGGAGCCGAGAATGACGCTGTCGTACTCCATATGCTTCGCCATGCCTGGGTTTTGGGAGAGCTGGTTGTCCACCAGATAGGGGAAGTTCTTAAGCGGTGCATGATATTGGAAGAAAGGATCCACAAAGATCACCAGCGCCGCCGTCAGAAAGAGCAGTATGAAGATTGCCGCAGCGGCTGTCACAAGCCACTTTTTAAATTTGTTCATAACGGTCACCCTATTTGATTCTCAGAAATTAAAGTACAGGAAAGTGCTGACCTTCGAGAAAGTGAGCACGCACCACAATGCCAGCGCGGCGAACAGAAACGCCGAGCTCGTCCTGTACTTGGCGCATTCCATGCGCTCCGCAGCGTTTTCCCCACACATGGCCAGATAGATGCCGCCGCCCAGGATCACCCAGAGCAGAATGTATCTGCTGTACGCCATATTGTCGAGGCGCAGCACCTTGATGACATACCAAAATTCATCCAATCGAAAGCACTCCGCCAAATCGGCGGAAATCTTTTGCACCGGCCCCTTGACGGCGGCCGCCAGCATCCGGTTCGCCTGCGCAACGTCAGCCGCGCGGAAATACACCCACGCCGCGCTCACATATGCGAACAGAAGGAGCCTTGACACACACGCGGCAATCCTATGACCCGTCCTTGCCGCCACACCGTTTTTCCCCTGTCCCGTCTTGTCCGCCGCGCCCGGCATGAGAGGCCGCAGATTCCTCTGCCGGAATCTTGTCGCCACATACAGCGCGCCGTGCATGATCCCCCACACAAGATAATTCCAGCCTGCTCCGTGCCACAGTCCGCTAAGAAAGAACACGATCATCAGGTTCAGATACATCCTTACTGCGCCCGCGCGGTTCCCGCCCAACGGAATATAAATATACTTCGTGAAAAAGCGGTTCAGGGTGATGTGCCATCTTTTCCAGAAATCGACGATATTGGACGCCTTATAGGGCGAGTCGAAGTTGACCGGCAGCTCTATGCCGAGCATCTTGCCTATGCCCCTCGCCATATCACAGTAGCCGCTGAAATCAAAATACAGCTGCAGCGAGTAGCTCACAATGACAAGAATCGCATCAAAGCGCCCAAGCTGCGCGAGGTTCGTATAGCCATAGTCCACGGCGGCGCCGAAAGTGTCCGCGATAAGCACCTTTTTGGCCAGTCCCAGAATAAACAGTCCGAATCCTTCCGCGATCCGCTCCCACCTGACAGGCTCTCTGCCGATCCGCGCAAACTGCGGCAGCATCTCGCCGTGATTGACGATCGGCCCGGCGATCAACTGGGGAAAAAAGGCGACGAAGAGCGCATAATCGATAAAAGAACAGTCCCGCACCTCCCCGCGATAAGTATCGACCACAAAGGAGATCTGCTGAAAAGTGAAAAAACTGATCCCCAGCGGGAGCAGGATCTGTCTGAGCGCCAGAGACGCGCCGAATAGGCTGTTCATCGTAGCGAGAAAAAAATCGAAATATTTGAAGTAGAACAGCACGCCGAGGTTCACCGCCACCGCCAGGGTCATAACCGTTTTCTGCGGTCTGCGCGACAGCACCCGATGGAACAGATAATTCATGCCTATGCTGCATATCATGATGAGCAGATACGACACGTTAAAGTAGCCGTAAAACCACAGCGACATGGCGATCAAGAACACTTTGGCAGCCTCCGGCCTGCAAAAATGCGTCAGCCCGTAATAGCCGATAAGACATATGGGAAAGAAAAGAAACACAAAAATATATGAGTTAAAAAGCATGCTCTCACTCCGTCTGCGTATCCCGATAGATCAGGTACTCCCCCACCCTGCCATACAGGTCGTACCCGTACTCCGTCAACGGTTCATCCATCTGCCTGTCTTCCTTCAGCACCACATAGGCGCAGGGATACTCTCCGGCCAGCCGGGCAAAAGAGTCCGTATCGATCACATCCGCCTCTTCCATCGCCTCATACATGGCATGGTAGTAGTCCCATCTGGCGATCAGCATTTCTCTGCCGTAGGGCAGTTCAATGTTCGTGCTGTACTGGCGCACGAAATAGATCAGATCCGCCGGAACAAGCACCGTGACGCGTCCCTCCTCCGGCTCGATCAGATCGACGATGTCGATGGCCTCCTGCGGCAGATGGTAGGCATTTTCCGCCCTCGTGATATTTTCACTGTCATAGACATAGTTCCCGCAGGCGATGATCGCGACGCCCAAGACTGCAAGCCCGATCCTGCGGTGCCTGCCGCACAGTTTCAGCAGACCGTAGGCGCTCACCATGCTCATCTGCAAAAGCCACAACAGCCTGTAGTATGTCTCGGAATCCTCCAACAGTCTCACGAACACCTTGCGAAACAGCGGACAGAAAAACAAAAAGAGGAGGAGCGTCGGCGCATAGACAAAAATAGCCCGTCTGCGCTTATCCTTCTCCGCCAGCCACAGATACAGCAGGGCGAAGAGATAGATGCCCGCCAGATAGCCGTTCTCATGAAAGCCCATATAATTTTGAAAGATCACTACGCTCTCAAGGAAAATGCCCCACATAACTCTCTCCTACCGCAGCAGATAGCTGTATGCCATGACCACATAGACCGCCATGTAGATCACATTCGGGATACAGGCCATGCCCGATCTTGCGATCAATTTCCAGTCCCGCTCCACGAACGCGAGACAAAGCGCCGTCACCGCAGTCAGTATACTGACGAGAAAGACGGCGATGGAACTGCAGATGCCCGCCGTCATGTTGACGCAGACAAACAAAAGCCACACCCCCGGGTCGGTCCGCCGTTTTTCCCCGCTGCCGTGCAGCTGCAGAAAGATCCAGAACAGGGCCGGGATCACCAGACTGCCCGCCACCGCTTTTCCCTGCCACGTCCTTGTCAGGAAAAAGGTCTCGTTGGTATAGATCGACACATTGCCGAAGATCTGAAACAGGCTCATCAGGATCATAAAAACAGGCAGATTTTCCCTGCAAAACAGCGTGCCGTCGTCCGAGCCCGGCACACTGCCGGAACCCTCCGCCGATTGTTCGTCCGCGCGGTTAAAAAGCAGCTTTCCAATCTCATAATACACAAGATAGCTCAGCGGGATCAACACAAAGGGCATGATCAGGTGCGATACGATAGTCGCGTGAATACCGCTCCGTTCGGCCACATAGGCAATCCACATGGGAAAGACCGCCAGCGCATGCCTGACGTCCAGATCGGTAGGCCGTCCCGTGTAGGGCAGGATGCGGTACATGACATCCGCCTGCTGCGCGATCAGCGACTCCACCACATAGTAGGCGTCGTCCCCGTCAAAGGAAACATAGGCCGCCGCTTTATAGAGCTGAAAGCCGAGCAGCGCAAAGAAAAGCAGCCACTCGATCCGCTCCGCCGGGGACAGCCCGCCGATGCGTCCGCAGATGTTTCTCCAGCCTTTTTTAATATCTATGACATTCGTGTCATGTTTCGGACCGAGGGTATGCGGGCCGCGCGCAAGAAACGGACGGCCGTACGCAAGCCAAAGCCCCGCCGCGGCGCACAGAATACTGCAGGCCGCAAACCATGCCGACGCTGTCCTGAAGTTGTGGTACCGGACGAAAAGGACCGCCGGGATCGCCGTCACTTCAAAGACCGCCCACATGACAAAATAGCCGGCCAGAAACGTAAACCCGATGTTTCGTCTGTTCTGTGAGATAAAATGGGCGGGGATCAGACCGATGCAGTACGGTATGACCACGAGCCAAAGCAGTAAATTGAGCATGGGGACTCCTATCTATATGATAAGCGCTGCATAAAACGCTGCGCGCTGTGCAAAACGCCGCGCATCCGCGCTGCACGGCACGCTACGCATCCGCGCTGCACGCTCAGGAACCTTCGGTCCCTGAGCTGCGGGCGTTCGCCCTATCAAAATGTAATCTGACAAAAAATCTGCTGCGAGCAGCGATTTTTGTCATCTTACATTTTGGCAGCGCTCATTGCTAAGGCACATTATAACACACTGTACATTTTCCCGCAAATATGGTAAACTAATATTGTTTTCTGCTAAATATAGCTATAAATATATTGTCGCAAAGGAGGCATTTATGAAATTCTTGTCTAAATATATCCGTTTTATCCCCCCCCCTCGTTATTTTTTTCGTCCAAATGGCTTTTTATTGCAGTTGCCCTGAAATTGGCGTGACAGCTACAGATTCTTCTTCGTATATTAACTATTCCTTCACTTTACAGAGTTTAGGTGTTCGAGCGCCGCTCTATCCTCTTATCCTTCGGATATGTCAAATCATATTCCGCGAAAGCCGTTATTTATTCGTTGCTGTTTGCATCCAGATCATCCTATCTGCGATATCCGTATTCTTATTATACAAGGCAGTCTGTATTGCCACCAGCAACTCCCTGATCAGTGGTATTATCGCCATTCTATACGGATGCAACGGTTGTATTCTGTCTTGGAACATTTCCATTTTGTCGGAATCTCTGGCCATATCTGTCTCCGTATTCTTTTTATATGCCATTGTAAAGTATGTGAAATTTCCATCTTTTCGAAATGGAACCATTGCAATCCTGATGTCGCTGATCGCAACAGGCGTCAAACCCACATTGGCTGTCTATTCCGGTATCTGTCTCGTTCTTCTCCCACTGCAGTTTGGACTGCGAAAAGACTGTCGCCTCATAGTCAAAAAACTTACTTTGGTACTCGGCGCAGTCATTCTTCTTTATATTGGATATTCTTACAACAACTGGTTTCACTGGGGAACATTTAACCTGACCAATCTTGGTCCGCGTCACTCCTTAGTGCCTTGTCTTGTAACAGGATGCTATCAGAATTACCCGGATCGGTCACTTGTTCAAGAAATTGAACAAATATATAACAACAGTATTGAAAATGGCGATACCGGCCGTGGATGGGAGACTACTACTCCCATCATGCAGCTCTTCGGCACCACTGCAAGAGAACAAAACATAAACGTAAGGCATTTTACTTCTTATTGTATTAACACGGATCGCATAGCTTATATACAGTATCTTTGCAGTAATATAATTTATTGGTGGAGGCAGTCATACTCTCCATATTATTATAATGCCCACCCATTTTCAGATATTTCTGACTCTGGCAAAAATCCTGTTTTTAAAATCATTCTGTTTTTGCAAAGGGATCTTCCTGCGTTTCGCATTGCGAGCGGTTTTTACATGATAGCTTTCAGTCTTTTGCTGACCATCTATCAATGGATTGTCACAAAACAATGTCCTTGGTTTTACTTAGGCGTCTGGGGAGCTGCTACAGTAATTGAATTTTCTGTTTTCCTGGGGTCTTATGGTTCATTTACCCGCCTTACGGTGTATATCCTGCCATTTTTATATTTTGGATGGGCGCTAATCATAAATGATCTTGCATTATATATGCAAAAGAAATCATCACAGTACAAGACTGCTTGACCGACACAACCTGCAATGCGTATAATATAATAGTATATTGCAGAATAGAACGAGGTAATCCATGAAGAAGGTATATGTGATCGGCGCGGGCCCCGCGGGGCTGACAGCCGCATACGAACTGTTAAAGCAGAGTAAAGACTACGAGGTCGTCGTGCTGGAGGAGAGCGACTCCATGGGCGGCATCTCCAAGACCGTCAACTACAAGGGAAACCGTATGGATATGGGCGGCCACCGCTTTTTCTCCAAGGTTCCCGAAGTGAACGAGTGGTGGAACCGCATGCTCCCGCTGCAGGGCGCGCCCGCCTACGACGACATCAAGCTCTCGAGAGAGGTGGAACTTTCGGCAGACGGCCCCGACCCCGAGCAGGAAGACCGCGTCATGTTAAAGCGAAACCGCGTCTCCCGCATCTACTACGACCGGAAATTCTTCGATTATCCCATCAGCCTGAAATGGGAAACCTTCGCCAACATGGGGCTTGCCACAGATATTGCCGCCGTGTGCAGCTATCTTGTATCCGTCGTGCACAAGCGCGAAGAGAGATCTCTGGAGGACTTCTACATCAACCGTTTCGGCAAGAAACTGTACTCCATGTTCTTCGAGCGGTACACGGAGAATCTGTGGGGGCGGCACCCCAGCGAGATCGACCCCAGCTGGGGCGCCCAGCGCGCCAAGGGGCTCTCCGTCTTTGCGATCATTAAGGACATGTTCGGCAAACTGCTGCCGAACAGAAAAAACCGCCATGTGGAGACTTCTCTGATCGAATCCTTCAGCTATCCCAAACTCGGCCCCGGCCAGCTCTGGGACGTGACCGCGGAAGAGATCGGGAAGATGGGCGGCACGATCCTGCGAAACTGCAGGGTGACGCATCTGCACAAGGACGCCCTAAACCGCATCACCTCTCTCACCTACGAAAATGAGGGACAGCAGATCACCGCAGAGGGCGATATTTTCATCTCCTCCATGCCCATCAAGGATCTGGTAGGCGGCATGAACGACGTGCCCGCCCACGAGGCCCGGATCGCGGCGGGACTTCCCTACCGCGACTATAGAACACTGGGCGTTCTGATCCGCAAACTGAATCTGAAGAATAAGACAAAGATCAGAACCATCGGCAATATCGTGCCCGACAACTGGATCTACGTCCACGACCGCACGGTGCAGGTGGGCCGTTTCCAGATCTACAATAACTGGTCGCCCTACATGGTGGCTGACCTGGAGCATACCGTATGGGTCGGACTGGAATATTTCTGCAGCGAGGGAGACGACCTCTGGAATCTGCCGGAGGACAGGTTTGCCGCCCTCGGCGTCTCAGAGATGCTCAAGATGGGCCTGATCGACAGCGAGGCGGACGTGCTCGACACCCACGCGGAGTCCGTGAAAAAAGCCTACCCCGCCTACTTCGACACCTACAGCGAGATCGACACCCTGACAGATTACTTAAAGAGCATCGACAATCTGTACTGCGTAGGCCGGAACGGACAGCACCGCTACAACAATATCGACCACTCCATGATGACCTCCTTCGAGACGGTCAAGAACATCATAAACGGCGTCAAAAGTAAAGATAATATCTGGAGCGTGAACACCGAGAAAGAGTATCACGAATCCAAGTCCTGAACGAAACGCCAAACAGTAAACGAGGGATTTTCCTGCGAACGGAAAACCCCTTTTTTCATCTCTCAACCGCAATCTCCCATCGGTCTTTTTCATTCCTGACCGCCTGTAACACGGCGGTCTTTCCTGTCAGCGTCCGTCTCTGCGAAACCTCCAGAGGCGTCCGGTAATAATCGACATCGTTCTCCGCGCTCCACATGATTCCGGCACAGGTCAGTTTCACCTTCAAGTATTGCAGATAGAACTGGCAGTCCGATACTTCGCTGAGATCGCGGATCACCACGCTGTCCACGCCCGCAAGCTGCTCCGTGTCAAAGTTAAAATCCGCCGTCATCTTCAGCCCCGCGATCATATCCGACGGGTAGGTTCCCCGATAGCCGAGACAGGCCGTGTTCACCCTGACGTCTTTGCACTTGGAACAGACCATCCCGAGATTGGAGACGAGCAGCAGAACAGCCAGCGCAAGGGCTCCTCTCTCAGCCAGCCCTCTGCAGTTTCTGATCTGCAGAGCGGGAAGGCACAGAAAAGCGTACAGATAAGGCGAAATATAGTACAGCAGTTTGCCCGCGCTCCAATACTTCCCGCAGACACACATCCCAAAGACGATCGCGATTCCCGCAATCGCCACCGTCCAGAGCATCCACACCGACTGCGGCGTTTTCCTGTCAAACAGGGGGCGCAGAAGGCAGAACAGAACGAGCAGCGCCAAAAGCGCCGGAAGTCCGGTCAGCGCAATCGCCGTCAGACCGTAGTAACGTTCATAGTTGATCGTCATATTGTACATTCCTGCCATGGAGACGATGCAGTTGACCAGTCTGCTGACAGGCCCCGTGATACGTCCCTCGTCGATGCCATACCTGCCGAGCCACCAGGTGTTGAAGTAATTCGCCCAGGACTGCCTCGTGTCGCTCATGGAAGTATTGACCTGCGCAGTCAGAAAATGCACGATCCGATGATTGACCAGCACCATGATGCCGAGCGCAGCCGCAGGGATCGCGGCAAGCTGCGCAATCTGCGCCGGAGACAGCTTTTTTCTCCTGCGCAGAAGCAACAGGAGTCCCGAAACCAGATACAGAGCAGCGTGCACCAGCGCGCTCTCCAGATAGAGGGCAAGTCCGGCAGACGCCAGCAGAACAAGCATGAAATACTGCCCCCTGTCCAACCGCCTATCCTCCATCATATCCTGCGCAAAACGCCAAAACACGGCGGTCAGGGCGGTGAGAACAGCTATCGCAGATATTTGCGAGACAGCGTCAATATCGTACTGAATCTGTCCCCAAAAGCCGATGCAGTACAACGCCGCCGCTCCTATCCACAGCATTCCCTGTATGGATATGCCGGGCGTCTTCTCTCTCCGGCCAAGCGAGGTCCCAAACAGATAGAGCAGCGACGGCATGACCATGGCCAGAACGAACATTCTGTACAGATAGACCACCCAATAGATCTCTCCCGACGGATTCGCGCGCAGCACCGCGATCATCAGTCCCGCGGAGGGTCTGTCCGTGACAGCCCAGTCGTAACCCCTCCACAGCACGTCGCTGACCATCTCGATCTCTTCTCTGCTCCTGCTCTCATACCAGCTCAGCGGGTGCATGGACAGCGCCACCGTCTCCTCCACATAGGTCTGCTGGTCTGTGCAGTTACCCCGATAGACATAATACTGATCCCGTCCCGAAAGTCCGGGAATCAGCATGATCAGCCAAAGTACGACGACGCCTCCGAGAACCGCCGGCGCAGACCTGCCGACTCTGCGCCTTACGAGCATATGGAATAACGCCGCTATGCCGGCAGCCGCCCACACGGCCCGGATAATCTGCATCGGAAATCTGCATGTAAAATAGAGAAAAGTTGACACGATCGTCAACTCCGAAAAGCCCAAGGCAAAGGAGAGCAGGCAGGCGTTTCCGTCCGTCTGATCGCCGGACAGAACCCCCACCGTCCACTGGCCGAGGATCCATATGATTCCGATATAGGCCAAGGCCCACGCAAAATCCAAGATCATCTTTCTTCTCCCCGCTCTTCCACATCACCGCTGATCGCCGCCAACATCGCGCGTTCAATATATTTCATACCGTCCGGCGTAGGATGTACGCCGTCTGAGGTCATAGTCTGCAGATTATCGACCTCGATCCCGCAATGGTACAGATCGATCACGGGGATTCCCTTGCCTTCCGCAACAACGCGGATCTGTTCCGAGTAATCTTCCGCCGAAAGTCCTAAACCGTTCGTGAGCGCCACGAAGGGCTGCGGACTGGCCCACTCGCCCACCGGCGTCAGCGTGCAGCAGTAGATCTGCGCCATCGGATACTCGCTGGACAGCTTATCCAGCATCATGCAGTAGGCGTCGCTGAAATTGTCAATCTCGCCTTCCTCCACCAGCCTTGTGCCGTCGTTATCTCCCAACGGGATGCCGTTCAAGAGATCATTTGTCCCCATATAGACGATAATGACGTCCGGCATCCTCCCCTGACTGCCGCTCATGAACGAGAGACGGAAACTGCTGCAGCCATACCACACGGCGTCCTCCTGCGCCAGTGAATCGCCGGCGCAGGTACTTCCCGCGCTGGAATTGTTACAGCACAGCTCCATACCCGTGTCGTCCAGCAGCATCTTCCACCAAGTCTGTGACACGTCTTTCACTTCCCCGTCCAGCGGATAAAAGACATGAAAGCCGTTTGGTATCCATCCGTCAAATGCGGAAATACTGTCCCCCACAATGGACAAACCCAATCCCTCCAGCGCGCTCCCTTTTTCCTCCTCTACAAGATCCTGCGGCTCCGCGCTGTCCGAAACGGCTGTCTCCGGCTGTTTTGCGGCCGTTTCGCTCTCCTGCGTCTCCTCTTCCATAGCCATTCTGTTGTCGTTCGCCTCCGCCTCTTCCCGGTCCGCGCCGCCGCCCGCTCCCGCGCTGCAGCCTGCAAGCCACGCAGCCAGCAATCCGGCCCATACCAAGGTCCCTGGCAATTTTCCTCTTCTCATGTTTCCCACTTTTTATCCTTCTATTTTTTGAACACAGACTGTCTTGCCCCGTGCAGTTTATCGTGATGTTTCAGTACGTCGCTCACCGCGTCCATACGCAGCCCGGCGTCGATAAAATCGCAGTATCTGCAGAACGGATAGTCCTGCCGCCCGTCCCGGACCGCCTGACGCAGTTCCTGATAGGGTTTGCTGTTCCAGCCGTCCTTCACGGACACCTTGTGCAGATCCGCCAGATCGGTCACCTCGAAGTTGTCGCAGCAGCAGATCCCCAGCTTGCCGTTTGGCATGATCCACATATCCGTGTAGGGCATCAGGCACGTCTCCTTGATGATCTTTCCCTTTCCCTGCTTGTTCGGCGCGCTGCCGGCCCGGTTCGTCAGGACCTCTTTCATATATCGGATCTGGATGAGAATATCCACCTCCCTGAACTCGTCGGGATGCGCTTTGACATAATCGTAGATCTCCCTGATATTGCCATGCATTTTCATGTCCAGACAGTAATTGTTGATGATCAGCTGATCCACATAGGGGACGATCGCCTTGACCTTGGCTATATCCAAAAGCAGCCCGTTGGTGGACATGAAGATAAACGCATCGGGGAGCTGTTTCCTCGCATACTTGTGAAATTCCACGATCCGCTTATCTAACCAGGGCTCGTTGTTGCCGTACAGCGTCAGATGCCCTCTGTACTTCCACGCCCTGAGCTGATCGATCACGGAGTAGTACATATCGTCTTCCATCTTCCTGTACGGCCGTTTCTCCGCGTGGATATTGGCGGTGCAGAACTCACACGTACTGTTGCAGCGGTTCACCGTCTCCAGATTCACAACAAGGGGATGGGGCGGCTCCTCCTGCGCGAAAAAATATTCTATATACTGTTTCTGCCGCCGTCTGCGCAGCAGATATTGCAGCTGCAAATAGCTCGCGCTGGACAGCTTGGGCAGATATTTTCTGGCATTCCAACCCAATATGCCCGCAAAATTGTGTACTCTGATCGGCATCTTTTTTTCCTCCTACCGTGTCCCCGGTCTATGCCGCAGGCAGATTCCCGCCGCCTGCGCTTTATGATCCCGTGCTCTGCGCGGTCCTCCGCCCGGTATTCCCGGCGCCATCCGCACGATACGCATAGATCGTCATACTTTCGTCCCGCGCCGTGTAACTCCCCACAAGCCGAAGTCCCTTTTGGGCCGCATTCCCAAGCTCGATCCGCGAGAAGATATACTCTCCGCCCAACGCCCGGAACGCCTCTGTATCTATATAAATGTCACAGTCTGTAGCATACACTGTTTTGGTCGCGCTGACAATACTCAGATCCGTCCCTGAATACAGATAGGCCCGCGCCCCCCAGTCGTCGTAGTAGATTTCGGTCGCCTCCACCCGCTCCAGCGCCGGCGCTATGATTCTGCGAAAATCTTCTTTATACCGCTGGGAGTAAAAGCCAAGATAGCCGTCCAGCGTGGCGATCCCGTTATATTCCAATACGGCCGGGTGCAGCCCGTAAGCCGCCGACCACTCCCCCGCATAGCCGATCTCATCCTTGATCCTGCCAAAGAGCTCCTGCGCATAGAATTGCTCGTAATCCAGCTCGTCCACTTCCGTACCGTGAAATCGTTCATATGCCCTGTTGTAACATGTGGCGTAAAGATCGTTGTAGCGGTTCGGCGTCAGGATGATCGCCAGCGCCGCCACGCAGACGACCGCGTTGGCCGCCCACATCTGCCATGTCCCCCTGTCATACAGCCGGGCCAGCACGATAAAAAGGGCCGCGTACCACAGAAACGGATTAAAAAAGATGGTTCTGTTAAACTGCCAGCCTTCCAGCGGCGGAACAAGCGTCTCCACGAGCGTCCTCACCGGTCCGCAGTCGTACAGGCCGTACACTATACTGTTAAACCACAGAAACAGCATGATAAAATTGAAGGGATCACGCAGGATCTCTTTCCACTGCCTCCGCCGCAGATAGATCCCATTCTGCACGAAAAAATACAGAACGCAGACGGGCAGCGCCACTTTCCCCTGCACGCCGTCCGCGTGAAAGATACCTTCGCGCCATACCGTGACGATCTCCCGCGCGATCTCCGTCGCCGAAAGGTTCGCGTTCACCATCGTGGAGCGGATCGTCGCCTCATCGCCCAAAAGCATCTGCCCGAAGAGCCGGTACTCGCACGCCACGTACCCCAGCGCCAGCACGACAAGCGAGACGGCGAGCCGCCACGCAAACTTCCTGTCCCGAAGGGACAGCCACAACACCGCGATGGCCAGATACCCCAGGAGGAAAATGCCGTGATAGGAGAAATACGACACAAGCGGGTAGGCGAACAGCGCTGCATACCACTTGGCCCCGCCGCCTCTGTAGATCTTCACAAGCAGATACACGCACAGCGGGATCGAGGCGAACGCAAAGCCGAAGGCCGGAAAAACCCACAAAATCCCGTAGGCAAACCCCGTCATATAAACCAGCGGACGATACTGCAAATACCGCTCCGCCAGCAGCTCTTTCGCCAACAGCCGAAAAGAAAACATGCCCAGCAGGATCTTGCCCAATATGCCGAGCACATACGCCGTGTATGTGGGAAAAAGCATATACAGCGCGCTGTAGAGCGAAAACTCCGAGGGCAGATCATCCCTGCTGACGCCGCCGAGAAACGGAATCTCTACGCCATGTTTCCAAAAGGTCCCCGTGTTTTTCAACATCTGAAACTGCGCCAGAAAAAGATCCATATTGTCGTGTACGGCGATATAGCTGCGCTCCCCGTATCCGAAGAACACACCCGCCGTCAGGAGCAGAAATCCTATGATCGGAAAACAGAACCAATATTTTGTCAACCAGACAAACCATCTGTACTCAGTCAATCGTTTCATCCGTCTCCCCGCGATCCGTCATCGTCTGACCCGCCTCTTCGTCCGTCCGATTGGCAATCCCTCTCTTGCGGAATACGAACAGCTTTTGTCCGAAGAAATTCATAATAATAAAAAGCCCCATGCCGAGCACCATCGCCACATTGTCCACCACCGTCTCAGACTGTCCGGCGAGCACATAGCGCACCAGCGGCTGCGCCACGCCGAAAGCGATGAGATAACACACGATGATATTGACCGCAAAGCGCCAAGGGAGCCATCTGTCCTTGCGCTCCACCTTAAAGGTCAGTTTCCCGTTGGCATGATAGGAAAAGACGCTGCCAATAAAATAGGAGACGCCGCTTGAGAGCCAGTAATTCATATGGATCAGATTGTACAAGACCTCCATGATCGCCAGTCCCATCAAGGTGTTGGCGACGCCCACGATGCCGAAATGAATCACTTCCATGATAAAGTCTTTGTAGGTTGCGTATATTTCCCTGATTTTTCTCATACCGTCTCCTGCATTCCATTTTCTTATGCTGCCGCGTCCGCATGATTTGCCATTCTGTCCAAAACGGTTATAATGTATATAGATACGGGACCGGACAAAAAATCGTCTCCCGTCAATAACAGATAAGCGCGCGCTTATCGGAAAGGTTTCAAACATGCTGACATTAAAAATCCACCATATCGGTTATCTGGTCAAAAAAATCGAGCCGGCCATCCGTACTTTTAAAACGCTCGGCTATGAGATCTCGCAGGACGTCGTCCGCGACGACATTCGGCTGGCGGACATCTGTTTTCTTGAGAAGGACGGCTACCGCATCGAACTGATCTCCCCCTTCTCTGAGGCGTCCGTCGTGTATGGCCTGCTGAAAAAATATAAAAACTGTCCCTACCATATCTGTTACGAGACAAGCGATTTCCATACGGACTGCGAGGCTCTCCGCGCGCAGGGTTTCCTGCCTATTGACGCCCCCACGCCCGCCCCCGCCCTTGCCGGCCGTGAAGTCGTATTTATGACGCACGCGGCGCTTGGCATGATCGAGCTGATCAGAACCGACTGACGCCGGGTTCTTCAGACCTCTTATTCGTTTCTGAAATACAGGGTGAGCGTGCCGCATTTTTGTTCCGTGAAATCGGAGAGGTCAAGGCTCGGCTCATAACACCAGTGCCGGTCCTCCCGATTGTACATGACCACCACATCCATCTGCTCCAACACGGCCACCTCATCCTCGTGCTCCCCAAACCACTTGGAGATCAGCCTCCTGTCCTCATCCCAATAGAACACGTCGTCATAGCCGTGGATCCGCAGCCAATAATACATGGTCTTGTTGCCTTCCAGATTGGGAGAAAAGCAGGACAGAACCTTGGCGTCCTCGTACTTTTCCGTATAGTCAAGCACCGTCTCAAGCATCGACTGCACGCTGTTCCCTCGATAGGCGAAATACCGCGCCTCCCGAAGCGTCACTCTGGCATGCGCCGCCAGCATGAGAAGCAGGCACAGCGCATAGACCGCCCTTCTCCTGCCGCCGCAGCCCGTAATGGGGAACCCCTTGATGACGAAGAAAAAGGCGAATCCAAATACCGCCGGCAGAATGTAGCGCTCCCCGATCCCCGGCTTGCTGTAGGCGACGATCTGCGGCAGGACGACCGAGAGCGCAAGCGCCATCTCCCATCCCAATTTTTTCAGACGCTCCCAGTATGTCAGCAAGATCATGAAAAGGACCACGCCGAACCGAAAATACCATTTCAGGTCTTTGCCAAGCGCGGTCTGCCAGACCGCCTTGTACTGCTCATACGTCATGTGACTGTCCAGACCCACATAGGAATAGTTGTTCGTGCCGATCACAAAGACTAACAGAAACAGTTCCGCCGCGAAGATCAGACCCACGGCAAGCAGATAGGCGCCGTTTTCCCTGACTGCCTCCCACAGCGCAAAGGCTGTTATCTTTTTCCCTCTCATCCGTTCATATACAACATAAAGCATCAAAAACGGAAAAAGCAGAAGAAAGGTTTCCTTGTAGACAGACATGAGGAAAAACAGACCCACGGAACAGACGGCTCTCCATCTCTTCCCGCTTTCCAGCCATGTCAGCATCAGATAGAACCCGCCCGCAAAAAGCGTCATGCCAAAGGATTCCTGGGGCCCCAGCTTCCACCAGACAGCCGACTGGTATCCCATCATCACGGTCAGCGAGAACACCGCAGACCGGACGACGCTGCAGCGCATATGCCTGGCACAGTAATAGAGTCCAACCGACGCTGCAGCGATCTCTGCGCCTTTGATCACCGACATAGCCGTCAGATCGATGCCAAAGATCGCCGCGGCACAAACTCTGCAAATATAGTAAAACGGTCTGAAACGCATGGTCAGGTCGC
The DNA here is from genome assembly GCA_947632515.1 of uncultured Lachnospiraceae bacterium. Lineage (GTDB taxonomy): Bacteria > Bacillota > Clostridia > Lachnospirales > Lachnospiraceae > UBA3282. The sequence goes on from CANRPO010000021.1 coordinate 25,835, forward strand.
AGGCGACCGTCTCCCGCATACAATCCCAAAAACGGCTCCGCCCCGGCGACATCCTGTCCACATACTGCGCATACTCCCAATCATCCACCAGGTGAAAGCCTGAAACCGGCGTGCCTGTCAGTACGAGTACGCCGAAAACCAATCCCGAAAAAAAGAGCCATATCAATATACGCTCATTCTTCTTTCCGAGCTTTTCCAGCCGACCGCAGATCTGCCGCCCCTTTTTCACCAACATTGCCGCTCCTTATTTCATCCATCGTCTATGCGTCCAACTGCCCAAGGATAATATCCGCCATCTCCCCTACATTTTTCATGGCGACAACCTGCCCCATATTGAATTTGATCCCAAACTCCTGCTCCACCGCCGCCAGCAGATTGATATGCTCCAGAGAATCCCACTCCTCTATATCATCCGCTGTCGTCGCATCCGTCACAGTGATAGAATCATCGTCGAACACATCGCGAAACACTTCGTTCAGTTTTGCAAAAACAGCTTCTCTATTCATAGTCTCTCCATTTCCGGCGTATCCATTCACCGTCTCATCCTGCGGGGCCGTCACGCCGCCCAAACAACTGTTATAACTATATCGTCTTTCCATCCCGTCCGCAACCGTTTTGTGGCATCTTTCCAAACATTTCTCACGCGTCATGTCTCCCCGTCAACAGCGATCACCGTATTTTTCGGCTCATAATCCGCCGGAATATCGTAGCGCCACACGCTCCGTCCTTCCTCGTCCTCCGCTATCTTCGCAAATCCCTGTGACCCGTAGAAATCTTTGACCATCGCGTTTTTGGCCGTCGGATAATAATAGCCCATGATCGCGTTGATCCGCTCTTCTCTGCATGCCTGCACGATATTGTCCATCATAGCATACTCCATATCGCGTTTCAACACGCGGCAGCTCATCAGCCACAATTCCAGATGCAGTACCTTCTCTGAAAGATCCTTCCTGCCGATCACCACGGAGACTACGCCGTTGTCGCCGAACTTGTCCTCCAGCTTTCCATATCTTGTGAGATAACGGTCGTCCGCGGCAAAACCTTCTATGTCGCTCTGCGTATAGCGTTTGGTCGTCAGATTGAACTGATTGCTCTTGTTGGTGAGCTGGGCGATCCTCGCCATATAGAGCGGCTCGAACCGCCGTATCTGCGCCCGCATATGTAAAGAAAGCAGATACTCCCTGTAATCTCCAAAGCTCTGCTGCTCTTTCCTTCTCTCCATGTTCGCCCTGTACATCTCGTTGCGGCGTCTGTCATCCTCAGATAATCCGGTGACTTCAAAAAAGCCGGAGTGATCCAGCACGCGAATGTACTGTTCCGGCGTACCGATGTCCGGCACCGCCGCTCCCGGCGCCTGCGCGCCCACAATATCCCGCTCCGCCGGATTGTCGTCCACAAACACAAGGCTGTCCGGCATCAGATTCATCTCCTGCGCGATCTCCATCATATTTTTGCTCTTCGGCTCCCAGTTTGCCTTGATCAGAATAAAGTCCTCCGGCCGCAGGATCCCGTCAGGATGATTCAAGCCCGCGACTGCGTTTTCGTACTCATTCTTGGAGTCGATGTTCAGCATCACGCCAATATCTTTCTGCGCTTTGACGTAACGCTGAAACTCTGCATAGACCTGTCCCACGGAAGTCTCCTGCCCGATCTCCAGATTCTCCACACCGTCGTCGCCGACGATACCGCCCCACAGCGTGTTGTCCAGATCGAGCACCAAGGCCTTCTTGTTCCTGCCGAAGACGGCCTTCATGATATGGGACAGATTGAACGCAAACTCCGGGATCGCCTGCATACACATAGCGTACTTGTACATATGCCAGTAGAAGGGGTCCGCCCACTTGTCCAGACCGTAAGCGGCGGACGCATAGTTGATGTCATGGATATAGAAATCCTCATGTTCTCTCGCATACCGGTAGAATTTTTCATTCAGCCTGTTCAGAAAACTGATCCGCCCCTGGGCGAACACCGCCTCCTGATTTCCCAGTATTCTGTAGAAAGGATACTCAAAATTGTTCTGTATGACGGGGCAGTGATACTTCCGGGCGATCTTGTCCCACATCGCCTCAAAGTGCCCGTACTGCTCCTCCAGCATGGCTTTGATCCGCTCCTCACCGTCCGCCGGCGCAGGATAGCCCGTGACGTTGCGGTTGGAGGTGTGGATGTAGATCATATCCGGGGCAAATTCATCGAGTTTCGGGTTGTCGAACATCACATCCTGCCAGTACTGCGCATACTCCGACTCATAAAAGGCCGGCCGTATGCCCTGATCCAGCAGAAACAGCTCCAGTACCCTGACAATATCGTGGGTCGTGCTGCCTCCCAGGACCGCTATTTTCTTAGAGAGAAACTCCGTCCCCTCCTCGATAAGCTGCCGCTTGATCTTTTTGGATTTTTTGAGAATGTATTCACTGTCAAAAGGATATTCCAGTTCTTTCATTAAAGTCTCCTTCGCGGCGTGCTCTTTATCGTCTGCCTGTTACTCTTCCGGATAGAAATCGCCTAAGATCAGTCTGGACAGGCAGCCTGCATACTGTCTTCTGCCCGCCTCCGTCAAGTGTATGCCGTCCTCCAGATACTGATCTGCAGTGTAGGCGTCGATGCCGCTCTGTTCCATGGCGTTGAAGAAGAGCACGTTGTCCTTCTTGTGCTGCTCCGCCACATAGCCCGCGCTGCGGAAGAAATCTACCAGCGTCCCGTAGCCATAGTTTACGCTGTACGCGTCCCCCACAAAAGTGTCGCCGTTAAAGAACTGGCAAAAATGGGGCGAGACGATCACGATCTTCGCGTCAGGGAAAGAGTCACGCAGCATGTTCACTGCGATCTCCAGCGCTCCCGTATAGGTGTTGACGTCCCGGACCGCCAGCTCTTCGCCGTCTTCCAGATACTTGCTCTGCGGGATCCTGCCGCTCTGGAAATCATTGATCCCGTACTCTATGATAAAGTAATCTGTCTTGGAAAAATCACATGCCCTCATATTTTCGCCGGCGCGCAGCCCGTCGAAAAGCGCCGGATCTATGTTGCCCAGGATCGCGTTGACCACGCCGAGAAGGCCCTGCGAATTCCACTGATCATATCCCGCCGGTTCATCCGGCAGCAGAGCCGCCATCGTACCGCCCACCGCCAGATTGTACACTTTCGCGTTGCACTCTTCCCCGATCAGGCCCGCCACGCCCGCGAGGTCGCGGTCGCGGTCCAGAATACTGTCCCCCAGAAAGACGATCTGCATATCATATTTTTTTTCGTCCTCCGCGGTGTTCTCCGACACGGTATTGGCGGACAGCGTCTCCCCCGTATTTTCCGTATTGACTAATTTTTTCTCCGTGGCCGCCTTCTTACCGCTCTGTTCTCCTCCGGCTTTCTCCGCAGACTTTTCCCCTACGCTTGGATCGCCCTTCAGACTGTTCCACTCCTGCTTGAGTTCCTGCACCGTCTGGTGGTTCTCCTGCTCTAACGCCAGCCGTTCCTTCTCCATCCTGATCTGCGCCTGCCCATACGCGATCTCGAGGATCGCCAGAATGCAAAAACCGATCAGCACGGTCAAGAGCAGTATATGGCCGTTATAGTTTCCCCTCCGTCTATGCTTTCCGTTATCCATCTTTCACCCCTGCCTTTCCCTTCGCCCATGACAGTATGTACTGCGCGTCGGATACTCGTGCCGCAATGAACCGCTACAGTCAGAATATCACTTTTTGAGCCGTCTGAACAGATTTTCATTGTTTATTAAAAATTTTTTCGTAAATCTTAAGAAATGTGTCTCTTAAGCTCTTAAGATCTGCATTTCTTTTCTATTTGTAACCAAACCCTATTATAGTATATAATAAAAAATTGGAAATATACATTTTGCATGATAACGGAGAAAGGAATCCATCTATGTCGCTTATATCCCATGGCGCCCGGCCTGTTTTGGCGCCGTCGCCCGCTCCCGGCTCGCGCAGCCCGAAAAGATCGAACGGCATCCCGGCCATATCTTCCCCATGGACATGGCGTCTTCTCTTTGTCGCTTTTCTGCTGTTGTTCTACTGTGTGGAACTGTTCTGGATCAGGCCCGTGGACGGCATCAACGACGATTGGGGCATGTACAGTACCCTGTCCGGGGCTTATCTGGGCTATCCGGACGCCCATGTGCTCTTTTTCCTGTATCCCCTGTCATGGATCTTGTCCCGACTTTATACGCTGTGCAGTTTTATTCCATGGTACGGGCTTTTTATGCACGGTGTGCAGATCGCATGCCTGTACGCAGTCTATGAGCGCAGCATGCAGATATGGTTCAGGCATGAATGTCCTCAGGCCGTGTGGAAACCGGCCTTGGCGATGACGTCGATTCTCTTTCTGATCGTCGGCTTGAACGTGATCTCTGAGGCGCAGTACACCACCACCGCCGGGGTCGCCGCAGCGTCCGCCATCTTCTGTTTCACCACGACGCGGACAGGCGGCCCTGTGGGGACATTCCTTCTCCGCAGCATTCCGACCTTTCTCTTCGCCTGGCTCTCCTACGCCATGCGGCAGAACATTTTTTATCTTATGCTGCCCATCGCGGGAATGCTCTGGATCTCCAAATGGATCAATGCCAGACAGAATGCCTTCGGAAAGACAGCCTGCAAGCTCATCGGTTTCGCTCTGATCCTGCTGGCGGGTATGGGGATCCTGTACGGGCTCAACGCCGCCGCCTACTCCGGGGAGAAGTGGGCTGATTTCCGGCAGATCAACTATTACCGCGAACGGGTCGGTGACTTTTACACATGGCCGGAGTACGAAGAGTGCGCCGACGCTCTGCGCGGCCTCGGCATCACCGAGGAGGAATACATGTACCGCAGAAACGGCGCTCCTTACATCGGCTACAATATGTCGGTGGAGGATTGGAGGCAGATGCACGACATTGCCAGAGACTGCTACCTTGCGCGCACGAGCCTGCGCGACCGTCTCAAAAATGTTGTCGTCGGCGGGATCTCCGCCTTTTTCTACGAGGATGGGATGCAGCCCGCCAACATGCTCGCCCTCCTTCTCATGGCGGCGACGCTCTTTCTCATCCTGCTGCACCGCAGCTACAACGCCCTGTCGGCTTTCTGTTTCTATCTCGCAGGCCGCTCGGTGAGCTGGATCTACGTCCTCTACGAAGGGCGTTTCCCCAAACGGATCGTACAGCCGCTTATTCTGGCGGATTACGCTGTCCTCTTCGGCATTCTGCTCGGTTTCAATCTATTGCGGTTAGAGCGCGCCAAGCGGTATGTCATCCTGTTTCCCGTAGTGTTCCTTTTGGGGGCAGCCTCGCTTGTCATCACCAAAAACAATATCGACGCAAACTACCACGCCCACGAGGAGACGTGGGAGGCGCTCAAAGCGTACTGTCACGCTCACCCGGACAACCTCTATGTGTGGACGTATGATTCCGGGACGCTGGAGAATTACTGCGAATCGCCCTTTGACACAACCTTAGATACTTACAACAACTTTATCTACACGAACTGGGGCGTCATCCTGAACCCCAATACCAAAACGAAACTTGCGATGCACGGCGTCGAGACATTCGGCAGGGACGTGGTCGAGAGCGAACACACTTACTTTATCCTGAAAGAGGCTCCGCACAACGACGAGCACCCCGTGATCATGTACTTCCGCCACACCTACGACGCCGCCCTCGAGACTGCGGACGCCTTCACCGTCGGCGATACGACCTACATGGTATATCGGCTGAGGCCAAAAACACAAGCACAGCCGCCGACAACATGACCGGATACAGATACCGCACCAGCACGCACGGTCCAAGCAGCAGCGTCCCCACAAGCGCGGCGGCGTAGACGGCGGGCGTCAGCATCCTTTTTCTTCCAAGTCCGATACAGCAGACGCAGTAATAGAACAGCACCCAGCAGTAAAACGCGGGCTGCATGACCAGAGCCAGCGGCGGAATATACTTCCACACCGCGGGAGCCGCCGCGAAATATCTGTACACAGACTGCAGGAACTGTAAATGCTGATGCCTCTCATATCCCGGCACAAGCGCCTCTATATATTCCTGCTGGTCGCTCGGATAGGTGATCTGCAAATATCCCTGCGCGTAGGAATAGACATCATACAGATAAGAGCGGTCTCCCAGATACCACATCCCTTTGTTTTTGAGCAAAAATGCCGTCGCATACTCTCCCGGATAGCGCAGGCCCAAGCTGATCCACTCTTCCGTCAGCGCTTTCAGCACAGCGCCGTCATTTGTGATGTCTCTTTTGCTGCGGTCCGCTATGGCGGGGACATACTCGGGCAGGTTCCCCTCGCCCCACACTTTCCCGATCCGCTCCCTGTCCTCCTCCGTAAGCTCCTCCTCATGATATGCAACGACGCGGGCGATCTGCTGCGCCGGGACGCTGAGCATCTCTCTGGCGTAGGTGGCGTTTCCGGCGTGCGCGGCCGCGGCCATAGCCGCGTTGACCAGTACATACAAGACGAAAGCGGCTCCGTGGAGCATACCTATTTTTCGGAAAAACCTCACATTCTCTTTCCATTTCCTTCGGAGCGCGGGCGTCGCTGCAGCCAGCCAGACCAGCCAGGCATAGACGCTGTTGTTGCGAAACAGCAATAACAGCACCGTCAACGCAAGGTACGCTCCCATCCATCTTCTGCCCGGCGTCTCCTGTGTCCTCCCCACAGCCAGCTCCCATGCAAACACCGTAAACAGCATGACGAGAGCGGCATAGATCGTATCCTTTGTGACGGATACCGCCAGCAATCCGTGCGTGGGAAAGAACGCTGCGCAGAGCACGAAGAGATAACACAAATATCTGTGGACGCCCCTTTTTCTCATAAATACATAGACGTAGGCAAACGCGCCCGCCACGATCAGCATCTGCAGTATCGTATAGCATGCCAGTCCGGCGCGGTCGGCATTGCGCGCCCACGGCAGCAGTTCCCCGATCTTTAAGCTCATAGCAAGCAGGAGCGTATGAATCAGGGGATGATGTGTGGTGTAGCCGCTCAGTTTGATCTGATCCAGCTGCGGGATCACATCGTAGGCCATGATGGCGGGATAATAAGTCGCAAAGGGAATGGCAAAACCCGACAGGATCACGGCGTACGCGCCGAAGAAATGTTTTCTGACCGAAAAGACGGCGCTCCCCGCCTTCGGAGGGCCGGCCTGTCCCGCCGCGCTCCGCGCCCCGACCCATGCGAACAATCGGTTCTGAGCAAAGAAGACAAGCGGCGTCAGACAGACCGCACACAGCGCAAGCAGCGCGATGCAGGAGCGATGCCTGTCCTGCGCTATATCAAAATAGACGCCAAGCATCTGCGTTCCCACAAAAAACAGGGCGAGAAAAGCTCTCACCCATGCCGGAAAAAAGATTTCTTTATCTTTTTTATTTTTACTCCGCATGATTCACCCTCCGGGTCACAAGCGTCAGGCGATACTCAAAATCTCTGCGGTTCTTGAGCGCCATGTTGGAGAGGATCAGCCCCGCAAACAGCGACTGGATCGACGCAAGCCCGATGAATCCGCACACAAACAGCGTGGGGAAACGCAGCACGAGCCCCGTCTCGATATAGGCGATCAGGATCGGTATGAACAAAGCCACCGCAATGACGGCCAGAACCGCCGAGCACAGGCCGAAAAACCGCATGGGCTTATAGTCCCGGTACAGTTTCACGATGGTGTGGAGCACCTTAAAACCGTCGGAGAAGGTGTTGAGTTTCGACTCGCTGCCCTCCGGCCTGTCGCGGTAGTCCACGATCACGTTCTCGATCTGCATGTGGTTGTAGACGGCATGGATCGTCATCTCCGTCTCTATCTCAAATCCGGTGGACAGCACGGGGAACGTCTTGACAAACCCGTAGCTGAACGCGCGGTAACCGGTCATAATGTCCTTGATGTCACATTCAAAAAGCCGGTTGATGCTGCTGCGGACGATGGTGTTGCCGAAGTTGTGAAAGGGACGCTTATTCTCCGTAAAATAAGTGGAAGACAAACGGTCGCCCACCACCATATCCGCATTGTGGGAAAGCACCTTTCCAGCCATCTCGCCCGCGTACTCCATGGGATAGGTGTCGTCGCCGTCCACCATGATATAGCACTCCGCCTCGATCTCGCGGAACATGCGCCGTATCACGTTGCCCTTGCCCTGCATGTGCTCGTAGCGCACGACGGCGCCCGCCTCCCTGGCAAGCTCAACGGTGCGGTCCTTAGAATTGTTGTCATACACATAGATCACCGCCTCGGGCAGCGCCTCTCTGGCGTCCCTCACCACCTTGGCGATCGTCTTTTCCTCATTATAACACGGAATCAAAACGGCTATCTTGTCCATCGTCTTACGCAACCTCTCGGATAAGTTTTTACTGCTTTTTTCATCTTACCATATAATGTCAGGTTTTACTAGAATCCCTGATAAATAAATTCTCCCGCGCTGTAGCCCGGCCCGTAGCAGCCGAACAGGATCACGGCAAACAGCAGCGCGTACCAGACGAGCCAGCGAAACGGCAGAGGCGCTTTTGCGATCCTGTCCCGCACGGAGCCCTTGCGCTGCATAAGCGACACCAGCCACAGGCACAGGAGCGAAACCGCCGCAATCCCAAGTTCTTCGCCATTCAAACCCAGTTTCATAAGCCCGCCGTTCCACAGGACAGACGGATTCCACACAGATACCGCCTGCCCGAGCATGGCGAAGGCGTCCCCCACCGACGCGGCGCGAAAGAACAGATCGCCGATGCACACGAGAAAAAAAGTCCTGACCATGCGCACCACGCTGACCGCCCGCCCCTTGGGATCGATGCCAAACCGCTCCATGAGACGGCCGCAAGGCGGCGAAAGCAGCTCCTCCATCACAATATAGAACCAGTGCAGCAGGCCGGAACCGATGACAAATTTCCAGTCCCCGCCGTGCCAGATCCCGACTGTCAGCCACAGTATAAACATCGCCGCAAATGTGGCGTACTGTTTTCCCTTTTTCTTGCCGAACCGCTCCCGCCACTTCCCGTTCAGGTTCGTGAAAAACCGGGACCGCAGCACGGGATAAAACACATACTCTTTCATCCACACACCCAGCGTGATATGCCATCTGCGCCAGTATTCCGCAATGCTCTTTGCGAAGAAGGGCGTCTCGAAATTCTCCGGCAGAAGGATCCCAAGACTCTCCGACATGCCGATCACAATATCCATGCAGCCCGAAAAGTCCGTGTAGAGCTGGAAGGCATAGAATACCGTCGCGGCCCATATATAGGCACCCGGATAGTCCCCGTAGCCGCCGTACACCGTATCCACCAGCGTGCCAAGCCGCTCCGCGATCACCAGTTTCTTGAAAAAGCCCCATGCCATGCGCTGCAGTCCGCGCGTCACGCGCCGGTAATCGAAATCGTGCGGCTCAAAGAACTGCGCCCCGTGCTCTCTGTACTTGAGGATCGGGCCGGAGATGACGGCCGGGAAATACAGGCCGTAGAGCATCAGTTTCAGATAGTTGTTCCGGGGCTCTGCAATGCCATAGTACACGTCGATCACATAGCCCAGCAGGGAGAATGTGTAGAACGATACCCCCAGAGGGATCAGGAAGTCCACGCTCTCGATCAGCGTCCGCGAGCTGCCGAACAGCCTCGCGATGCCATCGATGGTGTAGATGCCGAAGTTGACATATTTGAGTACGGCTAATATGCCGATATTCACGAGGATCGTCAAGAGGAGTAGCCCCTTGCGTCTGCCGGCGTATTCCGCCGGCGTTGCCGTCAGCAGCCGGGCGCCCCCATAGCAGGCCGAAACCGACACAATAGGGTAGAGGATCAGCAGGCCGTTCCCGCTGAGCAGATAGTAGGCCGCGCTGCATGCCAGAAGGAACACCCACTGAAACCGATGGGGGATCAGATAATACAGTATTAAGATCGCCGTAAAAAAACACAAAAAATAAAATGATGTAATGCCCATGGCTGCGCCCTTTCCGTCTGCGTCGATTATACCATAAATTCTGTGCCCGAAAAACTGTTTTTACGCGCAGCATTTACAATTTGCATATTTGTGTGAAATAAAGTAAAATTGCCTTAGTCGTTTCAGAGAGGAGTGTACGCATGCTTTTTAACTCCATATCTTTCGGAATATTTATTGTGATCGTCTATATCCTGTACCTTCTCGTACCGCACAGGTATCGGTGGGTCTTTCTGCTCGCCGCAAGCTATCTGTTCTACATGAATCTTCACGTTGGATATGGGATCCTGCTCTTTCTGACCACCGCGCTGACCTATGGGCTGGCTCTGCGTCTGGAGCAGACGGCCGACGTTTTTTCAAAAAGGCGCTGTCTCCTTGCAGGAGTCCTGCCGCTCGTGCTGATCCTGCTCTTCTACAAGACCGCCGGGCCCGCCATAGGGCGTCTGAACGCGCTGATCGACGCGGGACGGCTGCACATGCAGCCCGTCACTTTGAAGATCCTGCTCCCCGCAGGCGTCTCTTTCTACTTTTTCCAATCCATGGGCTACCTGATTGATGTCTACCGCGGCAAGAGCAAGGCGGAACGGCATTTCGGCTACTATGCGCTCTTCGTGTCGTTCTTCCCGCAGCTTTTGGCCGGGCCCATCGGCAGAGCCGACAGCCTGCTGCCGCAGTATAAGAAAGAGCGCCCCTTCTCCTACGCGGACGCGTCCTACGGCCTGAAACTGATGGCTTGGGGCTATTTCAAGAAATTGGTGATCGCCGACGTCTTTGCCGGCATAGTCAACAAGGTATATGACAATGCGCACGCCTATGTGGGACTTGTGTTTATCATCGCCACAGTCATGTTCGCCATAGAGATCTACTGCGATTTTTCCGGCTACTCCGACATAGCCATAGGCTGCGCCAAACTGTTCGGCATCGACCTGATGACCAACTTCAAGAGTCCCTACTTCTCCTTCTCCATCAAGGAATTTTGGAGCCGGTGGCACATCTCTCTCTCCACCTGGTTCCGGGACTATGTCTATATCCCTCTGGGCGGCAACCGCGTTCCCGGATGGCGGCACTGTCTGAATCTTATGATCACTTTCCTCGTGAGCGGATTCTGGCACGGCAGCAGCCTGACCTACCTTATATGGGGCGGCCTGCACGGGTTGTTTCAGACCGCAGAGTCCTTCCTCTACCCGAAAGCCCGACGCGGAAGGGCCGTCACGCACCGCAGGCACTGGTGGCAGCTCCCCGTCACCTTCACGATTCTGTGCTTTACCTGGATCTTCTTCCGTGCGAACAGCATACAGGACGCCCTCTGGATCATCTCCAGACTGTTCTGGGACATAGGCCGCCCGCTCCGCTATCTGCAGACGGGCATCACCTGTCTCGGCGTCTCTCCCGCCGCCGCGCTCGGCATGTGCCTGTCCGTGGTCCTGCTCGCCGTATACGATTACAGATCCTTAAAGCTCGATGTGATTCAGGCTTTCTCGAATCAGAAATGGTTTGTCCGGTGGCCTGTATATGTGTTTCTTCTGGTAGTGATCGCGCTGTTTGCCCCCAAAGGCGTGGCGACCGAATTTATCTATTTTCAGTTTTGACAGAAAGGTGAGATCTGCTTATGAGCAAGAAATATGACGTCCTGCGCTTTCTTCTGAAATGCGCGCTGATCCCGGGAGCGGCGGTTCTCGTCATCCTCGCGCTGAATGCGCCCTACCGGAAAATCGACGAGGCAAACTATCAGGACACGCTGCGGTTCGGAGGCCTCGGGACCGTATACTGGGAGATCCAGATCGGAAATCTGGGCAGTTCCCACGGCCTGAACGATTTCGCCTACGATCACATTTCAGAGAAGGGCTATGCCTGTTTCAATTTCGCCAACACAAGCCAGAGTTACGACTATGACTACGCGATCCTGCAGGAGTACGGGCAGTATCTCTCCCCGGGCTGGAGCGTGCTCTTTATCCCCGTGTCCTACTTCTCCTTCAACAACGAGGTGACGGACGCTGCGGAGGCCCAGGCGATGAGCATCCGCTACTACCACTTCCTGTCGCCGGAAAACATTCCCCATTATGACCCCTATGTGGATCTGGTCACCCACCGGGCGCCGATCCTGTCCGCCGGAGAGGACATCCTGAAACTGTTCCCCGCTCTGCCGCCCGCCCTGACCGCCCACGCGGAGGGAAACGGCATCGATGAGTCCGCATTCCGACAGATGGCCGCAGAACGGTACAGCAGACATTTCGACAACAAGGACAGCTATTTTCTGCCGGAACGGGTCGAGGAACTGTACCGCATCATCGCCTATTGCAGAGAACACAAGATCACGCCCGTTCTGATCACCACGCCCTTGTCAAAATGCTATCTCGACCTTGTTCCGCAGACATTTTTACAGGAATTTCAGACGACTGTCAGGAAAATCGCTTATGACACCGATGTCAGTTATTATGACTACTCCCACGACGAACGTTTCTACGCGAATCTGGTCCACTTCTCCGACGCGGATCATCTCACCGAAGAGGGGGCGCTGTTCTTCACGGACATTCTGTGGGATGAGGTGGAAGAACTGCAGAGATTCCACTGAGCGCGACGCGGTTTTCAGATGGGCGCTCTCATCTGTGTCTCCGCAGATCCTCAAGCTGTGCAACCGCCGCCTTCTCGACATGTCTGTCGTCACGCAGATAGAAATCCGCCGCCGCCTCTTCTCCGATCTCCTCCGACGCCTCTTCGGGCAGCATCAATCCGGGATGGAACAGGATCTCCAGCACACGCCCGTCTCTTTCGGCTTTCGCCATCATCTTAGGGTACAGCCTGACGATCCTCTCATGATCCATCCGTCCGCTCATGACGAGTCCCCACAGATACATCGGCTCCAGACGATTGGCCTTCGCATACCGGTCCACTCTGCGGGAATAGAAAGCTAACAGGCGGTTTTTGACAAAATTGACCGGACGGTAGGTTCTCCACAGGGAAATCTCCGACAGGAAGATACCAAACGGCTCCTTGGAGTTGCGGATATACTCTACGTCGTACCCTTCCTCCCGAATCACTTCCGTCAGAGCCTCCCAGACCACGGGGATCATGTGCGCGTGCTGGTGCGAATCGATCCTGAGCCCATGCTGCGCACAGGGAATATGGTGCTCTCCCGCCAGACTGACGGCGCGCTCCACTGCCGCCTGCACTGTCGCGATCTGTGCCTTGATCTCTTTTTTCAGCTGCTGTTTCGCCGCGCGCCTTTTCCATGGGAGATAGGATAGCAGGAACACCCCGCCCCATGACAGCCCCATCCGGCTCTCTCCCGCCTTGGTGAGAAAAGGCGTCTCCCGCGCGCCCGCGAGACTATGCCCCTCCACGAAATCCAAATGCACCGACATCTTCGGCAGAAACGGCAGCTCAGGTATCGCCCCGTACAGCAGTTCCATGCACTCGCGAAAACAGGCTGTGTTCGGCACGATGCTGATGCTGTCAAGCTGTCCTTTCCGCATGCAGTCCAGCATATCCTCCGATGTGTGGACGGTCAGCGCGTAATCGTCCGCGTGAATGTCCGTTTTCAGCATGCGCCTTCCCTCCCGCTCACTCTTCTTTTCCTTCCGCGTCATCCGCGCCGCTCTCTTTCCACACGACCGTGTCAATGATATAGCGCGGCCTGTGTTTCGTCTCCATATAGATCTTGCCCACATACTCGCCGATGATGCCGAGGGAGAGAAGGGTGACGCCGCCGATCAGCAGGGAGACGATCATGGTGGTGGTATAACCGGGCACATTGTTGCCTTTTACCCAGTCCACCAGACTGATCACGCTCATGACAAAGCTGAACACAAAAACGATAAAGCCGAGGGCGCTGATCATCCGGAGCGGCCGGACGCTCATGGAGGTAATGCCGTCCAGGGCTAACGTCATCATCTTGTTCAGAGTGTACTTGGAATGCCCCGCCTCCCTGGCCTTCACGTCAAAATAGACCACATCGGACGGAAATCCCATGGTCGGGATCAGCCCCCGCAGAAAGAGATTCGTCTCCTGATACTCCGCCAGCGCATCCAGCGCTTTTCGGGACATCAGCCTGTAATCCGCGTGGTTGGTGATCACCTTGCTGCCCAGCAGATGCATCAGGTCGTAGTACAGGGTCGCCGTCCCCTTCTTGAAGAACCCGTCGGAATGTCTGTCGTTGCGCACGCCGTACACCACTTCGCTCCCCGCCATATAACACGCCAGAAACTTATCCAGCGCCTCGATGTCCTGCTGTAAGTCCGCGTCGATGGTCACCACGGCGTCGGCGTACTGCCTCGCCGTCATCATGCCCGCCAAGATCGCGCTCTGATGCCCGTAATTGCCCGCCAGACCCACCACGGAGAAAAGGGAGTCCCGGGAGGCGATACCGAGCAATAACGGCAGGGTATTGTCCTTACTGCCGTCGTTGACAAACATGACCTTGCTGCCCTCCGCGATCCTGCCCTCATGCAGCAGCCGCCGCATCTTCCCGCCGAGCACGTCCGCCGACTTCTCGACGACCTCCTCCTCGTTATAGCAGGGCACCACCAGATACAGCACCGGCGTCTTCCTCTCCTTGCTCTCCATCCCGCTCATACGCTATCGTACCTCTCTTCCCTCGTCTCCGCCTCACGCCTGATAGTATTCCCGATACCATTGCACAAAGCGGCCAAGCCCCTCCTCGATCGTGGTGTCCGGCTTGAAACCGTAATCCCGCATCAGATCCGTGACGTCCGCATAGGTCTGATACACGTCCCCCGGCTGCATCGGCAAAAACTCCTTCACCGCCGTCCTGCCAAGACACCGCTCCAGCGTCTCAATATAGTCCATCAGTTTCTCCGGCTTATTGTTGCCGATATTGTACAGTTTGTAACGCACCCCTTTGCCGTTTTCGGCGGGCGGATTGCAGAGAATATTCTCCACGCCGCGCACGATGTCGTCTATATAGGTGAAATCCCTGTACATGTCACCGTTGTTGTAGATCTGGATCGGCTCTCCCGCCAGGATCTTCTTCGTAAACTTGTAGTACGCCATGTCCGGCCTGCCGTATGGCCCGTAGACCGTAAAAAACCGCAGCCCCGTCACCGGAATGCGATACAATTTGCTGTAAGCGTGGGCCATCAGTTCGTTGGACTTCTTGGTGGCCGCGTACAGGCTCACCGGCTCGTCCACCTGATCCTCCGTGGAGAAGGGCACCTTCTCATTTCCTCCGTACACGGAGCTGGACGAGGCATAAACCAGATGCTCCATGGGAAAATGACGGCACGCCTCCAGAATATGGAAAAAGCCCACGAGATTGGACTGAATGTAGGCGTCGGGGTTTTCGATACTGTACCGCACGCCCGCCTGCGCTCCCAGATTGACCGCAATCTGCGGCGAATACTCCCGGAAGACGCCGAACACTTCCTCCTTTTCGCCGAGATCTCCTCTGACAAACGTATAGTTTGCATATTGCTTTAAGATCGCCAGCCTGTCCTCCTTCAGCCGCACATCGTAGTAATCGTTCAGATTGTCAAAACCGACGACCCTCGCGCCCCGCTCCAACAGGCTGCGCGACAGATGGAACCCGATAAACCCGGCCCCTCCCGTCACCAGATAAGTTTTGTCTGTACTCAGTGGATTCATACGCTCTCCCGCTTTCTATCGGCCGATGCTGTAATATTCAACGCCCGCCTCTTTCATATCCGCAAGGCTGTACAGATTGCGCCCGTCGTACACCAACGGAATCCGCATCCGCTCCTTGAAGGTCTCAGGTTCGATTGCCTTGATCTCGCCCCATTCGGTAAAGATAAAACAGATATTGGCGTCGCGAAGAGCCTCTTCGGGATCGTCCACATAATGGATCGTGCCTTTCCCGCATGTCCCTTCCGGGTATTTCTTCTTAAAGTTGTCCGCCGCCACAGGATCGTAGGCGTAGATGTCCGCCCCGCTCTCCAGAAGGAGCTGCACATTATCCAGGGATGGCGCCTCCCGCAGATCGTCGGTACCCGCCTTGAAAGCGAGTCCCAGCACCGCCACCTTCAGATTCTGGAAAGTGATCATGCGGTTGCTGGCCTTGCGGAACAGTTTCGTCTTCTGCTCGGCGTTCACGTCCACGGCCGCCTCCACGGTGCGCAGCTTGTAGCCGTTCTGCCTCGCCAGATATTTTAAGGCTTTCGTATCCTTCGGAAAACAGCTGCCGCCGTAACCTACGCCTGCGTTTAAGAATCTGGCGCCGATCCGGGCGTCGTAGCTCATCCCTTCCGCCACGGCGTCTATGTCCGCGCCCACCAGCTCGCACAGATTGGCTATGTCGTTCATGTAGGAGATCTTGAGAGCCAGAAAATCATTGCAGGCGTACTTGATCATCTCCGCCGACCGCCTGTTGACGGACACGATCGGCAGACCGAAAGGCTCGTAGATCTTCTTGAGCGTGGCCTCCGCCTCCTTGCTCTCCGTGCCGATGATGATCCGGGCGGCGTGCAGCGTGTCGCGCACCGCAGAGCCCTGCGCCAGAAATTCGGGATTGGAGGCCACCTCGATCTTTACGTCTCTCTTCTGAAAGTCTCTGATGAACTGCTCCACCTTGTCGTTCGTCCCCACCGGAACGGTGGACTTCACGACCACAAGGCAGTCCCGCTCCACAGACTCCGCGATCTGTCTGGAGACAGTGGCGATATAGCTCAGATTGGCGGAACCGTCCGGCTGCTCCGGCGTGCCCACGCCGATGAAAATAGCCTCCGCATCCCTGTAGGCGTTCTGATAGTCGGTGGTGTAATGCAGCCTGCCCGTGGCGTTGTTCTTCCTCATCAGCTCCTCCAGCCCTTCCTCGTAGATGGGTGAGACGCCTGATTCCATCATTTTCACTTTCTTCTCGTCCACATCCACGCAAGTGACGTCATGTCCCTTCTCCGCAAAGCAGACGCCCGCCACGAGTCCCACATACCCTGTTCCCGCAACCGCTATTTTCATTCTTCCGTTCTCCTTCCATATATTTTCCATATTCTGTATACAAATACTTTCTATTTCCGTTCTGCTACAACTTTTCCCGACTTACCAGTTTCTTCAGCTTGCGCACGACTCTCTCCGAAACCGTGGGGCCGTGATAACGCCTGGCCTTCCCCTCGTCAAACAGCCCGCGAAGATCGCTCTGACTGTTGACGTAATCCCACCACAGGCTGCCAAGGTTCGTGTCGTAGCGTTTCCAAGGCTTATCGCCCGCATAGTGGATGATGGCGGGATCCTCCAACGCCTCCCTGCACTCTTGTTCCGTAAAGATCCCTTCCCTGACAAACCCGGCGTAATCCTGCCCGTTCATATAAGCGAGCCGATTGTACTTCGGCGGCAGATAACAGATGGCGTCCTGACAGGTGAGATTCAGAATGTCCTGATCCTGATAATAGAGCCGTTCCTTCGCCCAGACATTCCACTGTTCTTCCAGATTCCTGTTTCGTATCTGCGCCAGATCCATCAGGGTGACTCCCGCGTTGATATAGCGGCCCTTCATGCCCGCCAGACGCCCCCAATAGGGTCTGTCACTGTTCCACGCCCACTTGTCGGCCAGATTGACGGCTCCCTTCACCGCAGCCAGCACACATCCATTCATGTCCGTCCGCCACAGGCTGGCCGGAGAGTGCAGAAACAGCACATCCACATCCGTGTAGAGCAGTCTGTCCACATCGGGCAGAAGTCTGTGCAGCATCAGCCGCAGATAAGTCCCGGCAGAGATCCCTCTGACCTCGTAGGCGTCCTGATACAGATTCTCCACCGCCTGTACGGTGAGCGCGGAATCCGCGTCTCTCGCCTTCACGATCCTTTCCAGCGCGGTTTCTAGATAGGCCGCTTTCCCGGTGCAGACGCAGTAGATATGATAGTGAACGTTATCCGCGCGCGAGGCGTCCAGCAGCGAGGCCACTGTGACCTGTACCTGTTCGGCTATTTTTTCGTCAAAACAAAATGCTATCCTGATGCGTTCCAACCCGTAAACCTCTATCTCCCGCTCGCTTTGCGTCTGCCGAGAGACGCAAACAAGATCCGCTCCGCCAAGCCCACCGCAACGGACAGCGCGCCTGCCAGCAGCAGATACTTAAACGTCACATTGACATTGAATATACTGTAATCATACGCGGCATTATAGCTGTCGGAAAAGCTGAGCAGCGCGCTCCCGTACAGCACATAGAAAATGCCATAGGAAAGCAGCAGCACGATAAAGCTATTGAATAAATACTGCGACAGCACAGCAAACGCATTCTCTTTCTTTAGTTTGGTATTTCCGCTCACCCATACGGAAATCAATCCCGGCACCATCAACATGATAAAACTGATCCACTGCATCGCCAACTCTCCTTTTTCCTCATTTTGCATCTGATCTGCAGACGCCCCGGCCGTGCCGCTCTCCGCCTGCGTCGTCTCAGAGACGGGCGGTTTCCGGCTGATCGACACATCGCCATACACCACATAGGAGGCAGGATCGATCAACTGCTCATCCGGCGTCCGCCAGCTCGACGCACCGTCTACCGACTGTAAAAAGTCGATCACCTTCGCCGGAATGATCTCCCCGTCCGCCACGAAGGCATGCGCATACTGACGCCCTCTGTCCCGAAACTCCACCTTGTGCATCTTGCCCGTCCCGTTGAAAACCCTATTGAGATTCTCCAGGCGGGTCATAAAATAATCGTCGAGATAGCTCATATTTTCTTCGTATCCCGCGTAAAAAGAGGCAATGTACCCCTGTTTTTCTTTCCATCTGATCTCGTTCATATGATAGGAGGCGCGCATATACTCCTCCATATCCTCGAAGTAGTGATCGGCATATCTGTCGTGGCAGCGCTCCATCACGTCCCGCAGAAGCTCCGCCACCCTGTCCCGGAACGCCTCGCTCCTGTACAGATACTCGAACCACCCTTCGCCGTAATAGCTGCACAGCGTCTCGCTGCTGCGCTCGTCGTTGCCGAACGATATGTCGAAGTCCCACACCGGGCCCGCCGTCAGCTTGGCGGCGTCCGTACTGTCCGCTTTATAATAAAATGTGCTGAGCGCATTGTTGTCCGGATCGTCGCCGATCTCGTCCATAATATACAGCTTGGCAAAGGAATCCAGATCGATATAATCCAGATAGGCGTCGCTCTGTTCTGCGGCGATCATGCTGTCCGCCGCCCTGCTCACATAGTCCGCAATATACCGGTACTGTTCTTCGGAGATAAGTTCGGGACTGTTGATGAGGAACGTCCCGCAGTTCGTGGCAAACATCGTCTCCTCCTCGGAGCCTCTGAAATTGACCTCCAGCAGATAGCCGCCGCCTATATCCACACGGTTTGGCGCCACCTCCACCTTCTCGCAGACCAGATAAGTGCCCATATATCTTCCGTTGAGATACAGATCGGCAAATTCCGAATCCACCGCATAAGGTATGCCCACGTCTTTCGCAAAATCATAGGCCAGCTTGTTCCGCAGCATGGAGGCGTCCAACTTGTTGGCCTGTACGACCCAGTTGACGGCGGCTCCCATGTGCAGTATGTCCGTGGCCTCCGCCAGCTGTACGTTGTACTGGTTCTTGGCGTCTTTCCCCTCCCAGCTTGTGTTGCCCCTGCCCTTGATGACGTTCATGGTGCTCTGACTGTCGATCTCGCCTTGGGCAGTGACACAGCAGAACTGCCCGGATTCCTCATTTCCCTTGTAAGCGTCTACATAATCCATGGACCCGGACTGCGTATCGATAAATACCGACGGAAGATTCTGCGACTGCAAAAACATCAGGGTGAGCTGCAGACTGTTTCGCTCACGATCCACTATCGTAAGCTCATAGGCGGTATCAGGCTCTATATCCTGCAGAAGTTCTCCGGATGCCAGCGTCCTGCCTGAGAGCTCTACCTCATACAGCGCATCGTCAAAGACACATGCCAGTTCAGTCTGTTCCGCATAGGCGGGCAGGAAAGCATAGCACACACCGTCGGAAGCATAGAGACTTATCTCCTTGCTCCATCCATTGCACCGTGTCAGCACGTTGATCGGAAGAAAACCGTCCGTATATGGAACGCTCTGCTGCTCTCCCTCCCCCGCCGCATCGTTCTCCTGCCCACGGATGGACACGTGATAGTCCTCGGATCTTTCAGTCTCATTGCCGGATCCTCTCATATAGCCGGCGCAATAAAGGACAACGGCGATCAGCGCGGCGAAAACAACTATGTCAATTATTTTGTTTCTGCTGTTTTTTTCACTGTTCGACATGATCAATCTTCAACCTTATCGGTATCATTCGACGATACTGCCATAGTAACCGTCCAAATACTCCATTCTCGCCCGGATCATATTGTGCAGCTCCTCACAGTACAGAATAAACGCGCCAGGCTCATCCTCCCTGCCGATATATCCCGAATCCGCCAGCCGCTGTTCACACAGATACGCCGTCTGCAGCAGGCTGTCCGTGGAGAGGACATTGCGCCGCAATTCCTGCCATCGTCTCGCCGTCCTTTCTGCGATCTCCTCATCCTGCGCCGCCATGACAGCGTAACCGCTGTCTTCTATCACATTCTCCGCCGCCGTCACCGACTGCCAGCCAATGGCGGAGGGATACAGCCCGAAGACGAACTTACTTCTGCCAGGCATCTTGCGAAAAGTGTACGCTCCGCCATCCTCGTAAGCGATGACAAAATACTCTTCCGTGCTGTTCTGCACGGCGCAGGCCGCCTGCAGATAAATCGCATAATCAATATAATTGTCCACGTCGATGGCCGAGAAATCCCGGTTTCCTTCTTCCCACAGAC
This sequence comes from uncultured Lachnospiraceae bacterium, assembly GCA_947632515.1. Classification (GTDB taxonomy): domain Bacteria; phylum Bacillota; class Clostridia; order Lachnospirales; family Lachnospiraceae; genus UBA3282. The sequence continues at coordinate 46,439 of CANRPO010000021.1, forward strand.
CCATGAACCGGTCTAACGCCCTGCGATTGTCCCGCGTATCCTCGTCACCGATCACATCGCTCTGCTCCGTCCCATCCTCAGAGATCCCCTCGTACTCATACGCCCGATCCGACTCCCCCAGTTCCAGAAAGCCTTTTCCCACCTTCGGCGCAAGATAGTACAGTCCGGCGTACTCCCCATCCAGAATGACCTCCGCATACTCCATGCCTTTCTGCAGAGAACTGTCCCCGCAGACACAGTTCCAGACGTAGGACGCCACCATCTCTCTCGACAGAGCGCCGTCTTTATCATAGACCGGGTACAGTTTCCAGGAAGAGCGATTGCCGAGATTTAACAGCGTCAGATCTCTTATCTCATCATAATTTTTCTTGTACAGCCTGAAACTGATAGTCCCGGAATTATCGTTCCTCTTGACTTTCATCGAAGATTCCTTGATGCTCATAGTGATCACATCACTGTCGTCAGGATCCTGCACGATGATGTCGCCCCGCTCATACTCGTCTGTCAGCCCGCCGTTCCCGGACCGGATGCATACCAGCGGAAGTCCCGTAAAGATCAGCTCAGATACGGCATAATCGCTCTCTGTCACAAACCAGAGAGAGAAAGCATGTCCCTCCGCGATCGCCGCCTGCTTATCTTCCAGCGCCTCATCCGCCTGAAAGTAGACTGTGCAGTTATCTCCCACTGCGCTGAACGTCCCTGCATATTCCTTGCCGTCCATCGGCTGACTCACATAAAAGGTATTGTCGGATCGATCATACGGGAGCGCATGACCGTCCAATTCGATGAGTTCGTCCGCGTTTTGCGGGCTGCTTACCCGATTCAAACCCGCCGTCAACTCCCCCAGCTGTGCCTCGGACAGCACGCGCAGACCGTGAAATTCCCTCGCGTCTATCCTGTTGATCAGAAAAGCGGAAACAAACAGCGCAACGACCAGACACATCATCCAAACAGGTTTTTTCTTCATTATCCGATGCGCTCTCCCATTTCCAAAAGCCAGTTGACTCCGTTGACATGTTCGCATTCTTTGAGTGCCTTCACGGCATCCGCCTTTATCTCCTGTCCGGCCGCCACCTCACAGATGATCTCGCAGCGTTCGCCGATATAGTTGGTCGCGCGCACGCCCGGCTTGGAATAATACGGTTTCAGCACGCTTATGATCTGTTCCGGCTCCAACTCCCTGGTGCCGCGAATGATAATGAGATATTTTCTTCGAACGCTCGCATAATAGCTCAGCGCCAACAGAACGATCGCAATGAAGATCGTGGAGATGACCGCCAGCTTGTAGATCTCCGCCCCCACGCACAGACCTTCCACGATCGCCCAGAAAATGTAGATCGTGTCGGACGGATCCTTGATCGCCGTCCTGAACCTGACGATGGACAGCGCGCCCACCATACCCAGAGAGATCGCCATATTGCTGCTGATCATCAGCATGATAACGGAAGTGATCAGCACGATCACCACATTGCCGGCGTTGAATCGGCTGTTATAGTTGACTCCCGTATAGGCAAGCCGATAGGTGATAAAAATAATCGCTCCGAGCAGCAGCGACACGCACAAAACGAACAGAATCTTGTCCACATCCAGGGACTCGCTGTTCACGGTAAACCAATCCAGAATCTTTGTCTTTGACATTTTTCCCTCCACTCCGTACTTTAATGTATTTTACATGAAATATCTCGCCATAACAGGTCTTCCGCTCGCATACTTACTCACGGAAACGTTCGTCAGATGATACTTTGCCAGTATCCGCCTGATCGGTTCTATCAGTTTCTCATTAAATTTCACTTCCAGGACTGCCGCATCCTCTATTGTGCGCACCCAAGGCAGCTCCCTGTCAAACAGATCCAGGGAAAGCTCCGAGCTGCGGACATGCCGGTCTATCGTGATGCGCGTATTGTATTCCCCGTACATGTATGCGCATCTGTCATACTCGATGATCACCGACGGCCTGTAGCCGCCCAGCGTCATATCACAGTACAGCCGCCACGCCAGCTCCTCCGGATAGTCCAGAAGTACGCCGTAATCCCCGTCCATGCACCTGACGGCGTCCTCCCTGTCAAGGAGTATGCCCGACTTGTGCTGCAGGGCGCCGCTTTTCTGTTTGCACTCCAGCTTGACGGTCTCCGTATCCTCATCATAAATACGCATACGAATCTTCTTTCTGTCCTCAACGCCGTCCAGCTTGTCCGCATAGTCCTTCTGGTTCACCGTGTCAAAATACAGACTTTTGACCCGATAGAATCCGTCCTGCGAATAGCTGTCAGGCAGCAGAAGTTCTTCCAATTCTGCCTGAAGGAGCAGACTATCCCGATAACTGATCCAATATTTCAGTTCACTTCTCAGTACAGAAAGCATGCCCTCTCCTCTCAGTCGTCCCGGAAACGCACAATACTCTTTTATTCTACCTTGATACAGATAAAAAATCAAGGAAAAGCCCTATTTTGATGCGGCATGCCCGCTCATATTCTTTGCGCCCCTTCTCAATTTGTGTTAAGATGATATGGGGGACCGCATATGAAAGACATACATCCCGATAAGGCACGGACATATACGACAATCATGGGCATCCTGATTCTCGGCATCGCCCTTTTATTCGTCGTGCATTTTTGCGCGGCACAGGAGAACGCGCGGATCCCGTCTCCGGCTTTCAACGGCGAGACACCGTCTGTGGAAACGCGCAATGCGCCGCAGATACCCGATCTGCAAAATTACGAGGGTTTTCTCTCCATAGGGCTCAGGAGCGTCGCCCCCCCCCTTATAAATTCGGACTTAAATCTGTATCTCGACGGCGGCGGAAACTGCTTTTTCTTTCTCCCCGCCTTCGCCTCCATCGACGATTTTCATATTTGTTTCGACGACTCCCTGTACGACATAGAGATCGACGGCTCGCCCGTGAGCGCGTATGACTCCCTCGCCTCCTGCCGTGTCGGCGAGAGGTATCCCATAACGATCCGCACGGGCGCAGAAGACGCCGCCTCTCTGACTCTGACCTTCCTGCAGTCGCAAAATCTGCCCGCCGTCTTCATCTCCACAGCCACAGGCTCCCTGGACTATGTGCACGCCTCCAAAGAGCACAGAGAGCCTGGCGATTTTGTGTGCATTCTTCCTGACGGCAGCACGGACAGCTCCGGTGAGCTCTCCGCCATAAAATGCCACGGGAACGCCAGCTATATCGAGGCGGTCAAAAAGAGCTATCAGATCATTTTCGATGCGGATACCGATGTTCTCTCGATGGGAAACGCCTCCGGATACATCCTGCAGGCCAATGCCTTCGACGCCACCTACATGCGCAACGAGATCGTATATTCCTACTGCCGTGAGGTTGGGATCCCCTACGCTGTAGATACAGAGTACGTGGATCTGTACTTCAATGGAGAATACGCCGGAAATTATCTTCTGTGCGAGAAAGTGGAAACAGGCATCAACCGGATCGACATTTCAGAAGACGGGTATCTGATCGAAAAGATCATGCGCAGCCGGATAGAAGAAGACGATTACGCCTTTTCCGTGGACGACATGGGCTGGTTTATCGTCAAGCAGCCTGAGCTGCTGTCAGACGAGGCTCTGTCCTTTGTATCGGAATACATGAACAGCGTTAAGACTTTGATCGAGGACTGCGACTCTGCGGAAAAATTTGCGAAATTATCTGAGCAGATCGACGTTGGCTCCTTTGCGGATATGTACCTTGTAAACACTATCACAAACGATGTGGATTCCAATATAGCCTCCACCTATTACTATCTGTCCGACAGCGGCGAAGGCTATAAGCTGTACGCCGGACCGGTCTGGGACTACGACAACGCCTTCGGCCGTCACGAGCGCGGCTACGACACGGCGCTGAGCGCCTACCCCTCCGGCTACTGCGAAGAATTATATGAGATCCCGTACTTCCGTGATATGGTGGCAGAAAAATTCAATGCAGCCTACGCCCCGCTTATGGAGACATATCTCTCAGACAATATCCCGCAGTGCCGGTCCTATATCCATGCCTCCGTTCTGATGGAGACATGCCGTTGGAACGCTGAGGGCTACCACTCTTCCGCTCACCTCGGCTATGATGACGCCGTATCTTATCTGTATGACTACATCCGTTCACGGCTGGATCACGTCAGAGATCGCATCGATCACCCTGAGCTGTATCATCACATCCGCTTTATCAACACCGCAGGACGCGGCGAATACCGCGACAGCGAACTGTGGCTCAGGGACGGTTCCCGCATTTCCGATCCCATTATGGAACAGATGGCCGACCGTTTCTACAGCGACGGTTTCCATTTCCGAAACGGGACGCCCTTTTCCAACACCCGCCCGGTGTTCAGCGACATGACGCTCTACAGCGACGAGTGATGTCCCGCCGACCGTTTCTTTTTTCCAAGAACGATCCCTGTCCCCACACATCCGGCTATTATGCCTCCCAGACCGGCCAGACCTCCTGCGAACAGCATGCAGAATATCACAAAACGCTTGCTATATCCCGCACTTTCCGTCTCCTGCTCCACAGCGTCTTCCGTCACGTTCTCCTGTCCCTGCGGTTCCTGTGTATGAGAGATCAGTTTCATATCTCCATAGATCGGCCTTCCCATCCGGCACTGCCTGCCATCCTCATACAGCCAGTCGTCGCAGCCGTACAATTCCTGCAGATACGCGGTCGTTTCCTCCGGGATCTTCTCACCGTCGCGGACCAGATACCGTCTGCTCTCACAAGTCTCGGAACCGTCCTTGACAAACTCTATCTGATGCCACTCTTCCGGCGCGTCAAAATATTGCCGCAGCAGTTCACAGCGCACCTCCAGATAGTATGCCACATACCTGACCGCATCGTCGAAGGTGTCATATCCATTGTTAAAATATCGGTAACTGTCCCGTGCGGACGCTCCCCAACGAATTTCATCCATGCTGACAGACGCCCTGATCTGCTCGCGGCAGTCGCCGATCTCTTTCTCCAAATATGCCTTTACCGTCGGCGCGCACCGCTCTGTGAACCAGGTCCTCACATCCTGCCTGAAATACGGGCACAAAAACAGATCGTCCCCGACGCCCGGCGCGAAACAGGTCAGAGGTTCTATCCAAGCCTCCTGCGTGTTCCCAAAGGCGCGGTCATAATTGCGCGCGAGTCCTATGCAGAGCCTGCCGCTCCCATCTCCCGCCGGCCCGAGCCTGCCGGCCCCGTCGAGATCCGGCGCGTTTGCCAGCAGATCCAGCACATACATCTGCGCAAAGGATTCCAAGTCTATGACGTCGCCCAGCGCTCTGTATTCCGCCTCGGAGTCGCAGCCTTTGATCTGTTCCTCGAGCGTCTCCGTGTAAAGCCCCCGATCGTCGTCCTGCGCCCCGACGGTTTCCCCCGTCCGGTTGCAGAGCAGATAATTCCCCATATATTCTCCATCGATCCAGACGTCCGCGTAGGCGGATCGCACCGCCTGAGGCACGCCCATATCGCCCGCCAGATCATAGGCGAGCTTGTTGCGCATACGGCTCAGATCGTACGCGTTCGCCTGCAGCAGCCAGTCTGACGACTCTCCCAGCCCCAGTATGTCCCACGCTTGGTCCGCACGAAACTCATAGCTCTTCTTGGCAGTCGGCAGATCGGCGTACTCCTCCTCGGTCAACCGGGCCAGACTCCCCTCGAAATCCGTCCGTCCCCCGGTATCCACGCACCGAAAATCGTCCCCGTCAATATAGACCGTCGGAAGATCGGCGGACCGCATCACGGTTAATTGATACTCTTTTCCCTCTCCTTCCGCCTGTCTGCCGATCGTCAGCAAGACCGAACCGCTGTTCTCCGCAGCCAGCATGTCGCCGTTTCGCACATCCTGCCCGCCGCAATCAATCGCATATCTGCTGTCGTCATAACTCCATGTAATGCTCTCCCCATCTGCAGCATAGGACGGGAGGAAAAAATAACAGGAATCTCCTTCTATATACAATCTGCTCTGCTGTGTACCCGTCTCGTCCTTCACCGCCACGGCAATGTCACAGAAACCGTCAGGAAGGCTCTCCTGCGCTGCGCCGCTCTGCGCCGATCCCGTCTCAGCCGCCTGTCCCTGCTCCTCCCGGATCTCTACGTTCTCTTCAGCCCCATTGATTTCCTCTGCCGTCCGCCTGTTTCGTCCGTAGAGCGCGCAGTACGCGATCACTGCCGCAAACAGGACGACGATACACGAATTTCTGATTCTCTCCGATAATCGCTTGCTCATTGACACTCCCGCATCTCATTCAATCTTGGAAAAATGCACAGACTAACTGTCGATAACAAATTTTACCTTATTTCACCGAAATATGCAAATGCAGCCCCGCACAACGGCCATTGTACTTTTGTTCCAAATGAGCTAAGATAAAAATAGTCTACAAATCTGATCCCTATTGTCCGAAAGGAGTTTTTTCATGAACCCAGCCCCTATGCTAAGCGTGATCGTCCCGGTCTATAATGTAAAAGACTATCTGGGCCAATGCCTCGACAGTCTTATCGATCAGAATTTCTCCGATTATGAGATCGTCCTTGTAGACGACGGTTCCACCGACGGCAGCGGCGCCATCTGCGACCAATATGCAGAGCGATACGCGCATGTCGCCTGTCTGCACCAGCCCAACGGAGGGCACACCTGCGCCAGACAAAACGGCGTACGCGCATGCAGAGGCCGCTATGTCACGTTTGTAGACAGCGACGACTGGATCGCTCCCGACATGTATGGCAAAATGTGCCGGGCGATCTATGACACCCATGCCGACATCGTCGTATGCGACTATACTTCCGTCATGTCCGACCGTGAAGTGCGCTGTTCCAACCCTTTCCCGGCCGGATTCTACGACAAACCGCGGCTGGAGCGGGAAGTATATCCGTATATGATCTATTCCGGCACTTACTTCAAATACGGCGTTGCCCCCAGCCTGTGCAACAAACTGTTCCGCCGTGATCTTCTGCAGAGACATCTTCTCCGCGTCCCCCGCAACGTCATTGTCGGCGAGGACGCCCTGGCCTCCTACAGCTGCATGCTGGAGGCCTCCTCCATCTATTTTATAGACGAGTCGTTCTATTACTATCGCAGCAATGCGGACTCTGTCAGCCGCCGCTCCGTACCCGTCAGCCGTCTGTCCGAAAACCACACGGTCTTTGACACCCTGCAGCAGGTGATCGACACCGCCAAATATCCATACATGCAAAGACAGCTCGACTATTACTGCGTATACCAGAGTCTCCTGACCTATGAATTGGTCTTCAAAAGTATGGCGTACGCATCCGACGATTTCCGGCGGCTTTTCATCGAAGAATGCCGCTATGCCCCGATACGCAAAGCCTTCCTGTCTGTTCCTGTCAGAGAGATCGCCGGAAGTCACAACAAACTGTATGCCTTCTGCGTCAGACACGCGCTCTACCGCCTGTTCAGGTTCCTGCTGCTGCACTGATCAGTCGCTCTCGGCCCGATGGTAGTACTGCTGCACAGCCTCTTGCCCGTCGTCCAGCGCAATGGTATTGTGAAATGTCCTGCTCCTGCCGACCCGCAATGCCGCAAGCGCTATCACAAGGAACGCCGCCGCAAGGAGCACCGTCTTCCCGGTCATCTTGGATCTGTCTGCAGGCATACCGTGTCTGCGCGCCGCATCCGCAATCCTGAGGATCGCTCCCGTCCAATCCCGAAATCCTTTGACTGCATAGGGGATCATCAGGACAAAGTACGGGATCGTGTAAGATGCGCCCGCCTCCCAGACCAAGTGGAACAGATAGCCGCCCAGAAAAACGACCGCCCCCATCAGTTCATAGAGGTTCCGGCTGTTCCGGCTAAAAAACAGATAGAGCAGGATCCCTGCCCAGATCAGGGTCTGCGCATAATTTAAAAGCACCGAGAGTACGACGCTCCCCCTCCCGTCGATCACACTTCTGACAAGCGGAGAAATCTCAACTGCAGATTTCCTGTTTCGCATCCTCTCCATACTGATGAATGTGGGATCGTTCCACTGATAGGCCGTCTTTCCGGCGAAAAAGCAAAGCCCTTCGCCGATCGGTTCATCCAGCATCCTGTCCAGAATCTTGCGCAGATCCGCAAGCGACTGCTCTGCCGCCCGTCCGGCATCATATCCGCTTGCCGTATAAACTTCTCCGATATAACCGTTGTAATCTCCCGGTCCTTTCGGCGCCTCCTGCAGCCCCATGACGGCCCAAGAGATCATCGGCTCTCCCTCAGGCATTGCATAGCCGGACAGATGCTCCACAAACAGTTCCGTCGCCGTATTGCAGCCCCACACGCCGACTCCCATCAACAGAATAAAGCCAACGGAAGACAGCCATTTTCTCTGCTTATCCTTCGCGTTTTTCCGGTCGGACAGCACAATGTCCAGCGCGTCATACAGCATAAAACAGGCGATGGCGACCAGATAGATCAGGCAGTTCATCTTCAGCACCGTCGCAATGCCGATACACAGCGACGCGCCCGCCATATACCTATATCTTCTCGTCTCCAGATAGCGCGCCGCCAGATAGAGCGCGCCGACCGCGCATGCCATTCCCGGCAAAATACCATAAATATAAGTGACATAAAAGAAAAGCGGCGCCCAGCACATCAGCGCCGGATAGACCATACACGATATTTTTCTGTCCTCTTTCCAGTAAAAACGCGCCAAGAGGGATAGTAAAAGATAGATGACCGCCAGCGCGGCAACATTGATAAGCTGAGGACCCACATAACTTTCCGTCCCAAAGAGAAACGTCAGAAGATAGTAAAACAGTACAATGCCGGACTGGAACGGATAGGAAAACAGATAGTTGCCCTCCTCAAAGGCCGAGAAATCTCCTGCCCGCCACTGCAGGGCGATGGCGTAGATCTTGGCGGGATCGGAACCCGGACTTAACTGTGTCACCGCGATCCAGAAAACACCTATCCCGGCAAAAATAAAACTGAGCAAAAGCAGAAATCTATTCTCCGAAAGCCTGCCGAAAACACCGCCCTCACCGCGCGCCCCCGGTCTGTGAAACAGCCTGTAAACGACAGCACACAAAACGGTCAGCAGAAGAAACACGATCAGGTGTTTCCACGGACTGTCAGGGATATTCAATGTCTTCCCATACAGATCCCCGTTGGCATTCACAGCCCGTCCGATAAAACTCGTGCTGAAAATACTGTGCAGAAACAGCAAAAAGACGATCACCGTCAAAAGAGATCTGAGCATAAAATTTACCGTTCTGTATATATGCCACCGCCCGTTCATGTCATCTCCTCACTTCAAAAACTGCCTCAGTACCCGAAAAGTCCGTTTCACTGTGATCGCAAGCGGGTGCGGCACACCGTTCTTTTGCAGCGCCCTGTACCCTTCCCGAAAGGACAGCAGATAATTGCCAAGTCCCGCGTTGCTTGTCCCGCCATAAAACATGGCAATCAGCACCTCCGGCACATAGGCGAGACGGTTCCCCTCATCCTTCAGAAAACGCACCATGAATTCATAGTCCGCGGCGCAGCGGTAATCCGTGTCATAACAGCCGTACTTCTCATACACTTCCCTTTTCAGGAAAAGTGTGGGATGTCCCGGCATCCAGCCCTGCGAGATCCTTCCCTCGCCCATGCGCCATGTCCGCACGATGCGCTCCCCATCCATATAGACAAGATCGGCGTGAGCGCCGATGCACCTCTCGCCGCCAAGTTCAATCGCCCGGACAAGTTTTGTCACGGCATCCGACCCGCACAATCGGTCATTACATACCGCCACAATATCTCCGCTGCACATGGCCCACGCCTTGTTCATGGCGTCATACAGTCCGGCGTCCTCCTCGGAGATCCAACGAACGCTTATCTGCCGTCCGCTCTCCGCCGTCTCCATCTGCCCCTCCGGAGCGGTATGCTTAGCCGCAAACCGTCTGATCACATCCGGCGTCCCGTCCGTGGACCGCCCGTCCACGATCACCACCTCGATGGACGCATAATCCTGCGCCTCAATGCTCTCAAGCGTAACGGCAAGATGTTCTCTCACATTATAGGTTGTGACCAGCAATGATACTTTCTGCATAATAACTCCGCCGCCTGCGGCCCCTATACTCTGCACTCGCCGTCATGGGAGATACAGTTGATCTGTGTAAACTGTTTCATATCGCCAAGCCGGCGCAGCAGCCCTTCCTTATCGGAGAGCCTGACCTCAATGATCAGCTCCGTCTCTCCGTTCCTGATCGTCCGTGACTTCTCTTTGTGGTACTTGCTGTTGGCTTTTAAGACGGTTTCCAGCCTCTCATAGTCCATCGTCTCCGCCTTCCCCCGCAGCACGAGCAGATCCGGGGCCTTGGCGTTCGGAACCATGTCCAACACAAGCAGCAGGATCGTCATGATGATACACATGACAAACGCCAGCGCATAGAGCCCGACTCCCACGATGATGCCCGCGCTCACCGACCAGAATAGGTACAAAAGATCCAGCGGATTCTTCACCGCATTACGAAATCTGACGATAGACAGCGCGCCGACCATACCCAGGGAGACAAGCAGATTGGACTGCATCGCTATCATGATCGCCGCGATGATCAGCGGCAGTCCCGCCATCGTCACATTCAGATCCTTGGAGTAAAACGCCGACTTGCTCGTCAGTTTATACACCATAAAAATATAGATTCCGATCAGGCAGGCGATCACAATGATCAGCGCGATATTCCACAGCGGCAGATTTGTCCCGCCTCCCAGGCTCTCATACACGCTGTTTTTAATCACATCTTTTACCGACACGGATCGTCCTCCTTCTCTTTCGCTTTTTCTTCGTATCCTGTTCCATCTTCTTCCGCGCCATGGATCTGCGGTATCTTTCAGGCCGCTTGTTTTATTCCTCCATACGGAACGCCGCGCGCGCGCCGTCTTCATACAACTCCCGGCACAACCGATATTTGGAAAAGACGGACTGCTGCATATTGCCAAGCTCCAGCAGCTGCAGCAGAAAATCCGGGATAAATTCGTCGTATTTGACTTCCAGTACCCTGTCCTGCTCCCGCAGAAGATCATAGGAAATATCCGGGCGGCCGAAATCTTCCGGCCGGTTGCTGGCGCGCACGTTCCGGTCGAACGTAATCCTCGTATTCCCCGGCTCGAACACATAAGCCTTGCGCTCATAGGCCACAATGATCTTAGGCCGCAGTCCCCGCGTGCGGATCGCCAGATCGAACAGCGTCGCCGGATCTCTCTCTGTCATCTCGCAGTCGATGCACTGTCCGTCCATAAGCGCATACATCTGTTCCCGGCTGATCCTCTTAGAATACTTTCGTATCCTCGAATCCTTTTTCTGCTTTACTTCCAGATGGATCTCGTCCAGAGAATTATTATATATCCTGATCCTGTACTTGTCACGCGCCTCATAGCCGTCCTCCGTATCCTGATAACAGGAATCGGCCAGATCGTCGAAGTACAGGCTTATGATGCTGTACCCGTCCGGACCGCTCTCGTTGGCGTCCGGCCTGAGAGCCGCCCCGACTCTGCTCTGCAGCATCTGCAGTTCCGTTTCGCTGCAGCAGTATTTATCTTCAACCCGGTACATATCCATCAATTCCTCTCATGCTGAAACGGCTTATCCCCGGCATTTACCGCAGTAATTAACCTTTCCAGTCTCTCCGTCATCGTAGCCCACGAAAATTCCTGCGCCTGCTTTCTGATATTTCCCTGCCAGTCGATCTCTGCGCCCTCGGTGCAGAATCGAATGACCGCGTCGGCAATGGCATGGGCGTCGCAGGCCGGGACCACGTAGCCCGTCTCCCCGTCACGGACCACATCGGGCAGCCCGCCCACGTCAGTGACCACCACCGGTTTCTCAAAACCGTATGCGATCTGTACGATCCCGCTCTGTGTCGCAGATACATAGGGGAGCGCCACCAGATCCGCGGCCGCGAAATATTTTTCCACTTCCTGATCCGGCACATACCCTTCCACCAGCCTGATGCTGTCCTGTACATGATTTCGCTCGATCTGCTCCAGATACCTACCCTTATCATCTCCGAAGTCGCCCACCACCCACAGCGTGATGTCCGAAAACCGCGCTCTCACTTCCGGAAGTGCATCCAAGAGATATTGCAATCCCTTATATTCTCTGACAAAACCGAAGAATAACAGCATCGGCACGGCACTGTCGATCCCGAGGATCCGCCTTGCCTCCTCTCTGTCCATACCTTTCATCCTAAAAGCATTATAGGTGGGGTGGGGCGTCACGACATAGTCTGCATCCGCCTTGATCGTCAACAGATCCTTTTCGTCCAGATGAGATTGTACAACATATCCGTCCGCCTGCCGCAGAACCAATTTTGTCAGAAATCTGTCCATCGGGAACCGTTCATGGGGAAAAACATTGTGGCAGGTGATGATGAGTTTCGTCCTGCGCAGCAATTTCTCCAGTATCCAATAGCACGGAGCAAAATATGGGTGCCACCACTGCAGGATGACGGCGTCCGGCGTCAGTTTTTTGATCTTATGCGCGACCGCCGCCAAATTGAAGGGATTCGCGGTATTGATCCAATACCTGGTGTCCTCCACCTGAAAGCTCTTGTTGCTGTAATCCTTCTGTTCCTTTTTAAACAGGATCTTAGGATACTGCATCTTATAGGAGATCATAAAAACCTCGTGCCTCTCCCGCAGCGCCCTGCACAGCAGACTTGTATAATGCGCGATCCCGCCCTTATACGGATAGACGGGACCGATCAATACGATTCTCATACAACGCCCTCTCTTCGCCCTTCACGACCCACAGATATATTCATGATGATTTTATCAGATTCTTTGCGGCTTAACAAGGGCTAACGTCTGCACTTAGGTTTCCCGTGTAGGATTACAATACATGTGTTACAACTGAATAATTTAAAAGACGAAGATACCATCTCTGTGTTATGCTTTAATCG
>CANRPO010000022.1 GCA_947632515.1 uncultured Lachnospiraceae bacterium
CTTAAACGGCGAGCGGAAACTGGAGGATGCGCTGGCGGAGATCGAGAAGAGGGCGGCGATCTATATGGCGGAGTAGAAAGGAGATGGCAGAAGTCATAGTAGCAAATTCGCGGCACAAATGCAAGCGGGTGGCGCGAATGGAGAATCTGCGCTATAATCATGGTGATATGGCACAGACGGCGTGACAGCGCGGGCATGAAACGGAGTGGGTTACTATGGAGGAAATCAGGGCCGGGGCAAGAGAAAAGGCAAAAGAAAAGACCAGAGAAGAACGCATGGCGACGGAATCTGTGGGAAAGCTGATGGTCAGCATGACGCTGCCTGCGATTCTGGCGCAGATCATCAACGTGCTGTACAGCGTGATCGACCGCATCTACATCGGGCACATGGAAGGGGTGGGCGCCAATGCGCTGACAGGCGTGGGCGTCACCTTCTGTATCACCATGTTCATCTCGGCTTTTTCCGCCTTTGTCAGCAACGGGGCGGCTCCGCTTGCGGCCATTTGGCTTGGCAAGGGCGACAGGGAGCACGCGGAAAAGATCCTCGGCAACAGCGTGAGCTTTCTGATTGTATGTACGGTTGTGCTGATGGCGGTCTTCTACGCTTTTCAGAGGCCGCTCCTCTATAAGTTCGGCGCCAGTGACGCCACCATCGGGTACGCCATGGACTATCTCTCCATTTATCTCGCCGGCACTCTTTTCGTGGAGCTGGCGCTGGGGCTGAACGCCTTCATCATCTGCCAGAGCCGGGCGAAAACGGCGATGCTCTCCGTGCTGATCGGAGCTGTTGCAAATATCATTTTGGATCCGATCTTTATCTTTGCGCTGCATATGGGCGTCAGGGGAGCGGCCGTCGCGACAGTGATCTCGCAAGGGCTGAGCGCGGCGTGGGTGCTGGCGTTTCTTTTTGGGAAACAATCTTCCCTGAAGATCCGAAGGAGCTGTATGCGCATGGACGGCGGTATTCTGGGGAGCGTGTTCTCCCTTGGCATCTCGCCTTTTATCATGAACGCGACGGAGAGCTTTATCAGCATTGTTCTGAATCATGGTCTGCAGGTGTACGGCGGGGACTTATATGTGGGATCGCTGACGATCATGCAGAGCATTATGCAGTTGTTCTCCGCGCCTCTCAATGGATTCACGCAGGGCATGACGCCGATCGTCAGCTACAATTACGGGGCGAAGAATTTTGAACGGGTGAGACTGCTGTACCGATGGCTGATCGGTATCTGTTTTGGGTTTCGGTTCCTGACGACGCTGTCCACGATGGTCTTTCCGGCTTTTTATGCGCGTTTCTTTACGAACGAGCAGGAGCTGGTGACATTGACCGGACAAGTCATGCCGATCTTTATGGCGGGAATGCTCCTGTTCGGGCTGCAGAACGGAATCCAGCCCACCTTCCTCGCGCTGGGGCAGGCGAAGGTGTCGCTGTTCATTGCGGTGCTGCGCAAGATCATCTTGCTTATACCGCTGGCGATCATCCTGCCGCATTTTGTGGGCGTGATGGGCGTCTACTATGCGGAGCCAGTCTCGGATATTCTGTCCGCAGTCACCGCCACCACGCTTTTTGCGCTGAACATAAGAAGGATTCTGTCGGAGGAGGCGCTGGCTAAGATACGGTAGACGCGGTCCGGCAGGCGGAGACGGGAATGCGGTAAACGCAGTCCGGCAGGCAGAGCCGGGGATGCAGTTTGGCAGGCGAAACAGGGATGGGGAGGTCTTGACAAGGCGGGGCGCTTATGGTAAGTTAAGTTCAACAAGTTAAGAGGGAGTAGTTATCCTGTGTAGGCAACATACCCTGACGCGCAGTCATGCGCAGTCATGTTTACACGCTTTCTGTTCCCCGGCGGACGGAACCGCAGATCTGCGATTCGTCCTGCGGGAGAATACGACGGAGAGAACGAGACTTTTAGCATCGTAAATGCGGAAGTCTCTTTTTTATTCCCGCGAGCAATGAGCCAAGTGCCGTGCTTGCACGAGCATTTGGCGAATGCCGCGAGGGGCAGATCTTATTTTAAAGGGACAAAGGAGAGGATGAAATGGAAGTGATCTTGCAGCTTGCGCTGTTGGCGCTGGGATTCTTTTTGTTGGTAAAGGGTGCGGACTGGTTCGTGGAAGGCGCGAGCAAGGTGGCGGAGAAGTTCGGCATCCCGCAGCTGGTCATCGGGCTTACCATCGTGGCGATGGGGACGTCGCTGCCGGAGGCGGCGGTCAGCGTGTCCGCGGCGTTAAAGGGCAGCGCGGAGATCACCATCGGCAACATCGTGGGGAGCAATATCCTGAACGTGCTCCTGATCTTGGGGGTGACGTCGGTCATCGCGCCGATCGCGGTGCAGAGGTCTACAGTAAAATATGAACTGCCCTTTGTGATCGCGGTGTCGGCGCTGCTCATGGCCATCGGCTACACGGACAACGTGGTGGGACGCGTGGACGGTATCGTCTTATGGGCGCTGATGCTCCTGTACTTGGCGTATCTGTTCATCATGGCGAAAAAGGGGGAGGTCGTGCAGGAGGAGAGCAATGAGGGAGAGATGCCCGACAAGCCCATGCCTGTCTGGAAGATGCTCCTTCTGATTGTCGTGGGCGGCGCGCTGATCGTGCTGGGTTCCGACATTGCGGTGGACGCGGCCACGGCTCTGGCGCGGATCTTTGGCATGAGCGAGAGACTGATCGGGCTGACGATCGTGGCCTTTGGAACGTCCCTTCCCGAATTGGTGACCAGCGCGACCGCAGCGGTCAAGGGCAAGGCTGACATTGCGGTGGGCAATATCGTGGGCAGCAATATCTTCAACATCCTGTTTGTGGTGGGGACTTCCGCACTGATCACGCCTGTGGCCTACGCGGAGAATTTCTTTGTGGACAGCATTGTCTGTATCGCGACGTCGGCGCTCCTGTGGGTTCTTGTGTTCAAGAACAGACGACTCGGACGGGCGGGCGGCGCGTGTCTGCTGGTGTGCTATGCGGCATATTTTGTGTATCTGATGGGATAGGGCATGAGAAAATGACAGAAGTGTCTGACTGCGACACGATTATCAGGAAAGGGTTGACTATATCAGTCAACCCTTTCTTTGCCCCAGAAGAAAACTGCCACCGTACCGGGGCCGGTGTGCGCGCCGATGGTGGTGCCGATGCTGTTGATCAGGACTTTGCCCTCCAGCTTGGGGAATCGATTCTCGATCAGATCTGCGACGGCTCTGGCGTCCTCGTAGCAGGCGGAATGGGAAATATAACACTTGTCGTTATAGGCAAGACCGTTGTCGGCGTACTCTTCCATCTTGCCCACAATGGCCTGAATGACCTTGCGTTTCGTGCGGATCTTGTAGCGGGGGATCAGGCGTCCCATGTAGTCAACGTTCAGGAGCGGGCAGATGTTCAGCATACCGCCCACAAACCCGGCCGCTTTCGAGACGCGGCCGCCTTTGATGAAGAACGTCAGATCTGTGGAGAAGAACCAGTGATGCAGTCTCAGGCGATTGGCCAGCGCCCACTCGTTCAGCTCGTCGATCCCCATGCCTCCGTCTCTGAGATCCGCCAGCTTGTCCATCAGCAGGCCGTAGCCGGAGGACGCGGCGAGGGAATCCACAATGTAGATCTTGCGGTCAGGGTAGGTTTCCGCCAGCATATCCCTGGCCAGCAGGGCGGAGTTCATCACCCCCGTGATGCCTGAGGACAGGCACAGATGCAGAATATCTTTTCCCTCTTTCAGAAAAGGCTCAAAGTACGCGATAAACTCGTCGGTGTTGATCTGGGAAGTCTTCGTGTCCGCGCCGTTCGCCATGGCCGTGTAAAACTTGTCAAAGGGCATCGACTTGCCCAGATCGTCCGCATACTGTACGCCGTCCAGTTCATAGTGGAAACAGATGTACGAGATGCGGCGTTTCAGAAAATGTTCGTTCGACAGATCCGCCGTGGAGCAGCAGCTCAGGATATATTCGCTCATAGAGATCCTCCTTGTTGCGTCAGGTGTTAAGCAGTTCATTTCAAAAGTCATTTCTAAACGACAAAAAAAGTGTAACACGTTCCGGCGTGAAATTCAAACGGAATCAACGAATGTAAGCAATGTCAAAAAGAAAGGATAAGACAGAGGGACGCAGAGCGTCCTTTTTTTCGCAGATTGCACAAGTCTGTGAAAGCGTACCTTGCAGTTCATAAATAAGCAAGTTGCATTATACCATTAAATTTATAATATTACAACAGTCGATCTAACGAATTTACCGACGCAGATCCCATTGAAATAAACCATAAAAAGTAAAACTGTCGGCACATGGCAAGACAAAAACGAACCAAATAGTAAGAATAAAGTCTCAAAGTGTTATAGTTTTTCGCATGAAATATCCTTTCAGGGTCAGATACAGGGTCATAAATCAGTGAAACAAGGAGGAGATAAAACGCATGGGAAGACACGGAGAAAATATCAGGAAACGCAAGGATGGGCGTTGGGAGGCCCGCTATTTATCATATGACACGGGAAAAGGGAACAAAACCTATCGTTCCGTATATGGACATACCTATGAAGAAACGAAAACGAAACGCGACGCTGTGTTGAGAGAATCCGAACTGCAGACGGGGAATCCTGTTCCGTCATCTTTGCGGGCAGACACGTTGTCGATGATTTCTTTTGACGAGGCGGCACAGGCTTGGATGAAACTTATAAAACTTGGACAAAAGCAGTCTACCTGCGAAAAATACGGATTTATATATCACAGCTTTTTGCAGCGAATACTCGGTCATATTCCTCTTGTGCAGATTACAGAAAGGCTTGTCAGAGAAAAACTGGAATCGCTGGAGGTAACGTCGGCAAGCGTCTGGAAAAGCATTTACTGCGTTTTGAACGGGATTTTGCGCCATTCGGCGGAGCATTATCATGTAACGCTGCCGGAATTTAAGAGGACCGCAAAGGCGATTCGCAGAAATGAGGCGGCTGTGTTCACAAAATCCGAACAGGCAAGGCTGCTTTCTGCTCTCTATACCAATACAGACCGCTTTAAACTGGGTGTGCTGCTATGCCTGTTTACAGGATTGCGTATCGGGGAACTCTGCGCATTAAAATGGGAAGATATAGATTTTGCCAATAAGACGCTTTGTGTCAAACGGACCGTGCAGCGATTGTATGTGGAAAACGGCGGCAAAAAAACGGCGCTGGTGGAAAGTCCGCCCAAAAGCCTTCACTCAAAGCGAGAGCTCCCTCTTCCGGATGCCCTGATCACGTTTTTGCAAAACTTCCAAAATGGAAAGGCATATATATTTGGAGCGGAGAAACCCCTTGATCCCAGAACTATGCAGAATCATTACAGAAAGATCATAGAGGAGGCGGGCGTAGCCTATAAAAATTTCCATGTTTTGCGCCATACCTATGCGACAAACTGTATGGAAGGCGGGACGGATGTAAAATCCCTGAGCGAGATGCTGGGGCACTCTAACGTGAAGACTACTTTAAATTATTATGTGCATCCATCTATGGACACCAAGCGTATCTATGCCGACAATCTATGCGCATTTTATGTGATGCTTTATGGTCAGATTCTTGGTCGGGCAGGTTAGCGGAAGACAGTATTCATGGGAGGGGACGGCGTTTTTCACAGACTTGTGCAATCTGCGAAAAATCTGCCGCTCCTTCAAGACAGACGCGTATATTTGATTATCTGCACAATAGAAGACTTATCAAGCATAATACAGGGAAATGACCGGGAGATGGTCCGACGGAGAGCAGGAGCGTTACGGCTGTTCTATTTTGCGGGAGTTGTTGGGAATGGATGATAAGAAAAAATACTTTGAGCAAATATATAACAGCTATCATGATAAGATATATAATTTTATTTACTTTAAAATATACAACGCTCAGATTTCAGAGGATTTGACAAGCGACGTCTTTCTGGCGGCATACAAAAATCTGAACAGATATGATTCCGACAAGAGTTTTATCACGACATGGCTCTATGCGATAGCCTGCAACCGTTTGAAAAACTACTACAAGAGCAACAGCAGAAAACAGGAGTACAGCATTGAGAACTGGACTGAAAAATGGGAAGATACGGACATGGCGAACGACAATATGCTGGAACGGCAGGAGTGGCGTATCCTGCTGTTGGAAGTCCTTCTGCAGCTGCCGGAAAGAAACCGCAAAATTGTGTTGATGAAATACTATGACAATATGACGTCGAAAGAGATTGGACGGAAGCTGGATCTTTCGTCCGGGAATGTCAGAATTATTTTAAAGCGATCACTGGAACTTATGAAAAAGAAACTGAAAGTCATCGATGACGGAGGGACCCGAAATGGCAGAACTGTTTAGAAAGTCTTCTTTGGAAAAATTATCATCGCCTGAGCAACTGGATAAGATGATCGTTATCACCTCCCCTTCTTTCTGGCTGGCTCTGTGCGGGGCGGGGTTGATCGTTGCCGGCGCGCTGGCGTGGGCCATCCTCGGGAGGCTCCCGATCAATGTGGAAACCCAGGGGATCTATGTAAATAACGGAGGCGTGTATTCGGTATACTGCGAAACGTCAGGAGTGGTCGAAAGGCTTGCGGTACATAAGGGGGATGAGATCAGGGAGGGAGATGTCATCGCTTATCTGAATACCGACGATCTGGAACAAAAGCTGGAAAGTTACGAGGCAAGGATAGCGGATATAGAAGTGGTTACGATGGACTCGCAGGACGACGTTGTCACGGCGGACAACAAGAGCCTGATCGAGATTAAGGGGCAGATGACGACGCTCGACCAGAATCTGTACCAGAACCAGAAACTTCTGGAGATGTATCTGAATGATGTGGCTGCGCAGCGTCAGACCACGGACGATGCGGAGCGGAAACTGCAGGAGGCGGAAGCCGCTTATTATAACAGCCTGAATACAGGGGACAGTACAAGCGAGCAGCTGGCATACACGGAGGCGCAGAACGATCTGGCGAATGCAAGCGCCTATCTGGAATCGGCGAGAGGCAATCTGGATCAGGCAAACGTGACGCTCAGCCGGGCGGAGAGCCAGTACCGGAGCCTGAAGGAACAATACAACAAAATAACGGCGCAGGAAAGCGCGCTGTACGATGCCGTCGGTGAGAAATGGCAGGCGCTTGAAACAGCCTATACAGAGAATGGCGTAGGCGGGGGCGATCCCATAGATCCGGATAAACTGGAGGATTATTACAGCAAGGGCATTGACGCGGAGTTGAACGCATATCAGTCGGCGCTCACCGCCTATACGGAATATAGCGAAGATTTCCAGTCTGTCAAAGCGGAACTTCAAAGCAACATGGAGCAATACAAACAGGAAGTGAGCGCGGCGGAAAAATCAAAGGATAACTACCAGGAGGATGTGAATAATTACGCCGGGCAGAAGGAAAATGCCGCAGCGGGATACGAGGCGGCCAAAAATGATTATCTGGAGCGTATTGCCGCGCTGGGCGCCGCACAGAATACGCAGACACAGTTATCCAATGCGTACTCCATAGCCTTGAGCGCCTATAACACGGAGCAGTCCAAGCTGGATTCGCTGACGGATTCTCTTGCCAGAATGCAGGTCCAGGTGGACAGTGACAGGCGGGTTGTAGACGAACAGACGGAGACGATATACAGTCAGTTCGCCGCGACAAAAGCGGCCGCTATCGATCAGCTTATGCTGGAGGCCGAACAATATCGGGAGCAGCTGGACAAATGCGAAGTGACATCGACTGTGAGCGGCAGAGTGACGGACATAACGGTTGCTCAGGGCAGCGCTGTCAATCAGGGCAGTGAATTGCTCAAGGTGCAGCAGGCTGAGGAAGAAGAAAACGTAGTGGTATGTTATGTGCCTCTGAATGCCGGCAAAAAGATAGCGGAAGGGATGGAGGTGCTGGTCTGTCCGACGACGGTGAACAGGCAGGAATACGGTCATATGAACGGGACTGTGCTGCATGTGGATCCCTATGTCGCATCGACCGAGGATCTGCGCACTACGCTCGGCAATGACAGTCTGGTGGAGGCGTTTCTTCAGAACGGCCCTGTGGTGGCCGTGGTGTGCAGACTCCAAAAGGACACTTCCACAAGCAGCGGATATTACTGGTCGAGCGCAAAGGGAAGGGATGTGGCGCTGGCGGAGGGAACGATGATGGAGGCCAGTATTGTCCTGGAGGAAAAAGCGCCGATCACCATGGTCATACCATACATAAAGGAAAAGCTGACGATCAAGATCGAGGACGGTCAGCAGGGATAAGGGAGGAAAGGCAGATGCCAGGGAAATATGCAAAAACGCCCACGGTATTTCAGATGGAAGCTACCGAATGCGGGGCGGCCTCTCTGTCCATGGTAATGGGATATTATGGGCGTCACATGGCGTTGGAGCAGCTCAGGATAGAGACCGGCGTGTCCAGAGACGGCTGTAATGCAAAAAATATTTTAAGGGCTGCCAGAAAGTTTGGCATGGAGGCCAAGGGGTTTCGGAAAAGTCTGACAGGGCTGCTGGAGTGCAAGCCGCCCTGTATCATACACTGGAACTTTAACCATTTTGTCGTGTGGGAAGGCATAAAGGGCAGATATGCCTATATCAACGATCCGGCCATGGGAAGGCGGAAACTCACGCTGGAGGAGATCGACGATTGTTATACCGGTATTGTGCTTACCTTTGAACCGACGGACGGATTTGAAAAACTCCGGCAGAAAAAGACGCTGCTTGCGTTTGCGGGATCCAGATTAAAGGGACAGTATGCCGCCCTGTCCGGCCTGATCGCCATCGGACTTTTGCTGGTGGTTCCCGGATTGGTGATCCCGGTCTTTTCGCAGGTGTTTATCGACGATATTCTGTTGGGCGGCAATACGAAGTGGATGAGCGCCTTTCTCGCTATTATGTGCTTTACAGTGCTGTTTCAGGCGGCTTTGACTTATTACAGAGGGATGCTGCTGCAAAAACTGCAGAATAAAATGGCGCTGATCTCCGCGCACAGATTCCTTACGCATATGTTCCGGCTGCCGATGAGTTTCTTTGACCAGAGATATTCGGGCGATCTGGCGGACCGCGTGAATAACAACAATAACGTGAGTACGTTTCTGGCGGGCGATCTGGCGGAGACGGTGCTGAATATTATGGTAGCGGCATTTTATCTGATCCTGCTCGTGGCATACAGTCCGTTCCTGACGCTGATCGGCGTCGTCAGCGTTGCGGGGAATCTCCTGATCGTCAAACTCGGTTCGGACGCTGTCTCGAATTATGCCATGAAAATGCAGCAGGATCTGGGTAAGCTGGCGGGAACGATATTTGCGGGGCTTAATATTACGAGCACACTGAAGGCCTCCGGCGTCGAGAATGAATATGTCGGGCGGATCCAGGGGTATTATGCAAAAACGATTTTGCTGGAACAGCAGCTTGGGAAAAGGCAGCAGATGTTAAATGCGATCCCGGAGACGGCGGGGCAGATCGGCAATGTTCTGGTTATGATGGCGGGCGGCGTACTGGTGATACGGGGCAGGATGACAGCCGGTATGCTGGTGGCATATATGAGTCTGCTTGGCGCATTTACCGCACCGATAAATCAGCTGGTCGGTTTTATACAGAAAATGCAGACTGCCAAGGCGGATATGAGCCGCGTGGAAGACATCATGAAATATGCGGAGGATGAGAAATTCGCGGAGCATGAAACCGTGCCCATGACTACGAAACTGACGGGAGAAATAGAGCTGCAGGATATTTCTTTCGGTTACAGTATTCTGGAAAAGCCGTTGGTGGAGAATTTCAGTTTTCATCTTCCCTGCGGCAGCTCCATTGCTTTTGTGGGCGCGTCCGGATGCGGAAAGTCCACGATCTCCAAGGTGATCAGCGGCTTGTATCTGCCCTGGTCGGGGCGGGTTTTGATGGACGGCGCGGACAGCCGTACGATACCCAAGGAGATTCTTTCCTCCAGCGTTTCCACGGTGAGCCAGAGCATTACGCTGTTTTCCGGCACGATCCGGGAGAATCTTACGATGTGGAATCGGAATATTCTGGATGAGGATATGGTACGGGCGGCCAAGGACGCCTGCATCCATGACGTGATCACCGGGAAACCGGGAGCCTATGATTTCCGGCTGTCGGAAGGGGGAGCAAATCTGTCCGGCGGCCAGCGGCAGCGTCTGGAGATCGCAAGGGCTCTGGTAACCAATCCCAGTATATTGATTATGGATGAGGCTACCAGCGCCCTGGATCCGATCGTGGAGAAACAGATCGTCGATAATATCAAGAGACGGGGCTGTACCTGTGTGATCGTGGCGCACAGATTATCCGCCATACGGGACTGCGACGAGATCATTGTAATGGATCGGGGCAGGATCGTGCAGCGGGGAACGCATCAGGAACTTGCAAATCAGGAAGGGCATTATCAGCGGCTGATTCAGAATATCTAGGAGGTTGGGCGCATGGAGTGTATCGGGATCCGGGGAGGCCGGATGTATATTACCCGGGATAATACGACAGTTTATGAAGTCCTGGAAGGGCATGTGCTGGTATATCTGTTTCCCTGTGAGGAAGGGAAAGCGGGAAGAAGGCTGTTTCTGGCAGAGATGACGGAGGGGGAGCAGATCCCCGGCTTTGCGGCTGAGGAAGAACGGCTTGGCGCATGGAGACTGGGTATGGTCGCGCTGGATACGGCCCGGATCAGGGTGCGCGGGGAGCGGCAGACGGATGAGGACAGGGAGAGATTCGCCGCCCGTATCGGCGTCCGGCTTATGGATACCGCGGAATATCCGGAACAGCTCATAGAGAAGTACAACATCAACATCATCAAGGAAGAAGGCTATATCTACGCTACTGCCAGAGAGCAGAAAAACACCTATGAGAAAAGCCTTGAGATCATTTATCGGCTGTTCCGCTCCAAAAGGGAAAAGCACACAACGCCGGAATCGGGAAATCGGGTCTATGACAGCGTGGCCTATCTGTGCGATCGCATGAATATTCCCATAGCAGGCTATGACAAGATACAGGAATGCTGCGGGCGGCGTTTCACCGTCTCCGATGTGGCAAGAGTCTCCCATTTTATTCTGCGGGAGGTGGTGCTGGAGCCTCGGTGGTATAAGCGGGACAGCGGCCCGGTTCTGGCCTATCGGCGGACGGATCACATGCCGATAGCCTGCGTTCCCGCGGGGCCGGGGAAATACCTGGCCTATGACGCGCAGAAAAAGACGACATGCAAAGTGGACGACAAATTTGCGCAGCAGCTGGACGCGAAGGGGGAGATGCTGTATCGGCCTTTCCCGGTCAAAAAGCTCGGCGCAAAGGATGTGGTTCTCTTTGGCATGAGACATGTGTACGGCGGCGACGTGGCGCGGTTTATTCTGCTGGCGTTACTTGGAACGCTGATCGGGCTGCTGATGCCGCTTATGAACGAACAACTCTACGACAGATTCATTCCCATGGGCAATCAATCCGGCCTGGTCCAGATCTGTCTGGTTCTTCTGGCCTGCACTCTTGGAAACATGACTTTTACGATCGTCAAGAATCTGGCCGCTTTCCGGAGCATGAATTCCATGGAGTATGCGGTGCAGAGCGCGGCCTACGACAGGCTGTTTAATCTGCCGGAGAGTTTCTTGCGCCGGTACGATTCCGCCGATCTGGCGCAGCGGGTGATGGGGATTTCGGAGATCTACAATGTGATCGCGGACGTAGCCATCAAGAGCGTGCTCAGCGCCGTCTTTTCCGTTATCTATCTGTGGAAAATGTTCGGCTACTCCAAACGGCTGAGTTGGATCTCTCTGCTGATGCTGGCCGTCTGCAGCCTGGTGATCGTGTGGATAGGGATTGCACAGACCAGGTATGAGTCGGAGAAGAGGGAGATAGACAGCAAGGCGGGTTCCGTCATGTTCCAGTTCCTGAGCGGTATTTCCAAAATACGGATCGCGGGGGTGGAGAACCGGGCGTTGTATGAATATCTGAAGCCCTATACGGAATCCCGCCGCATTAACATTCGGAAGGAAAAGATGTCCGTCGCCGTAAATACGCTGGTGCCGGCCATGAACACCGTGTTTTCCATTGTGCTGTACTATCTGATGATCAAGCACAGCATGCAGCTGTCCGTAGGCGCTTTTATGGGATTTAACACGGCGTTCGGCTCCTTTTCCGGCGCGGTGCTGGAGATCGTCTCCTCTGTCTTACAGGTCAATGATGTGAAACCGGTCTATGACAGGTGCCGCCCCATACTGCAGACCCTTCCGGAACTGGAAGAGGACGCGGTTATGCCCGGCGCGCTGACCGGAGAGATTGAAGTAAGCAACGTGACCTTTTCGTATGACGAGACGTCCGGGACGATCCTGCACGATCTGTCCCTGCATATCCGGGCGGGAGAGTATATCGGTATCGTGGGTTCTTCCGGCAGCGGCAAATCCACCCTGTTGAAACTGCTGCTGGGATTTGAAAAACCGGATGTGGGCAGGATATACTATGACGGAAAAGACATAGACAGCTTGGATAAGCGCGAACTGCGAAAGAAATTCGGCGTCGTCTTGCAGGACGGCAAACTGATCAGCGGCAGCATCTATGAAAATATTACCATCACGGCTCCTAGGGCGAACATGGAGCAGGTGTTGAAGGTCGTAAAGGATGTGGGACTGGAAGACGACATCAGCCGGATGCCTATGGGCTTACATACGGTGCTGTCGGAGAACAGCGATACCATCTCCGGCGGCCAGCAGCAGCGTATCCTGATCGCCCGCGCCATAGTGGGCAATCCTGGAATTATCTATTTTGACGAGGCCACATCCGCGCTGGACAATGTGACGCAGGCGATGGTGTGCGGGACGTTAGAAAAACTGAAAGCGACGAGAGTGGTGATCGCCCATCGGCTGAGTACGGTCATGAACTGCGACAGAATACTGGTATTGGAGAAAGGGACGCTGGTGGAGGAAGGCAGTTATCAGGAGCTGATGGACCAAAAAGGAAGATTCTATGAGCTGGCGGTCAGGCAGCTGGCCTAGCCGCCGCATCAGAGAGAAAAAAGATCCGATATGTCTAAGAACATATCGGATCTTATCTGTTGCCGTGTCGGTGTGTTAGGGGTGATAGGCGGATTTACCAGGGGATAATATCGATCAGCTCACCGACGATGGCGCCGATAATGCTGCCCAAGGAACCACCCACTACGTTCTCCAGATCGTCCTCGCTGAGGGAACCGTCCTTGCCGGCGTATGTATCCAGCGCCTTGTGGAGGGAAGCAATATCCTCCGTGCTCAGATCTACGCCTTTTCCTTTCAGGAATGCCTGCGCGTCAGCCTCGCTTTTCTGCTGCAGCAGTTCCTTGGCAACCTCTTTGTCTGCCAGTAAAGCTTTCAGTTTTTCACTTTGTTCGTTTGTCATAGTAAGTCACCTTCCTTTATATTTTATGATACATCCACAGTCCCAATAGAACCGTTTCGAAGTATTTCCCGCAATTTGACGAGAGCCTCGCCCAGAGCAGGAGACACAGACGCGCCGCCGATCACGCTCTCCAGATCGTCGTCGGACAGGCCGCCTTCATCGTCGCCGGCTTTCAGCGCGCTTTGGATGTCGGCGATCTCCACCGGACTTAATTCCAGTCCGTTTTCCGAAAACAGTTTCTGAAACTCCTCCGGACTGTCTGCCTGCATCAATGCCTTGACAAAAGATTCTTCCGCAAACAGTTCCGCGATCCTCCGGTCGTCCATGGTATCGCTCCTCACTTCTTCTTTTACGGGATCGGGCGGATGCCCGCGCCACACACCACAGCGCTGCCACCGCCGCTCTTATCTGTTTATACAATCCTGAAAGGCAAAGTGTTACAACAAATTTGAAAAATTCTGAAAAAACTGTAACAAAATAAGAGGGTCGATTGTATAAGAGAACAGATAAAGCGCAGACAGATAAAGCGCAGACAGGGAAAGCGGGAGGACAGGTATGGCGGACGGGAAGAGGGAATACGGCGCGGTCTCCGAAAGAATGGAGGAGGGCGGACATTGCGGAAACATATACCGCAGGGCATACGATTCGCCGCGCCTGCTCAATCTGGAGCTGACGACCAGATGCCCCCTGCGGTGTCCACAGTGCTACTGTGAACTGGCCGGAGGAAAGGATATGCCGCTTGAAACGGCGCTGTACTGGCTGGAGGAGGCCGCCCGGAACCACGTCGGGGACATCAACTTAAGCGGCGGCGAAACCATGCTGTATGCGGATCTGGAGAAACTGATAGAGATCTGCAGCCGCCTGGGTATGGAGGCGAATATCGCCATCTCCGGCTACGGGGCGTCCCGGGAGAAACTGCAGCATCTGATAGACTGCGGCGTATCCCGTATCTGCGTCTCTTTAAACGGGAGCACGGAAGAGATCAACAGTCGCAGCAGAGACGGCTATGGACTGGCTCTGGAGGCCCTTAGGACCCTGCGGGAGCTGCATTACGGGAAGACCTGTATCAACTGGGTCATGCACGCCCACAATACGGACGATTTCCCGAATGTGGTCCGGCTGGCGGAAGAATACGGCGTGGCCGGGATCGTGGTGATGGTATTCAAACCGGATGCGGCGCATCAGCGTTCGAGTATGCCGGGGCCGGAACAGATTCGGTGGATGGCGGAATTTATCAGGGCATATCAGGGACCGCTGAAAGTCAGAGCGGAATCGTGTTTCTCGCAGCTGTGCGCCCTGCTCGGAGACGGGTATTTTGTGAATCTGAACAGAGGGATCACCAAAGGCTGCGGCGCGGGT
The DNA here is from genome assembly GCA_947632515.1 of uncultured Lachnospiraceae bacterium. Lineage (GTDB taxonomy): Bacteria > Bacillota > Clostridia > Lachnospirales > Lachnospiraceae > UBA3282. The sequence goes on from CANRPO010000022.1 coordinate 14,648, forward strand.
CGTTTCGGTATCAGCGTCAGTGTGGACGGGCAGCTCACCCCCTGCAGGCATTTGATGATAGAAGAATCCTTTAAGACGATCAGGGAATATTGGGAGTCGTCGGAGGTATTAAGGCGGCTCAGGGAGACGGAGGATACGATGGAAGAACCGTGCCGCAGCTGCAGACTGCATCGTTTCTGCCGCCCCTGCATGGCGGTGGCTTGGGAGACGAAAGGGAGATTCTGTATGGGAGAGGAAAGCTGCGGTTTGTGGAAACAGGACGAGATGTCCGAAAAAGGCGGCCCGGGACAGCCGGGAAACGGTCTGAGCCATGATATGGCGGAATGAGAGGGAGGGAAGGAAAATGCAGATACAGGTAACAGAAGAAAATGGAACAAGGATTTTAGCCGTGGAGGGGAGAATAGACACCGTGACGGCCCCTGATTTTGAACAGAAACTGCTTGCAGAACTGGCGTCGGTCCGAAATCTGCGAATTGACCTGGAAAAGGTGGTCTATGTGTCCAGCGCAGGCCTGCGGGCTTTTTTGACGGGGCAGAAATATGCGAATAAGAACGGCGTGGAAATGAGCCTGTTCCATGTCAGCGATACGGTGATCGAAGTGCTGGAAATGACGGGATTTATGGATATTTTGACGGTGGAATAGGGAAACGCGGCTGACGGATTAAGATGGAACGATATAGTTTGGCTTTTTTGAAAATTTTGGCGGACAATGTGAAGGCTGTCCTGAAGGGAGACTATGAAGAGGGGCGTACCGATCTGAATACGCTGGGTAATCTTGCGCTATTGCGCATCGACAGAAAAACCGTAACGCCTTCTGTCGATGCGCTGCCCCCGCTGACCCGGAAACAGCGCGGACAGCTGCGGCGTTTTTACCGCCCTTATGTCAGGTTTATGACCGACCGCTATCACAGACTTTACACGGCAAAATCAGGGAAATTTTATCCTCATTATCTGCCGGAGGAATTCTATGTGATGCACATTGACCGATATTTTAATTGCAGGGAGGAAGCGCGTTATCTGGCGAATAAGTGTTATTATTACCGTATTTTTTCCAATGTCAGGCAGCCGGAACTGATCGCCATGCGGATCGGCGGCACATGGCTCGACTCCGATCTGAAAGCGGCGGCATGGGAAAAAGTATGCGGGCTCCTGCAAAAAGAGCGGGAGGCTGTGGTAAAAAAGGCGGTCAACTCGGAGGGCGGATATGGCGTTTCCTTCCTCGGCGGAAACGATATGGCAGGAAAACTGCAGGCGTTTCTGGACGGCAGCAGGGAGGACGTGGTGATCCAGCGGCCGGTCAGACAGCACAGGGAGCTTGCCGCCCTGCATCCCCAATCGGTCAATACGATACGGATCGTGTCGCTGTTAACGCAGGATAAAGTAAAGGTATATGCGGCGGCGTTAAAGATCGGAACGGGAGACGCAAGGACGGATAACGGCTGTCAGGGCGGTATATACTGCGGTCTTCGGCCGGATGGTTCACTCAGGGAATACGGCGTTTTGGATAACGGGACTTTCCTGCGGGAGCATCCGGATCTGCACTACCCTTTTGCGGGCAGGAAAGTGCCCTGCTTTGCCAACGCTCTGAAGCTTGTCAGGAAAGCCCATGTTTTTATGGGGCATTTCCGGCTGATCTCCTGGGATGTGGCGATCGACGAGACGGGCGAGGCGGTTTTGATCGAGGCCAATCTGTGTCTGGGCGGCATCAACGATGTGCAGATGTGCTGCGGACCGCTTTTCGGGAGAGACACAGGGAAAATATTGGATGAGGCGATGCGCGGGAAGAAAAAGGTCACGACTCTGTTATGAATCAGGACGATCGCTTTTTGAAAAGAGAATATCTGAGAAATCTGTTTCCCATAGTCTTTTCCATACTGGGCGGCACCGTGAATACTCTGATCGACAGCGTATTCGTATCGCAGAAACTGGGGAATCCGGGGCTTGCCGCCGTGACCCTGTGCATGCCTGTCTATCTGCTGCTGTGCACACTCGGTTCTTTGACGGCGGCAGGGGCCTCCCTGCTGTCAGCGCAGGCGGTGGGAAGAGAAAGAATGGACGAGGCGGCCGGATATTACCACAGCGCCCTTACGCTCTGCGCGGCCGCAGGCCTACTGTTCACCCTTGTCGGCGTCGGACTGTGCGGCGCGGTTACAAAACTTCTCTCACGGGATCAGGCCCTGCGCCGATATGTCCATGACTATATTTTAGTGACGATGCTGGGGACTTTGCCGCTCATGCTGTCTTATCTGCCCCAGTACTATCTGCAGCTTGAGGGCAAAATGCGGGAAATCGTGCATACCATGCTGCTGCTGATCGGACTGGATTTTTTCTTTGACTGGCTGTTTCTGTACCGATTCGGGATGGAAATGCAGGGGGCGGCGCTGGCAAGCCTGACCGCAACGGTGATTGCCGGTTTATACAGCTATCCGGCCCTTGCGAGGGGATATTCCAACTATCATGCCGCCTTCCGGCGGCCGTCGCTGCGGGAGACGGCGCTGATCCTCCGGGCCGGCAGTCCGACGGCTCTGAGCAATCTTTTGGATTGCGTCAAACTGTTTCTGCTCAACACCATTATCTTTACCGTCGGCGGGATCAGGGCGACTGCGGTGTGGGCGGTGCTTAACACGCTGTTGGAACTGTCTGTCGCGCTGACCTCCGGTATTCCCCAGGCTGCGGTTCCCATGATGGGCGCGTACTGCGCCGCCGGAGAGAACGGCGGGCTGCGCATTCTGGTTCGCCTGCAGATAAAGTACGGTATGTTTCTGGCGGTACTCTTTGCCATGATTCCCATGGCCGCGCGGGAAACGCTGGAGGCTGTGTTTGGCGTGGCGGAAAATATGAGTCTGCCGTTTTTGTGCATGGGAATTTATGTTATGGCGGACCTGCCCTGCAGCATATGGGCCGCTTTCTGTCACGCGACGGGCAGGATAGGGCTTTCTGATTTCCTTGTGAGCTGGCGCAAGTTTCTGGCTCCGGTGTCGGCGGCGTTGGCAGTCGGCTTTTCCGGCATGCCGCTGTGGATTTTTCTGCCTGTCGGCGGGGTTCTTGCGCTCTTTGCGGCATATTTGGGTACGGCAGTCTGCAGACGCGGCAGAAAGGAGGGCGCGCATGCGCTCTCGCCCGTGCTGCTGCTGGATGATTATCTGGAAAAAGAAAAGAAGGTGCTGGACTTTTCCATCGCCGCCGACAGGGAAAGTATCTGCAGGGCCAGCGAGCAGATACAGGCGTTCTGTGCGCAGAACCATATGAGTCTGAAACAGACCATGCAGATAGAACTGGCGATCGAAGAACTTCTGGTCGTCCTTGTGCAGAGAGATCCCCATCTGCAAAGTGTGGATCTGAGGGCGTTTTCACTGGAGGGGACGACCGGTATACGGATCCGTTTCGCAGGGAAACGGTACGATCCCTTTGCACCCCATCCGGCGTCGGAGAATGAGAGGATGCTTGGCGTTGATCTGCTGAAAAAAATGGCGCGGGACATAGAGTTCGTCTATGCGTTCGGTATGAACAGCATTCTCATATCCTTCGGTCAGGAACAGAGAAAAGAGGGCTGAGATGGAAGAAAATCTGCTGCGGCTTATCCGGGATAACCGGGACACCGTTTTTGGCAAAAAACACGATTTCCGAAAGATAGAAAATCCGGAAGGGTATCGTGAGCGTGTCGCGCTCTCGGAATATGACGATTATGAAGAGAGTATCCGGGCGATGCGGCAGGGCGGACAGCGGGTGCTGACCGCATATGAAGTCGCAGGGTACTGCAGATCTTCCGGGACGGAAGGCAGGATCAAGTATATTCCCCTTACCTATGAGGCTCTTTCGCGGTATTCCGACTGGCCGGAACGGTACAAAAACAAGGTATACAGGGAAACGGGAGGCGGGAAACGATTGTTTGTCAATACCTTCCGCACGGCTCCGGGGGACAGGAGCGAAACGGATCTGCTGTTCTCGGAATTGTATTACAGATGGATGGGAGAGCAGGGACTTTTCTCTCCACAGGAATATGCCGGAGGGGAGGAAGGCCTTTTTGACAGGGAGACGGAAGATACTCTGTATGCAAAGGTGTGGCTTGGGTTTGCGACAGAGGATATTGTACTGATAGAGGGAATCTATCTGTATGATGTCCTTCATTTTTTCGCATACATGGAGCGCCATTGGGCAGAGATCGTGAGGGATATGGAAGACGGAAGAGTTTCGCCTGACGCCGCCTTTTCCGCCGGGCTGCGGCAGAGACTGTTGTCCGTCCGGCCGGACGTTTCCAGACTGGCCAGAGTCAGACGGGAGTGCAGCGTCGGTTTTACAGGCATTGCGTCGAGATTGTGGAAAAGGCTCAGGCTCATTTGCGGAATCAGCAGCCGGCTTTACAGAGCGGAGGATGAGGCGTTAAAGCGATATACGGGGAACATAGACAGATATTATTTCTGCTACGGCGCGTCGGAATGCCTTATGGGAGCGGCGGTACGGGAGAATCATTTCGGCTATCGGCTGATAGAATCCGGCGGTTTTTACGAGTTTCTGCCCTTCCGGGAAGAAAGCGGGAAGACGATTCTGCCGCATCAGCTGGAAAAAAACGGCTTATACGAGATCGTGGTGACAAATTATTCCGGCCTGTATAGATACCGCATGAAAGATGTGCTGCGGGTAACAGGCTTTGACGGCGGGGAGCCGATCTTGGAGTTTGCGTTTCGAAAGAATCAGGCGTACAATCTGGCAGGCGAGAAGATGGATATTTGCCATCTGGAGGGCGCGGTTTCGCTGCTCTGGGATAAAATTCCGGCCCGACATTTCTGTTTCGGGGCGTCAGTGCAGAAGATGCCGGGCATTTACTATGCGCTTGCCGTGTTTCGGGACGAGGAAATACGGGACGGAAACTTTGCGCCGGAGAATTTGGAGGAGGAGCTTGACCGTGCGCTTGGAAAGATGAACGGAGATTATCTGGATCTGCGAAAGCTTGGCAGATTGGGAAGGGCGGAGCTTTTTCCTGTGAGCAGAACGGGCTTTGAGGAGCTTATCGATCGTCATATGCCGCTGCACAGGCATAACAAACCGCTTCATGTCCTGCCGGCGGAGATCGCGGAAAAAATATATACGGAGGTTGCGGGAGCCTATGGAAAAGAAGAAAAAGAGCAGAATGATTAAGATGCGCACCAAATTTACCCTGCTGATCGGCGCGGCGGTGCTCTTGATTACCTTTGCCGTTGTGACGAGCGGTATCGTCATTCACAGGGACTCTATTATGGAGCGCTACAATGAGACGGCGTATCAGACGGCGGAAACGGTGGAAGGATATTTTACGGCGGAGGAACTGCAGGAATATGTCCGTCTGGCAAAAGCGTATGCGAAGGGGGAATTGCCGGAAGGAGAACGGCAGGCGGTCATGGAGAGCGGCAGGTATCGGCAGCTGCAGCGCCTTGTAGATACTTTAAGGGAAAGTATGGATGCCAATGACATTTATCTTTGCGTCTTTGATATTGAAGAGCTTGGACATTATGACGAGCAGGCCGATCTTGCGAGACAGTGGAATCCGCTGATCTATGTGATGGACAGCTATTATGAGGAAGAACGGCAGATGAAACTGGGGGACAGCGGAGCGATCTTTCCGGAGTACTGTGAGGAAATTCTGAAATCCTATGAGAGCGGGATCCATTCTGAGAATTATTTCCTGGCTGACGGGCAGTTCGGCTATACCACGGCAGCCCTGCGTCCGGTGGTGTCACAGGGGGAAACGATCGCCTTCATAGCGGTGGAGATACCTATGGTAACGCTCCGGACGGATATGCTGCATTTCATTCTGCGGATCACCGTGACGGCGGGCGTGACCGCGTTTATTCTGCTGGTCGTGATTCTGGCTTTTCTGATCAAGACCATAATATCGCCCATTAAGCTGGTATCCGGGGAGGCGGAGGTATTTGTGCAAAACAATCATGCGATCTCCGAAAAGCTGTCCCGCATCCGTACCCATGACGAGATACAGGTTTTGAGCGAGAGTATTTTGAAACTGGAAAATGAGATCAACAGCTATATAGAGAACCTGACGAGGGTAACGGCGGAGAAAGAGCGGATAGGAGCGGAACTTGGCATTGCCACGCAGATTCAGGCGGATATGCTGCCGAGTATTTTTCCGGCTTTCCCGGACAGGGAAGAGATTGACATTTTTGCGTCCATGACCCCGGCGAAAGAAGTGGGAGGAGACTTTTATGATTTCTTCATGGTTGATGAAAGACATCTGGCGGTCGTTGTGGCGGATGTTTCCGGAAAAGGCGTTCCGGCGGCTCTTTTTATGGTGATTGGCAAAACGCTGCTGAAGGATCACACGCAGACAGGCAGGGATCTGGGGGAAGTATTTACGGAGGTAAATAATATCCTGTGCGAATCCAATGACAAAGATATGTTTATTACGGCTTTTGAGGGCGTACTGGATCTGGTCACAGGCGAGTTCCGCTATGTGAACGCCGGACATGAACCGCCGTTCATCTGTCATAAGGACGGCAGCTTTGAATCGTACAAAGTGCGGCCGGGCTTTGTGCTGGCGGGCATGGAAAACATGAAATATAAAGAACAGAAAATACAGCTTGGCGAGGGTGACAGAATTTTCCAGTATACGGACGGCGTGACGGAGGCAATGAATGAGGAAAAGCAGCTATACGGTATGGACAGACTGCGCGGCGTACTGAATGAAAAGTGTATTTCCGCCGCGCCCAGACAGATATTGGAGCGGGTAAAGGAAGATATAGACGCTTTTGCCGGCAGGGAGGAGCAGTTCGACGATATTACAATGCTTTGCCTGGAATACAGAAAAGCGATGGAGATATAGCGTATGAAAGAAATAACGATAGAGGCGGTTGTGGACAACACCGAAATTGCGATTGATTTTCTGGAGGAGCTGCTGTCTGACGGCAGCTGCTCCATGAAAGCGAAAATGCAGATTGAAATAGCCATTGACGAGATATTCAGCAATATAGCCCGCTATGCCTATAAGGATGGAACCGGAAACGTGACGATCAGAGCCGAAATACAGGAAAAACCAAGGGCGGTGTGCATGACGTTCATAGATGCCGGAATTCCGTATGACCCGTTGAAAAAGGAGGATCCCGACATTACGCTGTCTGCGGAGGAGAGAAAAATAGGCGGACTGGGAATCTATATAGTCAGAAAAAATATGGATGAGGTGAGTTACCATTACGACAACGGGCAGAATCAACTGACGATAAAAAAATATATTTAGCCGTTTTTTTAATTACGGAAACTCAGGGGAGGATATGCCTTGTGTTCGCTGGATTTATTTGGTATAATTTCCTTGATGTCCGCAGACGGCGGACAAGTATTTCATCAATCTAGTAGAGATAAGGAGAGAGAGCATGAAAGGAAATATTGTAGTTGGACAGTCCGGCGGCCCTACAGCCGTTATCAACTCTTCTGTTGCGGGCGTTTACGCTGCGGCCAAGAAGTTGGGCGTGAAGAAGGTTTACGGTATGGTGCACGGCATCGAGGGATTTTTAGAGGATAAAATGATCGATCTGGGCGATTACCTGGATGACGAGACGGGGATCGAACTCCTCAAGAGAACGCCCTCCGCGTTCCTCGGCTCCTGCCGCTTTAAGATGCCTAAGATCGACGGCCACGAGGACGTATACGAGAAGATTTTTGAGATCATGGAGAAACACGACATCGAGTGCCTGTTCTACGCGGGCGGCAACGACTCCATGGACACGGTCAAGATGCTGTCCGACTATGCGGCGGCGCACAACAAGCCCCAGAGATTCATGGGCGTTCCCAAGACCATCGACAACGATCTGCCTGTGACGGATCACTGCCCGGGCTACGGTTCTGCTGCGAAATATATCGCCACTTCGTTAAAAGAGATCATCCGCGACAACGCATCCTTCGGCGCGAAGAAACCGACGATCTGTATCGTGGAGATCATGGGGCGCAACGCGGGATGGCTTACGGCTGCGGCTGCGCTCGCCAAGGGCGACGACTGTGAGGGCTGCGACGCGATCTACCTTCCCGAGAAAGTGTTCGACATCGACAAATTTGTGGCGGATGTGAAGGAACTGGCGGCGAAGAAGTCCTCCGTTGTCATCGCGGTATCTGAGGGCGTGAAGGTCGCGGACGGCAGATATGTGTGCGAGATCGGCAGAGAGGTAGCCGTGGACGCGTTCGGGCACAAGCAGATGTCCGGCACGGCGGTCATGCTGGCTGAGAAGATTGCGGCTGAGACGGGGCTGAAGACCCGCGCCATCGAGTTCTCCACCCTGCAGAGAGCGGCCACGCATCTGGCATCCCTGACCGATATTAACGAGGCGTTTCAGGCCGGACACGACGCGGTCATGGCGGCTGAGGAAGGCAAGACCGGCATGATGATCACGCTGAACAGAAACGGTGAAGAGCCTTACCAGTGCGGCACGAGCGCATACGACATCCACGCTATCGCGAACGTGGAGAGAAACGTGCCCGACGAGTGGATCACAGCCGACGGCAAGGGCCTTACGGAAGAGTACGAGAAGTATGCAAGACCGCTTATCATGGGCGAGCTGCAGCCGCTGTTCGTCAATGGTCTGCCGAGGCACTTGGTACGCAGATAACCCCTGTACTATGCTGGCGTTGGTCTTTCTGCCTCTTTTTCTGATGGGGCAATGTGTTGTTGTATTCTGGCTGCTCAGGTGGCTGAAAAAATGGCATCCAATTTTTGCGCATAAAGCGATCACGGTCGCTTTATGCGTTTTTTGGCTGTACTTCGTTTTAGACATGTATATCGCCGTCCTGCTCCCGCACGGCAGGATCGAGCGTTTTATGAAGATCTTTGGAAATTACTGGTACGGAGTCACGCTCTATACCTTTATGATAGTAGGCGGCGCGCTGCTGATCCGTTTTTTCCTCCTGCACAGCAGACTGAAGGACAGGCGGTGGGTCTCCTCTGAGAAGACGTTTCTGGCAAGCGGGAGCGTCTGCGTTCTCCTGATCGCGCTTGTCTGCGTCGGGGGACATTTTCACGCGAAAGAGATTCATGTCACCCGATATGAGACGACTGTTCATAAGGATGGCGGCAGGCTGGACGATCTGCATATCGCGCTGCTCGGGGATCTGCACTTGGGTTACAGCGTCGGCCCGGATATGATGGAGCAGATGGTGGAGAAAGTCAACGCCTGTGACCCGGATATTATTCTGATCGCGGGAGACATTTTTGACAATGACTACGACGCCATAGAGGAGCCTGAGAGGATCGTGGAGATACTGCGCGGGCTTAAGAGCAGATACGGCGTCTACGCGGTGTACGGCAACCATGATGTGGCGGAGCCGATCATCGGCGGTTTCACCTTTTCCTCCGGGAAGAAAAAGGTGAGCGACGAGAGGATGGACCGATTTGTGGAGGAATGCGGGTTCCGTCTGCTGCGGGACGAGGCGGCGCTCATTGCGGACAGTTTTTATCTGTTCGGCAGACCGGACGAGAGACGTCCGGGGCGCGGGATCGGGGAGAGGATGACGCCCGCTGAGCTGATGCGCACCATGGACGCGGAGAGGCCGGTCATCGTGCTGGAGCATGAGCCGAAACATTTGGGAGATCTGGCGGACGCCGGGGTGGACATACACTTGGCGGGGCACACGCATGACGGACAGTTTTTTCCGTTCAACCTAGTCATGAAATTGATGTTTGAGAATTCCTGCGGCATATTGCAGAAGGGCGATATGACGAGCATCGTCACCTCCGGCGTGGGCGTGTACGGCCCCGATATGCGCGTGGGGACGGACGCGGAGATCTGTGACATTCATGTCACGTTTCGGTAAATGCAGAGAAAACCATACAGAGGTAGACAGATGAGAAGAAAAGACAGAAAGCGATGGACACGATCATCATGAACCGGTACGAGGAGACAAGGGATTTTGTATCGATTGCGGAGGGATTAGAAGTTTTCATATGACTTGACAAAAATTTTTATAACAGTTCACCGAATCGGAAAGCCAAAAGAATTAAAAATTTGCGGCGAAATGCAAACTATGAGCCATATGAATAAAAGTTTGCAATACGGTGCAAACTATTGAACGAGACGCAAAAAAATGATATAGTATAGTAATTATAGTACAGCGGCAGGGCAGTAGAACGGAGGGAAGGATATGATGATACCGCGCGAGAAATATATAAATTTTTTGATCGAATGGAAAGACAAACGGGTTATCAAGGTGATCACGGGTATCCGACGCTGTGGAAAATCTACGCTGTTTACGCTTTTTCAGAGTTATCTGCGCTCTGTGGGGGTGGCAGAAGAGCAGATTATATCCATCAATTTTGAGGAGGCGGAAAACGAGCCTCTGCTGGAGTGGCATGCCCTGTATGAGTACATTAAGGGGAATATGCTCCCGGACCGCATGAATTATATTTTTCTTGATGAGATACAGCATGTGGCGGCGTATCAGAAAGCGGTCGACAGTCTTTTGGTCAAAGAAAATACGGATATTTATATCACGGGTTCCAACGCCTATTTTATGTCGGGGGAACTGGCGACTCTGCTGTCGGGCAGATATGTGGAGTTGAAAATGTTGCCTCTGTCTTTCGCAGAGTACGTCGCCGCGCATGATGGCGGCGCAAGCAGAGAGGAGCTGTACCGCAGTTATCTTTACAACAGCTCGTTCCCCTACACGGTGGAACTTACGGAGCGCAGGAATATTCACGCTTATCTGGACGGTATCTACAATACTGTGGTCCTCAACGACATAGTTGCGCGGAAGAAGGTGCAGGACGTCCTGATGTTAAAAAGCGTGATACAGTTTATGTTTGACAATATCGGGAATCTCTGTTCAACGAAGAAGATTGCGGACAGTATGACAAGCGCGGGACGCCGCATCTCCGGCCATACGGTGGAGAGTTATCTGGACGGCATCACGGACAGCCTTCTGATGTATCGTGTCGGCAGATATGACATCAAGGGAAAAGAGCATCTGCGGCTTTACGATAAATATTACCTCGCGGATATTGGGCTGCGCTATTATCTGCTGGGTACGAGAAACGCAGACCAGGGAAGGATCCTTGAGAATATTGTGTATCTGGAGCTGCTGCGCAGAGGATATACGGTCTATGTCGGCAGATTGGGAGCCGCCGAGATCGATTTCGTGGCGCAGGATGCCGACGGGAACACGGAGTATTATCAGGTGGCTCTCACGGTACGGGAAGAAAACACATTGAAACGGGAGCTGGGTCCGCTGAACGATATTTCCGATCACAATCTGAAATATCTTTTGACGATGGATAATGATCCCCCGGCATCACACAATGGGATCCGCCAGAAATATGTGCTGGACTGGCTGCTGGAGCAATGAGGAGCGCATCAAGAGCATGCGGAAGATATTATTTATGTGTTCTTTTTAAAATCCACGGTTTACAAATCCCGCCGAATGGTATATGATAATTATGGAAAACGATTTCCGAACAGATTTTCCCAGAAACGGAACGCAGGCGTATGGTATCGATCAAAGACGTCGCAAAGCGGGCGGGGGTGGCGATTTCCACCGTATCCAAGGTGCTGAACAACTACCCGAACGTGAGCGAGGAGACCAGAAGAAAAGTGAATCAGGCGGTGGCGGAGTTAAACTTCGTGCCCAACTCCGTGGCGGCTGCGCTCTCGTCCAAGCAGTCCGGCCGGGTGGCGATGCTGCTCAACCTGAATAACGTGTCCCAGGCCATAGACGAGATCAACATGCAGTATATGGCGGGCACCATCGGACAGGCGGTGGACATGAATCTCGATGTGATCACAGTCTTCTACTCGATGCTGAAGAACAGGAGCGTGGACGAGGTGATACGCTATCTGCAGTCCCAGAGCATCACCGGGCTGATCATCTTCGGCATGTCGAAGGAGGAGAAGGTGCTGCACCGTCTGATCGACTCGCAGATCTTCAAGATCGTGGTGATCGACGTGCCGATCGTGAACGGCAGCACGTCCTCTGTCTGGATCGATCAGGAGAAAGCGCAGTACGACGTGGCCAGGAAGACGATCATGGAGAATAAGTGCAGGAGCATCCTCTATCTGGCCGGCAAAAAGAACGGCTATGTGACGGAGGAACGGCTGAAAGGGATCAGGCGGCTGGCAGAGGAGAAGGGGCTGGAACTTCTGGTGCGGAACGGGGAGTTTTCCGAGCTGCAGGCAAGAAATCTGACCTTCCGCTATGCAAAGAGGAAGGACGTGGTGGTGTGCGCGTCCGACCTGATGGCCATCGGGGCGATGAGGGCCTTGATGGAGATGGATATATTCCGTCCGGTGTGCGGGTTCGACGGCATCACGCTGATGGGGTACGCGGGCAAGCAGATGAACACCGTCAGGCAGGATTTTAAGCGCATCGCGTCCGAGGCGGTGAAGGAGTTAAAACGGCTGATCGACGGCGGCGAGGGCAGACAGATCGTACTGGACTATCAACTGGTCAGGATGAAATATCTGGATATTATCTGCTGACAGCCGACGGGCGGCGCGTTGAGAAGGCGGAGGACGGAGACTTTTCCCATGCGGCGGCAGGAGACGGAATACAGAAAAAACGTAGGGAAGACACATAAATATTTTCACAAGGAGGAGCAATCATGGCACAGGCAAGCAACCTGAAAAGGGACGTATTGGTACTGAATCTGGAGAAAGAACTGGAACAGCAGACGCAGGACAGCTATGGGAAGAGCATAGCGGAGTGCAGCAATCAGGAACTCTACTACAGTCTGCTGCAGTTGTCCAAGAAGTTGATGGCGGTTTCCGAACCGATTGAGGGGGAGAAGAAGATCTACTATATCTCCGCGGAATTTCTGATCGGCAAGCTGCTGTCCAACAATCTGATCAACTTGGGGATCTACGACAAACTGGAAGATATTCTTAAGAAAAACGGCAAGAACATGAGCGAGATCGAGGAACTTGAACCCGAACCATCGCTGGGAAATGGCGGTCTGGGACGTCTGGCGGCCTGTTTTCTTGACTCTATCGCGACGCTGGGACTTCCCGGAGAGGGTATCGGCTTAAACTATCACTTCGGGCTGTTTAAGCAGGTGTTTAAAGACCGTCTGCAGACGGCGGAAAAGAACGACTGGATCGAGGAACAGTCCTGGCTCACCAAGACGGACACCACGTTTGAGGTCTGCTTTGGCAATAAGAAAGTGACGTCGCGCCTTTATGACATTGATGTCATCGGATACGACAGCGGCGTGAACAAACTGCGCCTCTTCGATCTGGAGACGGTGGACGAGGGTCTTGTGAAGAAGGGCATCGACTTTGACAAGAAAGACATCGGGAAAAACCTGACGCTGTTCTTATATCCGGACGACTCCGACGAGGCGGGCAATCTGCTGCGGATCTACCAGCAGTATTTTATGGTCAGCAACGCGGCGCAGCTGATCCTGCAGGAGATGAAGGAGAAAAAGTACGATCTGCGCAGAATGTACGATCATGCGGTCATCCAGATCAACGATACGCACCCGACCATGGTGATTCCGGAGCTGATCAGGATCCTGGTGGACGACAAGGCCTTTACCATGGACGAGGCCATCGATGTGGTCAGCAAAACCTGTGCCTACACGAATCATACGATCCTCGCGGAGGCGCTGGAGAAGTGGCCGTTAAAATATCTGGAGAAGGTAGTGCCGCAGCTCGTGCCGATCATCAAAGAACTGGACAAGAGAGTGGCGAAGAAGTATAAAGATCCCAAGGTGCAGATCATCGACAAGGACAAGAGGGTGCACATGGCGCACATCGACATCCACTATGGGTTCTCGGTAAACGGCGTGGCGGCGATCCACACGGAGATCTTAAAGAACACCGAGCTGAACGCGTTTTACAAGATCTATCCCGAGAAGTTCAACAACAAGACAAACGGCATCACCTTCAGAAGATGGCTGCTGTCCTGCAACCGTGAGCTGGCGGCCTTCCTCTCTCAGAAGATCGGGGACGGCTACAAGAAGGACGCGGATAAGTTGGAAAAACTGTTAGACTACATCGATGATGAGGAGACGCTCGACAGGCTGGCGGAGATCAAGATGAACCGCAAGAAGGAGCTGGCGGCCTATGTCAGAGAGACAGAGGGCGTTATCCTGAATCCCAACTCCATCTTTGATCTGCAGAGCAAGAGACTGCACGAGTACAAGAGGCAGCAGATGAACGCCCTGTACATCATCCACAAGTATCTGGAGATCAAGGCGGGCAAGAAACCGGTAAGACCGCTGACCTTTATCTTCGGCGCGAAGGCCGCGCCGGCCTATGTGATCGCGCAGGACATCATTCATCTGCTGCTGGTACTGCAGGAGATCGTCAACAACGATCCCGACGTGAGTCCTTACATGACGGTGCTCATGGTGGAGAACTACAATGTGTCCTACGCAGAGAAGATGATTCCCGCCTGCGACATCTCCGAGCAGATCTCTCTGGCGTCGAAGGAGGCGTCGGGAACGGGCAACATGAAGTATATGCTCAACGGAGCGGTGACGCTGGGAACGAGCGACGGCGCGAATGTGGAGATCCACGAGCTGGTGGGCGACGACAATATCTATATCTTCGGCGAGAAGTCCGAGCAGATCATCAAACATTATGAGAAGGCGGATTACGTCTCCAAGGATTACTATAAGAAGAGTCCGGTTATCAAGGAGGCTGTGGATTTCATCGTCGGCAAGCAGGCGCTGAAGGTGGGACATAAGGAAAACTTAAAGAGGCTGCACGACGAACTGCTCAACAAAGACTGGTTCATGACGCTGTTAGACCTGGAGGACTATATCGCGACCAAGGACAGGATGATCGCCGACTATGAGGATCAGAAGAAGTGGCGCAGGATGATGCTCGTCAATATCGCGAAAGCGGGATTCTTCTCCTCCGACAGAACGATCGCAGAGTATAACAGGGACATCTGGAAACTGCGGTAAAGAAAGGAAATGCCGGCTTGTATCTGCGCTGCGGCGGCAGAGATAAAGCAATGGGATAATGAGACAGACCGGCGGGGAAACCCGCATCGGTCTGTTTTGCCGTATGTGCGCAGCCTGTGAAAGTCCGTCACAGAGCCTCCGGGTACGCCGCGCAGGCGATCTGTGTAAAGATTCTGCTATCATCATAGCAAAAACCGCCGAAAAGTTACAGGACATAAAGTGAGAGCGGGATTTTTTAAAAAAATATGGTTGACATTGCCTTTCTGCGGGTGTATCATCATAGCCATATAAAACCTAGCGGATAAATAGGAAATAAGCCTGCGGCTTGACAAATCCTGTCGCGCATACTAAAGTAGTCAAGGGTCAGATACCGCTCAATAAGCGCAAGGCGTCTGACTTTCGCGGCGGCCGCCAAACATCCATGCAGGCATGGCTGTCAGGCTCGTTGCACGCGGAGATAAAGATTACATAAGAAAGGACTGGACGAGATGGCGGGAATCATAGAAGTTCGAGGCCTGAGCAAGACGTTTGTGACAAAGGACGCCAATGTTGAGGCGCTGCAGGGGATCGACCTCTCGATCGGGGCGGGAGATATATACGGCATCATCGGGATGTCGGGAGCCGGCAAGAGCACGCTGGTGCGCTGCCTGAACTTTCTGGAGCGCCCGACGGCGGGCACGGTGGAGATCGAGGGCAGAGACTTAAACAGTATGTCGGAGAAGGAGCTGCGCGCCAAACGCGCAGAGATCGCCATGATCTTTCAGCATTTTAATCTGCTCATGCAGAAGAATGTGACGGACAATATCTGTTTTCCGCTCCTGTACGGCGGCGTAGGGAAGAAGGACGGCGGTACGCGGGGAGCGATGACGAAGAAAGAGGCGCGAAAGCGCGCGGAGGAACTGCTGGAGATCGTAGGCATGTCGGAGAAGGCGAAGGCCTATCCGTCGCAGCTGTCCGGCGGGCAGAAACAGCGTGTGGCCATCGCCAGAGCGCTGGCGGCCAACCCGAAGATCCTCCTGTGCGACGAGGCGACGAGCGCCCTCGACCCGCAGACGACGCAGTCTATCTTACAGCTTTTAAAACAGATTAACAGGGAATACGGAATCACCATTGTGATCATCACCCATGAGATGTCCGTGGTCAGAGAGATCTGCTCCCATGTGGCGATCATCGGAGGCGGACGACTGGTAGAGCAGGGCAAGGTGGCGGACATCTTCGAACACCCGAAGACGAAGGAGGCGAAGGAGCTGATCGTCAAGGGAAGGGGCGAAGAACGCCGCACGCTGGAAAGCCGCCAGCGGGATCTGATGAAGGGCAAATGCTGTGTCCGCATCGTCTTTTCCGTGAACTCTTCCTTCGAGCCGGTCATCGCCAATATGGTGCTGCGGTTCGGACAACCCATCAACATTCTCAGGGCGGACACCAAGAATGTGGAGGGGATCGCCAGAGGCGAGATGATCTTAAGCCTGCCGGACGATGTGAAACTGCAGGAGGAAATGAAGGCATACCTGGTCGAGAGAGGGCTTGCCGTGGAGGAGGTGGACGGCTATGTGGTTTAGTGATCCGGCTGTATGGGAAGAGGTGCTGAGCACGGCGCAGATGATGTGGGACGGTCTGTTGGAGACGCTTGCCATGACGCTTTTGTCAACGCTGTTTGGCTACATCTTGGGTCTGCCCATCGGTGTCACGCTGGCGGTGACGGACCGGGACGGCATCAGACCCAACGCGGCAGTCTACAAGGTGTTGGACGTGGTCGCCAATATCATCCGCAGTATTCCGTTCCTGATCCTGTTGATTCTGATCATGCCGGTCACGAGGATGCTCGTGGGCAAAAGCTATGGAACTGCGGCTACGGTGGTGCCGCTTACCGTAGCGGCGGCGCCTTTTATCGGGCGTATGATAGAGTCATCCTTAAAGGAAGTGGATCACGGCGTGATCGAGGCGGCGCAGAGTATGGGAGCCGGCACCATGACGATCATTGTGAGAGTGCTGCTCGTGGAGGCGAGGACGTCCATTCTGGTGGGTGTGACGATCGCTCTCGGCACGATCCTCGGCTATTCCGCGATGGCGGGCATCGTCGGCGGCGGCGGGCTCGGAGACATCGCCATGCGCTACGGCTATTACCGCTATGAGTCGGAGATCATGATCGTGGCGGTGATCCTGCTGGTGGTGCTGGTGCAGATCTTCCAGACCATCGGCATGAAAATATCGGTGAAGCTGGACAGAAGGAAACGCTAGTCCGGACATGCCGGGCGGGGATGTTTCCCTGATAAGATATAGGATATAGGATATAGGATATAGGATATAGGATATAGGATATAGGAGGCATTGGAGACAGTGCCTTTTATATAAAAAATGGCGTTCTGTGCGCCAAAGGAGGAGAAAAGTTATGAAGAAAAAACTGGTTGCAGGTATCTTGACGGCGGCACTGGCATTTGGCGTGCTGACGGGATGCGGAAACGGCGGCGGGGAGTCGGAGACGATTGTGCTGACAAATCCGGCGCAGACCGAGGAGACGGAGACAACGGATACGGCGGCGGATGCGGCAGAGGCAGATACGGCAGAGACAGAGGCCGAGACGCCCGCGCAGGAGGCGGAGGCTGAGACGGCAGTTGAGTCCAAGGGAACGATCACGGTGGCGGCATCGCCGACGCCTCACGCGGAGATTCTGGAGCAGGCGAAACCGATTCTGGCAGAACAGGGCTGGGATCTGGAAGTGACAGAGTTTGAGGACTATGTACAGCCGAACATGGTAGTGGAGAGCGGCGAGTTCGACGCCAACTATTTCCAGCACATCCCCTATCTGGATTCCTTCAACGAGGAGCAGGGCACGCACCTTGTAAACGCGGGCGGCATCCACTATGAGCCCTTCGGTATCTATCCCGGCACCAAGAGCGATCTGAGCACGCTGGAGAGCGGCGATGTGATCGCGGTCCCCAACGATACGACCAACGAGGCGAGAGCGCTCCTGTTATTGCAGGACAACGGCATTCTCACTCTGAAGGATGGCGTCGGTCTGGAGGCGACTGTGAGAGATATTGTGGATAATCCGAACAACATTGAGATTCAGGAGCTGGAGGCGGCGCAGGTTCCCAGAGTGAAGGATGAGGTTGCGTTTGTCGTTTTGAACGGCAACTATGCGATGGAGGCGGGGTTCTCCGTGAGCAAGGATGCGGTGGCTTATGAGCAGTCCGACTCCGAGGCGGCGCAGACCTACGTGAACGTGATCGCCGTAAAAGAAGGCAACGAGAACAACGAGGGCATCAAGGCGCTGGTCGATGTGCTCAAATCCGACGAGATCAAAGACTATATCAACAGCACCTATGACGGCGGCGTGATTCCTTTTGAGTAAATGCGGCCGGGCGGGCGGCCGAAACAGGGCCGTGCGAGAGGCATACGGAAAAAGCATTTGGGATTTTGACGATCCCGGATGCTTTTTTATTTCCCGCAGATGCCTTATGTGGTATGATAAATATAGAAAAAAGAAAGCGCAGAGATGTGAAGACTGCGCAACGTATCAGACGGAAGGTAAGGAAGTGCCGCTTCAATTCTATTTCGGGGCGTCGGGCTCCGGCAAAAGTCAGAAACTTCATGAGAATATCATACGGGAGGCACAGAAAAATCCTAAGACGGACTATCTGCTCATCGTGCCCGACCAGTTTACCATGCAGACGCAGATGGATCTGGTGGTGGAGCATCCGCAGCATATCATCATGAACATAGACGTGCTCAGCTTTGGCAGGCTGACTCATCGAATCTTGGAGGAGGTTGGGTACGAGGACGTCCCGGTTCTGGACGATACAGGCAAGAGTCTGGTGCTGCGCAAGGTGGCCGGACAGTGTCAGGACCGTCTGCAAGTCCTGGGAGCGCATTTAGGCAAGATCGGTTATATCCATGAGGTGAAGTCCGCCGTCTCGGAGTTCATGCAGTACGGCATTGGCATGCGGGAGATAAGGGAACTGAGCGACTACGCCAAGTCCAGAGGGGCGCTATACTATAAGCTGCAGGATCTCGGCGTGCTGTATCAGGCGTTCCTGGACTATATACGGGAGAAATTCATCACCACGGAGGAGACGCTGGACAGGCTGCGGGAGGCGCTGCCAAAGTCGGAGATCATTCGGGACAGCGTGGTCGCTTTCGACGGTTTTACGGGTTTTACGCCGATTCAGAACCGTGTCATTCAGGAGTTGATCAGGCTGGCCAAAAAAGTGATCGTGACTGTCACCATCGACGACAGGGAGAATCCCTATCAGCTTGACGGGGAGCACAGGCTTTTTCATCTGAGCAAAAAAACGGTGGCTGATTTAAAAAAATTGGCCGAACAGGTCGGCGCGGCGGAGGACAAGCCGATCCGATGCGCGCGGGACGCGAAGGGCGGGCTGCCGCGGTTCGAAGGAAACGAAGAGCTGGCTCATCTGGAACGAAATCTGTTCCGCTATCCCGCCGATGTGTACGGCGGGGCAGTGGAGAACATACGTCTGTTTGAGGCGTCCACGCCGAAGGAGGAGATACGCCAGACCTGTATCGCGATCCGCAGGCTGCTCGCAGACGCCGGGCGGGAGGGCAGGAGCCTGTACTACAGGGATATTGCGGTGGTGGCCAGCGACATGGAAGTCTACGGGAGCGCTGCGGAGGAGGAATTCGCCAAATTCGGCATTCCGATCTATCTGGATCACACGAGAGGGATCCTGCGGAATCCTTTTGCGGAATATATCAGGAGCGCTCTGCAGATTGTGCTCCGGGATTTCAGTTTCGAGTCGGTATTTCACTATCTGCGCACAGGGCTTACAGGGTTTGCCATGGAGGACGTGGACGGCTTGGAGAATTATGTCCGCAGATTCGGCATTCGCGGGCAGAAACGGTGGAGAGAGAGCTTTATTTACAAGGAGGAAGACAGAGAAGGCGAGGAGGCGGCGCTCGTCCGTTTGGAGCAGTACAATGCCATGCGGGAGCGGCTGACGGGGCAGCTTGCGCCTCTGCTTGCGCCTGTCCGCACTGCGGGGGATATGGTTCGCGCCCTCTATGATTTTCTGGTTTCCAACGAACTGCAGCAAAAGCTGGCGCGTTTCGAGAGCCGGTTCAGGGAGACGGGCGATCCGGCGCGCGCCAAAGAGTACGGACAGATCTATCCGCTGGTGATCGATCTTCTGGATCAGATCTATGGACTGCTCTCGGAGGAGGAGATGGATCTTAAGGAGTTTGCGGATATTTTGGACTCCGGGCTTGCGGAGATCAGCGTGGGTACGATCCCGCAGAATGTGGATCGTGTGCTGGTGGGCGATATTGAGAGAACGCGTCTCAAGCAGGTCAAGGCGCTCTTTTTCGTGGGCGTCAATGACGGCAATATCCCAAAAGACGGCGGAAACGGCGGCATTATCTCAGACATTGACAGGGAGTTTCTGCGGGAGTCCGATCTGGAGCTTGCGCCGTCGCCCAGACAGCAGATGTACATTCAGCGGCTGTATCTGTACTTGAATATGACCAAACCTTCGGAGAGACTGTATCTGTCCTACGCTAAAGTGGGAAACGACGGGCGCAGTCTTCGCCCGGCATATCTGATCGAGCTTGTGCGGGGTCTCTACCCCATGCTTGCGGTGGAGGCGCCGGAGACGGAGCCTGTGGAGCGTCAGCTTGTGTGCGGAGCGGACGGGGTCGGTATGATGGCGGATATGCTGCGGGATTATGCGGGCGGGCGGCTGCGCGGAGGATCGGAGCGGCAGATGTACGCTTTTTACCACAGCTACCACAGCCGTCCCGAATATCGGGACACGGTGGACAGGCTGATCGATGCCGCCTTTTACCGTTATAGCGACACGCCGCTGTCCAAGATGGTGACGCGCGCCCTCTATGGCACGATGCTTCAGAACAGCGTCAGCCGCCTGGAGCGATATGCGGCATGCGCCTACAGTCATTTCCTGCAGTACGGGCTGGCGCTCAGAGAGCGGGGCGATTACAGCTTTGAGGACGTGGATATGGGAAATGTCTTTCACGGTGTGCTGGAGCTGTTCGCCCGGAAACTGACGGAGAACGGTTACACCTGGTTTGATTTTCCTGAGGAGGAAGGGCGCCGCATGGTGGCGGAGGCGGTGGAGGCGTACGCCATGGCTTACGGAGAGACGATCCTGTACAGCACCGCCCGCAACAGACATTTGCTGACAAGAATCAAGGCGATTATGAACCGCACGGTATTGACTCTTCAGACGCAGCTTAAGAAGGGCTCTTTCGTGCCGGAGCGTTTTGAGATGTCCTTCTCCATGATCGAGGATCTGGACGCCTTAAACATCGCGCTGAACGAACAGGACAAAATGCGTCTGCGCGGGCGCATCGACAGGATAGACGCGTGCGAGACGCAGGACGCGGTCTATGTGAAAGTCATAGATTACAAATCGGGAAACCGCAAGTTTGATCTGGCCGCTCTCTACTATGGGCTGCAGCTGCAGCTTGTGGTCTACATGAATGCGGCGGTGGAGATGGAAGAGCGCAGGCATCCGGACAAAAAGGTGATCCCCGCGGCGATGCTGTACTACCATATCGACGATCCCTTGATAGAGGACGGCGAGGGAATGACGCCGGAGCAGATCAATGCCAGGCTGCTGCAGGAGCTCAAGATGACCGGTTTGGTCAACGAAAATGACGAGGTTGTCAGACTGCTTGATTCCGAATTTACGGAGAAGTCCGAGATCCTGCCGCTGGAGCGGAAAAAGGACGGTACGTTTTCCGCCTACTCCGGTGTCATAAGCGAGGAGGACATGGGAGTCGTGTCGGACTATGTCAATCGGAAGATCCGACAGATCGGCGCTGAGATCATGGAGGGGACCATTTCGGTCAATCCCTATGAGCAGAGCGCAAACCAAGCATGCGCCTACTGCGCGTACAAAAGCGTGTGCGGCTTTGACAGCCGCATGGAGGGTTATCGGATGCGCAGGCTGCCGAAGATGAGCGCGGACGACGCGCTGATGCGGATGCGGGAGGAGCTGGCGGAGAGCGTGACAGAGCAGGGGAGCGAGGAAAGGGCGCTATGAGTATTTCTTTCACCGGGCAGCAACAGCATATCATCGACGTCAGGGGGCGCAATCTGCTGGTGTCCGCCGCGGCGGGTTCCGGCAAGACGGCCGTGCTTGTGGAGCGCATCGTCAGGATGGTGAGCGACAGGGAACATCCTGTGGACATCGACAGGCTCCTGGTGGTGACGTTTACCAACGCGGCGGCGGCGGAGATGCGGGAGCGGATCAGCAGCGCGCTGAGCGGCAGACTTGCCGCAGACCCGCAGAATGAGCATCTGCAAAGACAGGCAACGCTTCTGCACAATGCGAAGATCACTACCATAGACAGTTTCTGCCTCTTTGTGCTCCGCAACCAGTTCCACACCATCGGCTTGGACCCCGGCTTTCGGATCGCCGAGGAGGGAGAGGACAAGCTGATGCGGCAGGAGGTGTTGGCGCAGGTGTTGGAGGCGTGTTACGACGCCGGCGAGCCGGATTTTTTGGACTGCATGGAATATTTCAGCTCAGGCAGCAGAGATACGGCGGTGGAAACTCTGGTGCTTAAGCTGTACGATTTCGCCATGAGCACCCCCTTCCCGGAGAGATGGCTGGAGGAGCGGAAGGCGGACTATCGCGTGGCGGCGGGGCAGTTTGACGAGCTTTCGTGGGTCAGGGATCTGATGCGCAGAACCGAACTTCTGCTGGAAGGCTATGGGCAGAAACTGGCGGAGGCGTTTCGCATGTGTCAGGAGCCGGACGGCCCCTATATGTATGGGGAAACTCTGGAGCGGGAGCTGGATATGGTGCGGCGGCTTTCGGAAAAGTGCGGCCAAGGCTACGACGCCCTGTGCACCGCCTTTGCGGCATTGCGGTTCGACCGCCTTCCGTCCAAAAAGGACGATTCTGTCTCCCCATGGAAAAGAGAGGCGGTCAAGGGCATCCGTGGGGAAGTCAAAGAGCAGCTTGCCGACATGCTAAAGAAGTTCTTCGCCGGAGGAAAAGAGCAGACGCTGCGGCAGATGCCGGTCTGCGGCAGGGCAGTGGGCGCGCTGGCCGATCTGACGCTTGCGTTCAAAAGCGCCTACGACGCGAAGAAACGCGACAAAAATATCCTGGACTTTGACGATATTGAACATTTTGCGCTGTCCATTCTCGTACAGGGCGATGAGGGAGGCAAGGCCGTACCCACGCAGACGGCGCTTGAGTACCGCAGCTTTTTTGAGGAGATCCTGATCGACGAGTACCAGGACAGCAATCTCGTGCAGGAATATATCTTATCCTGCATTTCCGGAGAGGACGAGGGAAGATATAACCGCGTGATGGTGGGCGACGTCAAACAGAGCATTTACAAATTCCGTTTGGCGAGGCCGGAGCTTTTTTTAGAGAAATATGAGGCCTATGGGCGGCGGGAAGGTCAGACGGCAGTAGAGAGGGTCGATCTGCATCAGAACTTCCGCAGCCGCGCGGAGGTGCTGAACAGTGTCAACGCGGTATTTGAACAGATCATGGGCAAGGACGTGGGCGGTATCGTATACGACGATCTGGCGGCGCTCCATGAGGGGGCCGTCTATCCTGTGCGGGAAGAGAACGGCGCAGGCGATACAGAGCTTCTCCTCTTTCGGACGGACGAGAAACCGGAGGAACTCTCCGCGAAGGAGCAGGAGGCTTACGGCGTTGCGGCGAAGATCAAGGAGCTGGTGCGCTGCTTTCAGGTGACAGACAGGGAAAGCGGGCTGTTTCGGCCGCTTGCCTACAGAGACATTGTCATTCTGCTGCGCACTGTCTCCGGCTGGGACGAGGTGTTCAAGCGGGTGCTGGAGGAGGAAGGCATTCCCGTGCACATGACGTCGCGCACAGGCTACTTCGCGGCGAAAGAGGTACAGGAATTGCTTCATTTCCTGCGCATACTGGACAATCCTCTGCAGGACATCCCGCTCTACGGCGTGCTCCATGCTTATCTGGGCGGTTTTACCGAGGAGGAGATCGCCCTGATACGGGCGGCGTACCCGGAGAAACCATATCTGTATGAGGCCATGCGGGCCTGCGCAGCGCTGTCTGGCAACGACGCGGGACCAGAGGGCTGCGGCGCTCCGGTGACAGAGGAATTGGCCGGGAAGATAAGCGGTTTCCTCACGCGGATCGCCCGCTATCGGGAGCTGGCGGTCTACCTCTCCGTGCAGGAGCTTTTGCAGACCATTCTGCGGGAGACGGACTATCTGAATTATGTGGCGGTGAAACCGGAGGGCAACCGCCGCCGCGCCAATGTACAGATGCTGCTGGTCAAGGCGGCGGATTATGAGAAGACCAGCTATTTCGGACTGTATCACTTCCTGCGCTACATGGAGCAGCTGGAGAAGTACGAGGTGGACTACGGCGAGGCCGCTCTGCAGGACGAGAACGCCGACGTGGTGCGCATCATGAGTATACACAAGAGCAAAGGATTGGAATTTCCCGTCTGTTTCGTGTCAGGACTTGCCAAAGGCTTTCAGACGGGGGATGCCAACGGTCGGCTCGTGCTGGACATTGACGAGGGGATCGGCGTGGATTATGTGAACACAGAACAGCGTGTGCGCGGCAGCAACCTGAGAAAAAATGTGATCGCGGAGAAACTTAAGACGGACGGTCTGGCGGAGGAGCTGCGCATATTGTACGTGGCGATGACAAGAGCGAAGGAGAAACTGATCCTGACAGGTACGGTGAAAGCGCCTGACAGGACGGCAGCGTCCTTGCGCTCCCTCTGCGGGCTGCAGGAGACGCTGCTCCCCTATGCGGAGATCCTTCGCGCGGGCAGTTTCCTCGATCTGCTCCTGGCGGCGCTTGCGAGAAATCATTGTATGGACGGTTTCTACAGGGCATGCGGGCTGGAGCCTGCTGTGGACGGCCCCCTCTATCGGCGCGGCATGAACGTGCAGGTGACGCTGTCAGGGTGGAGCGATGCGGTGGAGGACAAGCTGGCGGAGGGACTGCGCACGGAGGACGCCAGGCGCAGACTGCTCCTGTCCGATCCCTCGCGGGATGTGGACGGCGAGTTGATGACACGGATGTCAGACAGTTTCGCCTATCAATATCCCTACGATAACCTCAGGAATCTCTATACGAAGACAACGGTGTCGGAGCTTAAGATGGCGGGAATGCGGGAAGAGACGGATTTTTCTTTCCGGCTGTACGAGGAGGAGACGGTGGTTCCATATCTGCCCGGTTTCCTGGAAAAAGACGAGAGCGTCAGCGGATCTATGCGAGGCAGCGCTTTCCATAAAGTGATGGAATTGTTTGATTTCACGAAATTGACTAAAGAAGTCAACAAAAACAGAACGGCGGCGGAGAGCCTTTTGCGGGAGCAGCTTGCGGATATGCGGCGTCAGGGAAGATTGTCCGAAGACTACTGTACGATGGTTTCTGTCCCGAAGATCGCCGCTTTCCTGACAAGCGGCGTGGCGGCGAGAATGGGAGAGGCTGCCAGAGCCGGCCGGCTGTACAAGGAGCAGCCCTTCGTGCTGGGGCTGCCCGCGAATCGGTTAAATGAGGATTTTCCGAAAGAGGAGACGGTGCTCATCCAGGGGATCATCGACGTGTTTTTTCAGGAGGACGGCGGTTATGTCCTGCTGGACTACAAGACGGACGCGGTGGAGACGGCGCAGGAACTGGCGAAACGCTACCATGTGCAGCTGGATTACTATGCGGAGGCGTTGGAGCAGGCCTTCGGGTGCAGCGGTACGGAGAAGATCCTGTATTCCTTTAAACTGGGAGAGGAGATCGTGTTATAGAATTCTTTTTATAAACATTTGTGAAATTTCTATAATGTTTGTGAAATTTCTATGTATATTATTGACATTAAAAATTTTTTGGTTGATGATAAAAGACAGCGGTAAATAAAGGTAAAAGAGAGCAGGGATGATATGATCAAAACTTTGGCGGCGCAGATTAAGGAATTCAAGCGGGAATCCATTCTGACGCCGGTCTTTATGATTCTGGAAGTCATCTTCGAGACGCTGATCCCATTTCTGATGGCGTCCATCATCGACGACGGTGTGGAGGTAGGGAATATGCGGCATATCTATATGGTAGGCGGTCTGATGATCGTGATGGCATTGGCGGGGCTTTACTGCGGCATCATGGGCGGCAAGTACGGAGCGAGAGCGTCCACCGGATTCGCCAGAAATCTCCGGCAGGCGATGTTTGAGAACATCCAGACGTTCTCCTTTTCCAATCTGGACAAATTCAGCACGGCGGGCCTTGTGACGAGACTGACAACGGATGTGACCTACATACAGATGGCATACCAGATGCTTTTGCGCATGTGTTTCCGCGCGCCGATCAGCATGATCTGCGCTATGGCGATGGCGTTCTTTATCAACGTGAAACTCGCGTCGGTCTATCTGATCGCGGTGATCCTGCTGGCGGTGGTGCTGGCCTTTCTGATCAGACGGGCGATGAAATACTTTCAGATGGCTTTCCCGAAATACGACGAGCTGAACGCCTCCGTGCAGGAGAACGTCAGCGCGATCCGCGTGGTGAAAGCGTACGTGCGCGAGGATTACGAGACGGATAAGTTCAAGAAGGCGAGTCAGGGCATCTACGATATTTTCCTGAAGGCGGAGAAGAATGTGGTCTTAAATATGCCTGTCATGCAACTTACGGTGTACAGCAGCATCCTGATGATCAGTTGGGTCGGCGCGAAACTGATCGTGCAGGATATTCTGAAAACAGGGGAATTGATGAGTCTTCTTGCCTACTGCATGAATATCCTGATGAACTTGATGATGATTTCCATGATCTTTGTCATGATGAGTATGAGCATGGCCAGCGCCAGACGTGTCAGCGAGGTGCTGTGTGAGAAGAGCGATCTGGCCAATCCGGAGCAACCCGTCTATGAGGTGGCAAACGGCGACATCGAGTTTCGCGGCGTGAATTTTTCCTATTACGGAGATAAGGACAAGGCGGTTCTCCATGACGTCAACCTGAAGATCAGGTCCGGCGAGACGATCGGCATTATCGGCGGCACCGGAAGCGCGAAGACCAGTCTGGTCAATCTGATCAGCCGTCTCTATGATGTGACGTCCGGCGCTGTCCTGGTGGGCGGGCGCGATGTGCGGGAGTACGATATGGAGAGCCTGCGCAATCAGGTTTCGGTGGTATTGCAGAAGAATGTCCTTTTCTCAGGCACGATCTTAGAGAATCTGCGGTGGGGCGATGAGAATGCCACGGAGGAGGAGTGCAGGCGGGCCTGCCGCCTCGCGTGCGCGGACGAATTTATCGAGAAGATGCCGCAGGGCTATCACACTTATATCGAGCAGGGCGGCGCCAACGTGTCAGGAGGACAGAAACAGAGGCTTTGCATTGCAAGAGCGCTCTTGAAGAAACCGAAGATCCTTGTCTTGGATGACAGCACCAGCGCCGTGGACACAGCCACGGATGCCCGCATCAGGAAGGCGTTCGCCGAGGAGATTCCTAAGACGACCAAGCTGATCATTGCCCAGCGTATCGCAAGCGTACAGCACGCGGACCGCATCATCGTCATGGAAGACGGGCGTATCGACGGTTTTGGCACCCACGAGGAGCTGCTTGAGAATAATGAGATCTATCGCGAAGTATATGAGTCCCAGACCGGCGGCGGCGGGGACTTCGATGAAAAGGCGGGTGAACTGTAATGCCGGGACCGATGGGAAGAAGAATGCCGAGAGGCAAAAGAATAGAGAATCCGGGAGCCGTGTTTAAGCGGCTGATGAAGTATGTGGCGAAGAGCTATGGGGTTCATCTTGTCCTTGTCGCGGTACTGATCTTGGTCAGCGTGCTGGCGAACGTGCAGGGTACGATGTTTATCCAGCGGCTGATCGACGACTATATCACCCCTATGCTGACAAGCGACGTGCCGGATTATCATCCCTTGGCGATGGCCATTCTCAGGGTGGCGGGATTCTACGCCATCGGCGTGGCGTCCTCCTATGCGTACAACCGCATTATGATCAACGTGACCCAGGGGACGCTCCGCAATGTGCGGGACGATCTGTTCTCCCACATGCAGACATTGCCAATCAAATATTTCGACACCCACTCCCATGGAGATATTATGTCAACCTACACCAACGATACGGATACGCTGCGGCAGATGATCAGCCAGAGTATGCCTCAGGTGTTCAACAGCGCGATCACGGTCGTCAGCGTGTTTATCAGTATGCTTGTCTTAAGCGTTCCGCTTACGCTCGTCACCCTCGTCATGGTGGCCGTTATGCTGCTTGTGACGAGGAAGACGGCCGGCTTAAGCGGCAGATATTTCCTGCAGCAGCAGAAGGATCTGGGCAAAGTCAACGGGTTTATCGAGGAGATGATGGACGGTCAGAAGGTCGTCAAGGTCTTCTGTCATGAGGACGAGAATATCAGACAGTTTCAGGAGCTGAACGACGCGCTGTATCACAGCGCGGACAAGGCTAACTATCTGGTCAATATCGTGGGGCCGGTCAACGCGCAGCTCGGCAATGTCAGCTATGTGGCCTGCGCCATCGTGGGCGGCGTGCTGGCGCTGTCCGGCATCTCCGGTCTGACGCTCGGCGAGCTGGCCAGTTTCCTGACGTTTAACAAGAGCTTTAACATGCCTATTAACCAAGTGAGTCAACAATTTAACTCCATCGTTATGGCGATGGCGGGCGCGGAGCGTATCTTCAAGATGATGGATGAAGTGGCCGAGACGGACAACGGCTATGTGACGCTGGTGCATGTGAAGGAGGAGAACGGCAGACTGGTGGAGAATCCGAAACGCACGGGGCGCTGGGCGTGGCGGCACGAGCATCAGGCGGATCACTCTGTGGATTATGTAGAGTTAAAAGGCGATGTGGTATTTGACGGCGTGGATTTCGGCTACAATGACGACAAGATGGTGCTGCATGATGTGCGCCTCTACGCCGAGCCGGGACAGAAGATCGCTTTCGTCGGCTCCACCGGCGCGGGCAAGACGACCATCACGAATCTGATCAACCGTTTCTATGACATACAGGACGGCAAGATCCGCTACGACGGCATCAATGTGAATAAGATAAAGAAAGCGGATCTGCGCCGCTCCCTTGGCATTGTGCTGCAGGATACGCATCTCTTTACGGGAACGGTCATGGATAATATCCGCTACGGCAAGCTGGACGCCACCGACGAGGAAGTGATCGCGGCGGCGAAACTGGCCAACGCCGACGGGTTTATCAGGCTCCTGCCGCAGGGCTATGACACGGTGCTCACAGGCGACGGCGCAAACTTAAGCCAAGGGCAGCGACAGCTCCTCGCCATCGCGCGGGCTGCCATTGCGGATCCTCCGGTGCTCATTCTGGACGAGGCCACCAGCTCCATCGATACCCGCACGGAGCGCATCGTGCAGGACGGCATGGATAAGCTGATGAAGGGCAGGACCACCTTTGTGATCGCTCACAGGCTCTCCACCGTCAAGAACTCCGACTGCATCATGGTGCTGGAGCAGGGCCGCATTATCGAGCGCGGCACCCACGAGCAGCTCCTGGAGGAGCAGGGCAAGTATTATCAGCTCTATACGGGGAATGCGATCGCGACGTGAGAATCAAAAAGACCGATTCGGAGATTTCCGAAATCGGTCTTTTTGATTCTCACATGCTCCGCCTGCAGTATGTCCGCACGGTCAGCCGGAGAAACAGCGGGATCTCCGCCACAGGCACGGTCAGGAGCAGCCACGGTGTCCACACCGTCCAAGGCCCGATCTTTAGAAATTCAAAGTAGAAAGTTAAGGCATAGAAGAATGCGTTCGTGCCGCCCAGAGCCCCCGAGGGGATCAGGACGCGCAGATATGCGGAGAAATCGCTCCCTGTCATCGTGTAGAGGACGGAAGGAAACAGGCAGACCGCGATGGTCAGTCCCGTGGCGGCAGTCGTGTTTTTGCACGCGGAGGAGAGGAAGAGTGTGAGGCTGACGCAGGACAGCAGGGCGGTCAGACCCGCCAGCGCGACAAGCCCTTGCATCTGTCCGACGTTGATGTCCAACAGGCATGCGGCGGAGAAGAGCATCTGCAGAGATGTTTTGCAGCTCTCCCAGCCGAAAACCGAGTTAGATACCAGGGTAAAGATGGTCATGCACACCGCAAAGAGCGCGGCGCTGATGCACAGGGCGGACAGAATCTTGACGACGGCGAGGGTACGTCTGCCGTATTTCGTGCTGCGCAGAATATCGTCCGCTCCGGTCTGGTATTCGGCGCAGAATAGGGGCGCCGTGACGAGCGCGCACAGAAACATCAGCAGAAATAAATACATACCGAGATATTCCGCCATGTTGGAGTCGTAGCCCTCATAGTAATAGAAGGGCGGCTGCACTTTCGCGTACATATTCCCGGCGATCTGGCCGGCAGCCGGATTGTCTTTTTGCTCCATGTTCATCAGGTCGGTCAGATGCGTGCGGCAGCGCTCATAGAAACTGCGGGCGTCCTCCTCGGTGATCTGCGCATACTCCGGCGCTGCTCCGGTGTCCGCGTCGGCCATGACTTCGCGCAGCCTCGCCGTGAGCGCGGCGTAGGGAAAAAGCTCCGCGTTGTACACGTTGACGGGAATGTCGCCGTTTCTAAGACTGCCGTATTGCGCGGCGTTTCGTTGGTACGCGGCAAGCCCGTCCGCCATCTTTGCAGGCGTTATCTCGCCGTCTGTGACACTCCGCAGACTCTTGCGCATGGCGAGCGCCTCCCTTCCTTTCAACGTGATCTCCTGTCCGTTCTCCTCATAGGAAAACTGCACATAGGTGATGGGTACATAAGCCATAAAGACGGACAGCGCCACGGCTGCCACTACAAACAGCAGAGTACTTCGCGTTCTTAAGATTCGTAACAGTTCCATTTTCCATACTTTTATCATGGTATATCCTCCGTTCTCGATTGCTCCTTATCGGTGACGCCGACTTGACCCGGAAACTGCGCTGCCCCTGTGTCCGTCCGCAGTTTCCCCGCGGCCGGACTCCTGTGGGAAAAGATGCAGGAACAGGTCTTCCAGACAAGGCGTGCAGGCGACGGCGCCCGGTATCGCGCTCTGTTCACCCAGAAAGCGCAGATATAGATTGCCGCTCTCTTCGTTTCGCAGATTGACGATGCTCACGTTTTTCTCATAGCGCGGGAAGGCCTCGGGCGGTAAAACACACTCGTACACCTTTCCGTGCATAAGGCTCACAAGCTCTTGTGTCGTGCCGGTCAGCAGGATGCGCCCGTCCTTCATGACGGCGTTGCGGGTCGCGATGTACTCCACGTCCGACACGATGTGGGTGGAGATCAGCACGATCCTGTCGTGGGCGAACTCTGATAGGAGGTTGCGGAAACGCACCCGCTCGCCCGGGTCAAGCCCGCTGGTGGGTTCGTCCAGGATCAGCAGCTCAGGATCGTTTAAGAGCGCCTGCGCGATGCCGACGCGGCGTTTCATGCCGCCGGAAAGTTTGATGATCCGCTTGCCGCGCACATCCTCCAGAGACAACAGCGTCAGCAGTTCATCGATCTTCTGCCTTGTCTGTCTGTCGGGCAGACCTTTCAGTGCGGCGATATATTCCAGATACTGACTCACCGTGAACTCGGGATAGAACCCAAACTCCTGCGGCAGATAGCCGATGCGCCCGCGGTAGCCGTCGCCCAACAGTGAGATGTCCAGACCGTCGCAGCAGATCTGCCCGTCTGTCGGTTTCATGATGCCGCAGAGCATCCGCATGAGCGTAGTCTTGCCGGAGCCGTTGGCGCCGAGCAGCCCCCAGACACCGGGCGTAAGGGACAGGGTGACGTCCTCGACCGCTTTTTTGATTCCTCTTTTCTCTTTGAAATGTTTGGTGACATGTTCCAGTGTGATCTCCATATCAGCTCCTCCTATTTTCGGTAAATTTGCAGACGGCTACAGCAAGCGTTCCGTATTTTCGGGAAAAAACAGCCGCCTTCCTTCCCTGAAAAGCACCCCCGCGCATACGAGGGCGTACACCGCCCATGCAAGGAGCGGCGCGCCGCCAGAAGTCATGCCGCGGAATGCCGTTATAGTCCGCTGTGCCGCCCGACACGCCAGATATGCCGGAAACAGGCAGATGGGAAACAGACAGAGCGCCCTTTGCCAAACGACCGTGCGGGAAAGCAGCATGAGGAACGCGCAGGCCGCGGTGAGAAAAGGGATGATGAGATAGAGAAAAATCTCGTCCGCCGCAGTCTGCCGTTTCGCCGCCGACAGCGAAAGCACAGCCAGCATGGAAACGTCGCCCACACCGCTGAAAAGAAACTGCGCGGCAAGGATACCGCGATTGGAATAGACGGTAGAGCGCTCCAACTCGAACATCCGGCAGTGCACCGCGCGGCTCATAAGCGGGGCGGCGCTGAGCGCGATGATGCCGCCGCACAGACCCAGAACGTTCGGCGTCATACGGCAGGCATAAAACATGGCGTCTCTGTCATTTTCTGACAAAAACCATGCGCACAAGGCGGAGAGTATCGTCCCCTGCAGCAGCCAGAGCTTTAGGGCGTAAAATTTGAGCTGCTTTGCGGTGAGCGCCCAAAAGGAGAGACGGCGGCGGGGGCGGAGCGACAGGCGGACTGCGCGCGCCGCAGCCACAGTCTGTTGAAGATGCGCCCCGTAATCCGCCATGTCCTTCATGGCAAAAAGTTCATGCAAACTATTCCTTGTGTGACGTCTTGTGTTCATGCGGTGTCGTTCCTCCCTTTTCTTCGGCTGCAAGCGTCCGCCGCAGTCTGTCGAGTGTCCGTCGAAGTCTCGTCTGGACCGTGCGGATCGGCAGCCCCGTGACGACGGCAATTTCCCGAAACGTCAGCTCCTGTCCGTACCGCAGAAGGAGCATCTCGCGCGAGCCGTTGTCCAGACAGGCGAGGGCGTGTGCCAGCTGCTGTCTGTCCTCCGCCGCCTGCAGTTCCTTTTCCGAATAGCACAGCCGCGCGCTGATCTCTTCCGACAATGCGGTCTCAGGCGGTATGCGCCGCAGCATGTCGGCGCAGGTGTTTGCGGCGATCCGATACAGATAGGCGCGGAAATGCCCGCGGTGTTCGTACTGCCCGATGAACCGTACCAGCTTTAAGAAAGTCTCCTGCGCAGCGTCCTGCGCGCTCTCGCGGTCGGGCATATGCCACAGACAGTAGCGCAGAACGGCGGGATAGCTCAGTGCGATCAGCTCGTCCAGACATTCCTGCCTGCCTTTTTTCAGTTGTCGGATCAGGTGGTCTTCGCGCGTCAAAACAGCACTCCTTTTTGGTCTCTCCTAAATAAACGCATGGGAGGTTGAAAATGATTCAGGGTCGTGTGAGATTTATCCGTAAGCTCACTGTAAATTGCTCCTTGCAATAAGAAAAGACCGATGCACGCGGCGGCTGTGCCGCCCATGTATCGGTCTTCTTTTCCGTTCTGTCAGATTATCTCCCCGCCGCCGTCACGCAGATCATTTCTTGTCCTTATCCATCGGCCGGACAAGGAATACGCTTAAGCACAGCGCGATGATGTAGAGCACGATGGTAAAGTACAGCACGTTCTGATAGCCCACGGGGTTGATGCTGTTGCCGTGCGCATCCGTCACAAACTCTCCGGTGCTGTTTACGATGAAGTTGGCGATCTGGTTGCCCGTCAGACCCGCAAAAGCCCAAGCGGACAGGGTGACGCCGTGCAGCGCGCTGATGCTGCCCATACCGTAGTGGTCGGAGAGCAGAGTCGGCACATTGGGGAAACCGCCGCCGTACCCCGCGTTGACCACGAAGATCAGTCCCAGTACCAGAACCGTCAGCAGCATATTGCCCTCGCCGTTTCGGATACCGCCCGTCACCATGACCAGTCCGGTAAATACGATGGAGAGAATGAAGATCAGCTTGTAGATCGTGTTTCTGTCCTTCATCGTGTCAGCCCATGCGGAGAAACCGAGACGGCCGCCCGCGTTGAAGATCGCGGAGACGGTGGAGATGATGCCTACCACGCTCGCCAGACCGATACACTTCACGATCATCTTCTCCTGGGAGATCAGAGCCAGACCGCAGGTGATGTTGATGTAGAACATGACCCAGATACCGATATAGTTTGTGACCGGTCTCGTCTTGATAACGGAGAGGATGCCCTGTCCCTTCTCCTTCGTCTGGGGTTCATGCCAGCCCTCGGGTTTCTTTAAGAGCAGATGGCCCACGAACATCATCACGAAGTATACGCAGGCCAAGATCCAGAACATCTTGTAGATGCCGCCCTCGCCCAGATTGTCCAGCATCGCCTGCATGATCGGGCTTGCGATCGCCTTGGCTGCGCCGAACCCCGCAACGGCCAGACCTGTCGCCAGACCCTTTCTGTCCTCAAACCAGAGCATCAGCGTCTTGACGGGGGAAAGGTAGCCGGTTCCCAGACCGATACCCATGATAAAGCCGTAGCTTATGTAGATGCCGACCAGCGCTACGGGATTATGCTGATGCAGGCCGCCGTAGTAGATGAAAAAGCCGGTGCCCGCCATACCGAGCGCGAAACAGATCGCCGCGATCAGGGAAGACTTGTGGATGTCTTTTTCCACCACGTTCCCTAAGAACGCCGCCGACATGCCGAGGAAGAAGATCGCAAAGCTGAACGCCCATTCCGTGGCGCCCTTGGAGAAACCAATGTAGTCTGCTATCTCCTGACTGAAAATAGACCAGCAGTATACCGTACCGATACTGCAATGGAGTAAGAGCGCCGGGATGGCGGCACGTATCCATTTGTTTTCATTTGCTTTCATTGTGCCCATATCCTTTCTTTCGTTCTTGTTGACCGTCCGCAGGAGGGACGGCATAAATTCAATTTATTTTACTCCTAATAAAAGAAAAATTCAAGATTTGGCGCTCGCAAATTCTTCCGTTGCGCGGCTGACGGCGGCTATGGTATGATAATCGTGACATGACGTACTTTAAGGCGAAGTCTACATATAATAAAGATACAGCGGGGTGGCAGTATGAAATACAGACCTGATCGATATGGAACTCAGATTTCCCAGTTGGGCTACGGGTGTATGCGATTCAGCAGAAAAGGCAACGCGATCGACTATGAGAAAGCGGAGCGGGAAGTCCTTCTCGCCATAGAACAGGGCGTCAACTATTTCGACACGGCCTACGTCTATCCCGGCAGCGAAGAATGTCTGGGACGGATCCTGGAGGAGAACAAGTGCCGCGACAAGGTGTATATCGCGACCAAACTCCCACAATACATCATGCGTTCGTCCGCGGCAATCGACAAAACGTTCCGGGAAGAACTCTCCCGTCTCCGCACGGATCATATCGACTACTATCTGATGCATATGTTTACGGACATGGCGGAGTGGGAGCATCTGAAGACGCTGGGGATCGAGGAGTGGATCGCGGATCAGAAGAAATCGGGCCGCATCCGCAATATAGGCTTTTCCTATCACGGCGAGACGGAGATGTTTCTGAAACTTCTGGACGTCTACGACTGGGATTTCTGCCAGATCCAGTACAATTATCTCGACGAGCACACTCAGGCGGGCAGGAAAGGTCTTCAGGCGGCGGCGCAAAAAGGGATCCCCGTCGTCATTATGGAACCGCTTAGAGGCGGCAAACTGGTCAACCTGCCGGATAAGGCGAAAGAGGCGTTGGCGGAGGACAACAAAGGTTACAGCCCCGCCGAACTGGGACTTCGGTGGCTGTGGAATCAACCGGAGGTAAGCTGTGTGCTGTCGGGTATGAACTCCGAGGAGATGGTGCGCGAAAACGTTCGCATCGCTTCAGAGGCCGGACCGGGCGATCTGACGGAAGAAGATTTCGCCATCGTAGAGCGCATCAAAAAGATCATCCGGGAGAGGGAGAAGGTGGGCTGCACGGGCTGCCGCTACTGTATGCCCTGTCCGAAGGGAGTGGATATTCCAGGCAATTTCTACTATTATAATCTGATGTACATGGAGAAAAAGAGTTCGGCGCGGTTTGAGTTCGCGCAGAACATGGGTATGCGCAAAGAACCCGGTTTCGCCACGCAGTGCATCGGCTGTGGGAAATGCGAGAAGCACTGTCCGCAGCACATCAATATTCGAGAGAAACTTAAAGAGGCCGACCGCAGCCTTAGGCCGCTGCCATACAAAATCGGTATTCACGCGGCGCGTAAAATGATCATCAAATAAGCGCACAGACAAGGAGACAGAAGGAATGGCAGACAGATATGACGCTCTCAAACTGGAAAACCAGCTTTGCTTTCCGCTTTATGCCTGCGCCAAAGAGATCGTAAAAGCATATAAGCCGTATCTCGACGAGTTGGATCTCACATATACACAGTACATTACCATGATGGTGATGTGGGAACATAGGGAACTGCGCGTGAAAGAAGTGGGGCAATATCTGTTTTTGGACTCCAGCACGCTGACGCCGCTTTTGAAAAGACTGGAAGAGAAAGGGTATGTGACGAGAAGGCGCAGCGCCGAAGACGAGAGGGACTTGATCGTCACGATCACGAAAAAGGGCGAACTGCTGCGGGAAAGAGCGGTCGCGGTGCCGGAAAAACTCGGCGCGTGCGTGGATCTTGATCCGAAAAAAACGCAGGTTCTGTATGATCTGCTCTATGAAGTGATCGGCAAACTGACAAGATAGCCTGCCGGAGGAACACAGCGGCGGCTGCGTCCTGTATGAGAGGAGAGAGAGCGTGGGGACATTGCTCGCGCAGGACGCGGCAAAGGCAGTTTAAGTAAGCGGGGAAGAAACGAAATCCGCGCTAGGCTTTCTTCAGGAAACCGAACCCCAGCGGATAGGGCCCTGTGTGCACGGAGATCGTAGCTCCGATCTGATACATCCTGATGTTGTCCACATCCAAGACGTCTTGAAAACGTTCCTTCGTCTCGGCTAAGAAACGTTCCGCTTCGGGAATATCATATCCATATCCCACAGCCACAGTGTAATCCTGCATGTTTTCCCCCTGTTGCCGCAAGGTCTTTATGTGAGCGGATAGAAGATTAAAGACAGCCTCAATGGATTTTCGGCGGCTCCTCGCGATGCCGGAAGGGAAGATCTCGCCCTCCTTCAAGGTGATCAAAGGGCGGATGCCAAGCAAAGACGCGGCGAGGGAAGAGAGTTTGCCGATTCTGCCGCCGTGTTTTAAGTAGTCCACGTTGCCTACGGTAAAGAAGATCCGTCCGCTTTCCCGAATGGCCAGCAGACGCGCGACGGCCTCGTCATAGGGCACGCCCTGTTCCCGCAGTTTGGCGGCCTCCAATGCGTAGAGCCCCTGTAAGACGGTGTCCACCATGGAGTCGATGACTGTGATCGTGGCATCCGGATAAGTCTCCAGAAGGATATTTTTGGCATTCACAGCCGCCTGATAGGAGCCGCTGAATTTGGTGGTGATGCAGATGCAGATGATCGGAATCCCCTGCCTGACATACTTCTCAAAGGCATTTCGGTAATCGTCTATGGATGGCAGAGAGGACTTGGGAAAGATCACATTTTCATGCTCTACCATTTTTTCATAGAAATCCCGTATCGGCATTTCTGCGTTTTCCTTGTAAAATGTCTCATCGTCAAAGGACACATAAAAAGGGATGACGTCGATGTTTTTTTCTTCGGCAAGCTCCGACGGCAGATCGCAGGAACCGTCGCTGATGATCTGGTACATACAGTTGCTCCTCCATGATACGCATAACAAAATAATATTAACACTATGACATATGGTTTATTATACCACATATGCTAGAAAAAGAAAGCGGTTTTGGGAAGAATGTGTAATAAAACAAGGCAATATGAGGAATAGCACATGATTGACAATATGGCATATTTGCCATATACTGAGTATGGAGATTGAGGCGGAGAATACAATGGATAACTTTGAGGTAGAATTTTATACTAAAGAAAACGGTGAAAAACCGGCGAAAGATTTTATTCTTAGTCTGGATGTTAAGATGCGGGCAAAAATTTTAGGAATTATTAGCGTATTGGAAGAAAAGGGCAATCAGCTGAGAGAGCCATACAGTAAACATTTGGAAGACGGGATTTTTGAGATCCGTGGAAAAGCGGGAACTGATATAACGCGAGTGTTATATTTTTTCTGCTATGGAAAAAAGATTATCATGACAAATGGATTTATTAAGAAAACACAGAAAACGCCAAAACAGGAGTTAAAGCTGGCAAAAACCTATCGTAAGGATTATCTGGAAAGGGTGAAAGAAAATGAGTGAGCTACAGGAATTTTTAAAAGAACAGATGCAGGATGATGATTTCAGAAAAGAATGGGAAGATATGCAGCCGGAAATGGATGTGATTCGGGCGATGGTTGATGCAAGAATTTCACAAAACCTTACTCAAAAAGAACTTGCGGAAAGGACCGGAATCAACCAAGCGGATATAAGTAAATTGGAAAATGGGACGAGAAACCCAACTCTTAAACTGTTAAAGCGTTTGGCGGATGGAATGGGAATGACTTTAAAATTGGAGTTTGTTCCTAAAAATCCGACTGCACGGTTGTAAAGTTTGTTTATCGACAGCGCTGTTGAACGGAGGAAAAAAGGATGAGCGAAAAGAAACGGAAAATCAGTATGTGGATCGTCACGGCGGTACTGGCGGTCATGGTTTCTGCTTGTACTGCTTGTGTTTTGCCTGTCCGCGTGGACAGAGCAGGGGAAAGGGCCCGGCTTAAGGGACGCTTTCCCGTTTTTCCTCTATCTGCGAAAGGAAGTCCTGGAAACCCTTGAGGCGGCGGAAGACGGCACGGACGTGTGCCTGAAAATGCTTTTTCCCTTAAATTCGGTGTCGGTGGAGTACGGGGCCGAGTAGAGGAGTTTTTTGTTAGAGGTATCCACGCCCAATCCTCATAAATACAATATGCAACATCAAAAGCATAAATCATATCATATGATTATAAGTAAACAAATAATCACAATAAAGATTGCGGCTTTGTTTGTATTTTATACGTTATTAAGATATAATAAATATAGATAAAAATACTCTACAGAAAGGGGTCTGCATTATGCTGAAAAGTGTAGAAAAAGAGAAGAAATTATCACTTGATGAACTGCAGGAGCACATGATAGTGAGAACGTCTCAATTAGAAAATATATTTGATACCTATATGTTATTGCTTAATTCTACATTGTTGGCGGATGGTGATGTAGAAGGAGAACTGGTGTACTTTGGTGATGGGAAGTCTACGGATTATACAAAATGGTTTAAGACAAATGCAACAATAACGCCGGTGTATTTTGACAGTGCAGAGTATATAGATGGAGTAACATTTGATGAATGATAAATATATTAAAATCGTAATGACACAAACAGGCATCGGTGGCTCATTCAACGCACTGGCTACGTTTGAACTGGACAATATACAAAATGTGATCAGTAATGTAAAAATAAAAATGGACACCGGCTGTTCAATAAGTGTCATACCTTTAGCGGCATTCAACACAGATAAGGAATATTTAACGGCATTAAAACAAAGCGATATAAATGGTGATATAGATTATGTTGTCAGCTATGGCGTGGAAACAGGAAGTAGCAGGCCTCCAAAACCAGAGTCTTATGAAGAAAAAATGGCGAGTCCTGCGTTAAAGTTTAAGCACACAATAAAAAATTTTAGTATCAATGGTGTGCAATTAAATCATAAAACAATACATATCAACTATGACAGAACAGGCAATATCCTGATAGGCATGGATATTATGAAGGATTGGGATATCCATATTTCCACAGTAACAAATCCTGATCTGGAGGAAACCGGAAAAACCATTTTTCTTGCCTGTCCAAAGGATAGTATCAATGCAGAGTACATATCAGAATTAAAGAGATTGTTCAAGATAGACCTCACAAACATCTAACTGAAAAGTCTGTTCCCCCATACAATCGAATAAAGCGCCGTTTCACTTGTCTATTAGATTTAATAAATTGTTTATACAAAATTAGCACTCACCTCTTGACAGGGATGTAACGTGCTGAAAAGCCTTGTTTTTAGGGACTTTAAAGATTGTGTGATTGTATTTTACTTCAAATTTACCTCAAATTTATAAAATTTGAAAAGAGTATCGCAAAAAAAATAGAAATTTGTAAGGTGTGGATATATAATAAGTATTGTAGTATACGAAAGTGAGGAAACAATCTATGAAGGATAAAAACAAAATCGTAACAATAATATTAGCTGTAGTATGTGTTATTTCAATAATTGGCGTAGTCTATTTATATACTGCAAATTCTTCTCTTAAATCTGAAAATGCTAATCTGCAATCAGAATTAGAAAATGCTCAAAGTCAGCTTGAAGAATTGCAAGAAAAAATTACCGAACTTGAGGCAACTGTTGAAACATTAGAAGAAGCCAAAGCAAGTTTGGAAGCTGAGCAAGCAGCCGCAGCAGCCACCAGCAACACAGCAGATAACACCGAAGTAACGACAGAAAGCACCGACACTGATGAGGGTACAGCGACAGGCGACGAAAGCGCTGCAGACGAGAGCGGCGTCACAGTAAATTCAACACATGACGACGTGCAGCTTGGGGATGATGAATATAAAGGCGATAACGAAATAGATGGTGCCTATGACAGGCTGTCTGACGAAGAAAAGGCTGAAGTGGATCAAATCTTGGAAGAACTTTTGGAGGAACATCCTGAATGGCTTGAAGACAATGGCGGTGACATACCATACACCGGACCAGCCCAAGGTACACCAAGTACTGGCGTACCTGAAAATCCTGATTGGCAATTCGGCCAAGGCGATTACTCAGAAGGAGTAGGACTGACTGCTTATTAAAAGGCTAATCACAGCTATGCTGTGATTAGCCTTTTAATGGAGAAAAACATCATTTGATTTATGGAGATAATATGCACGGTTGTGTTGAATGGTTTGGAAATACGACAGGCATAACGACAGAATAAAAATCAGGAGATACTAATTATGGGATTAATAGACTCTGAAGAAATACAGGAATCATGAAAGAATAAAAACACTTGCAGTAATCTAAATATTATGTTACATTAAACATAAAGAAGGGCATCTGCAGTAACAGATGCCCAATGGACTACCGATAGACGGTTAGCCCGATTCATGAAAAACAGCTATAGCCGCTTCCTTTGCACGGGTGGGCGGCTATTTCTGTGTCTTATTACTATCTTTGCCAAAAGAGTATCCGATTTCAAAGCAGGTCAAGCCGAAGCTCAGCACCGCAATCATTCCGAAAATATCCATATGGCTCAGCCCTCCTTTCTTAGATTCCCTTGCGAGTTTCTATGTAATCAGAGGGTCACAGTCCCTCTGGAGAGGGCTAACCGCCTACCGTCTTGTAGTCCTAAGAAAATACTAACATAATTCGACAAATTGTCAAACAAAAACAGAATCATTATCGCCCCATGCGCAGACAGCCGTAGGCGTCTGGGCGCAGCGGAATGAGCGGCAGCGAATCCGCAAGCGGACGCCGTTACGGCTTGCGCCATGGGCAATATCCCGCAAAGGCTAGGGTTTACTATTACCCCTAGCCTTTCCCTTTTTCCCATTACAAGAAATTGCTTGATTTTACTGGCGTTTTGAGCCTTTCTTTTGGGATTCTTCAAAATCCCATTTCCCAAATCTTATCAGAATTAAAAAAATGACAAAAAAATGTCATACGCTCTCGATTATACTTATCTTACAATCAATAACAACAGGAGGTAAAATGCCATGAAACAACGAATACCAATACCAGAAAAGCTATTATTAACAGTCGAGGAGGCGGCAGAGTACAGCCATATAGGACAAGCTAAAATTCGTGAATTATTAAATGATTCAGAATGTGATTTTGTTATAAGAAAAGGAACATACTCACTGATCAAACGCAAAAAATTTGAAGAATATTTACTTGAAAGAAATGTCTTATAGTTTCAGATTTTGAGCGGTTGTTCTATTGA
>CANRPO010000023.1 GCA_947632515.1 uncultured Lachnospiraceae bacterium
ATTTTGCTCACAATTCAATCAATAACAGAAAAATGGTTCTGGGATTCACATCCCAGAACCACTTTGTCTACAGTCTGCAACAAGTGTTCAACTTGTTTAAAATAAATTTTACAATCCAAGAATTACAAAATTTCTCAAAAAAACACTTGCATAATGAAAACACATCATGT
The DNA here is from genome assembly GCA_947632515.1 of uncultured Lachnospiraceae bacterium. Lineage (GTDB taxonomy): Bacteria > Bacillota > Clostridia > Lachnospirales > Lachnospiraceae > UBA3282. Next base: position 171 of record CANRPO010000023.1, read on the forward strand.
ATACTAGTCATTGCTGTGGCATGATAGCTGAGAAACGTGAGGTTGCTGGATGCCGGTAACGGTGTTCAGGTTTTCCGTGGAGCGAATGTCAAGTTAGGAAACTGACGACAAGTCACTGTACAGGCAAAGACGTCCGGCATGGCCGGAAACAACGTGGTTAGTGTTTTTACAAGATAGGACACACACGGGAGAGTGTACAGTCACCGCTTGTCGTACTTAGAACTTAAAAGTGCGAAAAGGAGGCGACTTTTTTTATGGCAAGTCAAGTAATGAGAATTACATTAAAAGCCTATGATCATCAGTTGGTTGATGCATCAGCAAAGAAAATCATCGAGACGGTGAAGAAGAATGGTTCCCAGGTGAGCGGACCGGTACCCCTTCCCACGAAGAAGGAAGTGGTCACGATCCTCAGAGCGGTCCACAAGTATAAGGACTCCAGAGAGCAGTTCGAGCAGAGGACCCACAAGAGACTCATCGACATCATCACTCCCACACCGAAGACGGTGGATGCTTTGCAGAGACTTGAGATGCCTGCGGGCGTCTACATCGACATTAAGATGAAGAACAAATAATGACCCCTACTAGGATGATCTGAAGGAAACTTCGGGAGCTGCCATGAGGCGCTGCGATGCGATTTCTTCGGATCCGCTGTAGAACAACAGGAGGTAAAAGAAATGAAGAAAGCTATTTTGGCAACAAAGGTCGGAATGACACAGATTTTCGACGAAGACGGAACGCTGACGCCCGTTACGGTACTTCAGGCGGGCCCCTGCGCTGTAACGCAGGTCAAGACTGTAGAGAACGACGGCTACAGCGCCGTGCAGGTCGGTTTCGTAGACAAGAAAGAGAGGATTGTCAACAAGGACAAGGGCGGCAGAAAAGAAGTGATCCACAGACACGGCGTGAACAAGCCGCTGAAGGGCCACTTCGACAAGGCCGGCGTGCCGGGCAAGAGATATGTGAGAGAGCTCAAGTTGGAGAACGCGGAAGAGTATACGCTTGGCAGCGAGATCAAGGCTGACATTTTTGAGACGGGCGACAGAGTGGACGCTACGGCGATCTCCAAAGGTAAGGGATTCCAGGGCGCCATCAAGAGACACGGCCAGCACAGAGGCCCTATGGCTCACGGTTCCAAATTCCATCGTCATCAGGGTTCCAACGGCGCATGCTCCTCGCCGAGCAAAGTATTCAAGGGCAAGGGGATGCCGGGACACATGGGCTGCGTCAAGGTGACGGTTCAGAACCTCACGATCGTGCGGGTTGACGCGGACAAGAATCTGATCCTTGTCAAGGGCGCCGTGCCGGGCCCGAAGAAAGCCTTGGTAACCATCAAAGAGACAACGAAGGTTGAGGCGAAATAGTGACTTGAGTCACAGATGAAAGGAGGACCATTCAGATGGCAAACGTATCTGTTTATAATATGGAAGGTAAAGAAGTCGGCAAGATGGAATTAAACGATGCGGTGTTCGGTGTTAAGATCAATGAACACCTGGTACACATGGCGGTTGTCCAAGCGCTTGCTAACAAACGACAGGGAACACAGAAAGCAAAGACGCGTTCCGAGGTCTCCGGCGGCGGCAGAAAGCCGTGGAGACAGAAGGGAACGGGCCACGCGAGACAGGGATCGACGAGAGCGCCCCAGTGGAAGGGCGGCGGCGTTGTCTTCGCGCCGGTTCCGAGAGATTACTCTTTCAAGCTGAACAAAAAGGAAAAGCGCGCGGCGCTCAAGTCCGTACTCACAAGCAGAGTGCAGGAGAATAAGCTGATCGTCTTAGACGAGCTGAAACTTGACGAGATCAAGACCAAGAAATTCAAAGAGGTTATGGATAACCTGAAAGTAGACAAGGCAATGGTAGTTCTTGGTGAGCAGGATCAGAACGTGTTCTGCTCCGCGAAGAATCTCCCCGGAATATCCACGGCTATAGCGGATTCCATCAATGTGTATGATATTCTGAAGGGCGACACGCTGGTACTCACCAAGGACGCCGTGGCAAAGATCGAGGAGGTGTATGCATAATGGCAGCGATTCAGTATTATGATGTGATCCTCAAACCTGTCATCACAGAGAAGAGCATGGCGGGCATGAGCGACAAGAAATATACTTTCTTAGTGCATCCCGAGGCAAACAAGACACAGATCAAAGAGGCTGTGGAGAAAATGTTTGAGGGGACGAAGGTGGCGAGAGTAAACACCATGAACCTCGACGGCAAGACCAAGAGACGCGGCATGGTGTACGGCAAGACGGCCAAGACCAAGAAGGCCATCGTACAGTTGACTGAGGACAGCAAGGACATCGAGATTTTTGCAGGACTCTAATATAAAGAAAAGGAGATAAGATCATGGGAATTAAGACATACAACCCATATACACCTTCCAGACGTAACATGACCGGTTCCGACTTTTCCGAGATCACAAAGAAGACCCCCGAGAAGGCGCTTTGTACTTCTCTCAAGAAAAATGCCGGACGCAACAATCAGGGTAAGATCACGGTCAGACACCGCGGCGGCGGCAACAGAAGGTTATACAGAATGATTGATTTCAAGAGAAATAAGGACGGGATCCCCGCGAAGGTCATCGGCATCGAGTACGATCCGAACAGAACGGCAAATATCGCGCTCATCTGTTATGAGGACGGCGAGAAGGCGTACATCCTCGCGCCGGACGGACTGACAGACGGCATGAAGGTCATGAACGGACCCGAGGCCGAGGTGAGACTCGGCAACTGCCTGCCGCTTGAGCAGATCCCGGTAGGTACGCTCGTCCACAATATCGAGCTGCATCCCGGCAAGGGCGGCCAGATGGTTCGTTCCGCCGGAAACAGCGCACAGCTTATGGCGAAGGAAGGCAAGTACGCAACGCTGAGACTTCCCTCCGGAGAGATGAGAATGGTTCCGCTCGTGTGCCGCGCCACAGTCGGCACGGTCGGCAACGTAGATCACAATCTGATCAAGATCGGTAAGGCGGGCCGCAAACGCCACATGGGCATTCGTCCTACAGTCCGCGGTTCGGTTATGAACCCGAATGACCATCCCCACGGCGGCGGCGAGGGCAAAGCTCCGATCGGTCGTCCCGGACCGTGCACACCTTGGGGCAAACCCGCGCTCGGCTTGAAGACGCGCAAGAAGAAGAAAGCGTCCAACAAGCTGATCGTAAGAAGAAGAGATGGCAGAGCGATTAAATAGGAGGAAAGAACATGGGTAGATCACTGAAAAAAGGACCATTTGCAGATGCGAGCTTACTGAAAAAAGTAGACGCGATGAACGCAGCGGGGCAGAAACAGGTCATCAAGACTTGGTCTCGCCGCTCTACGATTTTCCCCTCTTTCGTAGGACATACATTCGCGGTTCATGACGGAAGAAAGCACGTGCCGGTATATGTTACAGAGGATATGGTCGGACACAAGCTCGGCGAGTTTGTTGCCACAAGAACTTACAGAGGACATGATAAAGACGAGAGAAAGTCCAAAGTTCGTTAATTTGAAAGGAGGTTGTAATCTATGGCTAAAGGACATAGATCCCAGATAAAGAGAGAGAGAAACGCGAAAAAAGATACAAGACCCTCCGCAAAGTTATCTTACGCAAGAGTGTCTGTGCAGAAGGCGTGTTTCGTTTTAGACGCCATCAGAGGCAAAGATGTGGAGACCGCGCTGGGTATTTTGGAGTACAATCCCAGATATGCTTCCGGTATCATCAAGAAACTGCTGGAGTCCGCGTGTGCAAACGCAGAGTATTTGTACGGTCAGGATCCCACGAAATATCCGAATCCGGAGAACCTTTACGTCGCGGAGTGCTACGCGAACAAAGGACCTACGATGAAGAGGATCAGGCCGAGAGCGCAGGGCAGGGCTTATCGCATTGAGAAGAGAATGAGCCACATCACGATCGTTCTCGACGAGAGATAGGATCGTATTAGGAAGGAGAACAACATGGGACAGAAAGTTAATCCACACGGCCTGAGAGTCGGTGTTATCAAAGATTGGGATTCCAAATGGTACGCTGATGCGGAATTTTCCGAGTTTCTCGTAGAAGATTACAACATCAGAAAGTATTTGAAGAAGAAGTTATACAGCGCCGGCGTCGCTAAGATCGAGATCGAGAGAGCGTCCGACCGGGTAAAGGTTATCATCTATACCGCAAAGCCGGGCGTTGTGATCGGCAAGGGCGGCGCGGAGATCGAGATCACCAAGAAAGAGCTTACCAAGCTGACCAACAAAAAAGTTTTCGTGGACATCAAGGAGATCAAGAGACCTGACAGAGACGCGCAGCTCGTGGCGGAGAACATCGCGCAGCAGCTTGAGAACCGTGTCTCTTTCAGACGCGCCATGAAGTCCTGCATGGGCAGAACCATGAAGGCGGGCGCACTGGGGATCAAGACCTCCGTGTCCGGGCGTCTGGGCGGAGCGGATATTGCCCGCACAGAGTTTTACAGCGAGGGCACGATCCCGCTGCAGACACTGAGGGCCGATATTGACTATGGTTTCGCAGAGGCTGACACGACTTACGGCAAAGTCGGCGTCAAGGTATGGGTCTATAAAGGCGAGATACTTCCTACGAAATCCAATGCAGAAGGGGGCGATAAATAATGTTGATGCCTAAAAGAGTAAAACGTCGTAAACAGTTCCGCGGTTCCGTGAGAGGCAAAGCTACCCGCGGCAACACGATCACATATGGCGAGTACGGTATTATAGCGTTAGAGCCATGCTGGATCAAATCAAACCAGATCGAGGCAGCCCGTATCGCTATGACACGTTATATCAAGCGTGGCGGTAAAGTCTGGATCAAGATTTTCCCCGACAAACCCGTAACGGCAAAACCGGCGGAAACACGAATGGGTTCCGGTAAAGGTACTCTGGAGTACTGGGTGGCTGTTGTCAAGCCGGGACGCGTAATGTTCGAGATCGCGGGAGTATCCGAGGAGATCGCGAAGGAGGCGCTGCGTCTTGCGACACATAAGCTTCCCTGCAAATGTAAAATCGTTTCTAAAGCAGACTTGGAAGGCGGTGTAGCAAATGAAAACTAATAAGTATGTAGAGGATCTGCAGAAGAAATCATCTGCGGAGTTGGCACAGGCTCTGGTTGACGCTAAGAAAGAACTTTTCAATCTGAGATTCCAGAATGCGACGAATCAGTTGGATAATACAGCAAGGATCAAAGATGTCAGAAAGAATATCGCAAGGATCCAGACAGTTATCACACAGAAGGCCAAAGCGGCAAATTAAGCGGCGGAAGGAGAGGCAATCGTGGAAAGAAATTTGAGAAAAACCCGTATCGGCAAGGTAACAAGCAACAAGATGGATAAGACAATTGTTGTAGCCATCGAAAACCATGTTAAGCACCCGCTTTACAACAAGATTGTGAAGAAAACCTATAAATTAAAGGCACATGATGAGAACAATGAGTGCAACATCGGCGATACAGTCAAGGTAATGGAGACCAGACCGTTATCCAAGGATAAGAGATGGAGACTTGTCGAAATCGTTGAGAAAGCTAAATAAGAAAAGGAGAAATCAGCATGATTCAACAGGAAAGCAGATTGAAGGTCGCTGACAATACAGGTGCAAAAGAGCTTCTGTGCATTCGCGTTGTGGGCGGTTCTACAAGAAGATATGCGCGTATCGGTGATGTCATCGTTGCCACGGTCAAAGATGCAACACCAGGCGGCGTTGTAAAAAAAGGCGATGTTGTGAAAGCCGTAGTTGTCCGCACCGTCAAGGGCGCTCGCCGCAAAGACGGTTCTTATATCAGATTTGACGAGAATGCTGCTGTGATCATCAAGGAGGATAAGACTCCGAGAGGAACCCGTATTTTTGGACCAGTAGCGAGAGAGCTTCGTGATAAACAGTTTATGAAAATTGTTTCACTGGCTCCGGAAGTATTGTAGGAGGTGCCGGTATGTCAACATTTAAGATTAAAAAGGGCGATACCGTCAAGGTGATCGCCGGCAAGGATAAGGACAAGGAAGGCAAAGTGGTTTCCGTAGACAGAAAGAGGAACAAGGTCTTGGTCGAGGGAATCAATATGATTACCAAACATGAGAAACCTTCCGCTGCCAATCAGAACGGCGGCATCATCCGGAAGGAGGCTCCCATCGACGCCTCCAACGTGATGTATGTACACAAGGGAAAAGCAACCAGGATCGGATTCAAATTTGAGAACGGCAAGAAGGTTCGTTTTGCTAAGTCCACAGGCGACATCATTGATTGAGTCTAGGAAAGGAGATCTAAAACGTTGAGCAGTAGACTGAAAGAAATGTATAAAAACGAGATCGTAGACGCTATGATCAAAAAGTTTGGCTATAAAAATATCATGGAAGTTCCGAAACTCGACAAGATCGTCATCAACATGGGCGTGGGCGAGGCTAAGGATAACGCGAAGGTTCTGGAATCCGCCGTGAGCGATATGGAGACGATCACCGGACAGAAAGCGATTGTCACAAAGGCTAAGAACTCCATCGCAAACTTCAAGATTAGGGAAGGCCAGTCCATCGGTTGTAAGACAACGCTTCGCGGCGACAAGATGTATGAGTTTCTGGATCGTCTTGTAAACCTTGCGCTGCCCCGTGTGCGCGACTTCCGCGGCGTCAACCCCAACTCCTTTGACGGCAGAGGAAACTATGCGCTCGGTATCAAGGAACAGATCATCTTCCCCGAGATCGAGTACGATAAGGTTGACAAGGTGAGAGGTATGGACGTTATCTTTGTCACCACCGCCAACACGGACGAGGAAGCCCGTGAGTTGTTGAGATTGTTTAACATGCCATTCGCTAAATAAAAGGAGGTAAATTCATGGCTAAGACAGCAATGAAGGTGAAACAGCAGCGTAAACCGAAATTCTCATCGAGAGCGTACAATCGCTGCAAGATCTGTGGGCGTCCACATGCTTATTTGAGAAAATACGGAATTTGCAGAATTTGTTTCCGTGAGTTAGCATATAAAGGTCAGATTCCCGGCGTCAAAAAGGCAAGCTGGTAAGCGGCTGAATAAGCGATCAATGATATAAGGAGGAAAAATCATGACAATGAGCGATCCGATTGCAGATATGCTTACAAGAATCCGTAACGCAAATACTGCAAAGCACGATACAGTAGATGTACCCTCATCCAAGATGAAACTGGCGATTGCGCAGATTCTTCTGGATGAAGGCTATATTAGGAAATATGACTTAATCGATAACGGCAACTTCAAGACGATCCATATCACATTGAAGTACGGCGAGGATAAGAACGACAAGATCATTTCCGGTATCAAGAGAATCTCCAAACCCGGCCTTCGCGTATATGTGGGCAAGGAAGATCTGCCGAAGGTTTTGGGAGGCTTGGGCGTTGCGATCATCTCTACCAACAAGGGCGTTGTGACGGACAAGAAAGCAAGAGAGCTCCAGGTAGGCGGCGAAGTGCTGGCGTTCGTCTGGTAGCCGAATGAAAAGAATTTCTAAGGCGTTACAGGACAACGCCTAAGAAATACTATATTTCATTCACGAGAATGTCCCTGCGGGCCATTCTCGGGGAGCGGACCGGCAGCGAGAGGTTCTCGAGTCTGGAGAAATGCCTCTTCGAGTCATTCTCGGGGAGTGACCGGCAGCGAGAGGTTCTCGGGTTCGGAAGAGTAGCAGCAATAGAAGATGTCAAATAAATCAGGAGGTACGGGCATATGTCACGAATAGGAAGAATGCCAATCGCGATTCCTGCGGGCGTTACCGTGGATGTCGCAGAAAATAATAAAGTGACTGTAAAAGGTCCTAAGGGAACGCTTGAGAGAGTGTTGCCGTCGGAGATGGAGATCAAAGTGGAGGGCGATCGGGTCATCGTATCCAGACCTAACGATCTGAAGAAGATGAAGTCCTTACACGGTCTGACAAGAACATTGATCAATAACATGGTAGTGGGCGTTACGGAAGGGTATGAGAAGAAGCTGGAGGTAAACGGCGTAGGTTACAGGGCGTCCAAGTCCGGCAAGACGCTGACTCTGAACCTGGGGTATTCTCACCCCGTAGAGATGACAGATCCCGAGGGGATCGAGACTGTCATGGACGGACAGAACATTATTATCGTCAAAGGTATCGATAAAGAAAAGGTTGGTCAATTTGCGGCTGAGATCAGAGATAAGAGGAGACCGGAGCCTTACAAGGGCAAGGGTATCAAGTACGCTGATGAGACGATTAGACGTAAAGTTGGTAAGACTGGTAAGAAATAACAGATAAGGAGAGTATGAAAATGGTTAGGAAGGAATCAAGACAGGAAATTCGTGTAAAGAAACACAAGAGACTGCGCAACCGTTTCAGCGGCACTGCTGAGAGACCGCGTCTGGCTGTGTTCAGAAGCAATAATCATATGTATGCTCAAATTATTGACGATACAGTTGGAAACACTTTAGTCTCGGCGTCAACGCTTGAGAAGGCCGTCAAGTCCGAGCTGGAAAAAACCAATAACGTTGATGCGGCAGCATACTTAGGAACGGTGATCGCCAAGAGAGCGATCGAGAAAGGTATCAAGACCGTCGTTTTTGACAGAGGCGGTTACATCTATCAGGGCAAGATCGCGGCGTTAGCCGAGGCGGCAAGAGAAGCCGGCCTGGAATTCTAGGAAGGGAGAAGGAAATCACATGAGACGTACAATCATTGACGTAAGTCAGTTAGAGTTGACCGAAAAAGTTGTAACCATCAAACGTGTTACCAAGGTTGTTAAAGGTGGTCGTAACATGCGTTTCACGGCGCTTGTAGTAGTCGGCGACGGCAATGGTCATGTTGGCGCGGGCTTGGGCAAGGCGACTGAGATCCCTGAGGCGATCCGCAAAGGCAAGGAAGACGCGATCAAGAATCTGGTTACGGTTGCGCTTGACAATCATAACAGTATCACGCATGATTATATCGGCGAATTCGGTTCCGCGTCCGTGCTCTTAAAGAGAGCGAAAGAAGGTACAGGTATCATCGCCGGAGGTCCGGCGCGTATTGTGTGCGAGCTCGCAGGTATCAAGAATATCCGGACGAAGTCCTTGGGCTCCAACAATAAGCAGAACGTTGTACTTGCTACAATCGCGGGCTTAAGCCAGTTGAAGACTCCTGAAGAGGTAGCTAAGAATCGCGGCAAATCCGTAGAAGAGATTCGTGCTTAAGCTGCCGGAGGTCATCGGTCAGAAAGTTTAGGAGGAAAAAGAGATGGCAGAAAAAAAAGAAGAGACGAAGAAATTAAAGATTACTCTGATCAGGTCTACCATTGGTCAGGTCCCGAAGAACAGAGCTACGATTCAGGCGATGGGGCTTCGCAAGATCAATCAGACGGTGGAGCTGCCCGATAACGCTTCGACCAGAGGCCAGATCAGAATGGTAAGGCATATGATCAAAGTAGAGGAAGCATAAAGGAGGTGTCGGCATGGATTTATCAAATTTGAGACCTGCCAAAGGTTCGGTGCAGAGCGATAATTTTAGAAGAGGCCGCGGTCACGGCTCAGGCAACGGTAAGACGGCAGGCAAGGGACACAAAGGGCAGAAAGCTCGTTCCGGAGCGCCCAGACCGGGGTTTGAAGGCGGTCAGATGCCGCTGTACAGACGACTCCCCAAGAGAGGTTTCAAGTGCAGAAACTCTAAGGAGATCGTTGCGATCAATCTGAGCGCATTGGAAGTATTTGAGAACGGCGCGACAGTGGATGTAGATGCATTGATCGAAAAAGGAATCATCAAGAACCCTCGTGACGGTGTCAAAATTCTTGGAAATGGGGAATTAACTAAGAAACTCGACGTGAAGGTAGGCGCATACAGCGCATCTGCGAAGGAGAAGATCGAGGCACTTGGTGGAACAGCAGAGGTGATCTAATGTTTACAACCTTAAGAAATGCGTTTAAGATCAAAGAGATCAGGAAGAAACTCATCTTTACCTTTTTGATGCTGGTTGTGATCCGTCTCGGATCACAGCTTCCTGTTCCTGGTATCAACAGAACCTTCTTTGCAGATTGGTTCTCGCAGCAGACCGGAGACGCTTTCAATTTCTTTGATGCGTTTACGGGCGGATCGTTCTTGAATATGTCCGTCCTTGCGTTAAATATCACGCCGTATATCACATCGTCGATCATTATGCAGCTTATGACGATTGCGATCCCGAAGTTGGAAGAGATGCAGCGTGACGGCGCCGATGGCAGAAAAAAGATCGCCTCTATTACCAGATATGTGACAGTTGCCCTCGCGCTGATCGAATCTGGCGCCATGGCCATCGGTTTTGGCAGACAGGGACTTTTGGAGACTTACAATGTCATCAACGTTCTCACGGTTATCGTGGCGCTCACCGCAGGCAGCGCGTTTTTGATGTGGATCGGCGAGAGGATCACGGAACACGGCGTGGGCAACGGTATTTCCATCGTGCTCACGATCAACATTCTGTCCCGTATGCCGCAGGACATCGCGCAGCTGTTTGAGCAGTTCGTGATCGGGAAGTCGATCGCGAAGGCCGTTGTAGCGGCGATCATCATTATCGCCATCATTGTGTTCATGGTAGTGCTTGTCATCATCCTGAACGACGGCGTGCGGAAGATCCCCGTACAGTATGCGAAGAAGGTGCAGGGCAGGAAGATGGTCGGCGGACAGACGACGAACATTCCGCTGAAGATCAACACCTCAGGCGTTATTCCGGTCATCTTTGCATCCTCGCTGATGCAGTTGCCGGTGATCATCTGTTCCTTTTTTAATATCACGGGCACGGGTGTGTGGAGCCACATCCTGAGAGGATTAAATTCCAATTACTGGTGCAATCCGAGTCAGCCGGTCTATTCTATCGGATTGATCGTGTATGTTGTGCTGGTGATCCTCTTTGCGTACTTCTACACATCCATTACCTTCAATCCTTTGGAGATCGCGGAGAATATGAAGAAACAGGGCGGATTCATCCCGGGGATCAGACCCGGCAAGCCCACCAGCGACTATCTGAACAGACTGCTCACCTACATTATCTTTATCGGAGCGGTAGGTCTGACGATTGTGTGCGTAGTGCCGTATTTCTTTAACGGTGTGTTCGGCGCGAGCGTATCGTTCGGCGGAACAAGCCTTATTATCATCGTGAGCGTTGTTCTGGAGACGGTCAAGCAGATCGAATCCCAGATGCTGGTTCGTAACTATAAGGGATTTTTGAATGACTGATCTATAGGATTATTGTGGGGACGAGCAGGATAACTGGTGCGTCCCTTACACTTTCATGTCTGAAAAGTAAGGAGTAGACGAAATTATGAAAATTATTATGCTGGGCGCGCCCGGTGCGGGCAAAGGGACACAGGCGAAGATGATCGCGGACAAATACGGCATCCCGCACGTCTCCACGGGCGACATCTTCAGGGCGAACATCAAGAACGGCACGCAGCTCGGAATGGAGGCAAAGCAGTACATGGACAAAGGACTGCTGGTGCCGGATGAGCTGACGGTAAAGATCCTGCTTGACAGAGTGGCGCAGGACGACTGTAAGAACGGTTATGTGCTTGACGGTTTCCCGCGCACGATCCCCCAGGCGGAGGTGCTTGACAAGGCGCTGGGAGAGCTTGGCGAGAAGATAGATTACGCCATCGACGTGGATGTGCCGGATGAGAACATCGTAAAGAGAATGGGCGGCAGACGGGCATGCCTCTCCTGCGGCGCAACCTATCACATAGAGCATGTACCGCCGAAGAAGGAAGGAATCTGCGACGTGTGCGGGCAGGAGCTTGTGCTCAGGGACGACGACAAGCCGGAGACGGTGCAGAACCGCCTGAACGTATACCATGAGCAGACGCAGCCGTTGATCGAGTTCTATCAGGCCAAGGGCGTGTTAAAGACCGTGGACGGCACCAGGGATATGAAGGACGTGTTCGCGGCGATCACGGCGATCCTAGAGGCGTAAGACTATGGCGATCACGATCAAATCTCCGAGAGAAATCGAATTGATGCGGGAGGCCGGCAGACTCCTCAGTCTGGTACACGACGAGCTGGCTAAGATGATCCGCCCGGGCATTTCCACGAAACAGATCGACAGGGTGTGCGAGGAGATCATCAGAAGTTACGGATGCACCCCCAATTTCCTGCACTATCAGGGTTATCCCGCGTCGGTGTGCGTCTCCGTAAACGACGAGGTCGTGCACGGGATCCCAAACGATAAGCGCATCATACAGGAGGGCGACATTGTCAGCCTGGATATGGGGCTGATCTACCACGGTTACCACTCCGACGCCGCGAGAACGCACGCGGTGGGAGAGATCAGTCCGGAGGCGCGGAAACTGATCGAGGTGACGAGGCAGAGTTTCTACGAGGGTATCAAGATGGCGCGGGCGGGGATGCACTTGCACGACATCTCCAACGCCATCGCGGACTATGTGACTCCCTACGGCTACGGTATCGTCAGGGCGCTGGTGGGACACGGCATCGGGACGAGATTGCACGAGGAACCCCAGATCCCCAATTTCGCACAGAGACGGAAAGGCCCGAAACTGCGGGCGGGTATGACATTGGCGGTGGAGCCGATGATCAATATGGGCACGGCGGATGTAGAGTGGCTGGACGACGACTGGACGGTGGTTTCCGCGGATCACTCGCTGTCCGCGCACTATGAGAACACGATATTGATCACGGAGGGCGAGCCAGAGATCCTGACCCTCGGGACGATACCGTAGCGGCCGGCCGGGAAAACAGGGCAGCTTTTCTACTAATATAAATATATATATAGAAAGAGATGGATCATACGGTTATGATAGGAATGCTTGCCGTATCGCGGGCAGGACACGACAGAGGGTGCGTTTACGTCATTGTCGGCGAGACAGACGAATATGTATACTTGGCCGACGGGCGCACGAGGACGACGGGACGGCCGAAACGAAAAAACCGGAAACACATTCAGGTCATCGGGAAGGTACGGTTGGAAAAGCCGGCTGACGGCTTTAAAGATTTAGAGATCAAGAGGACAATCAAAATTTATCAGGAGGGAGCAAATGTCAAAAGCTGATGTAATCGAAATCGAAGGAACAGTCATTGAGAAACTGCCGAACACCATGTTTCAGGTCGAACTGGAAAACGGGCATGTAGTGCTGGCGCATATCAGTGGAAAGCTGCGGCAGAATTTTATCCGCATTCTTCCCGGAGACAAAGTGACATTGGAGCTGTCGCCCTACGATCTGTCCAAAGGCAGGATCATTTGGCGCGACAAGTAGAAGGCGAATAAAAGACCGAAAAAGCCTGTAAAAAACCCCTTGCCAAATCATAGGCGGAATGGTATAATGTAAAACGGTCTTTTTTGAAAGGAGGGTTTGAGATGAAGGTAAGATCATCAGTAAAACCGATTTGCGAAAAGTGCAAGATCATTAAAAGAAAAGGAAAGATCAGAGTGATCTGTGAGAATCCGAAACATAAGCAGGTGCAAGGTTAATCCCCGAAAGGTTATAGATATAACGGGGTTCCTATATTCGAGAGAGCCCATAGGAGATAACTTTTTGATACCAGACCTTATGTTTGGAAAGATCGGATCACTCTGATCCGATTGGGTAGAACCTACCCCAGTCAATTAGTGTCATGTATACGGCAGTATACAAATTATGAAACAGGAAGATGGAGGAAACGTAAATGGCTCGTATTGCAGGTGTTGATTTGCCGAGAGAAAAGCGTGTAGAGATCGGATTGACTTATATCTACGGCATCGGTAGAACAAGCTCAAACAAGATTCTTGAGGCGGCTAATGTGAATCCTGATACCCGTGTCAGAGAGCTGACGGACGACGAGGTGAAGAGGATCGCGGAAGTGATCGAGAAAGATTACATGGTGGAAGGCGATCTGAGAAGAGAGGTGGCTCTCAACATCAAGCGTCTTCAGGAGATCGGCTGCTACAGAGGTATTCGTCACAGGAAGGGACTTCCGGTTCGCGGTCAGAGAACAAAGACCAACGCCAGAACAAGAAAAGGTCCTAAGAGAACAGTGGCGAACAAGAAGAAGTAACAGAAACCAGTAGAAAGTGAGAAAGTAGGTTAGTTTATTATGGCTAAAAAAGTTACCAAAAAAGTGACAAAAAAGCGTGTAAAGAAAAACGTTGAACGTGGACAGGCACATATCCAGTCTTCTTTTAACAATACCATCGTTACCCTGACGGATACCGAAGGTAACGCGTTGAGCTGGGCAAGTGCGGGTGGTCTTGGTTTTAGAGGTTCAAGGAAATCTACTCCCTATGCGGCGCAGATGGCTGCAGAGACAGCGGCTAAAGCCGCTTTGATTCATGGTTTGAAGACAGTTGACGTGATGGTGAAAGGACCGGGTTCGGGCCGTGAGGCTGCGATCCGCGCATTGCAGGCGTGCGGTCTGGAGGTGACCAGTATCCGCGATGTGACGGCTGTGCCTCACAACGGATGCCGTCCGCCTAAGAGACGGCGCGTCTAGTCGGAGAAATTTGCGAATGCAAATATCTCCAGAGAACCGCTTGCGCGATTCTCAGCGGGTTGTGGCAGTAGGTAGCGTATTGGAAACTTTGGAAGAAGGCGCGGTGCGCTGTAAACAAAATTATATGAGAGGAGCCGAAGAAAATGGCAGTAAACAGAGTCCCTGTATTGAAGAGATGCAGATCGCTTGAGTTGGATCCCATCTATCTGGGATACGACAAGAAATCCAAGAGAAAGAATATGAGAGCGGGCAAGAAGGTCAGCGAGTACGGCCTGCAGCTCAGAGAGAAACAGAAAGCAAAATTCATCTATGGCGTGTTGGAGAAGCCTTTCAGAAACTATTATAAGAAGGCCGATCGCATGAAGGGTATGACCGGTGAGAATCTGATGGTCATGCTGGAGAGCAGACTGGACAGCGTAGTGTTCAGAATGGGTTTTGCGAGAACAAGAAGAGAGGCAAGACAGGTCGTAGGCCACAAGCATTTTCTTGTGAACGGCAAGGCGGTCAATATACCCTCCTATCTGGTCAAGGCCGGCGACGTGATCGAGGTTCGCGAGAAATCCAGATCCCTGCAGCGCTATAAGGATATACTTGAGGTGACGGCAGGAAGGCTTGTACCCGAGTGGATCGAGGTAGATCAGGACGCATTTAAGGGAACGATCAAATATCTCCCGACGAGAGAGATGATCGACGTCCCGGTAGACGAGATGCTTATTGTCGAGTTGTACTCCAAGTAATTATCGTGTTTGGCAAAGGAGGGTATTGGCGTGTTTGATTTTGAGAGACCTAACATTGAGGTCGCGGAGATCTCAGAAGATAAGAAGTATGGCAGATTTGTAGTTGAACCGTTAGAGAGAGGCTACGGTATTACCCTTGGGAATTCTCTGAGAAGGATCATGCTTTCTTCTTTACCGGGCGCAGCAGTCAGTCAAGTTAAAATTGAGGGCGTCCTGCACGAGTTCAGCTCTATTCCCGGTGTGAAGGAAGATGTCACGGAGATCATCATGAACATCAAGAGCCTCGCGATCAAGAATAGCAGCGATACCAATGAGCCTAAGACGGCGTACATCGAGTATGAGGGAGAAGGCGTTGTCAGAGCGTCCGATATTCAGGTGGATCAGGATATCGAGATCTTAAACCCTGACCTGGTCATTGCCACATTGAGCGGCAAGGATACAAAATTATACATGGAATTGACGATCACCAAAGGAAGAGGGTATGTCAGCTCCGACAGGAACAAGACGGAAGATCTTCCCATTGGCGTGATCGCGGTGGATTCTATTTACACTCCGGTGGAGAGAGTGAATGTGACCGTGGAGAACACTCGTGTCGGCCAGATCACCGACTTTGATAAGCTGACCATGGACGTGTACACGAACGGCACGCTGGAGCCGGACGAGGCGGTCAGCCTTGCGGCGAAGGTGCTGAGCGAGCATCTGAGCCTTTTCATCGATCTTTCCGAGAATGCCAGAACCGCGGAGGTGATGGTGGAGAAAGAGGACGACGAGAAGGAGAAAGTGCTGGAGATGAGCATTGACGAGCTTGAGCTGTCTGTGCGCTCCTACAACTGCCTGAAAAGAGCCGGTATCAACACGGTGGAGGAACTGACCAACAAGACCTCCGAGGACATGATGAAAGTCCGCAATCTGGGGCGCAAGTCCCTCGAGGAAGTCTTGGCAAAATTAAAGGAGTTAGGCTTGCAGCTCAATCCGAGCGACGAGGCTTAAACATATGGAAGGCACGTAGGGTAAGTCCGATGAGCGCCGATGTGTCTGCTCATAAATGGAACTGTCAACGCATTCGGTGAGTAAGCCCAAAGAGCGTCGCCGTATGTACACCATGCGCGGGAGAGAACTCCCCGGTGAGAAAGGAGCCTGTTATGGCAAAATACAGAAAACTCGGCAGACCATCTGACCAGAGAAAGGCATTGCTCAGAAGTCAGGTAACGGCTTTGCTGTACAACGGCAAGATCATTACCACAGAGGCGAGAGCAAAAGAAGTGCGCAAGATCGCGGAAGGGCTGATCACGCTGGCTGTTAAGGAGAAAGACAACTTTGAGACCGTCAAGGTCACCGCCAAGGTGCCCCGCAAGGACAAGGACGGCAAGAGAGTTAAAGAAGTGAAGGACGGTAAGAAAGTCACCGTGTACGATACGGTCGAGAAGGAGATCAAGAAGGATCTGCCCTCCAGACTGCACGCGAGAAGACAGATGTTAAGGGTGCTCTACCCTGTGACGGAAGTGCCCAAGGCAGCTGCCGGAAGGAAGAGAGGCACGAAGGAAGTCGATCTGGCGGCGAAACTTTTCGACGAGTACGGCGCTAAGTATGCAGGCCGCAACGGCGGTTACACGAGGATCATCAAGATCGGACCCCGTAAGGGAGACGCCGCAATGGAAGTAGTTCTTGAGCTGGTGTAGGCCGAAGGAATGACGCGGTAAATGATATGGTATGAAAAGGGAAGAGCCAAAAGTCGTTTTAAATGACTTTTGGCTCTCTTTTTACAGCTATCTGTAAGGCGAACGCCGTATCGCTATTTCGCATTGTTCATCTTGTCAATGGACGCGGAGATCTTATTGGCGGATTCCGTGATGTGCTTATAAATATCGGAGGACTGTCTGGAGAACTCGCCCATCTGCTTTGCGATAATGCCGAAACCCGCGCCGGCGGCACCGACTCTGGCAGTCTCGATGGCGGCGTTCAGCGCCATGATGGACTGTCTGGAGGAGATCGTCTCCAGTTCCTTCGTGCACTGCTTGATCTCGCCGATTGTCTCCGTGGCGGTCTGCAGTTCGTTCTCCCAGATGTTCAGCTTTTTGTACTCGGTAGCGTTCATGTATTCCTGCTTGACGATGCGGTTGACAACGTCCTCCAACAGGGCCGACGCCGCGTAGATGGATTTCTCCGGGCGCACGGGCACTTTTTTCACAGCGGCCACATAAGCCTTCGGGTCAATGCCAAGCTCCTGCGCGATCTGGGCAAACTTTTCTTCGTCCGGAGGGGTGGGGAGCACCTGCCCGCCGATCACGGAGCCGAGTTTCTCGCCGTTTAACACGATGTCGATGGAGAAGTCCATCAGTCCGGCATGGCACTCGTAGGTTCCCTTGCCCTCCTGATCGCATTTCACACAGCGCTTGGAGCCTTCGGCGCAGCCGCGGGTATATTTCATGCAGAAATCCGTGAAGTTGCTGCCCTCCGTTATGTATTTGCCGTCATTGTCCACTGCGATCGCCGCCAGACCCGTGGCGTCGGAAAAGGCGTCCTGGATCTTCTGCAGTATCTTCAAATCCATAAAATCTGTAAGTTTCACAACCAATCCTCCTTAGGTTTCTATAATACAAACAAGAGTATGCTTGCCGCGGACAGAGCGGTTTATCTTAAAACGCTCTCCCAAGCACTATTTTACCATAACTTTTTTACAAATGAAAGAGGATTTATTTTGATATTTCGTCAGCCTGCCCGGCGTATTGCACTAGGGGGGGGGTCATTATCATTTTTTGCTGTACATTTTCAACAAATTGTAATATAATAAAACCACTTGGTATATAAAATATTATATTTGTGGAGGAGAAATTCGAGAGATGAAACTAAAACAAAAGATTTTGCTGATTTCGATCGCGCCGATTGTGTTGCTTGGGGTGGTAATGCTGTGGGTGAGCAATAAGAGAATCAACGCGGTCCTGACGTCAGCGATCGAGAACGGGTTGCGCGGAGCGGCGATTTCCGTGTTGGATTCTCTGGAGGAGATCAACGACGAGGCGTTCTACATCGGTGAGGACGACGAGCTGTACAAGGGCGATTACAACATCACGCAGCATACGAGGCTGGCGGATGAACTTCGCAACAGCGCCAAGACGGATATCACGATCTTCTATGGCGATACGCGCTACATGACTTCCGTGGTTGACGAGAGCGGCAACCGCGTCCTCAGGACGCAGGCGGGCGAGGCCGTCGTCAACACCGTATTGCAGGGCGGGAAGGACTACTTTTCGACGGATGTGGTGGTCGTAGGGCAGGACTATTTTGGCTACTATGTTCCGCTCACCGACGAGACGACGGGACAGATCGTCGGCATGGTATTTGCCGGCATGTCGCAGGCGGACGCCAAGAATCAGATCAGAAGCATTACATATCTGATCGTGGGTATCATTGTGGTTGTCGCACTCGTGTGCGTTGTGCTGATCTTCACGATTGTCAACAAGATGGTCAAGAACATTACGGAGGGTGTGAGCGCTCTGTCGCGGCTCTCGGAAGGAAAACTCAACGTACAGCTGAGCGAGGCCCAGTTGAAGAGCAAGGATGAGATCGGGGATATCAGCCGCGCCATCAACAAGCTGAAGAGCAATCTGACAGATATTATCTCCGCGATCAAGGACGACAGCAACACGCTTTTGAGCGCGTCCGAGCAGCTGAGCGAGAAGACCAGCGACACGAGCAATCACGTCGAGCAGATGGAGAAAGCGGTCGGGGAGATCGCCATCGGCGCGGGGAGTCAGGCGGAGGAGACGCAGGACGCTACCGAGAATATCATCGTGATGGGCAACATGATCGAGGAGACGGTCGAGGAGCTGGGCAATCTGAGCGAGAGCGCAAAGTCCATGAAGGAGCGCGGCGAGGCCGCGATCAAGGCGCTGCGTGAGCTGCAGTCCACCAACGAGAAGACGAGTTCTTCCATTGACATTATCTATGAGCAGACGAATGTGACCAACGAATCCGCACAGAAGATCAAGGAGGCTACGGCGCTGATCACGAACATCGCGGAGGAGACGAATCTGCTGTCGCTGAACGCATCTATTGAGGCGGCGCGGGCAGGCGAACAGGGCAGAGGCTTTGCCGTAGTCGCTGCGCAGATCCAGAAGCTGGCCGAGCAGTCCAACGAATCCGCGAAACAGATCGAGCGGATCATTCTCTCCCTGATCGAAGATTCGGACAAATCTGTTGAGACTATGAACGAAGTCAAGGAGATCATGGAGAAACAGAGCGAAAATGTCACGAACACGAACAAGCAGGTCATGGATCTTCTGCAGAATGTGGAAGAGTCGCTGGCCGGCATCGAGGAAGTGGTCGAGAAGACCAACAAGATCAACGACGCGCGCAGCAGCGTGGTAGACACGGTGCAGAATCTGTCGGCGATCGCGCAGGAGAATGCGGCGAGCTCCCAGCAGACGTCGGCCTCCGTCACGGAGATCAGCGGTATCGTCGTGGAGATCGCCAACAACGCGGTGGATCTGAAGGACATCTCCAACAGGCTGGATGACAGCATGTCGATGTTTGAAATGTAGCGGAAAAATCTGCCGGAGCAGATATTTCCGGAAGTCAAGTTGGGGAAATTGCAGGCGATTCCCGCAGGAGCGGGATCACTCCAAGGTGATCTGGAAGTGCTGGTAGTCTTTGGTGGAGTTCCAGTTGCCGCCCCAGGTAAAGCCGTGTTCTGTGAATAACTTATAGCACAGATCATTTTCATCAATTTTATAAGGAAAATTTTGGGAGCGGTCGGCGTATATCTCACTTCCTTTTGGGGAGATATAGGTTTCTCTGCTCCCGTTTCTGTTGAATACCACGTATGGATTGTAAAACGGGTTGATGTCGATGGCGCAGCCGAGCGCGTGTTTGGAGAGCGTAGAGGTGCCGTCTACGACCCGGTAGTTGAAACAGGAGGTGTTGTTGTCCTCCATGGAGAGCGTGTCGTCGCCGCCGTACTCGTCAACCAGACGGACGCGCTCGATCCGATAATCATTGCGGTACAGCTCATAGAAAATCTCCACCATATCCTGCGCGATCGCCGCGTTGCAGATCAGTTCGCCCTCCTGTACATCACCGTTGAAATCCACATAGAGGAGTCCCACATAGTTCAAATCTTCGTAAGGGACAGTGCACCCTTCCGCAGGGTAGGAAACGCCTGTGATCCGCTCCTTGACGCTGTCGCTCAAAGGTTCATAGTAAAAGCCGTCCTGATAGACGGTGCGGTCTGTGTCTGCTGTCATAGTTTCATTGTCCTCCGGCATGATGGGGAAATCTTGCGCCTCCCCACGGTTCTCTTCTGCGGTATTGTATGCGGAATGCTCGTCCCGGGTGAGAGCAGAGTCCTGTTTCCCCTCGTCAGCGGCAGTCTCTGTTTCAGAGCGGCTGTCGCCGTCATCGTCTCCGTATGCCAGCTCCGGGTTGTTCTCGGCGTATTCGGAAAGTGTCTCCGAGTCCAACAGATAGTGCGCCAGAAAGGCGCAGACCATGATCAGGCACAGCAGAAAGATCACCGGCCGGGCGGCGATCTGTAATAATTCTCCGGTGGTGGCAGGTTTTTTGCCGGAAGATTTATTTTGGGATTGTTTGTTCCTGTTTTGCATGATTTTACCCACTTTCTTTTCAATATTATAGGGTATCATTGCAAAAAAGACAACAGCCATGCGCGCCGGCGTGTTTTCCCTTGTGTTTTGGCGGATTAGTTAGTATAATAGGCGAAGGAAATATGCGATGGGAGTAAACGGATGGGAATCATCAGGACCGAAAAACTGGTTTTTGAATATATACGCCGCGACGAGGAAGGCAACGTGGAGGGCATCACCCGCGCCGTGGACGAGGTGGACTTGGACGTAAAGCAGGGCGACTTTGTGGCCATCTTAGGGCACAATGGTTCCGGCAAGTCTACGCTTGCCAAGCACATCAACGCCATTCTCTATCCCACCGAGGGAACGGTCCGGGTAGACGGCATGGACACCCGGGACGAGAGCCGCCTGTGGGACATCAGGCAGGAGGCCGGAATGGTCTTCCAGAATCCGGACAATCAGATCATCGGGCAGGTCGTTGAGGAGGACGTGGGATTTGGGCCTGAGAATATGGGAGTCCCCACGGCGGAGATCTGGGAGCGTGTGGAGGAGAGCCTGAAGGCGGTGGGGATGTACGAGTATCGCAAATACTCCCCCAACAAGCTCTCGGGCGGACAGAAACAGCGCGTCTCGATCGCGGGGGTGATCGCGATGCACCCCAAGTGCATTATTCTGGACGAGCCCACCGCCATGCTCGACCCCAACGGGCGTAAGGAAGTGGTGCGCGCGGTGCGGGCGCTCAACGACGTGGAGGGCATCACGATCGTGCTGATCACGCACTACATGGAAGAGATCATTCACGCGGATAAAGTCTTTGTCATGGATCAGGGCAGGATTGCCATGCAGGGAACGCCGCGGGAGATTTTTTCGCAGGTGGAACGATTGAAGGAACTGCGGCTGGACGTGCCGCAGGTGACGCTGTTGGCTTATGAGCTCAAGAAAAGCGGCGTTCCTCTGCAGGACGGCATTCTGACAGTGGAGGAGCTGGCGCAGGAACTTGTACAGGCGTACCGCGGGTGAGATGCCACAGGCGGGGGTATTTTTTGTGGGAAATGTCATAATAGATCATGGGAAAGGATATTGTGAGCCACTATGTCGATCATATTAGATCATGTAGACTATGTGTACGGCGGCGATACGGCCCTTGCGGTGCACGCGCTGAAGGACGTCAATCTGGTGTTCCCCGACGGTCAGTTTATCGGCCTGATCGGACATACCGGTTCCGGCAAATCCACGCTTGTACAGCATTTGAACGGGCTGATTAAGCCCACCGGGGGAACCATTTACTATAACGGCGAGGACATCCATGCGGAGGACTATGATAAGAAAAAGCTGCGCAGCAAGGTGGGGCTTGTTTTTCAGTACCCGGAGCACCAGCTTTTCGAGATCGACGTGTTCTCGGACGTCTGTTTCGGGCCGAAAAATCTGGGACTGTCCAGACAGGAAACAGAGCTGCGCGCCTATGCCGCGCTGAAACAGGTGGGACTGGAGGACGAGTATTTCTATCAGTCGCCCTTTGATCTGTCAGGCGGACAGAAGAGGAGAGTGGCAATCGCCGGCGTGCTTGCCATGAAACCGGATGTGCTCATTCTGGACGAACCGACCGCAGGTTTAGATCCCAAAGGCAGAGATGAGATCCTTGATCAGATCGCGAAACTGAAGGAGGAGACGGGGATCACTGTGGTACTCGTGTCCCACAGCATGGAGGACGTGGCGAAATATGTGGAACGCATCATTGTGATGAACCGGGGCAGCGTGATGTTCGACGACACGCCGAAAGAAGTGTTTCGACACTACCATGAGCTGGAGGAAGTCGGACTTGCCGCGCCCCAAGTCACCTATATCATGCAGGCGCTGCGAGGGAAAGGTATGCCGGTGGCCGCTGACGCCACGACGATCGGGGAGGCAAAAAGGGAGATCCTGAGGGCGCTCGGAAGATAGCGCCCATCGAAAGCGAGCGGCGGCCTCCGTCACAGGAGCTGCCGGACCGTATTGACTGGAAAGGAATCGGTTATGTTACGAGATATTACATTGGGCCAGTATTATCAGACGGAATCCGTCATACATAAATTGGACCCGCGGGTAAAGTTGGTAGCGACGATCTGTTTTATCATATCGCTCTTTGTGGTGAAAAGCTGGGTAGGCTATGTGGCTGCGGCCGCTTTTTTGGCGGTGATGATCAAGCTGTCCAACGTGCCCTTCAAATATATGGTGAAGGGCATGAAGGCGATCGTCTTTATTTTACTCATAACGGTGGTCTTCAACCTGTTTTTGACGCCGGGTGAGACGCTGGTGGCTGTGTGGAAACTGCGGATCACGAGAGAGGGTTTGGAACTGGCGGTGATGATGGCGGTGAGACTGTCGTTTCTGATCGTCGGCTCCTCTGTGATGACGCTGACGACTACGCCCAACAGCCTGACGGACGGCATGGAAAAGCTGATGAAACCGCTGAAACTTTTTAAGGTGCCCGTGCATGAAGTGGCGATGATGATGTCCATCGCCCTCCGCTTTATTCCGATCCTGTTGGAAGAGACGGACAAGATCATGAAGGCGCAGATCGCGCGCGGGGCGGACTTCGAGAGCGGCAATCTTGTCAGGAAGGCCAAGGCGATGGTGCCGCTCCTCGTGCCGCTGTTCATCTCCGCATTCCGGCGGGCGAACGATCTCGCCATGGCGATGGAGGCGCGGTGCTATCGGGGCGGCGAGCACAGGACCAAGATGAAACCGCTTAAGTATGCGGCGAGGGACCGTGTCGCCTACGGCGTGCTTGCGGCGTACTTTGCGCTGTGTATCGTGATCAGGATATACTTATGACCGGCGAAACGGCATTTGAGACGGGACACGGAAGGCGTGGATCATGAAAAGAATTATGCTTACGGTCGCCTACGACGGAACCAACTATCGCGGGTGGCAGATACAACCGAACGGCGAGACGATAGAAGGCATCCTGAACAGATGCCTTTCTGAACTTCTGGGGGAAAAGATCGAAGTGATCGGCGCGAGCCGCACCGACTCCGGCGTGCACGCGCTGGGAAACGTGGCGGTCTTCGATACGGAAAGTCCCATCCCGGCAGAGAAAATTTCCTACGCCCTGAACAGAAGTCTGCCGGAGGATATTAAGATTCAGAAGTCGGAGGCGGTGGCGGCTGATTTTCACCCGCGCCGCTGCGCCAGCCGCAAGACCTACGAGTACCGCATCTACTGCGCGCCATTTCCGCTGCCGACCAAAAGACTGTACGCCCACTATACCTATGTGCCGCTGGACGCAGCCCTGATGCGGCAGGCGGCGGCGTGTCTGATCGGAGAACATGACTTTAAAAGCTTTTGCAGCGTGGACACCCAAGCGGAGACGACCGTGCGGCGGGTGGATTCGATTGAGATACGGGTGAGCGGCGGCGTCACAGAAGACAGCGCCGACCGGATCAGTCAGGAAATTGTGATACGCGTGTCAGGAGGCGGATTCCTCTACAATATGGTGCGCATTATCGCGGGGACGCTGATGGAAGTGGGGCGCGGCCATATCCCCCCGGAGGAGATGCGGCGGATCCTTGAGGCACGGGACAGACAGGCGGCGGGTCCCACCGCTCCCGCCTGCGGGCTGACCCTTGTGGGGATCCGGTTTGAGGGAAGATGACGCCGGACGCCGAGAGATAAAGCGCCAAAAACACCGAAAGATAAAGAAAAAATAGGTTGACACGCTCGGGAGCGTATAATATAATAGGTAACTGTGACAGTGTTTCAAAGTGTCAGAGCCAAAGCCCCGGCAATGGCATTTTAGATAAACAGATCCCGCTGTTACCGAAAGTTTGGAGTGTGGCCGGACATCCGCATGAAAAGCACGAGGGACAGCACAGACAGTCGAAAGACGAATCGTTACTATGGAGGTAATATCATGAAGACTTTTATGGCAAGTCCGGCTACGATCGAGAGAAAATGGTATGTAGTCGATGCGACAGATATGACACTCGGCCGTTTGGCGTCAGAGGTCGCGAAGGTGTTGAGAGGCAAGAATAAGCCGATCTTTACGCCGCACATGGACACAGGCGACTATGTGATCGTGGTAAACGCGGAGAAGGTAAAGGTGACAGGCAGAAAGTTAGACCAGAAGATCTACTATCACCACTCCGACTATGTAGGCGGTATGAAGGAGACGACTCTGAGGGATATGATGAAGAACCATCCTGAGAGAGTGGTTGAGCACGCAGTCAAAGGCATGCTCCCGAAAGGACCCTTGGGAAGACAGATGTATACGAAACTTCATGTATATGTGGGCCCCGAGCACAAGCAGGCGGCACAGAAACCCGAAGTATTGACATTTTAATTCGCAAGGACTGAAAGGAGAAAATAAGAATGGCTAAATCAGCTAAAACAGCAGCAAAATATTATGGTACCGGCAGAAGAAAAACTTCTGTTGCCAGAGTATATTTAGTACCGGGGAAAGGTCAGATCACGATCAACAAGAGAGACATTGACGATTATTTCGGATTGGAGACGCTTAAGGTTATCGTTCGCCAGCCTCTTGCGCTTACAGATACCGCAGACAAGTTTGACGTCATCGTCACAGTCAAGGGCGGCGGTTTCACGGGTCAGGCGGGCGCTGTCAGACACGGCATTTCGAGAGCTCTTCTCCAGGCAGACGCAGATTACAGGCCGACCCTGAAAGCGGCAGGCTATCTCACCAGAGATCCCCGTATGAAAGAGCGTAAGAAATACGGTCTCAAGTCAGCGAGACGCGCACCGCAGTTTTCAAAGAGATAAGGATTACTGCGAATCAAGACGCATAACAAAAGCTCCCGAATGCTTGCATTCGAGGAGCTTTTGTTATGCGGATTGGTTCATAGGAATGCAAGAGATGATGAGCAAGGCACGAAGTGCCTGCGAATGCTCTCTTGCATTCGCAGTAATCCGCAGACGGGAGCATCTGCGGAATCGAGGTTCGTCTCTTGGGTTCCGCAGATGATCCGCAAGCAGGCAGATAATTTGATTTTACGGGGATAAATATGGTTATCTCGTCTGAAAATACTATAGAAAAAAGAAGAGGTCGGGCAACCGTGTATTGACAATTTGCCAATCAATGATATATTTATATTAAAGGGACGCCGCCCACAAGGGTGGGTTGACCGGATTGGGATAGAAATTCCACCCCGCTACTAGCCAAAGTTTAGGGGTGGTTTTTCTATGTAGCCTTACTTAGCAAACGTGAAAACGAATGTAAGCAGTGCCAGAAGAAATATGCCGAAAGTCAGCATATCCTTGAAATCAAAGCGATTTCCCATAGGCATCACCTCCATTCTGCGAGAATGAAAGGTCAGCCCACCCTGCAACACGGTGTCCGTGTCTGTAGTCTATCATATCTTTCTCTCAAAAACAAATTATTTCTTGCGATTTTTCCCAAGATTTTCTCAAGACGGTATTAAAAAAGTGCAAATGTCTGCTGCCAGCATACAAAAATTCGAGGAGAATGGTGTAGAATAATAGCATATACTGTGGAAAGGAGCAGCTGTTTCAATATTGAAAGTATACAGAAACGAGTGGAAATACTGCTGTGGCCTGAATGAGCTGAAGGTGATAGGAAACAGGCTGGACGCGGTCATGGACAGGGACGAATACGGCGGTCCCGAGGGCAGATACCGCATCCACAGCCTCTATTTCGACGACTATAAGGACACCTGCGCGCAGGCGAACGATCTGGGGCTGTCGGAGCGGGTCAAATACCGCGTCCGCTACTACAATGACCGCAGCGACAGGATGCGTCTGGAGCGCAAGGAGAAGTCGGACGGACGCTGCCACAAGGAGAGCTGTCCGATCACGGCCGGACAACTGGCTATGATCATGGAAGGCCGCGCCGGGGAAGTGTTCTGGCAGACGGAGGAGGCGCTGCTGCGGCGGTTCTGCGCACGGTGCATGACGGGGCTACTTGCGCCCCGGGCGGTGATCGACTTTGAGCGCAGCGCCTATGTTGAGAAGATCACCAACATACGGATCACGATGGATCAGAATATATCTGTCGCCGATGATTTCGGGCATTTTGCGGACGGCGCTTATCTTCGCTATCCGCTGCAGGATGCAGGACAGCATGTGTTGGAAGTCAAATTCGATTATATCCTGCCATCCTATATCAAGCATATCGTCACGGATCATCATTTGATCCAGTCGTCTTTTTCCAAGTATTCGCTGGGCAGAAAAAAGCTGCAGGCGATGGGAAGATGAGAGCGCGGAGCGCGCGCGTCAGGGGCGTTTGCCCGACAAGAGTACAGACAGAAAAAAGGAGAAAGCAATGAACATCATACAGGATATATTGGAAAATATTACAAACGCATACGCCAATCCCGTAGTGGGGGGGGGAAAGGTCATCCTTTCAGTGCTGTTGATGGTACTGGTTCTAAGCGTATATGAATTCATCGTATACAGAGTCGTTTCCCACAGGGCATTCTACAACAGATCGTTCCACATCTGTATCGCTGTCCTTCCGTTTTTTATTTCCACGATCATTTTCAGCCTGCAGTCCAATATCGTCATCACGCTGGGTACGATCGGCGCGCTGGCTATTCTGCGTTTCAGGACGGCCATCAAAGATCCCGTCGATATGCTGTATCTGATGTGGTCTGTCCATATCGGCATCACCTGCGGCTGTCAGCTATACGAACTGGCGGTGCTGACCTCCCTGATGGTCACCGTCGTCCTGTTGTGCTTTGAGCACATCCATATCGGCAGAAAGCCCTTTGTGCTGGTGCTGCACTGCGATGCCGGGAAGGAATCGGACGTCACGGACAGGATCGCGGAGCATACGTCCAAATACCGCATCAAGAGCAGAAATTATGTGAAAGACAGTCTGGACATGGTGATAGAACTGTCTGTGAAAGACCCGCAGAGGCTTGCGGCTGATCTGCGGGAGGCCGGCGTGGAGCGCTCCTCCATCATAGAGTATGACAGCGAGGATATTCTGTGATGAAGAAAAGGATCGGTTTGGTTACGCTCGCGGTATCGGCGGTCATAGGGATATATCTGATATGCCTGCAGAGCGGGCGCACGCTCTATTCGGAGCATGTAGTCACGCGCGGCGAATTTGAGAATATCATGGCCGGGCGCAGCGAATCCCTGGGCCTGCCGGAAGAATTGATATTTGAGGGCGAGACGCTCTACTGCGATCTGCGGTCGGGCACATACTACTATTCTCTGGTGCAGGGTGACGGCGGAGCCTATGATCCGCATATCAGAATACAGAGCAGAGACAGGGACGTGCGGATCGCTTTTCTGGAGCGGGAGATCACGGAGGAGGTGATCGCGGACAACGTCGGCATTCCTTTCCTTCTCTACACGGACAGCGCCTATGCGCGCTTTGAGTTGAAGTGCACGACCCTCCCCATGATGAACATCGAGTACGAAGGCGGGGAGATCGGGGAGAACGCGGCGGCCATGCGCATGACGCTGTTTGACAACGGGGAGCGGACGGCGGACCGCGTCGCAGTCTCCGACGGGACGATCCATGTGCGGGGCAATACGACGAAGGCGTTCCCCAAGAAGGGGTACAGGTTTTCCCTGCTGCATCAGTCTGCGGGCAATCACACCCGCGCCAGCCGAATGTCTCTGCTGGGTATGCGCAAGGATGAGGACTGGATCCTCTATCCGGCCTACAACGATCAGGAAAAGGTGCGGAACGTCTTCTGCTCGAATCTCTGGCAAGCCTCCTGCGCCTCGGACAACGCGTTGGGGATCGACACAGGGATGGAATATCGGTATCTGGAGCTGTTTTTGAACGGGGAATACTGGGGGCTGTATGCGCTGGGCTATCCGATCGATGAGAAACAGCTCATGTTAGACCCCGATTCCGGAAAGGACGGCTTGTACAAAGGCGTGCTCTGGTCCGAAGACGGAAACATTTCTTTTACCGAGGGCGGAAATCCTGTGGGGTTTCGCATCAAGGGGACGATAAACGAATCGAAGAGAAACTGGACGCCGCTGTTGGAGTACTACTATTCTCTGTGGGAAAACCGCAGCGACAACGAAAAGTTATATCAGTGCATCGATCTTGACAACGCCATAGACATTTCTCTGTTTTTCAATCTGATACAGGGCGGCGACAATGTCTCCGGCAAAAATATAAAGAATCTGTATCTGGCGGTCAGAGAGAGCGGGGACGGGCAGATGGCGCTGTACGCGCCCTGGGACATGGACCTTACATGGGGCAACTGGTTTGCCAACGATCTCTCCACCAATCTTGTGACGCCGTATCAGCTTACGCCCGCCAATCATGTGCTGATGCAGAGCGGCGGGCTGAACCAGATCCTGGCAAACGGCGACGGGTACGCGTGGAACCGGGTCTGTGAGAAATACAGAGAACTGCGGGCGTCGGCATGGTCGGAAGAGGCGATAGGCGCCATGCTGGACGAATACGAGGCGGACATCTATCTGTCGGGCGCGTATCTGCGGGAGATGGCGCGGTGGCCGGAGGGCACTTACGCCGATGCTGCGGACGGGCTGGACACGTTTCGCGCTTATGTGATGGAGCGGCTGCGGGAGACGGACCGCTACTACGAGGAGCTGGACCGGACGCACGACGACGGGAGAACGGGCTATGCGCTGCGGGTGCAGTTCGCCACTTTCACAGACGCGCTTTACTATCTGCAGGCGCTGCGCTATGCGGACTGTACGGCGGTGCTCGGCGTCAGCGATCCCGCGGTCTTACGGGATGAGCGGTACGCGCCGTCCTTTGCGGCGCTTGGAGTGACAGAAGAGAACGTGGACAGCCGGGGCGGTGTGTTCGTGCTGCGCGGCAGCGGGGCGGACAGGACCGTGCAGGGGGAGGAAACTCTGACAGAGGCGGAAAAGGCTTATGCGGAAGGCATTCCGGACGGCGGCGGGGCGGCCGTGAAGATCAGGGTGGCGGATCCCGAAACGGGAGAGGTGCTCGACGAGGCGGCGTTTTGGTACGGACCTTCCGACGGACAGGGCGCGGAGCCATCCCTGTCTCTCGTCCGATAAAATAGCGGTGGAAAATCCTTTCAAAATCAGTATAATAGAACTATGGACAAGAAAGACATCACGCTGACTTTACTGAATATAGGGGAGAGTTTTTTTACATCGTGGGCTTTTATGAAGGCCGGCAACAT
Organism: uncultured Lachnospiraceae bacterium; assembly: GCA_947632515.1. Lineage (GTDB taxonomy): Bacteria > Bacillota > Clostridia > Lachnospirales > Lachnospiraceae > UBA3282. The sequence goes on from CANRPO010000023.1 coordinate 29,963, forward strand.
GGAGCCGGGCAATCTTTTGACGGGAGTCATTTTTCTGCTGGCCTTTTTCCTGTATCGGCACATCAGCCTTCGGCTGTCCGCGAAGACCTTTGCCTACACGAAAACGGCGCGGGCGGCGGCGATGATCCTGTCCGCGGCGTATACGATGTTCTACATGCTGGTGGATTACCGAGGCTACATCGAGACGCTGACCAACAGACTCTATCAGGCCATTGTGCTGTCGGCTGTCTTTGTCGGCTTTTTCATCTGTTTTTACAAGCTGCTCCTGTTCCTGTTCTCATACAGCGGCGACAAGGAGACGCTGTCGAGGCTCCTGTACAGACAGGAGGGGCGGAAGGCATCAAATCTGAGCCTTTACTGTTTCGCGGGCTGTCTGCTCTGCTGGCTGCCGTATTTTCTGTACCAGTATCCGGGCGTCATGACGCCCGACAGCATCAACCAGTTGGAGCAGGCGTTGGGAATGATCGGTTACAGCAACCACCATCCGTTCGTGCACACGATGCTCCTTTCACTGTTCTATCACATCGGCTATTTTCTGTCCGGCGACATGACGTCGGCCGTTTCCCTGTATACTTTTTTCCAGATGTGCTTTCTCGCGTTCAGCGTCTACTATCTGCTGAAAACGCTGGAGCGATACTGTGTCCGCCCGTGCATTTTGGTGGGCATCACGCTCTTTTATGCGCTGGTGCCGTACCATGCGGTGTTCTCCGTCACGGTGTGGAAGGACATTCCGTTCGCGGCGGTGGTGATGCTGTTCCAGTGCAGCGTACTCCGCATGATGACGCGACAGGGGGCGGCGGAGACAGGGATGTTCGTCTTTTCCGGCGTCATGATCTGTCTTCTGCGAAACAACGGCTGGTACGGGTTCCTGTTCAGCGTGCCGTTTCTGCTGTATGCGTACCGCAGACAGGCGAGGCGGATGTTCCCCGCCGTCGCGGGCATCGTCCTGGCGGCGGCGCTGGTGAGATACCCAGTCATGAATGCCCTCCATGTGACGCAGCCCGACCTGATCGAGTCGCTGTCGATCCCCACCCAGCAGATCGCGGCTGTCCTGTGCAGCGACAGGGAACTGAGCAGTGAGCAGCGGGCGCTGGTAGAGCGTGTCATCGACACGACTTATGTGAAAGAGCTGTACAATCCGGAATTTGCCGACAACATGAAGGAGCTGGTGCGGGCGGGCGATCAGGCGTATCTGGCGGCGCACAAGGCAGAGTATCTCAGGCTGTGGGCGCAGCTTGGCATGGCGTATCCAGCGGACTATCTGCGCGCCTACATCGATCAGACTTATGGATATTGGTACCCGGATTCCTTCTATCTCGTAGCCGAAGGGGAAGGGGTAAGCGCGAGCAGACTTGGCGTGTCGCACAAACCGCTGATCGGCGGCCCCGTGGTGATCAAGACGAAGGAGATCGCCTTAAAGATGGGCGGGATGCTGCCGATGTACGGCCTGCTGTGGAGTATGGGCGTGGCGTTCTGTTTCCTGCTGTTCTGCATCGCCAATGCTTTTGTCAGGCGGGAGAAGGAGAAACTGCTCCTGTATCTGCCGGGTTTTGCCCTGTATCTCACCGTCATGGCCGCGACGCCCGTGGCCACCGATTTCCGATACGTCTACTTTATGGTGTTTTCCGTGCCGTTCTATCTGATGGCGGCGCTGATAGAGCCTAGCGTCACGTCCACCCGCCGTCCAGAGTGACGATCTGTCCGGTCAGGTAGGCGGGCGCGTGTAAGAGTGAGAGGATGGTCTGCGCCACTTCTTCCGGCCGTCCGATACGGTCGGCGGGGATCTCCTGCCGCAGCGTCTCCAGTTCTTCCCCGGAAAAGCAGTTGTTCATGTCCGTGTCGATCACGCCGCAGGCGATGGCGTTGACCGGGATGCCGCTGGGCGCCAGCTCCTTCGCCAGCGCCCGCGTGAAACCGTTGACGCCGCCCTTGGAGGCAGAGTAGGCCACTTCCATGGAGGCGCCCGTGCTGCCCCAGACGGAGGAGATGTTGATGATGCGGCCGCTGTGTTTCTGCAGCATCAAAGGCACCGCATATTTGCAGGCGTAGAAGACGCTGTCCAGATTCGTCTGCATCACATGCCTCCAGTCCGCGGCGGACATTTCGTGCAGCAGTCCCACATAGGAGACGCCCGCGTTGTTGACGAGCACGTCCAGGGAACGGATCTGCGTGAATAGTTTTTCCACGTCCTCTGGTTTCCCCATATCAGCGATAATCGGCGCGCATAGGACGCCGTACTGTGCGGAGAGTACGGACGCCAGCTCCGTAAGTCTGTCTGCAGAGTGCAGACAGGTCAGATACAGATGATAGCCCTCCGCCGCGAGACTCTCGGCGGCCGCTGCGCCGATGCCCCGGGACGCGCCTGTGACCAGAGCGTATTTGGGATTGGGATCGTTCTGTGCGTTTCTGTTCATTTTGGACTCCGTTTTTATAAGATTCGGTATATCTGATACCCGGTTGGTGTTATAATGTATCGTGTAGTATTTATTATAGAAGAAAAAACGCTTTTTGCAAAGGGCGGCGTCGGCTGCAGTTTGCCGGACGGCCTATGAATGGCTGCGGTAACGGCGTTGGAAGGAGAAGGAGGAGTAAGCATGTACGATCTGATCATCATCGGTTCCGGCCCGGCGGGGCTGTCGGCGGCGGTCTACGGCAGACGGGCGGGACTGGATCTGCTGGTCATAGAGGAGAACCCCATGAGCGGCGGGCAGATCCTGAACACCTACGAGGTGGACAATTATCTGGGAATGCCCGGCATGGGCGGCTTTGATATGGGCATGAAATTCAGAGAGCACGCGGACGCTGCGGGGGCGGAGTTCAAGACGGCGTCCGTCGCAGAGATCTGCGATAAAGGGGAGGTGAAGACGGTCAGGACGAGCGACGGGACAAGCTGTGAGGCGCGGGCGGTCATTCTGGCCACGGGCGCGGAACATCGGAAACTGGGCGTTCCCGGAGAGGAGGAGCACAGCGGCAGGGGAGTCTCCTACTGCGCCACCTGCGACGGCGCTTTTTTCAGAGGGAAAAATGTCGCGGTGGTGGGCGGCGGCGACGTGGCGGTGGAGGACGCGATCTATCTGGCGCGCATGTGCGCCAAAGTCTGTCTGATCCACAGGCGCGACAGCCTGCGCGCGGCCAAAGGGCTGCAGGATAAGCTGATGGCCTGCGACAATGTGGAGATCCTGTGGAACAGGACCGTGCAGGAGATCCGCGGGGAGAGCGCGGTGGAGAGCGTGCGGCTCCGAAATGTGAGCGATCAGAGTGAGGAGGAACTGTCGGTGGACGGCGTCTTCATCGCGGTGGGGATGCGCCCGAACACGGAGGCTTTTCGGGATGCGGTGTCCTGCGACGGGCAGGGGTATGTGATCGCGGGGGAGGACTGCGCCACACAGACGGCGGGCATCTTTGCGGCCGGAGACGTCCGCACGAAACAGGTGCGCCAGATCGTCACTGCCGTTGCGGACGGCGCCTGCGCGGTGGCGTCTGCGGAGAGATGGCTGATGCAGAAACGGTGAGGTTTGTTCACAATACAGAGAAGAACGGCGCGGACGGTCTGTTTTTTGTATAAAGTGATACAAGATCCATTTGTTACAAATATGAAATCTTTGTGAATTGTGGCAGAATACACAAGAAGTTGCGTAAATACGCGCTTTTATTGGTAGATGCTGTAGTTGACAAACCGTATTTTCAATGCTATATTATAGCCATGATGTAACAATTTTGTAACAAATGAGGTTATTTATGAAGAACAGATGTGTAAAAATTGCAGCTTGTACGATGGCGGCGGCCCTGAGCTTTACGAGTATGGGACTCGATGTGTGCGCTGAGAACAACGTCGCGTCGGTTTTGCCGTCGTCAGGCATTGACTATTCTCTGCAGAGTGAGGATAAATCTACTTCGCTCTCCTCCTTACAGGAAGACGCCGACAAGGCGGCGGCCCTGGATGCGGAGGAGAACGGCATGAGCGTCGGCAGCGTACAGGTCGGCAGCTTTGCGGAGATCGCCAGCACTGAGGATAAGGTGAGCACGGCCCACACCAAGAAGATCGAGGACACGATCGTTTTCAGTAAAGGCTATACGGAAGATCTGAAGAAGGCGGCCAACACCGGGCTCTCCGACGAGGAGGAGAGCTTTAAGGATCTGGTCATCGCCAAGGTCAACGATTATGTGAATGTCAGGGATATTCCCAGTGAAGAGGGCAATATCGTCGGCAAATTATATAACAAGTCGGTAGGTAACTTCATCGAGGAGACGGACGGCTGGTACAAGATCAGCTCCGGGTCGGTGGAAGGTTACGTGAAGGCTGAGTTCTGCGTGACGGGCGACGATGCCGTGGATTACGCGAAGGAGGCGGGAACCCGTATCGCTACGGTTACGACCACGACCTTGAAGGTGCGTGAGCAGCCGGATCTTGAGGCGGCGGTTCTGGGCCTTGTGCCGATCGAGGACGAACTGATCGTCACGGAAGAGCTGGACGGCTGGGTGAAGGTCAATATCGAGGAGGGCGACGGCTATGTATCCATGGATTACGTGACGCTGTCCACCGAGTTTGTCAAGGCGGAATCCATCGCAGAGGAGGAGGCGCGTCTGGCGAAAGAGGAGGCCTCCAGAAAGGCAGCCAAGGAGGCGGCAAGCAAGAAGGCGGCGCAGCAGTCCTCATCCTCGGGCAGCGAGACGAGCGGCGGCAAGACCTATGCAAGTCCCACTGGCAGTACGGGAGCGGATGTGGCGAATTTCGCGGTACAGTTTGTCGGCAATCCCTATGTGTACGGCGGCACCAGTCTGACGAACGGTGCCGATTGCTCCGGGTTCGTCATGAGCGTGTACAATAACTTCGGCGTGAGCCTGCCGCACTCTTCTGCGGCGGACAGGAGCGTGGGCGCGACCGTCAACGGGATCGAGAACGCGCAGCCGGGCGACATCATCTGCTACTCCGGCCACGTCGGGATCTATGTGGGCAACGGACAGATCGTGCATGCGTCCACGTCCAAGACGGGTATCATCGTGTCGAGCGCGACATACCGTTCGATCCTTTCGATCAGAAGAATTTTCTGATTGCAGACAGCAGATAACAGGAGAACAGATAACAGAGCGAAAAGAGGGCGGCCGAGTCAATTAGCCGCCCTTTATGATATTCCGGTGTCCGTCAGTCCGCGTGACAGATCCTGTATACGTCGAACTCGTTGTGCTCGATCCCGAAATGCCCCATGGGTTCCATGATCAGGCCGTAGGTTTCCAAGATGGACGGGTCAATGTCTGGCTGCCATTCCGTATCAAAAAACCATACGGCGTCAAAATCCTGTGAGAAATCAAAGTTCGCAAGGCTTACAAAGGTCATGTCGGGAAACTTCTCCGCGAACTGCACTTCATAGATAAAGCCGAAGGTGTCATAGTTGTACAGGACGGTGGCATCCCGGGCGCCGCTCGTCTCCAGCAGCTGTTCCGTCTGGGGCAGCAGGGTGCTGTAATATTCCTGATAGCGGCACTCCTTATACTGTCCGCAGCCGACTGCCAGCAGGAAAGCGCATACCGCAGCAAGGACATATCTTCCCGCGTCTCTCAGGGCGATCCCCAGAAACAGGGCCAGCAGAGCCAGGGAGGGAAAGATGTACTGTTCCCGGTATATGGGAGTCGTGCACACGGAGATGATCACTCCGGCGATCATCGTCACCGTGGGGACCAGCATGCAGGCTAGGGCGTAGACCTCTTCCCGGCGTTTTCCTCTGGAGAGGGCGACTGTATTGCGGGTGCTCGCCGCTTTGAGCAGAATGAAAAAGAGGAAGACGGTCCAGGGAAGGTTTTCCAGACTGAATGTCCAGGTGAAGTAGCCCCAGACATAGTCGGCGGAGATTTCGGGGATCCAGTAGCCCTGATTCACCGCGACGACCTGATGGTAAAAATACGGGAACCACGGCAGATAGGCGGCAATCATGCAGACGCCCAGAAGACAGAAGGCAGTCAGCTTTTTGCGGTTTGCTGCGAGGATGGCGATAAAAAGAAAGAGCATGATCACAATGACCGACATGAAGGCGAAATAGTGCGTGTAGGCGGCAAGCACACCGCTGACGCCGACCAAGATGTAATTTTTGAGGCCGCCCTCCGTAAATACGCAGTAGGCGTATACGCCGCAGAGGGTCACGCACAATACGGCCAGAGAGTACATCCGCACCTGTACGGAGAATTCCATTGTGCAGGGAATGCAGGCGAAAAACAAGAGATAGAGACAAGCTGTGGTATCGCCGAAAAGTTTTCTGATTTTGGTGGCGCCTAACGCCAGAGTTCCGCTCAGCGGAATGACGGAGGCGATCTTCATGGCGATCAGAGAGTTACCGAAAAAGGCAACGAACAGTTTGAGGTAAAGGTAATAGAGGGGGGGGGTGTACATCTGCTGCAGTGCCCGCGATAATGCCGCTTGCGTCGTTCTTCAAAAGCTGTATGGTGAAAGCCTCATCCGTCCATATGTTATGGCTGAAGATCAGGGAGAGGTACAGCAGGGTGAAACCGCAGACGATTCCCCACAGCACAACAGACGCCCCGTGCTTTGAGATGATTTTCTTCATAGCGCAGTCCTTTCTTGTAGATTGTTGGTGTCCTCGAATCAATGACGTACTTATGGTAGCATATTCGACAGGCGGTTGCAAGAACTGCGGCGAACCGATCTTATTTTCAAATAAAGAGCTTGCCAATCAATGAGTTTGTATATCTTGTACAAAGAATCTTCCAAATTGTTTTTTGTTGTTTTTTCGGCACAATGTTGAGACCGCGGTTATCCACATTGAAAAGAACCAAGAATTTGCGGAAAATGGACTTATACACCGACTTATCCACGTTATCCACAGAATTTTTGATAAAAATGAGGCAGGATTTATGGTAACTGAACAAACAAACGTTTTGTGAAGTTGTCATGAAAAATTATTTTTTGACAAAAAAACATAGAAAATCTCTTGACATTTGATATGTCAAAAAAGAGGAAACACACGCGGCGAATTGTTGCAACACGAAGGTAGAATATGGTATAATGACTACACAATAATCCAATGAAAGGGATGAGTGATATGAAATTTATAATTGTAGGCAAAAATATTGAAGTAACGGACGGACTGCGTTCAGCGGTGGAAGATAAGATTGGTAAGCTGGCGAAGTATTTTACCGAGGACACGGAAGTACATGTTACGCTGAGCGTCGAGAAGGACAGGCAGAAGATAGAAGTGACGATTCCGATGAAGGGCAATATCATTCGTTCCGAGCAGGTCAGCAGCGACATGTATGTGTCCATCGATCTGGTGGAGGAGATCATCGAGCGGCAGCTTAAGAAGTATAAGACGAAACTGATCGATAAGAAACAGTCGTCCGCTTTCTTCAAGCAGGAGTTTGTGGAGAAGGATTATATGGAGGACGAGGAAGTCCGGATTATCAGGACGAAGAAATTCGACATTAAGCCGATGTATCCGGAGGATGCCTGCGTGCAGATGGAACTGCTGGGGCACAGCTTTTTCGTATTCTGCAATGCGGAGACGGATCAGGTCAATGTGGTTTATAAGAGAAAGGGCAATACCTACGGACTGATCGAGCCGGAGAACTGATAAGCGGGCGGCGGTTCGATCCGGTCATATTTCTATAATATAATAATAAGGAGATAACAGGAAGACAGATCCTGCGGGCTGACATAACCCGCAGGATTTTTTCATATACATAACCATGAATTTTCGGGCCGTGTCCGACGGCGGCAGCGCCGGGACGATCGGGCGGGGCGCGGACTTGCGGGAGTGTGTATGAGGAGAAAAAGCAGTAAAGGCCGGATGCGGTCTGCCGTGAGAGTGGAGCTTATATTGCTGCTGGCGCTGGGGTGCGCCGCCATCGGAAGAGAGCTGACGGACAGATGGAACGACTCGGCATGGCGGGGAGATGCCGCATCATGGACATCAGAAGAGCGGGAGGCGATTCAGGTGTCCGCGGAAGGTAACTACATCAAATGGGTGGAGTTCAACGTAACCTGCGAGGCGATGGCGGCGGCGTACGATCTGGATGTGGGATCTTATCAGCAGGACATCCATCTCAACTGGATCGAACTTCTGGCCTATGCGGGCGCGAGGACCGGCGGGAAATTTGACGGCAGCAGCGTCAAAAAGATCAATGAGGCCGCAGAAAAATTGAAGAGCGGCGAGACGATGAAGAAACTGACTGCGGATATGGAGTATTACGACTATTATCTGGAGGCGTACACCGCCGTGCTGGGCGGCATGGTGGGAGAGTTCTCAATGAAGGAGGACGGAAAGTGGAAGAAATATTACGGACTCAAGGCGTTCTCCCCTATCGCCAAGGGATTCGACTACAGCCACTATGACGATTTTGGAGCGTCCAGAAGTTACGGTTACGCAAGACCGCATCTGGGGCATGACATGATGGGGCAGATCGGCACGCCGATCAGAATAAAATATAGAGCCTGCGCATCAGAAAACAATGCGCAGGCTTTTGCCGTCTAATATGCATTTCTTGATGATCTTACGAATCAACTCGTTTTTACCAGTATACTCTATGGAATCAAAATTGTCGAGCAGGAAACAGATGTTTTGATAAATTTCCGCTTCTGTTTCTTTGAGAGATTTATCGGCTTTTTCCTGCAGAGCCGCTTGGCGGAGATTTGTCTCCAGCGCTCGTTTGCGCTTATCCAGTTCTTCGATCTTGGCCACAATGTAAGAAGATGCCACGGAATCCATGGCGTTCATGAGGGCAGCAGTCAGGTTGTCGATGGAGGACTGTATCTGCCGTAGATCTTCTTTGAGCGAGGAAACGCTCTGCAGGGCGCTGGCGGTGTCCGGCTGCAGCTTGAAACCGTCAGGATTCAGTCGTATTTTGCGGAGCTGCCTCAGAAATGCTTCTTCTACCTCTTCGATACGGACATAGCCGGTATCGCATTTCGCCTTTCCTTGGCGCGCCATATCGGTGCAGTAGTAGTAAGAAAAGCGGATCCCGTTCTTGGTGTAGGTACGGATGTCCATGCGTGCGCCGCATTTGCAGCGTAGGACACCCTTTAAGATTCCGCAGTCGTATTTGGCGCTGCGGATCATTTTATTCAGGCCGAGGCGTTTCTGCGCCGCGATCCAGTCGGTGGAAGAGATAACGTAGTCGTGGATACCGACCGCGATGGTCCAGGAGGACTTATCCTGTTTCCGCTGCGCCTGCCTGCCGGATTTGGTCTTGCCGTAGCCGATCAGGCCCTTTGTGCCGTCGAACAGGGCGGGATCCGGAAGTGTGCAGCCCATATCCGCGAAGTAATAGTAGGCATCCATGCTGTTCTGGCAGTAGACGGGATTGGTGATGATATTGTAGATCTGGGAGGTGTTGAGATATTTGCCGGTCTGGCTCCTGATCCCATGATCCCGGCAGTACCGTTCTATCTTAGTGATAGGATAGCCCTGCAGCAGAAGTCCATAGAGGGATTTTACGAGCCATATGGTATTTCTGTCCACCATGAGGTAAGAATGCTCCTTGTCGCCTACCTGACGGCGCACAGAGGTCATTCCGGTGGGTAGTTTGCCGCCGGTCCATTTACCCGCGGCGCCGAGGGCACGCATATTGTCAGTGACACGTTCGGAAGTGTTCTCCCGTTCAAGCTGCGCGAAAGCGGCCAGGATGTACATCACCGTCCGGCCCATGGGCGTAGTGGTATCGAAGGATTCCTTGACGGATATGAAGGAGACATTGTGCTGTTGGAACACTTCATACATTGCAGAGAACTCCTGCACGTTACGGCTGATACGATCCAGCTTATAGACCATGACCACATCCAGGAGGTCGTTTTGCACATCATCCATCATTTCCTGAAAGCCGGGGCGGTTCATATTTTTGCCGGAGAATCCCTCGTCTTTGTCATAGATCCTAAAATCTACATCATCATCCTTAAAGATGATCCCGGCGTAGTCCATGCAGAGCTGTATCTGCACGCTGACGGAGTCGCTGTTGTCGCGGTACACGGATTTGCGTGGGTATATTCCGACGGTAAGCATAACATTCTCCTCCTCTACATCATACTGGTAGCAGAGCATAAAAATGCCCGGCACTTGTATTTTGGCCGGGAGAATGATATAATGCACTTGCTTGAGGTGCTTATATCGGGTTCTCCCGGTATAGTTCCGATCCGCTCCGGTGTTGGCGCACCGGGGCGGATTTGTTTTAGTGAAACATTAGCAAACCTCTATTATCTGTGACTATTTCAATATTTGAGGCATAATTTCCAAAATCTTTATCGTCAGTTATTAATATAGCATTGTTTAATCTGGCAATTTCAGAAACAAGGGAGTCGTTGAAATCATAGGAAAACCCATAACTATATAAATTATCGGTATTCATTTCACAAAATCGGTCATCAATGCAAGTTGAAACTGGAAGGATGTCATTTTGTATAATTTCCAAAATTGCTTTCATGGCTTCTCTGTAGTCGTCAGTATTTCTGTAATCACGTTTGAAATCTGCGTCTTTCTTCCCATCCTGATCTTTCCACATTTTAAACTGAAAACGAATACAACGATTGACAAACTCCGAAATTTGTATAGAACTCACAATAAATTTGGCCTGTATACCAATGATAGACTGATATAACTTTTCATATGGTACGGTATTTTGTTCTGACATAGCAGGATATAAAAGTTTAATCAGAACATTGGTATCCATAATAAATTTTTGCTGCTTGGTTGGTTTGAAAGAATTAATATCTTTTGTACTCATGAATTAAACACTTCCTTGGCCGTGGCATTAAATTTCTCTTGGTTTGAGTAAAATTTCTTCGCATTTGAAATTACAAGGTTTAGTGTAGATTTTTTTATATCGGGGAAATTAGTTATTTTCAAATATTCTGAGATTTGTTCGCTGGTAAATTTCCCATATAATTGACCTATTGCATTGTTTAAAAAGGCAGTAATCATGCTTTCAACCTGCTCGAAATCAAGCACTACATGGGTTCCCTGTTCAATGGCAGGAACAATTTCGTTGTATATAAGATTCCCTTGTTCTTGAGTTAAGGCGGATGGATTTTCAATTTTTTCTGCAACATCAATATAGATTTCTTTTTTCATTGCCATAGGACCTCCTAAAAAACTATTTCAGAAAGATTTTCTGAAGTCATACTATACGTAGATTCATCTGATAGATTAAATGCTACAGTCACTATTGTGCCCGGAAAAGAATGAGGCATATACATATGTTGCTCATTCGTTCCTTTTTTCTCATAAGTTTCATTTTCGGAAATTATATATAGTTTTCCATTGTTTAATCCTATAAAATCACTGAGGATAGATAACCCTAATCCACCGGGAGTTCCTGTTATGCGAGTTGTGTTACCGGGGGCAATAGCCCATTCAAGAAGTTTGCTTGGAGCCTCAGTATTAAGATTTTCATAGTAATTTCTTACATTATAAGGTATTGTTTCTCCAGAATCAACAATTGTAAAATATAACAGAGAGCTTCTGGGAAAGTATTGTCCGCATGTGTATACTTTGTTACTGTGGGTATGTTCTTTTACATTATTGAATATTTCCAGTATATTGTCTATTATATTACTCTTTGCTTTTTCTGACATTTTTGGAATGTCGTCTCTATCAAAAATGCGAAGTATTATGTATTTTTCAAATTCACTTATTTGATCTATGTTAAAAATTGTATATGGTATAGTTGTATTATAAGTATCGGGTATTTTTTCAAATCCTAAATGTGCATGAAAACCATTTTTTTGTATGGTTTTCTTAATACTTTTATTTAGGTGTGAAAAATATATAGTAGTATCTGGGTGCTCATCTCTATAGGTGTCTAATATACATCCCAAGATTGCAAACTGGTTTGATGCAATGAAGTTGACTGTAGAAAAATCTAAATAGATTTCATCAGTTTCTATGGACGCAAGTCGAAAGCAGAGTTCGTTTAATCTTATGTGCGAATTGTATCCAGTGTCAATATCATTTGCAATTTTTATAGTCTCGTTACTCAATGTTTTCTCCTTATAAATTACAAAAAATCTACAATCTGGTGCTCGAAATCCATAATTTGAAGCTCAAATCTACAATTTGAAACTCAAAATGTACAATCTCAGTTGCAAAAACCTATAATCAGGGATATAATGTACTTAACAAGAGAGCCGATGGCTAGAGTACACCTAGCCGCCGGCAGGGCAAAACCTAAAAGTAGCGTCTTACTTTACCAGAGCGAGGGCGCTACTTTTTGCGTTTGATGTTGATAACAAGAGTTATGACTGCGCAAAGCATAATCACAAAAGCAAACAAGTCGCTGTATGTAACCATTGGCACCAGCTCCTTTCCGTAATGTCCAGCAGCTGACGTAATCGCCCCATCGGCTCCCTTGGTAAATATATTAGATTGTCAATGAAATCACATCTTTCTTCTCAGTTCCACCACCTTCCCGATGATCTTCACGGGTTTTTCAGCGATATCTTTCTCGGAGAAGTTTCTTTGCTGTAGCCATGACTATTTCCTCCCCGCCTTGAATTTATACCCACAGTTCATGCATGTGCATTTTACTTTGCTTCTTCCGATATTCCCCGCGCCGAGTCCGACAATCGCTCCAACAGGGCCGGTAACCGCTCCTATAGCAGCAGCGCCAAGGCCGCTTTTCACCACTCCGTAGCCTTTTTTTTGTCCGGTGATGGACGTGGAGCCGCATTTCGGGCATTTCAGCATAGCGTTCATTTGTGCTTGCTGCAAGCTGTTGGCGGTCCTTAACTCCGCGATCTGCTGCTCCTGTGCCTGCCTAAACTGTTCTGCCTGCCTTGCCTCTATCGCCTGTCTTTGCCTTTCCAGAGCAATCTTTTCCTGTTCCAGTGCTAACTGCTTCTGATAATATTGCTTTTGCAATTCTGTCTGTTTTTCGCTTTCTGAAAGAGAATTAAACCACTCGTCATATTTTCGCTGTTCTTCTTCTTGGCGAATCCGTTCCTGTTCCTCTGCTATGCGCCGCTGTTCTTCTGCGATCCTTAATGCTTCTGCTTGCTTTTTCTTGGCCTTTTTGCTGCTCATTATTCCATAGGTAACGCCGAAAGCAATTCCGGCAAATATGAATATAAGGATAAGATTTGCCAGAATATCTTCGAAAGTAAATTTCCATGTTCCCGCTGAAATACTTGTAAGTAGCATTATAACGGCGGTTATTGCCGCAGGCGTGAAAAGTTTAATCAATTCCTTTTTCTTTTCGTAATTCATGATATACCCCTTTTTATTGTTCTTTTCCGACTACTTTCGCATTAAAGTGTGTCTATCACAAGCCCCATGCACCGCGATTCATTTGTTAAAGGAATATTCTTACAATCTTTATTCAGCGATATTAACTCAGTTTTCCCACGCTCTTTTATATATGCTTTATTGTCTACATTGAATATCCCGATTTCTCCAATATCAACAATACAAACTGGTTCAATCAAAAGCATATCCCCATCGTGGTATTGTGGCTCCATGCTATTCCCAGAAACCTTTACCGCATAAGCCACACGTTTATATTTTGGTATATCCGGTATTGTTATTTGTTCTGAAATATCCTCGTATATCAGTTCACCGCTTCCTGCAGAAACTTTTTGGAAGTATTGAACTATTCTTTCTGGAGTAGAGATAGGGCGAGATTCTAAGCGCTTAATTTGAGATGAACGCGCAGCTTCTCTGTCAAGTATCATGCCGATAGTTTCGCGGCCATAATCATCAATTTTCCGAATTTTTTCTATAATATTCCATTCATCATTAGTAAAAAGGATTTCATCTGCGGAATCCGAAAATTCCCCAATAACATTTTTGCAATTATATATCTGGCATAGAGCCAAAAACATATCGGCATTTGTTGAGTTTTTTCCACTCTCATAACCATACAATGTCTTTTCAGATATTGTTATGTCAAACTTTTTTAGTTCATTAATAACGTCTTTTACTGTTAAATTGCTTTTTTCGCGAAGTTCTCTGAGTTTATTTCCAATCTTCATTTGACTGCCCTCCTATTGGTTTTAATATAGCATTTGTTTTATTAAGTATCAACAAATTTCTCCGATACATAGAAAAATTTTTTACAAATTCTATTGACATTCTCTAAAACAAAGAATACTATATACGTAGATTCTCTGAAACGGAGAAAGGAGGGGCGATAAATGTGCGTTACAAAGAACTTATCCGCTTATGTGAATAGAATGGGAATCAATCTTTCGGCAATGGCAAGGGCCACGGGGATAAAGCGCGGGATCCTTCATGCAAGTTTATCAACGGCAATGAATGAAGATAAGCGCCGTCCTTTAAGAGATGATGAATTGATTAAGATTTGTAAGTTCCTTGACGTTAATCCTATGGATTTTGCCGCAAATGAAGATGAGTGAGGGAGGTGAGAGAAAATGGCATACGGAGAAAAGGAAATGACAGAGCATGAAGAACATCTTCTTGCGGTCAAAATTGCTAAGATAATCGCGCAAGAAGGTTCTTCATACAATCGCGCTGTCAGGGTATTAAATGAAGCGCAAAACGAATTGGCAAAAATGCCAATTACTGAATGCTAACAGAAAAGTAATTATAATTTTCACTTCTCTGGGCATCGGGATTTTTTGAGTCGTAGTCCCTAAGAGATGTTGCTGCTTTTTTGAGAAGTTCAAATGTGCTATCCGGCAGTTTGGCAGAACAGTTCGGACAAACAAGAGAATCTTTTTCCACAAGAAACTCTGAACGCACATTGAATCCTTCTCCGCAATTTAAGCACTGAAAATGATATTTACGCATGATTTTCTCCTTTCGTTATACTCGGCACTTGCCTGTGATTTCATTTTAGCATGGCAATAAAAATCTTTTGTACCAAATTTGCAGGAGAGAGGATAGACGGAAAATGCAAAACAATAATAATCATTTCACTGTAAAAAAGCACCATTTAGGACTCCTAAGCGCAAAAAGAAAGAAAAGAAAAAACATGTTCATAGGAATAAGTATGCGGGGAGGTGATAACGAATGGAATTAAACGGCGCTCCAACTTATGAATTGATGAATGAGTTGGAAAAGCGGAACAAGAAGTATTCAGAGAATAAATTTATAGTCCGCTGTTACTGTGATGATGAAATTTTGGAAGAAACTGCGAAAACGCGCAAAGAGGCTAAACGTATTCTGCGTGAAATGAAAGAAAGAAATCCATATGCCTATGCACACTACTTTAAAATACCGTTTTCAAGAAGGCACCCAGACTTTCCGCTATACGTCCAAACAGTGACGCTATTGCTTCTAATATTTCCTTCAATAGTGGATTGGTGTATACGTCATATCCTCCAAATAGCGCAATTATGGAAATGACGGTTGGTATCATGAATTTCCAAAAAGAACGCGAACGGTATCGCAAGTACATTTTACCGTTATCGCTGATGCGGAAACGGCTGCCGGAATGTGGATCTAATTCGACAAGACGATATTGCCTTAGAAATCTTCGACGTTCTTTGTTGCAAGCGTCATAACCAATACCGCAGAACTTTACTTTTACAAGGAGTATGTATTGCGGGAAAGAAAGCAGTATTTCTTTGTAGGTTAAATTATTCATGGTTATCCTTTCTGGTTGAGGAAATAAGAAAATTATATCACAAAAGGAGAGAGGTGAGAAAAGATATGATACATCACTACATGACAAAATACAAAGAGAGCGGAAGAACCTATGTTGAATCATGGATACAAATTAATCTGTTTAAGAAGTGTTTTTGCTTTAGCAAAAAGCGAATTGCAATATAAAAGTCCCTGTTAGAGCAAGGACTTTTACGGGAACTATACTATTTTCCATTTACGATTTTTTCTTGCGTTGGCGGCATTGGCGACAACGGCGATTGCCATTAGATAGGAAAGTGAGGTGAAAGAAAATGGAACAAGGAAAGGTTTTTGGACTGCACGAACTGAAAACAGTTGAAATTGATGTGGAGAAGAAGATTTTCCGTATCAATGGTGAGGACTTCGGGAGGGATTGCACAGGCTTTCACCTGATTTGCTCTCCGGCAGACCGCAATGATGATTTTTACAAGGTAAGTATGGATTTCCACTCTGTTCTCGAGTTTAGAGCAAACTTTGATGACAGAGGGCATATGAAAAGTAGCGGCGTTGCAAAACTTAAGCGGCACCTGTTATGGCGCCGCTTGCGTTAGACTAACTTTTCATGTATGCTATGCCCCCATCGGTCAACTTGACCTCGCCTTGCACATTTTTTTCGACAAGGCCAAGGGATTCAAGCTGATCTCCGGTGTTAGTATCAATACTTTGCCAGTCTCTTTCGCCGGTTTTAGCATACTCATCGTAAAGCTGTTTTAATGCTTTTTCCGCAATGTCGGTCATGCTGTATCTCCTCGTATTATAAAGTAGTAGTGTTTATAGACCCTCTCCAAGGTCTGTGTGCTATACTGTTTAAGATACTGTGG
>CANRPO010000024.1 GCA_947632515.1 uncultured Lachnospiraceae bacterium
CCGTCTTTACGTTCTGAAATTCTTCTCTTTTTTCCTTGAATTTTCAGGGTTGCATTACTGTTTATTTGTCAAGGTACCTCGGAGTTGACTGCCCCGCAGTCAATCTCCGGAGAATCTCCGTCTCTCCAATGCATGTTTATCAACACGCAACGTTAGTATGCTATCACAACCGCCGCAAACCGTCAAGCCCTTTTTTTAATTTTTTAAATATTTTTCTGAAGAAACCTATCGACATGTCCATTTGCGCGGTGGAATTTTATTTTAGCACTGATTTTCGCTATTTGTCA
Source organism: uncultured Lachnospiraceae bacterium (assembly GCA_947632515.1). Taxonomy (GTDB): domain Bacteria; phylum Bacillota; class Clostridia; order Lachnospirales; family Lachnospiraceae; genus UBA3282. The sequence goes on from CANRPO010000024.1 coordinate 288, forward strand.
ATACATGATCAGAGCATTCATTTTATTCATTCCCATCCATAGCATTCACAAAACCCGAATAGCTTGTTCTTTAGCGAGAAACGTCGTCATCTACGCCTGCGAAACCGCGTTGCCGCCAGAATTGCAAAGAGCAGGACCGCAGCCGATATTCCGACCGGCACATAGGACGCCGCGCTGTTCACCCTGTTATCCTGCGGCATATCGAACGGCATACCGGGCGGCATGGAATCGCCTTCCATCGGCCGAAATGCCTCCACCGCCTCACCTTCTGCACCCGGCCGCCACATACCGCCACGCGCAACGTCAAAATCAGGGGCGCCGTTATCCGCGTCATTCTTTTCAGCTGTTTCAAAGCGCTGCCCGTGTCCGCCAAAATCTCCGCCGCCCATACGCCCCATGGAGCCCATATCCGCGACAGTAATGCCGCCCGCATCCACAAGCGTGGCGGAATCCTCCGCCTGCGTTTCCGAAGTGGCAGGAATCGTCCCGTCCAACTGACCGCTCACGCTCTCCGCGCGCAGCGCGCAAAAATCCTTTAATGCGGAAACGCCTTTTTCAAATTCCTCATAAGTACAGAACTTCGTCGGATCGCTCGCAACATAGGGCGCTATGATCGCGCTCGCGCTGTCGATCATCTTCTCCAGATAGCCGCCGTCAAAATACTTGGCGATAAATTCGGAGAAATACTGATGGTAGTAATCCGTATATTTCTCATCGGCAAAGATCCACGCAAGCATCGGTCTGGAGTCAATCGTTCCACCGGACACCGGGGTATCGATGGGATAATTGACAAGCTCAGTGGCGTCGCTGTTCGACTGAAAACCACCGAAAGCCAGATTGTAATCCCATGGAATCATGGAAAACTGCCCGTCGTCTTCATACAAATAATAATTGTGGATCATGCTGCCGGTATAGCTGTCAAAGTTCAGCACAAAATTGTGCACCACAAAATAGCGCAGTACTTCCTCTATATCCACAACCTCTTCTATATCTTCGCGGGCATTCAGCTTTTTTAGCGACTCGATGAGCCTCGTCTTATCGGCGTCAGTAATATCTGTTTTGGCGCTGTCGAATATATTTTCATAACTGTCGAACGCATCATCCGTGTAGATCAGGGACACATCGCTGCTCCCCATGACATGGTCGGACGGGCCGCCGCCCATACCGCGGTCTCCAAACTCAGGCGGCTCGCCGCCGCCCATATCCCGATCGGCAGATCCGGCGCGGTCATCGCCTTCTATATCTCCCTGAGAGGCATTCCCGTCAGCGTCCTCACTCCGGCCAAAATCTAAGTCTTCCATATTGAAATCATGCCCGTTGCCGCGTCCGCCGCCCATATCCATACTGTCAGGCTTATAGAGCTGCCCGTAATCACTCCCGTAAGTACGCTGCAGAAACGATTCCTCGACTCCTTCCACCGCCAGATACAGGCCCCAGTCCTCACCGTTCACCGTGATATAGCTGAAACTGCACAGCGGCGCGTCCGCTCCGAACTCCCGCATCATTCGATAGACGAGATAGTCTTTCATATAGGTATTGTCTTGAATAATGTTGTTCAGGCACAGCTTGTCAAGGCCGTAGTAACTGCCCGCATCGTCATAGTGGTCGAACTCCACTTTAAAACTGTACCTGTCGTTTCCGTAGGATTGCACCGACGTGAGCGAGGTGTTGCCCTTCGCGCGGATTGCCACATTCCGATAGGCCTCTCCGTCGATCACAACCGTACAGTCCGCATACTCTTCGTCAGCGCACCCCTCGATAAAAGAATCCCAGTCGTCCATCACAATATCGATCGTGTGCACCTTAGAGGTATCGAACAGCCGGGAGGCATAGCCCACCGCAGCGCTGACCGCCTGAATCCCCAGGCTGCCCGCATTCATAAAGAGCACAGTCAGAACAAGCGCAAAGGCGAGCACAATGCAACAAATTTTATCTATGTGCTTACTCGTAGACATGAGAGTCCTCCTTAGCCCATATAGTCCCCGTTATAGCTGACCAGCACCGCGTTGTTGACGCCCTCCATCTCCGCAAGCGTGTTGATGAAATCCGTGTTATCGTCCTTTAGACGAATTTCCGCGTTTAATTCCACGGAACCTTTTCTCACGGTCTTGCTCTTAACAACAAAGCGGTTGACCCGGTCCTGTACGTACTCTGTAGCCTTCTGCTCGCTTTCCCTATCCGCGCAGTCGATCACGACAATATAGGGATCGGCATGGGACTTGCGGTTGACGAAGAGCAACAGGAAAGCGCCGATCAGCACACTGCCGATCACCGCAAGCGGTATCAGCCCCGCCGCCAGAACAATTCCCACTGCGATCGACCAAAACAGGAAAGCGATGTCAAGCGGCTCCTTGATCGCCGCCCGAAAACGAACAATGGACAGCGCGCCGACCATGCCGAGAGAGAGGACAACATTGGAGGTGACGGCCAGAATAACGAGCGTCGTAATCATCGTGAGGGCAACCAGGGTCACGCCGAAACTCGACGAGTACATAACCCCCGAAAAGGACTTTTTATAGACAAGAAAAATAAACATACCGAGGGCAAAAGCGAGTATCATCGCCAACAGCATATCGAGTATACTCACACTGGTAACGTTCTCCAGAAAGCTTGATTTGAAAATGTCGTTAAAAGTCATGATCTGTCTCCTTCTATCTTCTTTACTTTTACTGATGAATGGTTCTTTGCATGCGGGCCGGGATCCTACCCGTACATGCGGCAGGCTGCATATTTTGAAAAGGCGCAAGCGTGACGGTCGCCAAGCTGCACAACGTCCCGGATAATGTCGGGCAGATAAGCGTCCCACTTCACCTCGAGAATGATGGGCTCGCCGACTACCGGGATGGTGACGCATGCGGGATCCAGAAAATCGGTGCACAAAAGACCCGTGCGAATGTCATAATCCATTGTCACCCGAACGTTTCCCGCAGAAAATATGTACGGTTCTCTCGTGTAATCCACGATGGTCTTCGGTCGAAGCTGCTGTGTCGTCATTTTGAAATACAGCTCTTCCTTGAGGGGATCGTGCGTATGTGCCATCCACGCATAATCGCCATCAACGATCGCTTGGACCTCCTTCTCCGTCAGCACTGTGCTCTCTTTCGTTCCAAGCCCGTGGGTCTTGCTCTTTTTCTCCAGATGGATCAGGGATGTGTCCCGATTGTAATAACGGATACGAAATTTTTCACGTCTGCTCACCCCGTCCAGTTTCTCACGCAGCGCCTTGTCTGAAAGATTGTCAAAATACAGACTGCGTATCTGATACAGGCCGTTCTCAGCGTGTTCGTCGGTCTTCGCCACCGCCCGCAGCCGCTGCCGCAGCGTCAGCATGTCAGCCATGTTGATCTCATGTTTCCACTCATGGCGGTAAGACATGTCCTTTATCCTCCCTTCCGCATTTTGTTTTCCCATTACAGTGATCGTGCGCAATCGTTACGCCCGTTCTGCGATGTGCGTCTCCGTCTGCCGTTGTCATCCGAAAACTCAAGATAGTGGAAATTATAGAGATGTTTTAAGACGAAAGTGTGTAAAAAGTATGTAAAATTTGTGTCCTCACAAATTTTAAAAAGCCCTCCCGGCCGCATGCGGCAGGAGGGCAACGCTTTATTCATTTGGTCTGTAATAAAATCTTCCCGACAGCTCTTCCGTCCTGATGGCGTTGACAAACGCCTCCCCGTCGGCCGCCTTCACCGCACCGATCACCGCCTTGCTCTCCTCCTTGGAGACTACGGAGTACACGACTTCCCTTTTCCGGCGCTCATAGGAACCTTCCCCGCTCAGAATGGTGGCGCCGTGTCTGCTGACCCGATTGATGGCCTCGCAGACTGCCTCCGCGTGATTCGTCACGATGAAAAGCGTCTGTTTCTGGTATCTCTTGTAGAGCATATGCAGCATCTGCGTGGAGGCATACTGGTAAATAATGGAATACAGCGCTTTATCAAACCCAAACAGAAGTCCGGCGATCATAATGATCACCACGTTGAAGGCGAGAATAAAATTCCACGCGTCCACGCCCTTCTTCTCCGACAGGAAGATGGAGATAAAATCCGTTCCTCCCGTGGTGGCATTCATGGACAGGCAGAGGCTGGTCACAAAACCGTTGATAATGCCGCCGAAAATACTGATGAGCAGAATATCATAGGTCAGGGGGATCGCCGGGATCGCATCTGTCAGCACGCTGGTGACGACGATCGAGAGGCAGGAGTACAGGGTAAATTTTTTGCCGATGAACCGAAAGCCGATGTAGATCGGAACAAGATTCAACAGCAGATTGACGGGCGTATAAGGGAGACTGACATGGAGATACATTCTGAAAATACTCTGTATCAGTATTGTCAGACCGGTCACGCCGCCCGGGTACAGACCGCCCGTATTGACAAAAGTCTTGATGTTGACCGCCATGAGCGCCGACGCGAGGCAGATAACAACGATCCTCCTGCCGTCTTTTTTAAAGTCGAAAGTCATATAAGCTCCCTCGCTCTATGCGTTAGCCATCGCACACAACTCATCCAGCATCTTCGGCAGCTCCGTCGCCATGTTCTCATCGGTAAACTGGCATGTGCCGACCTTCCTGTGACCGCCGCCGCCGTACTTGAGCATGAGACTTCCCACATTTACATTGCTGGTCTTGTTCAAAATGCTGTAGCCGACCGCCGCGGAACAGCCCAGACCGCCCTTGCCGTTTACGATCCACGCGGATATATTCTGCTCCGGATACATGCTGTAGATCATGAAACGGTTGCCCGTATAGATCGTCTCCACGCCCCTCAGATCGGTAACGATCACATTGCCTCTTATCTCCGTGTGCGCCGTGACCATCTCTTTGAATTTTTCGGTCTGCTCATTGTAGACCTCGATGCGCTCCTTGACGTCGGGCAGACTCAGGATCTCCTCTGTGGTCATGGTGCGGCACGCGTCGATCAGTTTCTCCATCAGTTGATAGTTGGAGATCGTAAAGTTGCGGAAACGTCCAAGTCCCGTTCTGGGATCCATCAGATAGCCGACCAGGATCCATCCCTTGGGATTCTGGATCTCGTCGATGGTAAGATTCCCGGAATCCACCTTGTCAACCGCCTCCATCATATCGTCAAACTGCGGGAATCTCTCTCTCCCGCCGTAATACTCGTAGATGATCCTTGCGCAGGAGGGCGTGATGCGGCTCTCCCCTTTGTATTTGCCGGCCAGCTGTAATCTCTCATGCTCGCTGGAATGATGGTCAAACCACAACCCGCAGCCCTCCACATAGGGGACGTTGGCAAGGCAGTCGTCCTCCGTAATCTCAATCAATCCATCCTGCAGATCCTTCGGATGCGCAAACTTCCAATGGTCGATGATACCGGCCTCCTTCAGCAGCGCCCCGCATGCAAGCCCATCAAAATCCGAACGTGTCACTAACCTCATACTCATCCTCCATCCCAAACTGATCGGCAAACGCAAATATATGTCTTATGCCGATAAAAACTTTATTAGATTCTATTATAGACAATTCCGCAGGGTTTTTCAATATAAGGAGATACAAAAAGGACAGAAAAAGCTCGCCCTTTCTCTGTCCTGTCAATTCTTATCAACGAAAACGACCCTGCAGATCCGTCAATCGTCTTCCCCTATATCCTGAGACGCCGCAACCGCAGAGACAACGGAAGAAACCACCGCGATCACAACCGGGATAATCACAACGACCAAACCGCCCGCCAATAATAAAAACATAGCCTGCCTCCTATATATATGAGAAGTATACAAACCGTTCGATTTCCTATCGGTAGATGCAACGGAGAAGGAGGGATTTGAACCCTCGCGCCGCGTAAGCGACCTACACCCTTAGCAGGGGCGCCTCTTCAGCCTCTTGAGTACTTCTCCACAGTCTGAATAACCTCTACCAATTACAACGCAAATGTTATTATACCTAAGCCTTGTCCATTTGTCAACGCTTTCCACATATTTTATGCCGCCGGAATTTGCGGATTTCCGCGCTTGTACGCCATCCTGCCTACTCGCTGCGGTACGCCTCCGCCGCCGTCTCGTACAGATCGTTTCCCTCCGAATCGATGACCACGATCACAGGAAAATTCTCCACCTTCAGCCTGCGGACCGCCTCGGCGCCGAGATCGTCGTAAGCGATCACTTCCGCGCTTGTGATCGCTTTGGAGAGCAGCGCTCCCGCTCCTCCCACCGCCGCGAAATACACCGCGCCGTTTCTGACAATCGCCTCCTTCACCGCATCGCTGCGTTTCCCCTTGCCGATCATACCGCGAAGGCCCAGATCCAACAGCTCAGGCGTATATTTGTCCATACGGCTCGCAGTCGTGGGGCCTGCCGAACCGATGGGCCTGCCCTTCCACGCCGGGGACGGTCCCATATAGTATATGAGATTGTCCTTCATCTCAAAAGGCAGAGGCTCCTTTCTGCCCAATGCTTCCTGCATCCGCTTGTGCGCCGCGTCTCTCGCCGTATAGATCGTTCCGGTAATGTACACATAATCACCGGCACGCAGTTTTTTTGCGTCCTCCCTGCTCATAGGGGCTTGTATATGCCGTTCCATCCTTCTCCCAGCCTCTCCTTACAAAATCCGCACCGCATGGCGGTTCACATGGCAGCAGATATTCACCGCCACAGGCAGCCCCGCGATATGGGTCGGATAAGTATTGATATTGACCGCCAGCGCCGTGGTCGTGCCGCCCAGACCGCCCGGCCCGATCCCTGTCCGATTGATCCGCTCCAGCATCTCTTCCTCAAGCTCCCTCACATAGCGGATCGGCGAGCGTCCGTTTACCGGCCTTATCAGCGCCTTCTTAGCCAACAGGGCGCACTTTTCAAAGGTGCCGCCGATCCCGACGCCCACCACCATCGGCGGACAGGCATTCGGTCCCGCGTCCTTTACCGCGGTCAAGATCGCATTCTTCACACCCTCGATGCCATCGGCAGGTTTCAGCATAAAGATCCTGCTCATATTCTCGCTGCCAAATCCTTTCGGCGCCACGGTGATCTCAAGATGCTCTCCCTCGGTGATCTCATAATGGATGACCGCCGGCGTATTATCCTGCGTGTTCGTCCTGATCAGCGGATCGCCCACTACGGATTTGCGCAGATACCCTTCGGTATAGCCCAGCCTGACGCCTTCGTTGACCGCATCCTCCAGGGAGCCGCCCGTGAAATGCACATCCTGCCCGATCTCCAGAAAGACTACCGCCATCCCGGTGTCCTGACAAATAGGGATCATTTCTTTTCCGGCAATTTTCAGATTGTCCTGGAGCTGACCCAGAATCTGCCTCCCCAAAGGCGCCTTCTCATTCTGCACAGCCGCCTTCATCGCATCTTCCATATCGGCTGTGAGGAAATAATTCGCCTCAATACACATTTCCCTGATGTTTCTTGTGACATCGACAACATCTATCGTCCGCATTCTGCCCGTTACGTCCTTTCAAAGTGATCCTCAGTCCGCGATCTCGCGCCTGATCTCTTCCAGCTCTTCCTCCGTCGGCCCGCCCGGTTTCCAACCGATCTTCTGACCGTCCCCCTGGTATCTGGGGATCATGTGCATATGGAAATGAAAAACGGTCTGTCCCGCCAGATCGCCGTTATTCTGCACAAGGTTCAACCCTGCGCAGCCAAGGCGCTCCCTCATCCTAGCCGCCATCTTCTTAGCCACTTTCATGAGTTCAGCCGCCGTCTCCTCCGGCAGTTCATACAAATCCGCATAGTGTTCCTTCGGCAGGATCAGCGCATGCCCTCTCGTGGCCGGCCCTAAGTCCAAGATCACGCGGAACCTGTCATCCTCGTACAGCGTCTTGGACGGGATCTCCCCGTTCGCAATTTTGCAGAAAATACACTTTTCGTCTTTCATGATCTCCTCCGTTCTGAATCCGTAATATTCTGATTCCGATTACCGTATTGTTCTTCTTATCTGCTATTTTACATACCAGCCGGTTTCGCGCCGAACACAAGCACCTGATCCAGCGCCCGCAGCACCTTAAAATCCCCCTTCATCTTCATATCGCCCGCCATGAAGGACGATTGAAACGTATTCTTGCCGGACACAATATCGCCCAGCACTTCCCTTGTCATCTGCATTTCCACATCGATGCGGCCGCCCTCGCCGTAATAGCACTGCAGACCGCCTCCGTTCACTTCAACAATGAGCGGCGTCTTTTTCTCTTCTATGATCAGTTTATAATTTCCTGCTATTCCGGGCTGCGGCTTGAAGTGTTCCTGAATATCCTTCAAAAATTCTGTTGTATCCTCTTTCTCGCTGCTGCCCATCATATCACGGAACATGCTTGCCAGTTCCTGAATGTCCGCCTTCTGCCGCTGCACATAGGTGTCGTCGGACACATACTGGGACAACTGTTCCGACTCCTGCGGGGTGAAATTGATATTCTTCGTGATCGCAATCTTCTGTTTCACGGCCTGATTACTCGTGGGAAGACACGCCATTTTCTGGTTGATCGTGCGGTACAGATTCTCAGCCTTTTTCTCGATGATGCGTATATATTCCTCGTTCTCTTCCAGTATGGAGGTGTCCGCAATATAGCCGCAGATCCCTTCGCAAGGCAGTCCGCCCAAGATTTCCCACGCGGTGGTCAGATTCAGCTTGCCGTCCCGCTCACCGTAGGTGGTGGACATGACGACCGGGAGCATATAGATCCGGCTGATCTTCTCTTTATCGCCGTACAGCCAGCAGGAATCCAAAAACTGCTGCATATACCCGCCGATCCCATACCACTCCACCGTAGTCGCCAGAATGACGCCGTCGGCGCTCTTCAAACTCTGCGGCAGAGTCGTGATGCTGTTCTTCAATTCGTAGAGCTGAAACTGCTCCACCGTCACACGAAGTTCCTCCAACACTTCCTTCATCTTATTTATGACAAAAAGTGTCGGGTCGTCCATCAACCCTCTTCCGCCGTAATAAATGTTAATTTTCATGGTATCCTCTGTCCTTTCCCCGCCCCGGCGTGCGGCCGCATAAACATGATAAGCGCCGCCGCTGCAAATCCTGTCAGGACGCCGCCGATATGCGCGGCGTTATTGACATGCGCGGAAGTAAACCCGCAATAGAGGGAGAATCCGATCGCAAAAACCAATCTTCCCATCGTCACATATTCAAATCTGCCGTGGTTCAAAATCACCAAAAAGAGCAGTGCCCCCTCCACGCCGAACACAGCGCCGCTTGCTCCCACAGAAGTGTATGGCTGCGCCGTAAGGATCTCATATCCCGCCGAGAAAATATTGCCGACAATGCCCGCGAGGAAATAGATCACAGCGTAAGGCACATGCCCCACTTTGCGCTCCACGATCTCTCCCACGTAGTACAGAACGATCATGTTGCCAAAAAGATGCTGTACATCCCCATGCAAAAACATCGCCGTGACGATCCTGTAATACGATCCGTCCGCAGCGATCTCGGCCACGCCGAACGCACCTCTATTATATAACAATTCTCCCGTAAATGTACATAGCAGAAATACGATCACATTGACCGCCACAAGGCAGATATTGACCAACGGCAGCGCGGCGATCCGCTCTTTTGTCCACGGCTCCCGCCGTGGCGTCCGCCTATACTCCTCCTCCGCCTGCGCGGCGGCGCATCCCGCACCATACGGCTGACGTGCCAGATAATCTTCCAAAACCGCTTTCCATCCGTAGAAATCCGCTGCCTGCGTCTCGTGTATGATCAGGCGGTTGGCGCCTGTGTCGATCAGCCAGCAAAAGCTGTCCCCGGCACAGAGCCTCCTCGCCGTCTGCGTGTCTTCCGTCAGAATGAGCGTCAGCATGTGCACCTCCGCCTCTCCTCTCGCGCGAAAAAACTCCCTGCCCTGATCCTTCATATGCGCATACTGATCCTCGGAAATATAGATCCCTCTGCGGTAATCGATGACAAATATAACTGTGATCCCCTGACTCTCCCTGTGATAATAAAAGGCGTACTCCGGGAGGTTGGTGGGAATCTTGCCGTACCCTGACGTAAAAAACAGAGATTCGATCTGTCCTGACTCCATGATCTCCCCCAAATATTCTTCCCTGTAAACAACTGCCTATTTGAGAGTATCATTTTCAATATGCCGTGTCAAATAGATCGCCTCTTTCGGCGCGCGGCGACGGAAGGACGCCTATCGATAACAGTAATTCAGATTGCCGAAACGGACTTCGTCTCCCGGCTCTATCTCCACTGTCTCCTGCGGCCGCATACGCAGTCCATTCTTGAACGTGCCGTTTGTGGAATTCATATCGGTCAACAGCACCCTTTCACCCTGTCTGTCGAATCTGGCGTGGATCCTGCTGACGGAACTGTCCGCGAGCACATGATCCACACAGCCGGCCATCTTGCCTATCGTGCATGGAAACTCTCTCAGCTCGATATGATTTTTATTTTTCTTGTCCATGGCATAGAGTTTACACTCCCCGACCGCCCTCTCGTCAAAGAAGACCGTCCGGCCATAATCATCGGGCTGCGCCTGTCCGCGGCGCTCTGCGGCGTTCCATCCCCCTTCTTCCGCAGACCGCCCCGGCTCCGGGCGATACCCCGCCATCTCCAGATCCATATCCCTGTTCAGCACCTGATCGAGGGACGGCGTCTGCGGGCAACCGGCCGATTCCCCCGGCCGGCTGTTCCTCGGCTCTCGGTACAGTTCTTCGTCAAAATCGGAAAAATATCCTTCCCTGCTCTCCTTGTCCCGCTCCTTCCCCGTTACCGCCTTTTTGCGGCCGGCCGCAAAAATACCCGCAATACAGAAAAACAGACAGACTCCCATGGACGCCAGGACGCCGTAAATGACAAGCTCCTCTCTCTGCGTCAGCTCATACATACTGTACACCGCCACCGCCCCCGCGATACCGAGGACCGACAAAAGTGCGAAAACAGGATAGAACAGATTTTTCTTTTCGGACTTATGTGCATATTCCTCCGACTCTGTGCAGTCTTCCGCGGTGTCATGATCCGCCGCCCATGTTATGACCAGATCCTGTTCCCCCTGCACGATCTTCTCACGCGCCGTCTCCATGACAGGTTCCTCGTCCTCCTCCAGTATGCGCAGCGCATCCTCCACAAAAAAGCAGTTCTCCTCCGCCATCTCGCACATGCGGTACACTCTCTCCGCCAGATCCCTATCCTCCCCGTCTATGTGCTCCGCCAGAAAGCTCAGCAGCGCCCCGTAAGGGTTCGTCTCCTCCGGCCGATGATCCGGGTAATACAAGCCGATATATCTTTTCGCCGTGATGTCGTAATAAATGTGTTCGGGCAAGAGTACAAGTCCTGCCTCGTCCATAAAATAACCTGCCAGCTTTGCATAAATCCCCTGTATCTGGCTCAGTACATCCTTCACCTGCGCCCGAGACATTTTCCTTCCCCGATACAGGCTATCCAGCGACGTCCGCGAGCTGATGTCATAGTAATAGTATGTACTGCCATTGACATGCCGCACAGAGCATTTCAGGATCTCCCCGATCTTTCCCGACGTAAGGATCTTGTATTGATAACTTCTGACCGCCTCCTGCTGCCCGCACTGCAATATCATGTAGTTGTGTCCATAGTCCCTGTAATACTTAGCCTCCAACATAATGCCTCCCTTCGGGAACTTCCCTTTAGTCCGCCTGACGCGCCATAGCTGTCAGGGAATTTTCCATATTTTCCATCCATCTGCTTTTTCGTATTATATGCGTCGGATTGATGATTTGCGCCCGCGCCCGCGTGCGGATCTGCCAGCCTGATCGTCCGCTCATCGTAAAATCCGTCCGGATCGGCACCTTCACCAGGCACTCGCCGATCACATCCGCGACATTGCCGTCTCTGTCTACGCTGCCGCGAACCTCGCCGGCGGCGAAATATTTCTTTCCGAACTGCTCCTTCATATGCGCGCCGATGTACGACACCACGTTATCCTCCTGCTTCTGAATACTTCCCCGAAAACAGATCGCGTAAGCGTCCTGAAAAAGCACACACTTGTCATAAGAATAGAAAGACAAATAGATCAAGAAGACGAAAACGAATATGGTCCATGTAACGATAAAAGACGCCTCCACCGTCATGTACGCCGCAGCCTTTCTTCTCACAAACATGTCACAACCCCCATTCCGAACAGGAGGAAAGGCGCGAAAGGCAGCCTGTCATCTCTCGATGCCTTTCCCACCGCCAACAGTATAAGCACCACGAGCGAGCCGGCCATGAGAGCCGTCATCATGATCAAAAAGCACTCCCACAGGCTTGTAAACAATCCGATCATGACAAGCATCCACCCGTCTCCATACCCGACCTTCTCCCTGCTGATAAAACTCAACAGCCAGAACAGCGCGCCCGGAACGATGGACAGCGCGGCTCCCTCCCATGTACCGTCTCCCGCCAGTCCCTCCAAGCGCAGAACGACGGCCGCGATCATGCCAAGCCACACCACGGCGAGCGGGATTTTCCTCTCCATGCTGTCACAGACCGCACAGATCCCCAAGAATACGAACAATAAAATCTCTATCCACATTTAGAACACCTTCCTCTCCCGCCTGCCTGCGAAAGCGGTATCGTGTAAATCGTTCTTTTTAACGCGGGACAGCTCAGATTCCCGTGATAGCTGCCGCCCTGCTCTGTGATGAAAACCTGTCCCATCCCCGCACCCGCTCCGCAGATCCCGCACGGATAATATCTGCCGCCCGACCGGTTGCGCCTATCGCCCACCGTCAGCCTGGGTACCGACCGCACCGACGGATTCAGGTAAGCGCAGTTGCGGTCCTGATGATACACCGTCCCTGTTTCAGTGATAAACACCATGGGATCCTCCTGCCCCGCGCCGCTGACATACCGCTCCACGTCATAGCCCGTCCACGCCCTGCCGTAATAGCGCTGCGACATATGAAATCCCTGAAATCCCATAATTCCCGCAAAGGGTTTGACTTTGTAGGAAACTATAAGATCTATGACGTCCCCCTCCTCCATGACGGAGGAACCCGCAAAAGACAGGCCGTCCGCGCCGCCGACGACGCAAGACTGCTGCAGATAACTCCGCCCCACATATTCTAACACCGACCCGCGCGCATACGCGTAGGTCATGGCCACTCCTGCCAGCCCATCCGGCAGAGCGCTCCCCACCGTTCTCTCGTAGACATATCCCGCAAACGCCATCTTGTTTCCCGTCTGGTGTAACGCCGCGCTGATCCGGCTCTGCGCCCCGATGATATTGACGGCAAACAAAATGTTGATGACGGCAAACAGAAAGAACGGCAATGCAAACGCCGCCTCCAGCGTCATAGACCCGCTTACGCCGCGCGTCCTGCCCCTGTGGAAGATGACGGAAGACACCCTCTTTAGCGATCTGCATGATGTTAGATTTGTTTGACCGCCTTGGCGGCGATCATGATATGCCCGGAGAGAATGTTGTGTCGATTTGTTAGATTGATAGCGCATGATTCGTAAAAAGGGCATCTTCCGTCACCTCCCGTCTCAATAAAATCCGTAGCATCTGCTCATCTCGTAAGAATACCCGAAACCGCCGGACACGGACAGATCGGCGCGATAGGTGTCAAAACAAGCGTCCATACGAAACCGTGCATTTCCGGCCGTTCTTCGTATATCCATCTCCATGACGTCCATTGCGCGGAATGTCCGGGTATCCTGATCTTCCAGAAAAAGCATGATTCGCAGATACTCCTCGTAGGTCAGTCCTCTGCCGCCGCCGTCCTGCGTCAGACTTCCCTTTACATTTTTGATACTGTCGATCCCCGTCTTCCAATCTGCGGAAGTTTTGCAGATCGGGACTCTGCCCCCTGCGAGCAGCGTTTTTACATCCTGAAGGCTCTCCACATAGGCCCACGCAAACAGTATGGTATACTTGACAGGCTCCGCCAGTTCCGGACAGAGCGCCACCGCGGTCAGCGCCAGTGCCATAGCCTCCGCCTCGGCGATCTTCGCGCTGTCTGTGAGAATGTAGATCACATTTGCCACCTCCCGCCAGCGCAGCAGTCTCTTTGCCACATATTCCAGATTCTGCCAGTCGGTGTCCTTTCCCGCCAACAGATACTCGATCTGATATTTGAGCAGCGACTTCTCCAGCTCCCGCCCGTAGAAACCGCATTTTTCAAACAGATACGCCTGGAAGACCGGTTCGTCCGGCCCTCCCGACACTTCCGCCGCCTCCGCGCATATCCCCGTTCCGCACATAAGCGCCCGATGGGACAGATATTCGTCCGGAGAAATCTTGACGGCGGACACCCGTGCGGGGTCATCAAGGACAAGATTTAACACGCCGCTGCTTCGTGTGGCATTGGCAATGTCCGCCGGATTGTTCAGCGGCACTTCCTCGTAGACGCCCTCCTCCACCTCCTGTACCGGCAGGCCGATCTCGTCGATCCGTGCCTCGTAACTATGTCGTTCTCCATCAAGATTTCTTGTCTCCAGCCCATAGCTCTCCACCTCCGACGCGCCGATGCCGACCTTTTCCAGAACGGCACCTGTCGGATAGTCCGCCATGAGATCCGTGATCTGTCTCTTTAACACCGCACCTTTGTCGTCAGAGGCGATGGAGTATTCTCCGATCCGCACCCTGCCCGCGTCCATTGCCAGAAAATCCCTGTATCTTCCAAGTCCCTTCTGCTCTGGTTCCGGGCGCAGATTTTTCTGCATATAGTTTCTGAGATGTTCTTCCGTGTTGCCGATGTCCGCGTATGTACCCCCGTAGGACATATCCACAAAAAGCAGATCGTACTGCTCCAACAGCTCTCTGTGGAACTCTGCCAGCACCGAATTCATACCGATGTCGGCAACGCACTCAAACTTCATGCGCACGGCGCTGATTCGCGCCCCTTCTATCAACGTGAATACAAGGGACAGAATCAGCGTGAGGGACAGCGTAAGGAATACGGTTATGTATCCCTTCCTCATGACATTACCGTGTCGCTGTCTGCGGTGATCTTCTCAAAAACTTTTTCCACCAGACTGCGCAGCTGTGTCTTGAAAATAATGACCAGCCCTATGAGCACGACAATGATGAGTATGATCTCAACAGTGCCCATTCCTTCCTCCTCCTGCCAGAACGCGCGCATACCCTTCAGTTTCGATTCTCTTTTTACTTTGTTCATGATTTTTCCTCCTTTTCCCGTTGTTTTGCATCGTGCCGTCTTCGCGGCAGACATGTCTCCTGCAGCCATAGCGCCACACATAGGATCACCCTGCGGCAAAAGAAAAATAAGCCGGGATCATGATGATCACCATGACGATGCAGAGCATCATCATCATTGGCAGGAGCAGTTTTGTGCCTGCCTCCTCGCCCAGCTTTTTCGCCATGGCCTTTCGCTCCGCAAAGGCGTTGTCAGCCTCCCGGCGCAGCGCGGACAGCAGATCGTTACTGCCCTTTCTGAGATTCTGCGACAGCAGCGTGCTCAGTTTCATGTAGACCGGCGCCTGACACCGTCTTCCAAAATGGTCGTAAACCTCGCTCTCAGATCTGCCGCTCTGCATTTCATTACACGCAATCAAAATCTCCTCATAGACATATCGCCTCCTCTCTGTCTGTTGTTTCTTGTAATCCTCCCCCATCTTGATAAAGGCATTTCGGATCGTCATGCCCGCGCCCATGTAGAGCGCCAGCTTGTTGACGATTTCGGGATAATCCAACAGCAGCTCTCTCCTTCTCTGCTCCAACTGCCTGTCCAACTCCCTCCCGCCGCTCCAATACAGGGCCCCCGCCGCCAAAATGACCACAAGCAGAAGATACCCGCTGCTGTCCTGTATGATCTCCCGCCATATGATCGGCTCGTTTTCCAGACTGTCCGGCAGTACCATCGCCTCCTCGGTCCCCGTGCGCTCCTCCTGCGCGTGCAGCAGTTCCTCAATACGGTTCCGCAGCAGTTCTCTGTAGGTGTACACGACGGGATTGACCTGTACATACATTTGATGTTCCCATGTCTGCAGCCCATATTTGAAATGCGCCGTCAGCATTACCACGACGCCCTCCGTCAGCTCCGTGTTATCCACCGTTCCATCCGTATTGACAAGCCCATAGCTGCTGCTCTCCCACGACAGCTCAAATGGGTAGCCTTCCATGTGGGTCATCAGGTCCAGATCATACCGCACGTCCTCCAGACTGTCATTGCGCCCACGGATCAGCCCCGGCAGAAGTTCCGCCGCCTCTCTGTACAATGCCTCCGCCTCCTCTTTCGTGTACTTTCTCTCCTCCACCACATACTGAAACAGTTCTTCCTCCTCCCCCGCGATCTGCGCCGCCAGTTCTACGGAAAGATCGCCGCCGCCGTATCCTTTCCTTTGTATACGATTTCCCTCCACCAAAAGCGGACTGCTGCGCGCGCTCCACCATGCCGCAAGACAAAAGAGAACGCCCGCAAATACTACCGTGAGCGCGGTCCGGTATCTCGACAGATAGAAATTCTTCATCTGCGCTGCGGCCGGTATGGACGGTTTCAGGGTTTTAAGTTTCGTCTCCAACTGACGGCGAAACAGATCTTTGCGCCAGTCATATCTTTTGCCCGCGACTCCGGGCAGACCCCTCTCCCTCTTTCGCACCAGGTACGCCGCCATCTTGTGAAAAGGATTTTTGCCCTCCTCCTTCCGCGACAGAAAAAACAGCAGCGCATAGACCCCCAGAATGGCTGTGTATATGTATATCATTTTCTTCCTCCCTATACTTCAATATCCACGATCCGCCGGGACATCATGTACGCCGCCAGATAGAAACCGAGGCACACCGTCATGACGACCACCCCGATCAGATTGTGGTACAATACGTCAAAAAATCCTTGGGATGTACTGCCCACATAGAAGATAATGAGAAAGGGCACCAGATTCATAATTTTCTGTTCCATTTTCCTAGCGCTGATCATAAGCTGAATCTCCTTGTCCGTCTCCGCCTTCTGCTCGATCACGGCCGCTGTCTTCGCCAAAATCTCTGTCATATTGCCGCCGTTTCTCTTGGCGATCAGAAAGACGTCCGCAAACTGCAGAACGTCCGGCAGGCCGCTGCGCGCGCCAAGACTGTACAGAAGTTTCTCTAGGACCACATTGTTGTCTAAGCCCGTTATGATGTACTTTAGTTCCATGCAGATCACACTCCGGTCGCCGTAGAGCATCGCCATATCCCCATAGGATTCCCGAAAAGCGTTTTCGATGGAATAACCGGCCTTTTGATTGGCGGCGACGGTGAGAATCAGATCCTTGAACTGCATACTCAGCTCCTGCCGCCGCCGCCTCGCAAGCTCCTTTCTCTTCCCTTTTAGAAACAGAAACAGCATTGGCAGAAGAGCCGCGCACGCGATCCATGACCGATAGAAAAAGTAAGCGACCGCCGCCACGAGAGCCATTCCTTCCGCCGTGTACAGCACATGGTCTTTCGCATGAAACCGATAATCACTGTAATCCGGCAGACTGTAATTTTTCCACATACATGAGTTCTCCTTTCTTCTGCAGATTCCCAAGGATCCTGCCGTCCGCGCTCTCCCCCGTCTCGACGAACCGATACAGCGGATGGAGGGTGATCGCGTCATTCTCGAACCCCCGCACTTCTGTGATCTCCAACACTTTGCGGGACTTGTCTCGAAGTCTCCCAAGATGCACGATAATATCGATGCCGGAGGCGATCTGCTGTCGGATGGCCGCAAGCGGTATCTCCATTCCCATCAGGATCATATTTTCCAGACGGCTCAGCATATCCTTAGAGCTGTTGGCATGTCCCGTGGACATGGAACCGTCGTGCCCCGTATTCAGGCATTGCATCATGTCAAAAGCCTCGCCCCCTCTGACCTCACCGACGATGATCCTGTCCGGCCTCATGCGCAGCGACGTCTTGATCAGATCCCTGATCGTGATCTCCCTGCAGCCCTCCACATTGGCGTTGCGCGTCTCCAGACGCACCAGATTCGGCGCTCCGCGTATCTGCAGTTCCGCACTGTCCTCTATGGTGATGATCCGCTCTTCCTGCGGGATATAGTAAGACAGCGCATTGAGAAAAGTGGTCTTGCCCGATCCCGTACCGCCGCTGATGAAAATGTTGTACTTCGCGCGTACAAGCCTGCTCAGCCAGCGGCATACCTCCTCGCTGATGGAACCGTAGGCGATCAGGTCTTCCATCATGATCGGTTTCTCCGGAAATTTTCGTATCGTCACGATGGGCCCGTTCAGCGCCACCGGCTCCAAAACCACGTTCACGCGCGCGCCGCCCCGCAGCCTGGCGTCCACGATGGGCGACGCCTCGTTCACGACGCGGTTACAGTCCGACACGATCTGCTGGATCACATTCTGCAGCTTTTCCTCGCTCTCAAACCGCAGATCGCTTTGAAAGAGTCTGCCGTCCCGCTCTATGAAAACGCAGTCCGGGCCGTTGATCATGATCTCCGTGATGTGCGGATTGTCCACCAGCTCCTGCAGCACGTCCAGCTTGCGGATCGCGTCGAACAGCTCCTTTCGGTACTGCCCGCGCTCCTTGAGCGTCATCGGCGTCTCCTTGCTCTCCCGGATCAGCATTTCATCGATCAGTTCCTGCATCTCCTCGTCCGACCGCTCCGCCGTGTAATCGATCTCCTCCGCCAGTTTTTCCCGCAGATGCCTCCTGCGCTCCTCTCTACTCTCCATACAGGTCCTCTCTCACGATCGCTTTCACATAGCCAGCCAGCTCCCCGTGCGTCATGGAGTCCAAGGCCACGGGAATTTCCTTGAATGTGGGAAATCTGCACTTTACGGTTTTAGCAGCGATCTCATCCAGCTCGTTAAATTTCAGAATCTGCTCGTACTGGTTCAGCTTGGCGACCGCGAAGCTGTCTTCCCTGGTGATCGTATAGATCTTAAAGCATTTCCTGAGCAGATCGAAAAGTCCGTCCAGCCCGTCGTCCAGATCCAGGATCATATACTCGTACTGCCCGATCCGGGCCACATACTCGCACAGCGCAAGCCACTGGTTTCCATCCGCCTCCCGCATTCCCATAAGAGACTGTCCCGGAGGGATGTAATCCAGCCCTCCGATATTCTGCAGGATCGCGGAGAGTCTGAACGACAGCTTGTCCTTCGCACAGCGAAAATAGTACATCAGATCCATCATATCCATGGAAAAGTCCCGTTTTAACATCTGTCCGAATCCGGAATAATTCTCAAAGTTCATGTAGAGCGTCCTGTGTTCCTTCGAAAGTATCTGTCCAAGCGTCAGCGCGAAGGTCGTCTGCAGACACCGCTTGACAGGCGAGTAGATCCCGATCAGTTTTACCTCCGTGTCCGACGCCTGTTCCTCCGCACTCCAATCCGACAGCTCCGGAACCGAATCCGCCAGCGCCTCCAGAATGGCGATAGGGCTCTGAAACTTGCTGATGCAGCACAAGCTCTCGCTCCTCGCCTCATCGCTCTCCTGCAGCACAAAGATCTGCGTCACCTGCCGCCTGATATATTCCTCGCGCAGCATTCGCAGCACGCTCTCCGCGATCAGAAGTATTTCCACCTTCTCCCGCTGCATGAACTTCTGCAGCTCTTCCGCCTTTGTAAACAGATGGAACACATAGGGCAGTCTGACTTTTTCGAGCATATATTCCATCAGCCTGACCGCATAAGCCTCCTCCGTGTCGCATATTGCAAAAACTTTTTGTCTCAAATCACACCTCCCACACGCAGAACCACGCCAAACAAAATCGGAACCGTAAAGTGAATCTTATTTTTGCGGTATCTCTCATAATCCTGCGCGGTATGCTCCCCGTACAGTTTCCACTGCCTCGTCCTGATCACATCTGCCAGATAGGACAGAAAATAATACAGCCGCTCTCTGCCGTTATGCTCCGCCAAAAGTTTGAACAGAGAGAAACCCGCGCCGATCACAAAGGACAGTACCAGCATTTTAAAAAATTCCGCCGGCTCCGTAAAAACGGCAACCATCATAAACACTTTGACGTCTCCCGCACCCAGCGCGCCGATCTTAAACAGCGGATACAACAGGAGAAATGCAAGAGCCGCGGATAGCGCGCTTTGCAAGATACCGAAACCGCAGATCAGACCGCCCGCCGCGCCGATGGCGGCGCCGAACAGGATATAACCGTTGGGAATCCGATCCGTCCTGAGATCCGCTAACGCTGCCAGAAGCAAAAGAAAAATTAAGATAGATTGATAGTAAGTCAGTCCAACAGAACCACCTCCGATCGATCATGTAACCAGACTCAATGAAATACTTGGGTGAAATCCCCGATGCCGTATGGCGATAGAGTGAGACACAATCAGAAACAGCGTCTCATTTAGAATTTCTTGAGTGATTGTGAGTTGAATTATAAACGTCTTTTATCGTCTTGTCCAGACATATTTTAAGAAAAAAATAATTTTGTTAAAATCCTACAATATTTTAAAAAAATGTATGCCGTAAAGTACGGCGATCCCCGGAAATCCAAGGATTCCCGATGTCAAAATCGTGAGTGGATTGATCCCCACGGCGACGGAAATCTGTCTCGACGCCAAAATATAATTCAGGCAGTAGATCCCGATTGTCCCCATCACCGCCCGCAGGACAAAATTAACCAGCCACTCTACTTTTCTGCCCATCGCCCCGATCAGAAGAACGATCAGACAAACCCCCAGGATAGCCAACATTCCTCCCGCATTTGCCATTATCCCACGCACCTCTCCACTCGTCTTGTCTGCTAAATAGATATGTCTCCTGCCGGGCAAATATTACATGAATATTTATCCAAATTTTACCTATACTTTAATTAGGTAATACTTTCCAATTTTGGAATAAAAAGAAAGGACTGGCTGCTCTATGAAGATTTTTTTCCATCAAAGCTCCAACGGCTCCGAGGACACGGATATTATTGTGGACTGTACGAAAATGTCACTGCATGAAGAATTGGCGCGGACAAGATATGCCCTGGAGATCGCCTACTCGAACTTTGACAATGTGACCGATCCCGACCTGATCGACTGCTACATCTATGAGGTAAACGCTATCCTGAAACGCTATAAATACTTAATAGAACAGGCAGCAGATAAAAACCTGCTGCCCGATGAGGAACATAATGAAATCTACCGCGCTCTAACGCTTTTCTCATAGATCACACGCGGAACCCTCGGTTGCCTCCGGGATCCGTGATGTTTTCCGTCAGGGTGTTCCTGCCGTAAGTAAGGCCTGCGTAGACCGTCTGGGTATTGCCCATGACAGGCCCGGACGTGTCCAGATCCTGGATCTGCTCGTACGCCTCGTGGAGCTGTCCGATCACAAGACGGACATGCGCAAGATTCTCCTTCTCATAGTGCGAGGACGCCTTGACGAGCTCTCTGTCCACATACAGATAGAGCTGTAATAAATTCTGCGCCAGCACGTACTCGAAGTGCAGCGACGCCGTCAGTTCATCCATGCAGCCGCGGATCTTGCGGATGGCATTTTTAAACTCTGCTTTATTGCCGGTATCGAGCGCGCTCTCCGCCTCGTCGATATAGAGCAGAACCATCTCGTACAGAATCGTGATCAGCTGGGTCTTATTTGCCTGCGCGATGCGCAGGGTATATTCCTGTTTTAACTCTGCCGTCATATCTTCTCTCCTTCACGCCCCTTACTGTAAAAGCTGCAATACCTGAGCGGGCCTTTCGTTGGCCTGCGCGAGCATGGAAGTGGCCGCCTGCGCGATCACCTGCTGCGTCGTGTAGGTCGTCATCTCCTCCGCCATATCCACGTCCATGATATTCGAGTAGGACGCCGTCATGTTCTCGTTGCTGACATCCAGATTGTTGATCGTGTGCTCCAGACGGTTCTGGTACGCGCCCAGCCTGCTCCGCACATCCGACACATACTGGATCGCGCCCTTGATCTCGGTGATGGCGTTGTCGCTGTGCTCCTCCGTGTCCACCTCTGTCCGCTCTATGCCAAGCCGGTCGAGGGAGATCTTCGGAATACGGATGTTGAGCTGCTGTCCCTCGTTGGCGCCGGTCTGCAAGTCCATGGAACCGATGCCCGTGATGTCGAGTTCCAGCGAATCGACACCGCCGCCCGCCACCTGCAATTTCCCGGTCGCCTGATCTCTCTTATCATAGTTGACCGCCAGCGTTATCTGAAAATCATTGCCGCCCGTGATGACCACCTTATCCTGCCCGACCTCGGTGATCTCTGCCCCCGCGGGAAATCCCTCCCCCGGCGTAAAATTGGCCTTGGTCTGATCCAGATCGATCGTCCCGTCATCTTTATAAAACACCGTCAGGGCATCGACCGTATATTTCTTCGCCAGCACCTCGTCGCTGTAATAATCCACTGTGGCGAGCTGCGTGTTGGTGTAGCCGCGCAGATCGAAACTGCCGTCCAAAAGCGGCTGTCCGTTAAATTCCGTGTCTTTGGCGATCCTCGTCACCTCTTCCTTCAACTGTTTCAATTCGGCGTTTAACATCTCGCGGTCTTCCGTGGTGAGAACGCCGTGGGCGCCCTTGACTGCCAGCTCATTCATTCTCTGCAGCATCTCGTGCACTTCCGTCAGCGCCCCGTCCGCCGTCTCGATGATATTGACGCCCCGGTTGGAATTCTGCGTGGCAACGCCGATACCGCCGATCTGCGCATTCATCCTTCTTCCGATCGCGTACCCCGCCGGATCATCCTTTGACTCCGTGATCTTCAAACCGGAAGACAGCCTCTTCAAAGACTGCGATACTTTGTTATCCGCCATATTGGCCGCATTGTTTGCGTACATTGCCGCTGCATTGTAAGTGATTTTCATTTGGTTTCCTCCTTTATGCCGCTACAGAAGTGATAAACGCCTTGGCGATCCTGTACAGATCCGCCGTCTCCGTCCGCGTATCCTGCGTTTGCCTTTCTCCTGCAAAATCTCCAACATTGCTCTCTCTGCTGTATACGATCCCGATACTTCCCGCTCTGAGCGGTTCCCCATCCGTCTCTGTCCCCGCGAAGAGCGCCTCCTTCAAAGACTGCTCCTTCTCCTGCAGTCTGCGTGTGCCATCTTCGCTGTCACATGCGATATATCCGGACACGGTACGATCTTTCACATGGAACTGCGCCGTTACCCTACCGTATCCCTCGGCGTCCATGACGGCCGTTACCCTGCCGCCCTCGCCGCCGTGCAGAATCTTCAGGTTGATCGCCGTCCATTCGCCCCGGATCTCCACCGGGATCTGATAATTCTCCTCCCCGGCGAGACTGCCTGCCAGCGCAAGCTGCCTGCTGCAGCTCTGCAAGGTCCGAAGGTCAAGATAAGATGCGCTCTCCTCCCGGGCCTCCTCCAGCATCTCGGCAAAAGCGTTCCGCATGTCGTCGTAAGCCTCCGCCGCGCTGTCCTGATCCGTCAGCTTATCCAGAAGATGCGCCGCCGCATCCTTTACTTTATGTTTATCGGCTGATTTGTCAATATCATTCAGTTTCTTAAAGAGCGCTCTTCCATTTTTTCGAAGCTCCGCCGCGGCGGTAAGATGATTCGCGGTGACCGGCTGTCTGTAGGCAAGCAGCTCCCTTACCACCTCGTCTTCCACCTGGCTCAACTCGCGGTACTGCTGAATCTGTTCCTTCTGATAGGCCTGCTCCAGTTCTTCGTCTGTCATCATGCGATAGAACTCCTGCGCCATCTTCTCCTGCCGCGCCGCATCCTGCGCATCCGAGCCGTCCGCCGTCTGGCCGGAGAATCCGTTTGAGATCTGCTCGGTGATCGTCCTGTTCAGGGAAACGCCGTCCACCCCCTGGAAAGAATCGTCCACCGTGTAATCCATCCCCTGCTTTTTCGCGCTGCGCATGGCTGTCAGCAGATTATAAAAGGTAAACTGCGCACCTTCCGCGAAAAGGCTGCCCACCGCCGCATCGTCCGTCTTCTCAAGCTGACGGAACATACGGTAGATCCCAATGTACGCCTCCCGCTCCTGCTCGCTGATGCCGTGATTCTTCTCCAGCTTATACAGGAATCTGCTGAATTTCTCCCCATCGTCGGGAACCTCGGCCTCCACATCGTCAAGATAGCCGTTCAACTCCTCCACGGACATTTGCAGAGGATTCCTGCCCTCCCGGATCGCCCGCAGCGTGACCGCCGGCGTCATCCTGCGTATCGCATGACGCAGCTCCATATCGTATTTCTTCACGGCATCGATATTGTCGTCTGTAATATCCATGCTGTTATAGCCCAGAATGCGGACGGCCCTACGGTTCTCCTCGCTGGTCTCATATCCCATGTCGGCCAGTATGTCGTCCACATTGCGGAATGCCTTGCGGATGGAATCTCCCATATCCGCCCGAGGCGCCGTCATCAGCGTCTCGTAGGATTCCCTCGCGGCCTCATAGGCATTCTTCAGGGCCGTGCCATTCTCGTGTACACTGTCCAGCGTAAAGGGGTTTTCGTCCGATAAGTACCGGGCAAGAACCGCCGCCGGCAGATAGGGTATTTCGGCTGTCTTCTGTCTGGTCTGCTCATAGAGCTGCGCCTTGTCAGCCGCCGCAGCGCTGTCAGATTCTCTGAAGAGCGCCCGGTTCTGCTCCTCCTCGACCCGCTTAAGCGCCTCCACCAGATCCTCCATCTCGGCCGTATCTATGGAATAACCGCTCTCGATAAGCCTGCGATTTGCCTCCACCGTCATCATCAGCCTGACTTCTTCCAGCCGGCGTCTCGCGCTGATCTGCTCTGGCGTGCCGTCAGCGATCCCGTATCTGTCTATCTGCTCCTGCGCCTTTTTCAGGTTCCGCAGATTTAACGTTTTTCCTTCCGCGACAGTCCAATCCACCGCCTCGTCGCTGATCTGCCCATAGGCCTCCGCATAGTCAAGCGCCTTGGCCAGATCGCTCCGCCCGTCCGCCAGATTCGCATCTCCCGCGCTTTTGCCGTCAGAGATCGCCGCCGCTATCGCCGCCAGAACCCGCTGCTCATCCTGAGGCAGCTCGATCTGCCGGATCTCATGCAGGCTGCTCACTGTCTCCGCCGTCAGCGGAATCCCCGATTCCACCAGCCACTTCGCCTCCTCGAGATTTTCGGCTGTGGCCTCCAGTCCGGCCTCCTCCAGCACTCTGGTCATCTGCGGTTCCAGCTGCTCCCAGTTGTACTCCTCCGCCTTCTTCGCGTAATAGCCTCCCGCATCCGACGCGAAATAGCCGTGACTCTGTCTGCTGTCCGTCGTAGAGCTGTAACCCGCCAGATACAGACCGTCCACAGTCGGTTCCACACGGTTTTCCACCATATATCTGACTGTGCCGTCTTCCGGCGTCCGCAGCTCCATCGCCCTATCGCAGGCCTCCCTGGCATCTGTCACATTCTCTTTTGTGACGGGCACATCATACCTCTCAAACTGCCTGCACAGCTCTCTCGCAAAAGTCTCGCTCCCGGTGATCTCTTTAAGCGTCTCCTCGTCCAGATCATCCGTGTAGCCAACTATCTGCGTGCCGCCTTTCATCAGCTCCGCCTTGATCTTATCGACAATGGTAACAACCTCTTCGATCTCCATGTCGCCCGGACGATAGCCCTCCTGCTGCAGGCGCTTAAAATCTTCCTCCGACATAGTATTAGACATCACTGTCATATAGTCTCTCTGCGTGGCTACATCAATAAGCCCCGCATCCTGCATAACCTCTTCTGCGGTCTTTCCGTGACCTCCGTAAGCGTTGTTATCCATAACTGTGCCAGAAATGTCTAATGCGTAATCACTCATCCATCCCGTCCGGGACGTCCGGGTGTTCCTGTATGCGGTTGTTGCCCTGTCTACATTCTGATTCGCGTTGGTGTGATCAAATGTAATCTTCATACAAATCTCCAATGTAGTTTATAATAGATAAAAGGGCGAATGTTTTCCACATTCACCCTTTATTTCGGCATGGTTATGCACTTTCTTAACCTCCGGGCGGCAGATTGCCCTAGAAAATAAACACTGCGGCAGTGTAGGGCGGCAAATCGAAAGAGATATTGTAATCCTTGAAATTGCACACGCCTTTGACCGCGCTGATCTCCGCCGGGATCTCATGTCCGCTGCCGCCGAAACGTTTCTCATCGCTGTGGAACAGCAGCTTATATTTCTTTTTCTTCGGCACGCCGATCATATAGTTCTCCCACATCATGGGGGTCATATTGATCACGAACATAATATTGTTTCTGCCGGTCTTGTCTTTTCTGTAAAAGCTGTATACGCTGTGGTCGCAGTCGTCCGCGTTCAGCCACTCAAACCCGTCCCAGCTGTTGTCGATGGAGTACATGGCCGGGTACTTGCGGTAGAGATCCAGCAGCTCCCTGACGTACTCGTGCATACCCCTGTTCAGATCTTCGCCCAGGAGATACCAGTCCAGCTCTCTGGCCTCGCTCCACTCTCTCTCCTGCGCAAAATCCTGCCCCATGAAGAGAAGTTTCTTCCCCGCATGGCCAAACATGTATGTATAGCCCGCGCGCAGATTGGCATACTTATCCACGGGATAGCCGGGCATCTTGTTGACCATCGAACACTTCAGATGCACCACCTCGTCGTGGGACAGCGGCAGGATATAATTCTCGCTGCTGTTGTAAGTCATGGCAAAGGTCATGCCGTAGTGATCGTTCTTGCGGAAGTACGGGTCCAGTTTCATGTAGTCGCAGAAGTCGTGCATCCAGCCCATGTTCCACTTAAAGCTGAACCCAAGCCCGTCGTCCTCCACTCTGGCCGTCACCTTGGGCCACGCCGTGGACTCCTCCGCTATCGTCAGAAAGCCCGGATAGGTGCCGAGAACTACGGAATTCAAATGTTTAAAGAACTCGATCGCCTCGAGATTTTCATTCCCGCCGTACTTATTCGGCACCCACTGGCCGTCGCGCTTGCCGTAATCCAGATAGAGCATGGACGCCACCGCATCCACGCGGATGCCGTCGATATGATATTCCTTGAGCCAGAACAGCGCGTTGGCGATCAGGAAATTCTTGACCTCGGTCTTGCCGTAATTGAAAATCTTCGTTCCCCAGTCGGGATGCTCGCCGATCCTCGGATCGGGATGCTCGAAAATGCACTCTCCGTCAAATCTGCCGAGTCCATGCGCATCCGTAGCGAAGTGCGCGGGAACCCAATCCAGGATCACGCCGATCTTGTTGCGGTGCAGCGTGTTGACCAAGTACATAAAATCGTCGGGCGTGCCGTGTCTGGAGGTGGGCGCATAGTACCCGGTCACCTGATAACCCCAGGAACCGTCATACGGATACTCCGCGATCCCCATAAGCTCCACATGGGTGTACCGCATCTCCTTGAGATACTCCACGATCCTGTCCGCAAATTCCCTGTAATTATAGAATCCGTCCGGCGTGCCGTCGGGATGTTTCATCCAGGAGCCGATATGACACTCATAGATCGCCACCGGCTCTTTCGTATAGTCTTTGCCGTTGCGGCTCGCCATCCACGCGCCGTCGGTCCATTTGAATTTGCTGATGTCATAGGTCTTGGAGGCGTTGCCGGGACGCAGCTCCGCATAGTTGGCGAAGGGATCGGCCTTGTACAGTTTCTCGCCCGAGGGCGTGTGGATCAGAAACTTGTACAGCTCATTCTCTCCCACGCCGGGAATAAACAGCGTGTGAATGCCGGACGGCCCGATCTTCTGCATCATGTGCGTCTCCTCGTTCCAGCCGTTGAACGTGCCGATCACATGTACGCACGCCGCGTTCGGCGCCCACACTGCAAAAAACATTCCCTTTTCGCCGTTTTCGACGGACGGATGCGCGCCCAATTTCTTGTAAATATCATAGTGTGCGCCCTGTCCGAACAGATACTGATCGTCCTCTGAGATAAATACCCGGCTTGTTTCCGCCTCTTTTGTCCTGCTCTCTTTTTTTGCTGCCATAAGTGTCCCCCTCTTACTTTTAATAGTGCATGAAATCTTTTTCACGCAGTATGATCATGTCCTCCTCATCATACCGCTTTGCCAACAAAATATCCATAAAATGTTTCGGCGTTTTCCTGTTCGCATAGTGGATCGCCTCGTCCACCAGCTCTCTGACCTCCGCCATGCTTACCTCGTGGTCGCTGGTCTGTCTGTCCGCGATGCGCGTGTGGAGCGCCAAAATCCCAAACTCGTCGATGGAATATTCCATCTCCTCCGCGTACTGTTTCGCGTATGCCACCAGCGCCTCGTCGTTGAGCGGTTCTATGTCAATGCGCAGATTAAAATTGTTGTTCAGCTCCGCGTGCTCCGCAAGCAGCTGGTTGATGTCCTGCTTTTTGTCGATCAAGATGAGCAGCAGCCCCATATTGTCCTTCTCTAGGAATTTCGTCATCTTGGAGATCGTAAAGGGTTTCAGGCGCGACGCTTTCTCAATGATGAGCGCGCCGTTGTCCAATCTGGCAAAAGTCTCCGCCACATCTTTTTTGTTCAGGACATTGGCGGACACCTTCGCCACCTTGCCCGAGAAGTTGCCGTCGTTGTACTGCATCTCCTTGATCAAGGCCTTCGCCAGCGTCAGCGTGGTGATCTCCTCCTCGCCGGAAATGATCACATTGCCCGTGCAGGAGGCCAGACTCATATTATCCAGCGTATGTACAAGCTGACGCTTGGATTTGCGGTGATGCACGAACTGTCCGAAAAGCTCCTGCTCCTCCGCAGTCAGCTCGCGATCCTGCAGATTCTCCTCCGCAGTCTCCTCTTCCTGCGTTTCCGCTTTCTCCTCGCGCGGGTCCGCCGTCTGTCCGGCCGCATCCGGCAGCTCCTCCTCAGGTTCCTGTGCCGCGCTCTCCTCACCGGCAGGTTCCTCGATCTCTTCCAGCTCTTCCACGCCGTCGTCCGCCTCTTCCGCAGGCAGTTTCTTAGCGGCCGCGGCGCTCACCGCAAGCTGCTCGGCCTCGGACTTCACAACGTCCAGCGCGGAATTGATCTTCTCGTCGTCATCCGGCAGAATAACCTTCTTGATGGGATCTTTTTTCCCGGAATCCTTCATGATCGCCGCCACGAAAGCTCTCTCCAGCTCTTCCAGGAGGCCGTTCTTGGTCGCCTCGTCGAAGTCCGCGAAGAGATTGCCCGTGTGCGCCAGAATGCGCTGACGCACTTCCTCCATGCGCCGCTCCTGGCTGGTCCGTTTCATCTCTTCCCACTCCGCCATGATGTCGTCGATGCTGAGCTGCCCTGTGATCTGTTTCTCCACGCGGGCCGCCTCGGGCACCACGAGACTGATCTGCCCATCGTACTCCTGCGACAGGAAATTGTCGAACCCGGAAGACTGCGCCGCGCGCCGCGCGCGTTCGCTCTCAGCGGCCGCGATCTCTTTCTGCGCCTCCTGTCTCATCTGCTCAACGATCTGCTGCGCATTGAACGAAGAGGTATCCTCCGCCGCGATCCAGGCGCCGATCTCCTTCAGCTCGTCGGTGCTCATCATCTTAGGCCGTTTCTCCTGCTCTGCGGGCGTTTCTGTTTTCGCCGGGCTCCGGCTCTCCGCCGCCGTCGTCCGGGATCTCTCCGGGAACTGCACGATGGAAGAGTCTTTCAGTTTTCTCTCCACCGCCTCGGGCGCGGGCAACTCCTCCGTCTCCTCTAAGAGCGGCGCGATCAGCGAGGCCGCCACGGCGTCTTCCTCTTCCTCGTCTTCGTCCTCCTCATCCTCTTCTGCACTCACGTCTTCGTCCGCACCCCCGCCGTACTGCTTTTTCTCCTCCGCCTCTTCCGCCATGCTTTCGTCGTGCGGTTCTTCCTCCGCTGTCTCGGGCTCCGGTTCCGATCCGGTCTCAGGCTCGGGGAGCGGTTTCGCCTCAGACGTCTCCTGCGGCGCGTCCTCCTCCAGAATCTCTTTCATGCTCTCGGCCAGCGCCATCTGCAGATTGATCGTGTTGTACTGCCCCAGATCCATGGTCTTGACTTCCGGCAATTCCATCGTCGGGGCGTCAGGGACTTCCTGCGTATCTCCGGCGTCCTCCGTGCGGCGGACCTGTCCCGCCACCAAAGTGTCATCCGACACATCATCCCCGTCCTCTTCCTCGTCGCTCTCAGGCTCCGGTGCGGGCTCTCCCGTCTCCCGCTCCTTCATCCACGCGTCATACTTAATCTGCTGGTCTTCGTTCAGCGGCTCGTGGAGCGCCTTCAGCTCCAGGGCCTTGATGACGTACTTGCCTTCTCCGAACCAGAGGAACATTTCGTCGCACTCCTCCACGCACTTGGTGGCAAGCCCGATCCTGTGGTACAGATACGCCAATTCGTAGGCCCACTTTTCTCTGTAATCCCGCTTTTTAAATTCTTCCAGAACTGCGATCCGCTCCTCCAAGCTGACGTCCTGCGCCTCGTACAGGCGGTACTGGAGGATATATCTGCCCGTATCCTTGGGAGCGATCTGCACGAACTCCTTGTAATATTCGATCGCCTGAACATACTCTTCCATCTTGATGGAAAGCTCGCACAGAGAATATACGATCAATCGTCCCGTCGGATGTTTCTCATAGGCGAGCAGCAGTATGTCTTTGCTCTCTTGGTATCTTCTGTTGATCTTATACAGATCGCTGATGGTGCAAAGCATCATAACGCTCTTGACTCTGCGCCAGTCGATCGTGTCGGCTATGCTGACGGCCTCCGCAAACTCCCCCTCCGAAATCAATGCCTTAATCTCGTCGGCGCGCACTTTATATTCATATTTATCCACGGTGATCACCTCATCACTGTATTTCCGCAGTTATTCGGCATTTTACGCCTTATCGCCGCACTTTTTCCACATAGTAAGCCTATTTTCACTGTTTTAGTTTACCATAGCCTCTTGTTAATGTAAATAAAATAAACGTAAAAATAGCATCTCCATTTGGAAAACTTTCTGTTAAAAATATACCAACATATGGAGATGCCAGAGCAATTCATTACACTATCTTGTATTTTTCATCCAAAAAATGGTTAAGCGCGCGCCTCGTAAAGCCTGTCAGAAAGTTCGGCAAACTGTTCTAATGTCAACGTTTCTCCGCGCACTTGCGGTGAGAGCCCCATGGCGGCCAGAGCCTCCTCCGCCTGCCGTCTGTTCAAGCCCAGATCGCCGGCGTTCGCCAGCCCGTTGGCCAGCGTCTTCCTGCGCTGGTTAAAGGACGCCCGGATCACGGCGAAAAGCCGGCTTTCATCCTTCACCTTTACCGGAGGCTCCTCATAGAGGCTCAGCCGGACCACCGTGCTGTCCACCTTCGGTTTCGGCATAAAACATGCCGCGGGCGCCTTCGTGATGATCTCAGGCTTGGCGTAATACTGCACCGCCAGGGACAGCGCCCCATACTCCTTCGAGCCGGGGCCCACCTTCATGCGCTCCGCCACTTCCTTCTGCACCATGACCGTCACGCTCCTGACAGGCGCCCTGCTCTCCAACAGCGACATGATGATGGGCGTGGTGATATAATATGGAAGATTCGCCACCACCTTCAACGGCTTTCCGCCGTTCTGCCGCGCGATCTCACCGACGTCCACCTTCAGAATATCCTCGTTGAGGACCGTTACATTCCCGTAGTCCGCCAAGGTCTCTGCGAGAATCGGCATCAGATTTTTGTCGATCTCCACCGCCACGACCCGGCCCGCCTTCTCCGCCAGCCGCTGCGTCATCGTACCGATGCCGGGACCGATCTCCAGAATGCAGTCATCCCGCGTAATATCCGCCGCCTCCACGATCTTGTCCAGTATGCTGTTGTCCACCAAAAAATTCTGCCCGTATTTTTTGCGGAAATCAAACTGATACTTCTGTATGATCTCGGCGGTATTTCTTCTATTTCCCAACGTCGCCATGGAAACCTCCCGTGTCTGTCCGGCGTTCCGGACTATCGCGCCGCAGCGGCGTCCTGTCCGATACGGAACAGCCGTTTCGCATTATCGCTTGTGATCTCTTCCACCTCTTCGCGGGAGATCTCCTTGAGGGCCGCGATCTCCTCCGCCACATAGGGCAGATTCAGCGAGGAGTTGCGCTGACCGCGGTGTGGTTCAGGCGCAAGGTAGGGGCTGTCAGTCTCCAGAAGGATCCTGTCCATGGGAATATACTGCACAGCCTCCTTCAGTTTCTTTGCATTCTTGAACGTGACCACTCCCCCGATACCGAAATAGAATCCCATCTGCAGGTATTCCCGCGCGATCTCCTTCGTGTAGGAAAAACAATGGATCACGCCCCTCATTTCCCCGGCGCGGTGCGCCCGCATAATGTCCAGCGTATCCTTGGCGGCGTCCCGAGAGTGAATGATCACCGGAAGATCGACCTCCCTCGCCAGCTCAAGCTGTCTCTCAAACCACTGTTTCTGCACGGAAGCCTCCGGTTCCTCCCAGTGATAATCCAACCCGATCTCCCCCACTGCTACGACCTTGTCCGCCGCGCACTGTTCCTTAAGCCATGCGAAACTCTCCTCGTCCAGTTCCCCTGTCTCGCCGGGATGCACGCCCATAGCCCCATATAAAAAGGGATATTCTTCTGTCAGGCGCAGCGTATTTTTACAGCCTGCAAGAGAGGCTCCCACATTGATCACATATTCGATCCCGTGCTCCCGCAAAGAGCGAAGCAATTCCTCCCGGTCCTTGTCAAAAACTTCATCATCATAATGCGCATGACTCTCAAATATCATATTTCCGCCTATTTCTCCTCTCTCCGACAGCCCTCGCAAAGCCGCGTTAAAATTTCTTAAAAAAATGCTTGCAATGCAAATAACATTATACTATAATAACTCTTGCGTGTTGAACAGATGCGCTTTTATCGGACAAGCACCGCTAGCTCAGTTGGTAGAGCACCTGACTCTTAATCAGGGTGTCCAGGGTTCGAGCCCCTGGCGGTGCACTTATGAGAACTGATTTTGGAGTGACAGCGCTCTGGGGTCGGTTCTTTTTTTGCTTAAAATGTGACGCCAAGTATCTCCACCGCAATTCCCGCCGCCACTCCTATCAGGTACAGCAGACTGGTCAGCCGCAGATTTTCCCTGCGGTCATCGTTCACCCTCAACAGCACCAGAAGTCCCACTCCCGTTCCCGAGAGCAGCCCGGCGATCATCGCGCCCGCGCCCAAGACGCCGTCCAGATAGAGCTGGGTGATAACTACGGACGCCGCGCAGTTCGGTATCAGCCCAACCAACCCCGCAAGCAGCGTACCCGCCACAGGGCGATCAAGGATCAGACCGCCAAGCGCATTCTCACCGACTCCGGCGATCAACAGATTCAACGCAAAAGAAATCGCCAGTATATACGCAAAAATCTCTGCCGTATGATGCAGAGCAGATCTCCAGATCCCGTTCTCGCAGTGGCAGTGATGCTGTTCGCATAAATGCCCGATCTGCAGCTCCTTTCCACTCCTGCGGAAAACCCGGTCGATCGCCAATCCCGCGGCAACCGCGACGATAACTTTCACAGCCAGCACCCTGACGATCAGGCGGACGCCCGCATTCTCGGATATCATGATTGGCAGCATCTCGTCGGAGGTGGACAAAAATACCGCCATCAGAGTACCCGTCGTGATGACGCCTCCCGCGTACAAGTTAGCGGCCGCCGCCGAGAATCCGCACTGCGGGAAAATACCCAGAACCGCCCCAATCAACGGGCCGCCCTTGCCCGCGCCCCGGATCGCCGCCTGCATTTTCCCGCCGGCCTTGTGCTCCAGATATTCCATAACAAGGTAAGTGAGGAACAAAAACGGCAGCAGCCTGACGCTGTCTATCAAACTGTCCGCAATCACATCTATCATCCTGCTTCTCTTCTTTCCGCGACTCCAAAATCACTTTACACACTAGAATAACGTTTCTATATGCAAAATGCAAGGTAAAAGCCAAAATTTATAATTGATTATTGTGCAAAAATGTATTATTATGGTATGTATGTACTTTGTCGATTTTAGGCAAAAGAGGAGGATTTTTCCATGGAAGGATTAAAAAATATGATGGAGGAGGCCGTAGAGTATCAGCTTAACAGGATACTTCCTACTATGCCGAATGTCTGTTCCTGCGAAAAGTGTCGCTTAGACATGGCGTCCTATGCGCTCAACAGACTCACGCCGCAGTATGTGCGGACCGATACCGGCGCCCTTTTTCAAAAGCTAAACAATTCCTCCCAGCAGGCGGAAGTGGAAGTCATGACTACCGTTATGAACGCGATCACCACGATCAGCGCACACCCGAAACACGAATGAATCATAATAAAAAACCAAGAGCCGGATCGAGATCCGGCTCTTATCGTTTTTGCTATTTTGGCAGTGATTCTAGGAAGTCACGCCTTCCTTGCGGCGGACGGCTTTCTTGATATACGTCCCCACCTCTTCCTTCGGTATGGAAAGCGCCAGAGACATCTCGCTGTAGAGAAGTTCCTCCGCCCGGTGTAAATACTGCTCGTCCGAGGAAAGCACCTTCTTGCCTTCCTTCAGGCGGCTCTGCCTGCGCAGATACAGCGTCTTGATGATCTGTACAAGGCTCTGACAGTCATAGGTGCGGATCGCATCTTTGTACATCTGCTCTCTGCTTTTCTCCTCCTGGATCCAAACGGTGTCGATCTCCGTGATCTGATCGACCAGCTCTTCCGCCTCGCGCTTGTTCATGATCCTGCGCATCACTACCTTGTCGTTATCCACGGGCGTATAGACGGTACTTCCCTTTTCAAAAACCGGCTCCAGCACATAATACTTGCGTTCCTTGTCCGATCTGTCGATCGGATTGTCCGTAATGGTAACAACGCGGCAGACACCGTGTCCACCGCACATAATCAGTTGATCTTTTTTAAACATGGCTCCCTCCGCTTTCGACCTTATATACCGACAATTCCCCATTACTATATATAGTTTAACACTATTTTTTCGTTTTAGTAAGTGTTTTCCGAATATTTATGAGATTTTCGGCATTTTTGCAGCAAAGCGGAGGAGCTGTTTTTGTGAAAAAGTTCTATACCGTATAGCTGTTCAAATATTTCTCCTGCTCGGGTGTCAGCACATCGATCTCTTTGCCGAGGAATGCCAGCTTACGCTTCGCCACATCTCTGTCCACTTCCTCCGGCACGTCGATCAGTTTCTCGGTGAGTTCGCCGCCGTGTTCCACCAGATATTTCGCGGAGAGCGCCTGGATCGCGAAACTCATATCCATAATCTCTGCCGGGTGCCCGTCGCCCGCAGCCAGATTCACGAGACGGCCTTCCGCCAGCACGAAGATCCACTGCCCCGTAGGCAGCTTATAGCCCATGATATTCTTGCGCTGTTCTTTCTTCTCGACAGCGTTCGCCTTGAGCCACGCCATATCGATCTCGCAGTCGAAATGTCCCGCGTTGCAGAGGATCGCGCCCTCTTTCATCTCGGCAAAGTCCTCCTTGTCGATCACGCCGTCGCAGCCCGTCACGGTGATAAAGAAGTCTCCGACCTTCGCCGCCTCTTTCATCGGCATCACGTCGAATCCATCCATGACCGCCTCGATCGCCTTGATCGGATCGATCTCCGTCACAATGACCCGCGCGCCGAGCCCTTTCGCTCTCATGGCCGTACCCTTGCCGCACCAGCCGTAGCCTGCGACTACGACGATCTTGCCCGCCACAATCAGGTTCGTGGTTCTGTTGATCCCGTCCCACACGGACTGGCCGGTGCCGTATCTGTTGTCAAAAAAGTGTTTGCAGGCCGCGTTGTTGACGCGGACCATCGGGAACTTCAAGTCCCCCGCCCTGTTCATCGCCTCCAGACGGATAATGCCCGTGGTCGTCTCCTCGCACCCGCCGATGATGTTCGGGATCA
The DNA here is from genome assembly GCA_947632515.1 of uncultured Lachnospiraceae bacterium. GTDB lineage: Bacteria > Bacillota > Clostridia > Lachnospirales > Lachnospiraceae > UBA3282. Next base: position 35,814 of record CANRPO010000024.1, read on the forward strand.
GATGGGGCATTTCTTTGTGCACCATGGTGACGAGGTCGCCGCCGTCGTCGATGATGATGTTGGGCCCCGCCTCCAGCACATGGCGGATATGCGTCTCGTACTCCTCCTGCGTCGCGCCGTACCACGCATGAACCTCAAGCCCCGCCTTGACGAGGGCCGCCGCCACGTCATCCTGCGTGGACAGCGGGTTAGAACCCGTCACATACATGTCCGCGCCGCCCGCGGCGAGCACCAGACACAGATAGGCCGTCTTCGCCTCCAGGTGTACGGAGAGGGTGATCTTCTTGCCCGCAAAAGGTCTGCTCTCAGTAAACTCCTTCTCCAAAGTGCGCAGCAGATCACAGTTTCTCTTGACCCACTCGATTTTCCTCTCACCGGATTCGGCAAGATTAATGTCTCTGATTTCACTACTCATCGATAGTTCCTCCCACTTATTAATCAGCCGAATTTTTATTATAGTGATGGTCGTCTGTCCTATCATCACTTCATTTATGGGAATGCGCCTTCGCCCATTCTTCTTTTATCTATATCCTCAGAAGAACATCTCCTTGTACCACTTCACGGCCTCCGTGTACGCGCCGAATATCGTATTGGTGCCGATGTTCTTCATCACCAGCTGTCTGCCGACCTCCTGCCAGTCCGCGTTCTCGTAATAGAGCATGAAATCGTACACCTCCGCGAGATCGCCCTTGTGGTCGATGAGCGCGTCCGAGATCTCCTTTGCCACGTTCACCCTGCCGAGCGCCTCCTTGAGCGGCACGTTCAGAATAATATCCAGCACGGAGAACAGCCCCAGCAGGAAAAGCTCCTGCGCCTTCTGCGCCAGTCCGAAAGCAGGCGCGAGACACTCCGCAAACTTCGCGCGGAGCAGCGATTCTCTCGTGATCTCATTGGGCCTGTCGGCACAGAGCTCCTTCGTGATCACGGTGTTAATCCACTTTTTCAACTCTTTCTGTCCAAGGATCGCCGCCGCATGACGGATCGATTTGACCTCCGAGTTGACCGCGGTCTTGTTGACCATCTCCAAGAGCGACAACACAAGCGCCGTGTCGCGCCCGATGATGTCTGCGGCCTGCGTCAGCTCATAGTCGTCGTCGTTCACGATCTTCATCAGCTCCAGATAATTGACCTTCAAAGGCTCGATCTTCGTCTGCCCCTTCGTGACCGGGATCCGGAAAAAATTGCCCTCGAACATGCAGAACGACTCATCATCCTTGATCTTGTCAAACATCTCCTGATTCTCTATGTTGCCGACGCAGACCTCAATATTCGGATACCGATGCGCAAAGTAGATCTTCGCCGTCATCACATCTACCCTTTTACAGTCCAGAATGATGTAATCCATCGTGTCGAGAATCTCTTTGTAATTCTCAAATTCCGAGATCGGCAGCTTCATCATCGCAAGCTGATAGCCGTTCTCTTTAAGCTGCGCGAGACGTTTCTTGTAATCGTCCCTGTTGGCGATGGCCTTGTCGAACAAAAGCACCAGTCTGTCCTTCATATCTTCCGTCTGGGATTCAATGTCCGAGAAGACATTGATCGGCCCGATCGGCAGGAATACCTTGGAATCCGGCGAGAGTGTGTCGATGCCGATATTCTTGATGATCTCCAGCCCGTCGATCCTGCCCGCGCCGTCAAGCACAGCCAGACCCTGCAGCTCCGGATTGAGCAGATAATTCTCCTTCTGCGAAAACAGCGAGTACGCGCTCACCTTCATGTCTCTGTCAAAAAACGGTATCAGTGTCGCAAGCATATTTGTCACCTTCCCCCTTATTGATGAAATGCAGTATTGTCCGATAGGTTTATCGTCCGTTTAAAATTATTTTTACATGTTTCAGTTATAAATTCAAGTCTATTTCGCGTATTCTTGAGAAATATGGTCTGGGAAACACGCCTTCGAGATGGTATAATAGACTCCGGAAACAGTCTGCGTCGATTCACCGGGACAGCACGGCTTAGCTTATATATGATAAAAGGAGGCTCCTATGAAAATCGTAATCTTAGAAAGAAACAGCGTGGGCACGGACGTTGACGTATCCTGCCTTGAGAAATTCGGGGAAGTGACCTGCTACCCCAATACGACGGCGGAGAATACTGCGGAGCGCATTAGGGAGGCGGATATTGTCATCTGCAACAAGTCGCCCATGAACGAATCCACCATGAAGGACGCACCCAACGTCAAACTGATCTGTCTGTTCGCCACAGGCTACGACAATGTGGACACCGCCTACTGCAGGAGCCGTGGCATCAAGGTCGCCAACGTAGTCAACTACTGTACCGCCATGGTGGCGCAGCACACACTTCTTCTGGCGCTGGCTCTCGCGGAAAAGCTGGCGCACTACGACCAGTATGTGAAGTCCGGCGCTTACAGCGCGCAGGACCGTTTCTCCAATTTCGACAGAGTGTTCCACGATCTGGAAGGGATGACGTGGGGCATCGTCGGCATGGGAACCATCGGCCGCAGAGTCGCGGCGCTGGCACAGGCGCTGGGCTGCCAAGTGATCTTCTACTCCGCCTCCGGCAACAGCACCTGCACAGAGTATAAGCGCGTAGATCTCGACACGCTGCTTGCGCAGTCCGACATCCTCTCCCTGCACTGTCCGCTCAGCGACAGAACCAGAGGCCTGATCGACAAATCCGCCCTCGAGAAGATGAAGAAGACGGCGATCCTCATCAACGTCGCCCGCGGCCCCGTGGTGGACACACAGGCGCTCTACGACGCTCTGACCGGAGATCAGATCGCGGCGGCTGGCCTGGACGTTCTGGAGAAGGAGCCGATGGCAAAAGATAATCCGCTCAGAAAGATTCAGGACAGCACCAAGCTGATCGTCACGCCCCACATGGCCTGGGCCAGCGTGGAGGCCAGGACCCGCGTCGTGGAGGAGACTTATAAGAATATAGAGGCGTTCCTGAACGGGGAAGAGCGGAATAACGTCTTATGATCCTTTTGGGATCGAAGGGCTTGCAAAACAAGAGCATATTTTGATCTTAATGCCTTTAACATTTGATCCGGACCATGTTCCGGAGAATCGTGCACCTTCCGAATGTCAGCGGAACGGGCAGACAATTTTTATATTGGATTGCAAATGGAACGGTTGGAATTCCATCTTCATCTGCCTTATACATTCCTGTCAAAAGATTTCCCTGACTTTCCCTAAAGATCCCGAAACCCCTATTGACAAACTCCTCTCCTCCCCTTACAATATCAATTAACAATTAGGTTAAATGTTAATTGAATACGCGCGCAGCAAAACGCCATATCGCAAAGGAGGCTGTCTCTTGGGATTACAGCAGACATTAAAGGCGCTTGCCGACCCGATCCGCCGCGAAATCCTAAATATGTTAAAGCACGGCCAGATGTCGGCGGGCGAGATCACAGAACATTTCCCCGTGACCGCCGCGTCCATTTCAAGGCATCTGTCGGTATTAAAAGATGCCGACCTCATAAGAGATACGCGGGAAGGAAAATTTATATTTTATGAGATCAACACTTCCGTTTTGGAAGAAACGCTGTTATGGATCTCCGATCTGAAAGGAGCTGACGACCATGCTGAAAAACAATAAAGGGAAACTACTGGTATCTTCCGTTATCATCCTGCTGCCGCTCTTAGCGGGACTGCTCTTGTGGGACAGACTGCCCGACAGCTTCGGGCAGAGAGGTTTCACCGTTTTCGGGCTGCCGCTTATCCTGCTGGCGACCCACTGGGGCTGCCTGCTTGGAACGTCTCTGGACAAAAGACAGCGCGGCCAGAATCAGAAAGCGCTGGGCATAGTCTTCTGGATCGTACCTTTTATCTCTCTCTTTGCAAGCGGCGTCACCTACAGCGCCGCCCTCGGCAAAAAATTTGATTCCCCGGCCGTCACCGCGCTCATGACCGGACTCCTGTTTATGTTCATCGGAAACTATCTGCCTAAAACAAAGCAGAACCGAACGCTCGGCATCAGAATATCATGGACGTTAAAGAACGAAGAAAACTGGAACAGAACGCACAGATTCGGCGGCAAGGTGTGGTTTGTCTGCGGTCTGCTCCATGTGCTTGCGGTATTTCTGCCAGACAGCCTGATCATACCGGTTATCGTCTGCACCGTCTGCGCAGCCATCGTCCTGCCTGTCGCCTACTCCTATGGCATCTACCGGCAGCACCGGAAAGCGGGGATCTCCTACGCAGCCGCGCCCAAGAACAAAACAGAAAAGATCATCGCCGCGACAGCAACAGCCCTCACGCTCTGCCTATTGTTCGGGGTCGCCGTCCTGATGTTCACGGGTGACATCGAGTTCGTCTGCGGAGAAGATTCCCTTGCGATCAGGGCAGACTATTGGCGCGATGTCACGGTCGACTATACACAGATCGAACAGGCCGAATACCGCACGGATCTCTCTGCGGGAGCGAGGACGAACGGTTTCGGCTCGGCCAGACTGCTGATGGGAACATTCAATAATGAGGAACTCGGCACATACACGCGCTATTCGTACACCGCCGCGCAGGACTGTATCGTGCTGACAGTCGGCGGGGAGAGTCTTGTGATCGGCGGGAAAAATAATGCCGAGACGAAGGACATCTATGAGATGCTCTCAAAAAAGATTCCATTCCGCTTATCTCTGCACCCAAAGCAGCATATTATTTTCAAAGACAGCGTCTATTCTGCCCGTATCTTTTAACCATGCAAGGTACGAGCGGACGGTACTGCCGACAAGTACATATTGCTCAAAGTTCATCGTCAAAGCATACTCTGTAAACAAGCGCTGCAGGATTGTTTCAAAATACAGCGGCTCCCTGCATAAGTCAATGATTTTTTCCGCAATTTCCTGTACTTTATCAATGTTGTATTGGGCCAAAGCGGAAATATCCTCCGCAGCCTCCGCATGGGCCGGAACAAACATTTTCGCGTTCAGCTCCTTTACCATTTCAAGCGTCTTGAGGTAGGCGGCCACATCATAGATAAAACTGATCCGGTACTTCTCCAGCGTTTCGCGGCTTGACAGGCAATCGGCGAGGTACACAACATCGTCCGGCGTCCGAAAACCTACCATGTCAAAGAAATGTCCCGGCAAATCGATGGTCTCAAAACCGTCCGGCAAAATATCTTTTGTCAAATATTCCGCATTGCTTTCCTGCGCCAGCAGAAACTTGTGCCTCAAGTCTTTACAGGGATAACCGCCGTAAAGAAAGGCCGGCTCCAAAATCGGGTGTCTTGTAAAATCGCATTCCGCCCCCGGCGCATATATCTTACAGCCCGTTTGTCCCTGTAAATACTTATTTCCGCCAATGTGGTCGGCATTGGAGTGGGTGTTGAATATAGCGGCAAGTTTCCAGCCGTTGGCATCCAGAATCTGCCGGACCTTCCGCCCCGCGTCTTTGTCGTTGCCGCTGTCTATCAAACATACCTCTTTATCATCCAGCGTTACAAGGCCGATTTTCGCAGGACTCTGAATATAATAACTTCTGTCTGAAACCCGTATCAATTCGTACATTGAGCAATCCTCTCCCTTTCGTTTTTGATTGTGCCATATTGCATGGCTGATTGCAATACGGCGTTCAAAAATCCATAAGAGAAATTCGTCCGATCTTTTCTTCGGCCGGCTGCCCGGCCGGTACCGTCTCACTTTATCTCATCCGACTTCACCTTGACCTGCCGCACCGTGACGCCGCGATCTTCCCGATACCTCCGGGCCTGCTGCTCCCTGTAGTCCCAGTAGGTGTTTATATCCTTCGTTCGGCAGCATTCCGAAAAAGTGCCGTCCCAAGCATACGTAATCATATAGTTATAACCCAGCCGCGCCGTGTCCGCGCTCTGCGCCTCAGCGTCCTGACCGTCTCCGAGGCAAAAGACAAAGCTCACCCGATTGCCTGCCGTCTGCTCATCTATCACCGTATAGACCGCATAGGTTTCCCCATATGCCTCCATGGCAAGCCCCAGCTTATCTTCCATAAAAGCGGTCGCCGCCGCCTTGAGACCGGGAAGTTTCGCCGCCGCCTCTTCGAGGGTCACCGGCGTCTCCAGCACATCCGCCAGACCGCCGCTGCTGTATGAGGCCCACACAAGGCTGCCGTCCTGCGCGCTGATGTAGAAATAGTAATACTGTCTGCCCGGCATATCCGTCCAGTTGACCATGTATGTCCCCTTCTCACCGGAACCGGAATACCCCGCGTCCTGCTCTCCCTCGAAGTAGACATTCTGTTCCAATCCGTCGCCCGTAATGCCGTAGATTTTCTGCAGCCATCCCTTCGCCGACGCCACCGCCTCTTCTTCGGTGATGCCGCCCGCGTCAATGATCTGCGCCTCCGTCTCTCTCGCCGCCTGTTCCTCTGCCTCTATCTCCTCGGCAAACTCTTCCTCATAGCGTTTCTGCAGCGCGTAATTGCGTTTTACCTCAAAATCGATCATCTCCAGCAGCTCCTCGTCGGTCAGTTCTCTGTCCGGCAGATGAAAGCTACTGTCCGTAGTCAGATAACACAATTCATACGCCTGTGTTTCCTCCTCGCTGTTTACCTGCGGCAGCTCTCCTTCCGGAAATACGCCCTGTCGGTACTGCTGATACAATTCCTCCATGCGGTTCCGTTCCTCTGCCGTGTAGTCTCTCGAATAGCTGTCCGCGCCGACCGGCTGGCTGTCCAGCATCTCCGCCATCTCCTGATGCTCTTCGGCCGGGATCTCCTCCATGCGCTCCTTTACAAGAGAATCCACAAGCGCCCTGACGGGAATGCCGATGATTCCGACTGCGAGGAGCACGCACGCCGCCGTCGCCGCAGCGCGCGGTATGCGGTATGTCCTTTGACGCTTGGCTTTCGCTTTTACCCCCACCCACTCTTTTCTCTCCGTGCGCTCCGATACGTTGCGCGCGATCTCCCGCTGCATGGTTTCACTGATCTCAATATTTCCTACCGCACTCTTCAGATCCTGCAATCTCATTTTCTACTCCTCTCCGGGAATATCTTTCCCGTCCGAAACGGTTTCCTTCCAACATTACCTTCCGATTCCTCACACTTTCTCTTCGCCCGACAAAGTGAGTTTCAGCGCTTTTCTGCCTCTCTCCAGCCGTTTCTTGACCGCGTTCAGGGAAATTCCCAGCATATCCTTGATCTCCGTCGTCTTGTAACCTTCTATATAGTGCAGATAGATGACGGACTTCAACGATTCCGGCAGATCCATCAGCGCTGCCAGCACTTCGCTGTGTTCCGGCAATTCACAGTATGCCGAAATTTCCTCCAGCTCCGCCTGCGGGTGTCTCAAGCGGAATCTGTGAATGTCCCGGCACCGATTCACCGCTACCTTGATCAGCCATGCCCTCTCATGTTCCCTGTCGCGGAAGTCGGGAGCATGTTCTATGTAACGGCAGAAGACATCCTGAATCACATCCTGTGCGTCCCACTCGTTCCCCGCTATGACGAGGCATATCCTGAAAAGCGTATTACTGTACTCCTCCACAAGTTCTTCGACTGTCATGCGCCCCTCCCTCTTCATCTTCCGCAGGCATTTGCCCGCGTTTTTCTGTTTTCTATTATAAACACGCAGGAAAATCTGATAAGGTGACATGGACAGGCGCGTATCTATACAAAAACGGCGGTAAAAAAGACTTTTGCAAGGCTCTCAGAACTGTCTGATTTGTAACTAATTGTCAAGTTTTAAAACCATGAATATATCGGCTGCATAATTGGTATTATATCTTGCAATTCTTGTAAACCCCATTTTTTCATATAGGGAAATAGCTTTTTTACTTGATGATAACGTATCAAGATACATCTCTTTGTATCCGTCTTGTTGTGCTTTCAATATGGCAGTTTTAAGTAGTTGATACCCTAATCCCTTTTTATGATACTGTTCAAAAAGATATAATGATTTCAGTTCGCAACGTTCATCATTGATCTTTTTCAACGCAACCGTACCAATCATTTCTTCCTCATCGAACAAACACCAAAAATATTCAAAAACTTCATCAATATTACAATATATTTTATGGCGTCCCGTTAGTTCTAAACTCCTGCCCGATTGCGGTAAACATTTTTCTAAAAATTGAAGTAAACAATGATTATACTGCCTACTATATTTCTTTATCGAAAACATATTGCTCCTATCTCCAAATTTTTCGTTATGTAATTTTTAAGACATCTTGTAATGGAGCCATTTTCCATTTACAAACCTTGTCGTAAATATGACCGCTCTGACAACCCAATCAGTGAACATTCCAATCCACACCGCCATAAGTCCCATGTGAAACTCTTTTGCGAGGAAAATGCCGAGTGCCACGCGGCAGCCCCACATGATACAGACAGAAGCGATCATCGAAAATTTCACATCGCCTGCTGCCCGAAGTCCATATGGAAGTCCAAACGCGCCTACCCACACTAATGGTTTTATAATCGTCATTGCAACAACCAACTCAAAACACATTTGTGCTGCCTCAACCTCCATGCCGGCAAGCCATGTTACAGGCTTTGTGATTGCAAGTACCAAAAGGCATGATACTAATGTTCCAATCCCCGCTATGCTCATTAGCTTTACGATATAATATTTTGCCTCTTCCTTCCTGTCTGCGCCAATACATTGACCAACTACCGTCATAAGCCCGATTCCCACGCTATTGCCGAAAATGCCGTTTACATTCTCAAAAATATTTGTCATTGCCTGCGCTGACATTGCTATCGTCCCCATTGTCGAAACTGTAGACTGAACAGCAAGCTTTCCAAACTGAAACATTCCGTTCTCAATTCCCGACGGGACGCCTATCGCCATTATCGCTAATATCAGCGGTATATCAGGGCGAATTTTTAAATAGTCTTTTACAACAATGGTCTGTCTTGGCTTTCTTAGGCAGTAAAAAATCACAACTGCGCAAAAAACTCTTGACAAGAGGGTTGCATAAGCAGCTCCCGCCACGCCCCACTTAAAGCCATAGATAAACAATACGTTTCCTGCAACATTTATGACATTTGAAACAACGGATACTTTCGTCGGGAACTTTGAGTTGCCCGATGCTCTGTAAAATGCAGCCCCCGCACTGAACAATGCTAAAAATGGGTAGGAAATAACCGTTATCATAAAATAAACCACTGAGTTTTCCATGACGGAGTCCTCAACTGTTCCGAATACCAGCCTTAAAAGCCGCTCGCCGCCTAAAAGACAAATCGCTGCTATTGAGAGCGAAATAACAAATACTGTAAGCACAACCTGTCCTGCCGCTCTGTTACTTTCTTTTTTGTTTCCGCTGCCGATATACTGTGAGCAGATGATTGTTGCTCCAGATGCCATTGCTGAAAATATCTGTATGACGAGGTTATTTATCGAATCTACAAGCGACACCGCCGATATTGCCACACTTCCAACGGTTGAAACCATCATCGTATCCACCATTCCCATAAAGGAATTCAAAAACTGCTCTATGATTATCGGCAAAAGCAGCCAAAACAGTGCCTTGCTGTCAAACAAAATATTATCCCAATCTATCTGCTTTTTTTCATAAAGTTTCATTTTAAATTATCTCCAATAGCTTAACTCTCATAATTGCTTATCCATATTTCCAATTGTACATCATTTTATATATATCGGTCAATTATTGTTGCCTATTAAGGATTTTTGCCATTCTCATCCTTGCCTGTTCCCTCTGCTCATTGCTCAACTTTCTCGGCTTGCGATAACTGATATATGATTTCGGAAGGGAATATGTTTTAGATACTTCGTCCTGTTCCAAAAGACTATATGTATCGGGGAAACATATTGCCATTTTATGACTGTAAAGATATGCCGATTATGAAAGAAGCTGTTTTTTGATTTTTGCCCGTTAATAATCGGATATTTGGATTGCGAATATTGTGAGTGGGTATTTCTCTGCTTTGAAGAATACGCTTTCATTTCTTACGGTAATAACCGCATGAAAAAAGACTACAACTGTCACTGTCATAGCCTTTTTGCTAAAAACTCA
>CANRPO010000025.1 GCA_947632515.1 uncultured Lachnospiraceae bacterium
AGCAGGATTTACGACGAGCAACGCGAACGAGGGATGAAATCCCGAGTCTGCTTATGCGATAGCGATAGCAGTTGGAAAAGCCTGCGAAAAGCGCGCCGTGCGGAGCACGGGCGAGCAGAGAGCAGGATTTACGACGAGCAACGCGAACGAGGGATGAAATCCCGAGTCTGCTTATGCGATAGCGATAGCAGTTGGAAGAGCCTGCGAAAAGCGCGCCGTGCGGAGCACGAGCGAGCAGAGAGCAGGGTTTACGACGAGCAACGCGAACGGGGGATGAAATCCCGAGTCTGCTTATGCGATAGAGATAGCAGTTGGAAAAGCCTGCGAAAAGTTCATCATGTGCGAACGAGGAATGAAATCCCACAACAATCAAGAAAGGAAATAACGACCATGGGAATCTACGAGGAACTTCAGGCCAGAGGACTTCTGGCGCAGCTTACGGACGCGGAGGAGATCCGCGAATTGATCAACAACGGCAAGGCGGTGTTTTATATCGGTTTTGACCCCACTGCGGACAGCCTGCACGTCGGACACTTTATGGCGCTGTGTCTGATGAAGAGACTGCAGGAGGCGGGCAACAAGCCCATCGCCCTGATCGGCGGCGGGACGGCGATGATAGGCGATCCCTCCGGCAGAACGGACATGCGGGCCATGATGACGAGAGAGACGATCGAGCACAACTGCGAGTGCTTTAAGAAACAGATGAGCCGTTTTATCGACTTTTCGGAGGGCAAGGCGCTCATGGTCAACAATGCGGACTGGCTGCTCGATCTAAACTATGTTGATTTTATCCGCGACATCGGACCCTGTTTCAGCGTCAACAATATGCTCCGCGCGGAGTGTTATAAGCAGAGAATGGAGAAAGGGCTGAGTTTCCTGGAGTTCAACTACATGATCATGCAGAGCTACGACTTTCTGGAACTGTTTAAGCGCTATGGCTGCAACATGCAGTTTGGCGGCGACGACCAGTGGAGCAACATGCTGGGCGGCACAGACCTGATCCGCCGCAAGCTGGGGAAGGACGCCTACGCCATGACGATCACGCTCCTGCTCAATTCGGAGGGAAAGAAGATGGGTAAGACGCAGAAAGGCGCGGTTTGGCTGGACCCGAACAAGACGTCGCCCTTCGAGTTCTACCAGTACTGGCGCAACGTGGCGGACGCGGATGTGCTGAAATGTCTGCGGATGCTGACTTTCCTGCCCCTTGAACAGATCGACGAGATGGACAAATGGGAGGGCAGTCAGCTCAATCAGGCGAAGGAGATCTTGGCGTACGAGCTGACGGCGCTTGTGCACGGCAAGGAGGAGGCGGAGAAGGTTCGGGCTGCGGCGAAGGCTCTCTTTGCGGGAGGCGGCAGCTCGGAGGATATGCCGACAACGGTGCTGCGGGACGATCAGTTCGCGGAGGGCAGTATTGATATTCCGGGGATTCTGACAGCGTCGGGTCTGGCCGCGTCCCGCTCCGAGGCGAGGCGCGCGGTGGAGCAGGGCGGCGTGTCCGTGAACGGCGATAAGGTCACGGATGTCAAGATCTCCTACACGAAGGAGGCCATTGCGGCCGGGGAGTTTCTTGTCAAAAAAGGGAAGAAGAGTTTCAGAAAGATCGTTGTAGAATAAAGAAAAGAGGTAAGAACAGATGGAAAAGAAGACAAAAGAGAGAACGCTCATGTCCTATACGCCGGAGATCAAGGTGGTGGACTGCACCCTGCGCGACGGAGGACTCGTGAACGACTTTTATTTCAGCGACGAGTTTGTCAGGGCGCTGTACCAGGCAAACATCAGCGCTGGCGTAGACTATATGGAGTTTGGCTACAAGGCGTCCAAGGAGATGTTCGACGTCAATAAGTTCGGCAAGTGGAAGTTCAGCGACGATGCGCATATCCGCGAGATCGTCGGCGACAATATGACGGAGATGAAGATCTCGGTGATGGCCGACGTGGGCCGCTGCGATTTTAAGAAGGACATCCTGAACAAGAAGGACAGCCCGGTCGATATGGTGCGCGTGGCGACTTACATCAATACGATCCCCGCGGCGGTGGAGATGATCGAGGACTGTACGAAGAAGGGGTATGAGACGACGGTCAACATCATGGCGATCTCCAAGTCCAACGATGTGGACATTGACGCGGCGCTGGAGCTGCTGTGCCAGAGCAGCGTGGGGACCATCTATCTGGTGGACAGCTACGGCTCCCTCTATCCGGAACAGGTCAGAAGGCTTTCGGAAAAATATCTGGAGGTTGCGGATAAATACGGCAAGAAGGTCGGCATCCACGCCCACAACAACCAGCAGCTCGCCTTCGCCAACACGACGGAGGCGATCATTAAGGGCGTAAGCTATCTGGACGCGACGGTGAGCGGCATGGGACGCGGCTGCGGCAACTGCCCCAGCGAGCTGCTCTTAGGCTTTTTGAAAAATCCTAAGTACAGGATCAATCCGATCTTAAAGTTCGTGGAGGCGTATATCATGCCCCTTCGCAGAGAAGGGGTCGTGTGGGGGTATGATGTGCCCTATCTCCTGACGGGACTTTTGAACCAGCACCCGAAGACGGCGATCCAGTTCATGAAGGAAAAGAGAGAGGATTACAACAGTTTCTACTTGGAACTTTTAGACAATTTCTGATAATAACGAATGTTATATAAGGAGGAACAGGATGGCAACGAGAGATAAAGGTACGTCTGATAGCGCAAAAACGCGCCGGGGGGGGGCATAACGGAGGAAACGGGATGAAGAAAAGAGACTTTATCATTCCCCTCGCCGCCGCTGCGGCGCTTATTGTGGCCGCAGCCGCCGTGGTCGCGGTCATCGTCCTGTCAGACAAAAAGACGGAAGGTGAGGCCGAGCAGACGGTGGCCGGGATACAGGAGCTTGAGCCGGATGTCTCGCATGGGCAGGAGGATGCGGACGGTGAGGAAGAAAATATAACGGAAGTTATAGAAAATGAGGATGCCGAAGAAGGAGACACGGAGCCTAAAACCGGGATCGAGCCTGAGACGGCAGAGGAGACCGGGGAGCAGGCGGAGACGGAAGATCCGCAATCGTCGTCCATGAGCGCAGAGCAGGGCACGGAGGTTGACGTGTCACAGATTCTTTCGGCGGGTGGCGCGGCGGAGACGAGTCAGATCACCATCGGTATCGATGTGGCCAGGTATCAGGGGACGATAGATTGGGCGCAGGTGGCTGACTCAGGCATTGACTTTGCCATGGTGCGCGTGGGATACCGCGCGAACGGATCGCGGGAGATCTGTGCCGATTCCAACGCCAGATACAACATGCAGGAGGCGCAGAAGAACGGCGTCAAGGTAGGCGCGTACTTCTTTTCCACGGCGGCGAGCGCCGAGGAGGCGAAGGAGGAGGCGGACTGGGTGGCGGATTATATTTCCAGGTATCAGATCACCTATCCTGTGGCGTACGACTGCGAGGGATTTGACAAGCCGGACAGCGCACAGTACAATCTGACCAACGCGCAGCGGACAGACATTGCGATCGCTTTCCTGCAGGAGATATATAACAGGGGTTATACGCCCATGTTCTACGCCTCCATGGGAGAGCTGTCGAACAATGGAAAATGGGACACCACGCGGCTTGAGGCCACATATAGGATATGGGTGTCGCAGTACCCGTCCGCGCCCTACCCGGAGACAGGGGAGTCGTCCTATGCAGGTACGCATGCCATGTGGCAGTACACCAACCGCGGTACGGTGCCGGGCATCCCCAAGCCTGTGGACGTCAATGTGGCTTATTTCGGATATGAAGGGACGGCGGAGGCGCAGAATGCCGAGGCGCCGGAGGAGGTGCAGGCCGACAAGGAGGCTCTGATGAACTTCACCGAGGTGAGCGAGACTGTGACCGCCAAGGATTCTACCAATCTTCGGGACAGGCCAAGTCAGGGTGCGGACAGCGTCATTGTCTACACGCTGAAGAACGGGGAAAACGTCACCAGAACCGGGATAAGCGACAGCGGCTGGTCGAGGCTGGATTACAACGGACAGACCGTCTATGCCGTGTCGAATTACCTGACGACAGACTTACAGTATCAGCCTCCTGCGCAGGCGCAGGAGGGCGCGGAGAGCGGCGACGGCCTGAAGACGAAGTTCGCCGAGAGAAACGAGCAGGTGACGGCCAAGATCGAGGTGAATCTGCGCTCGCTGCCGAGCGTGACAAACCCTGATGCGACGGTGGTCGCCGTGCTGCGCAACGGCGAGTATGTGACAAGAACGGGGATCAATGAAGATTACGGCTGGTCGAGGGTGGACTACAACGGACAGACACTGTACTGCATCAGCAGTTATCTGACGAACTGAGGCAGACTGCGGGCTTTGGAGACAGACTTGACGGAGTCCGCAGTCCGCAGAAAGCAGAAAAAAGATATATGACAGTTTATCTGCCATATATCTTTTTTAAATTGTCCAGTTTTGCTCCGACACCCATGAGAAGAGCGTCCGCGATCGTGACGGCGGCCATCGACTCTACGACTACCACGGCGCGCGGGACGATGACGGGATCGTGCCGTCCTTTGATGGCAATCTCGATCTCCTCGCCCTGTCGGTTGACCGTCTTCTGGGGGGAGAAGATGGAGGGGGTCGGTTTGATGTGGGCGCGCAGCAGAATGTCCGAGCCGTCGCTGATGCCGCCCAGTATGCCGCCCGCGTGGTTGGTTGCCTTTGTGACTTGCCCGTCTTCCATGCGGAAGGCATCGTTGTTGTCAGAGCCGTGGCGGGAGGAGACTTCCACGCCGTCGCCGACCTCCACGGCTTTGACCGCGCCGATGGACATGAGCGCCTTGGCCAGATTCGCGTCCAGTTTCTCGAAAACCGGATCGCCAAGCCCGGCGGGAACGCCGCTTATCCGGCACTCGATCACACCGCCTGCGGAGTCATAGTTTTTCATACAGTCTGCCAGATAGGCTTCCGCCCGTATAGACGCATCTGTGTCCGGCATACAGGTGGGAGTCCGCAGGATGGCCTCTCTGTCGAATTTGCTCATATCAATGCTGACAGGCCCGATAGATCTCGTGTAGGCGGTCAGAGTGATCCCGAACTCGCTCAGCAGTTTGGCGGCCACCGCGCCTGCGGCCACGCGTCCCACTGTCTCGCGTCCTGAGGAGCGTCCCCCGCCCCGGTAGTCGCGGAATCCGTATTTTGCGTCGTAAGCATAGTCCGCGTGGCCGGGACGGTAGTAGTTTGCGATTTCGCTGTAGTCGGCGGAGCGCTGGGATGTGTTGCGCACCAGCATGGAGATGGGAGTGCCCGTGGTCCGGCCCTCGAAGAGGCCGGAGAGCAGTTCCACTTCATCGGCCTCCTTACGGGGCGTGGCGATTCTTGTCTGTCCGGGCTTGCGGCGGTCCAGATAAGTCTGTATATCGCCGGCGTCGAGCGCAAGGCCGGCGGGACAGCCGTCGATCACGACGCCCAGAGCCGCGCCGTGGGACTCGCCCCATGTTGTGATGCGAAATATGCTGCCAAAAGATGAACCTGACATAGCTTTTTTCCTTCTTTCCTCTATAGAATGATGGTAAATGGAGTGAACATCACGCGAAGGAGCGTTGATGACCACTGAAAAAGTCAGAATAACTCGCGGGCAAAATGGAATTTTCTGACAAAATAGCTTTTAAACTAAATAATCATGAAGGTTTCTGACAAATAAGTGCAGGATAACTTGCATAAATAAATAACGCATAATATACAAAACATGATTTAATATATGCTCATCACAAACACTTTTTACAAAAGTATAGCATATCGGGGGCAGGAAATAAACATTTGGGAAAAAGTCTTTTTGTTTATTCCCGCGAGCAATGAGCCAAGTGCCGTGCTTGCACGAGCATTTGGCGAATGCCGCGAGGGTCAAATACCCCGCAGCTTGCTGCGTTGCAAGTTTGATACCCCGTCAGCTTGTTGCGGGGTCTTTGATTTTATATTTTTGACAAATTTACATAAAATGGGCTGTACAAATAAATTTTATGTGTTATGATACTATAAAGTGAAATGATAAGATAAATGCAGTTTACGGTAATTTGAGGGCTCTTCATGAGGAAGACATTTCGGGAAAGAGTAATTTCCAAGTTTACAAATATCGCAAAAAAGAATCGTTTTTTGAAGTACCCGTGTCTGGCGCTTATGTCGGTTGTCCTGGGTATTTATTACATAGGAAGACATTTCGTGACGAATACGAAACGCTATGCAAGCGTGGCGTTTGTCATCTTCTTTTTTATGAGCAGCTGCAGTTTCTCCTTTGCCGTCTTCGCGGAGAAGACCGGATTTATCAAGGCGCAGGAAACTTACAGCGCCGTTGTGGCGGATTCCGACGTCACGCTGGCGGCGATGGAGACGAAAGACGCCGGATCTGAGGAGAAAGAGGAAGAGGAGGACAGGTTCACCTACACCGAGGAGGAGTACATAGACAGCGACGGCACAGCCTACACGCTGGACGATATTCTGGAGAATCAGGAAGACTTTCAGGCGCAGGGAAGTCAGGCGGAGACGTCGGAGGAAGACTATGAGTTCGAATCTTCCGACTGGCGGCTTGTCCTGATTAACAAGCAGCATCCGATCCCCGATGGTTACGATTTTGAACTTGGCACCATCGTGGGCAGCATGATGTGCGACAAGAGGATCATAAGCGATCTGCTTGCCATGATGCAGGCGGCCAGGAGCGATGGCGTCAATCTGGTGATCAAGTCGCCGTACCGCCCTGATTCCAGACAGGAGACGAACTTCAACGCCAGGATCAAGAAGTATATGGGACAGGGATACTCCTATATGGAGGCGTACAAGCGCACTTCGCAGGTCATCACCGTGCCGGGGGCGAGCGAGCACCAGGTCGGGCTTGCCCTGGACATCACCTGCGATACCTACGATGAGCTCAACGAGGGCTTTGGCGACACGAAGGCGGGGGAGTGGCTGGCGGAGCACAGCTGTGAGTACGGTTTTACACTGCGCTATCCGGAGGGAAAGGAATACATCACCAGCATTGATTACGAGCCTTGGCATTTTCGCTATGTAGGCAGAGAGGCCGCGACGATCATGCGGGACGAGTCAATTTGTCTTGAAGAATTCTGGGACAAGTATCTGTAGAGTTATCCGCCGCACTATCATTATTTTTGGAAAGCATCCGTAAGGTAAAGACAATGTATAAGATCATCAGGACAGAGGGCAGGGCGAAACGGGCGCAGCTGGAGACAGTACATGGGACGATCCGGACGCCCGTATTTATGAATGTGGGCACCGTGGCCGCGATCAAGGGGGCGGTCTCTACCGAGGACCTGGAGCGGATCGGAACGCAGGTGCAGCTCTCCAACACCTATCATCTGCATGTGCGTCCCGGCGACCGGATCATCAAAAAGCTGGGCGGCCTGCACAAATTCATGTCATGGGACAGACCGATTCTCACGGATTCCGGCGGGTTTCAGGTCTTTTCGCTGGCAAGCCTCAGGAAGATCAGCGAGGAGGGGGTTGCCTTTCACTCGCACATAGACGGCAGAAAGATCTTCATGGGGCCGGAAGAGAGTATGCAGATCCAGTCCAATCTCGGCTCCACCATTGCGATGGCGTTCGACGAGTGCCCTTCCAGCATGGCGGAGAGAAAGTATGTGGAAGATTCTGTGGCGCGCACTGCGAGATGGCTGGAGCGGTGCAGAAAGGAACTGGACAGACTGAACGGTCTGGAGGATACGATCAATCCAAAGCAGCTCCTTTTCGGTATCAATCAGGGCGCGGTCTATGACGACATCCGGATCGATCACGCCAAGAGGATCTCCGAGATTCCTTGCGACGGCTACGCGATCGGCGGCCTTGCTGTGGGAGAGACGCACGAGCAGATGTACCATGTCATAGAGGAGACGGTGCCGTATCTGCCGCAGGACAAACCTACCTATCTGATGGGGGTGGGGACGCCTGCCAACATTTTGGAGGCGGTGGAGCGCGGCGTGGACTTTTTTGACTGCGTATATCCGACCCGGAACGGCAGACACGGGCATCTGTACACAAACAGGGGCAAGATCAATCTCTTCAACGCCAAGTATGAATTGGACGAGCGGCCCATTGAGGAGGGCTGCGGCTGTCCTGCCTGCGCCAGATATTCGAGGGCCTATATCAGACATCTTTTGAAGGCGAAGGAGATGCTGGGCATGCGTCTGTGCGTCCTGCACAACCTCTACTTCTACAATACGATGATGGAGGAGATCAGGGACGCTCTCGAGGAAGGGCGTTTTGCGGCGTATAAAAGACAAAAACTGGAGGGTATGCGGGCGCAGGAGCAAACCTGAAAATTCTGTAAATTATAAAGAAAAACTTGTTTTCTGATCCTGTTTTGTGTATGATAGGCTTTAGTCGCACAGATACATGACGGATAGCGTGCGTTATGATATGTGCAGAAGAGATGGAGGAAAGACGGATGGGTATTTTACTGACAGCTGACGCGGCTGCCGCGCCGTCCACGGCGGGCGGCGGTATTATTATGGTTATCTACATTGTGATCATTGTGGCGTTCATGTATTTTATTATGATCAGACCGCAGAAGAAGGAGCAGAAGAGAGTGGCTGCGATGCTCTCCGAGATGAGCGTGGGCGACTGCGTTCTGACGACGAGCGGTTTCTACGGTATCGTGATCGACATCACGGACGACACGATCATTGTCGAGTTCGGCAGCAACAAGAACTGCCGTATTCCGATGCAGAAATCTGCGGTCGCGCAGATCGAGAAGGCGGATGCGGACTGATCAAAAGGGAATGATCGGAAAGATGAACAGCACCACGGGCGAATCTGTGGCGCTGTTTTTTTTTCAAATTGTTGTACTTTTTTTCATAGAACATATTGACATGGGGGGGGGTGTCGCGTATATAATGTTTTTTTGTTTGAGAACATTATATTAAGGCACAATGCTCTTGTGAGCGGAAGGAGGAAATGTTATGAAAAGAAGAACACTGAGATTTATGGCATGCGCGGCTGCTATGGCTCTCACACTGTCCGTTACGGCATGTGGGGGGGGGTCTGATGACACGGCAGATGTAAACGCCACAAGCGAGACAGAAACAGAGACAGAGGCTGCGGTAGACGCAGAGGTAGAGGCTGAGACAGACGCTGAGGCAGAGGCTGTTGAAGACGCGGTGGAAGAAGTGAAGACTGAGGCCGGGGACAACGAGGCGGCCGCAGGGGACACACTGGAGGATTATTTCTCCGATCCCAGCATCAAGGAGGCCTTCGAGGGTGCGCTTGACGCTATGGCCGGCGAAGGTATGGCTATTGACTATGAGGTGAAAGAGAACGAGTTCATCATGGAGTTTACCTTCGACGATGCGACGGAACTTCCTGAGAATGCGGGTGAGATGCTGACGACGGAGCTTGAGAATCAGGCGGACACCTTTGAAGAGCAGGTGACGTCCTTCGACGACGCCATCGGACAACCTGGCGCCTGCACGGTCACGGTACGTTACTTTGACCCAGAGGGCACGCTGCTTGCCGAGAGATCTTATACGGCGAATTAAGCTAGGAATCACATTCGACAAGGGCAATCTTAATTAAGAAAAGGGTAAAGGCGTATCGGAAACGATGCGCCTTTTTGCGTGCAGCACAGTAATTTCGGCGTGTGAATTTGATATTAGAATTAGGAAGGAGTGGTGAGCTGTTATAATTATTTTTTGCGTAGTGAAGTTGTTTTAAAGATGGTGTTTTATAATCAAAAGGAGGAAGATACGAGTGTTAAAATTAATAGTATATGTAGTTGGTGTAATGTTGATGCTGCTTATGGTTGCATGCAGTAGTTCTAACAGTAAGCCGAGTGTGAATGTGGAGCCAGATGCAGTGGTGACCGAGATGAAAACAAAAAATGATGTGGGAATCGTCGATGAAACGGAGATTGAAGAAAAAGAAACGACTGAAACGAAGGAGGAAGAAACGGCCATTGAAAGTAGGACGTTAGAGGAAATGTACAATGACCCTGCCTATAAAGAAACTTTTGAAAATTTTGAATCATACTTTGGTACTCCGATGGCAGGGTCAAACCTTGAAAATGAGTTTGAAGTAAAAGGTAATGAATTTATATGGATAATTAAGTTTACTTATACAGATAGCGAAAGTATAGAATTGTTGAGTAAT
Organism: uncultured Lachnospiraceae bacterium; assembly: GCA_947632515.1. Taxonomy (GTDB): domain Bacteria; phylum Bacillota; class Clostridia; order Lachnospirales; family Lachnospiraceae; genus UBA3282. The sequence goes on from CANRPO010000025.1 coordinate 10,093, forward strand.
TCTAAAAATGAACTGCAAAAAGAATTAGACGAAGCAACTGAAAATATAAAATTTGTTGAAGAACTGGATAATATAGTCGGACAAAAAGGTGCTTGTTCAATGACTGTACGCTATGTAGATTCGTATAATAATGTGCTGGCGGAGAGTGTGATTAAAGCGCAATAAATCTAATTATATTATTGGTATAAAACCAGTTTGAGATTAAGGAAAAGCAAAGACGGATCGGAGAACGGTCCGTCTTGTTTCGTTTCGCCCGTCACAGAGAATGCGCTGAAAGTCCGCTTGAAATTTACAATAGAATAGACTATGATAGATAAGTGATATTGTGCGAAAATGATACGGAAACGAGGGATAACGGATGGAATTAAAGATCACATGCATTCCGGGCGACGGGATCGGGCCGGAGATCGTGGCGGAGGCCAAAAAGGTCCTGAATGTTGTCGCCGACAAATTCGGACATACGATGCGCTACACAGATATTCTGATGGGCGGCGCATCCATAGACGTGCACGGCGTCCCGCTGACGGATGAGGCAATCGAGACGGCGCGGAGCGCGGACGCGGTGCTGATGGGCTCCATCGGCGGAGACACGACCACTTCCCCGTGGTACAAACTGCCGCCGAATCTGCGGCCAGAGGCGGGACTTCTGGGGATCAGGAAGGCATTGAACCTTTTTGCGAACTTAAGGCCCGCTGTGCTGTACGGAGAGCTGCGCGGCGCATGTCCGCTGAAGGAGGAGATCTCGGCGGCGGGATTTGATATGATAATCGTGCGTGAGCTGACGGGCGGCCTCTATTTCGGCGATCGGAAGACCACCGAGGAGAACGGCGTGCGAAAGGCCGTGGACACGTTGGTGTATGATGAAAATGAGATCAGGCGCATCGCGGTCAAGGGGTTCGAGATTGCCGGAAAGAGGTGGAAGAAGGTCACCAGCGTGGACAAGGCCAACGTGCTGGATTCTTCCAGACTGTGGAGGAGCGTGGTGGAAGAGGTCGCGAAGGACTATCCCGATGTGACGCTGGAGCACATGTTGGTGGACAACTGCGCAATGCAGCTTGTGAAGGACCCCGCGCAGTTTGACGTGATCCTGACGGAAAACATGTTCGGCGATATTCTGTCGGACGAGGCGAGCATGGTGACGGGCTCCATCGGTATGCTGGCGTCCGCATCTTTAAATGATACGAAGTTCGGGCTGTATGAACCCAGCCATGGTTCCGCGCCGGACATTGCGGGCAAGGACGTGGCCAACCCCATAGCGACAGTCCTCTCTGCGGCTATGATGCTGCGTTACAGTTTCGATCTGGACCGCGAGGCGGATGCGGTAGAGAATGCCGTGAAACAGGTGTTACAGGATGGCTACCGCACCGTAGATATTCTGTCGGACGGCTGTAAGCGGGTGGGCTGTAAGCAGATGGGCGATCTGCTCGCCGAGCGGATCAGATAGGACTCTATACAGGAACATATGTTATGAAACAGAGGCACAGATGGTCGAAACCAGATAGAGAAACAACTGTTTTTTTATTATTTCTGATCGTGATGGCTGTTTATTACGGCTGGCGCATGTTTGCTCTGACGCCGTGGTACGACGAGCTGTATACCTATTATTATTTTGTCAGCAGAGGCCCTGTCTATGCGGCGATCCACTGGCCGCTGCCGAACAACCATGTGGGCTACTCTGTGTTGGCGGCGGCGCTCGATCTGTTGGGCAGTCCGGCCATCGGTCTGCGGGGCGTGTCCTGGCTGGCGAGTTTGGGAAGTCTGACGCTGCTGTACCGGATCGGAAGGAAAGCGTTTCCGAACGGATTGGCTCTGCTGCCGCCCTGTCTGTTCGCCTCCATGGATCTGGTGAACCGGATGGCGGTGCAGGGGAGGGGCTATGCCCTTGGGACGTTTCTCTATCTCGCGGCGTTCTCGGCGCTGTGGGAACTTGTGGAGGGCGGCAGACAAAAGATCAGGTGTTATGTCATATTTGGCATATCCCTCGTGTGGGCGTTGTACACGCTGCCGAGCAGCATTTATTTCGTGCTGCCGCTGTGTGTGACGGGCGGGATCGCCCTTCTCTGCAGGAAACGACTGCGGGAACTGTTCAGGCTGATAGCCGCGTCGCTTGTCAGCGCCGCGTGCACGGTGGGGCTCTACGCTGTCATCTGGCTGGCGATCGGCTCGAACCTTCTGAGCAAGACGGAGGGGAACGTCTGGTTCGGCAGCGGCCATGTGCGCATCATCCTGCACGCACCCCTGACAGCCATGAAGACGGGGATCGACTATATGCTTGCCACACCCTATATCCAGAGTGTGGAGCGGAGCGGCTATCTGCCCAGACTCGGCATATATATCCGGCAGCTGTTTGAAGATTATTGCGGCGGTTGGAGCCGGTTTTTGATCGCGGTATCCGTGCTTGGCGTGATACTGCTTGTATACCGTATCGCCGCGCGCCGGAGCGGTATCATGGAGTGGTATCTTCTGGTCAGTTTCGCGATGACGCCGCTCATGCTGATCGTCCAGTGCGCGCTGCCGTATTACCGTGTCTTTTCCTATTTCGGCGCGGCGACGGCGTTTTTGTGCACATGGCTTATCGCGCAGGCGGTATCGTGTCTGCGGGGAGAGAGGGCGGAGCGGATCAGGCGGTATGCGCCGGCCGTGTGTTCTGCGCTTGGGGTTATCCTCTTGGCAAAAGCGCTGTTCCTGCCGTTTGACAACACGCCTTACGGCGCGCGGGAGACAGCCCTCGGGGAGGCGTACCGCGCAGTTAATATCACGTGTTATGATAAGATCGCGGTGACGGACTGCGACCAGCAGTATCTGCTCAAATATCTGTACGGTCTGGATATGGACGACGATCAGGCAGGCAGGCTGACCACACAGATCGAGGAGGCCGACTGCGCGCTGCTTGACAGACAGCTCCTTGTGCCGGAGCAGACGGCTGAGGCTTTGGACTCCTCTGCGGACGACTGGAAATTTTATCTCACCCGGCAGACTATGCCGTATGCGTATCTGGAGGAAGAGATGCAGGCGGTATATGAGAACGAGAGATTTGTCTTTTATGCGCGGCGTTAAGGAGCGGGCCGCAGGACGGGACAAGCGGTATTTTGACAGCGAAATTGACCGCGGCGAAAGTGCGCGGCGCTCTGTAGGATATTTACGCTGTAGGATATTTACGATTTAGGAAGGAAAAAGGAGAGAAAGCTATGAGAAGTGACAACGTGAAAGCGGGCGTTCAGCAGGCGCCCCACAGGAGCCTGTTCAATGCCTTGGGATTTACCGAGGAGGAGATGGGAAAGCCGATGGTCGGCATCGTCAGCTCCTACAATGAGATCGTTCCGGGACACATGAACCTGGACAAGATCGTCAACGCCGTAAAGCTGGGCGTGGCGGAGGCGGGCGGCGTTCCCGTGGTCTTTCCCGCGATTGCGGTCTGCGACGGTATCGCCATGGGACATATCGGCATGAAATACTCTCTGGTGACGAGGGACCTGATCGCGGATTCCACGGAGTGTATGGCGTTGGCGCACCAGTTTGACGCCCTCGTCATGGTGCCCAACTGCGACAAGAACGTGCCCGGCCTGCTGATGGCGGCGGCGCGCATCAACGTGCCCACCGTATTCGTGTCGGGCGGCCCGATGCTGGCGGGGCATGTGCAGGGCAAAAAGACGAGCCTCTCCTCCATGTTCGAGGCGGTCGGCTCCCACGCGGCGGGACTGATCGACGATGAGCAGCTCAGGGAATTCGAGGCGAAGACCTGTCCGACCTGCGGTTCCTGTTCGGGTATGTACACCGCCAATTCCATGAACTGCCTGACGGAGGTACTGGGCATGGGCCTCCAGGGCAACGGCACGATCCCGGCGGTCTATTCCGAGCGGATCAAGCTGGCGAAACACGCGGGCATGGCGGTGATGGAACTGCTCAGGAAGGATATCCGCCCGAGGGACATCATGACGAAGGACGCGATCCTGAACGCGCTGACGGTAGATATGGCGTTAGGATGTTCCACGAACTCCATGCTGCATCTTCCGGCGATCGCTCATGAGATCGGTTTTGACTTCGATATTTCCTACGCGAATGAGATCAGCGAGAAGACGCCGAACCTCTGCCATCTGGCTCCGGCGGGTCCTACCTATATGGAAGATCTGAACGAGGCGGGCGGCGTGTACGCCGTGATGAAGGAGCTGGCGGACATCGGACTTCTCCATACAAACTGTATGACGGTGACGGGAAAGACCGTGGCCGAGAATATCAAAAACGCGGTGAACAGAAACCCCGAGGTGATCAGGACCGTGGACAACCCTTACAGCAGGACGGGCGGGCTGGCCGTGTTGAAGGGCAATCTGGCGCCCGACGGCAGCGTGGTGAAACGCTCCGCCGTGGTGGAAGAGATGATGGTACACGAAGGTCCTGCGCGTGTGTTCGAGTGTGAGGAGGACGCCATCGCGGCGATCAAGGGCGGTAAGATCAGGGAGGGCGACGTCGTTGTCATCCGCTATGAGGGGCCTAAGGGCGGACCGGGTATGCGGGAAATGCTGAACCCCACGTCGGCCATTGCGGGTATGGGGCTTGGCTCCAAGGTGGCGCTCATCACGGACGGCAGATTCTCGGGCGCGTCCCGCGGGGCGTCCATCGGCCATGTGTCGCCCGAGGCGGCTGTTGGAGGGCCTATCGCGCTGGTGGAGGAGGGCGACATCATCAGCATCGACATCCCGAATCTGAAACTGAACGTAAAGGTCTCTGACGAGGAGCTGGCGGCGAGGAGAGAGAAATGGCAGCCCAGAGAGCCGGAGGTGACGAGCGGGTATCTGGCGAGATACCGCGAGATGGTGACCAGCGGCAACAGGGGCGCTATCCTGGAGATTCCGGGGAAGAAATGAGAAAGCGGGAGGAATAGATCATGGTATTGACAGGTGCACAGATCGTTGTGGAATGTCTGAAAGAACAGGGCGTGGACACCGTGTTCGGCTATCCGGGCGGCACGATCCTGAATGTATACGACGCTCTGTATCAACATAGTAATGAGATAACCCATATTTTAACGTCCCATGAACAGGGCGCGGCCCATGCCGCGGACGGCTATGCGCGGGCAACCGGCAAGGTGGGCGTGTGTCTGGCGACGAGCGGGCCGGGGGCCACCAATCTGGTGACGGGTATCGCCACGGCGTATATGGATTCCGTGCCGATGGTGGCCATCACCTGCAATGTGAATCTGCCGGCCCTCGGCAAAGATTCCTTTCAGGAGGTGGACATTGCGGGCGTGACCATGCCGATCACAAAACACGGCTATATCGTCAAGGACGTCCATATTCTGGCGGACACGCTGCGCAAGGCTTTCGCCATAGCAAGGAGCGGGCGGCCCGGGCCGGTTCTGGTGGACATCACCAAGGATGTGACCGCGAATCAGTGCGAGTATGAGAGAAAGCCGGTGGAGACGCTTGCGCCCAAAAAGAAGAAAGATCAGTCGGAGGCGATCAGACAGGCGCTGCAGCTGATCAGGGAGGCGGAGAAACCTTTTGTCTATGTGGGCGGAGGCGCCGTTATCTCGGACGCTTACAGAGAAGTGCGGGAATTTGTGAAGAAGGCGGATGCGCCTGTCTGCGACACGCTGATGGGAAAGGGCGCGTTTGACGGCCATGATCCGTACTATACCGGCATGATCGGTATGCACGGCACAAAGACCTCCAACTTCGGCGTCAGCGAATGCGATCTGCTGATCGCACTCGGCGCGCGGTTCTCCGACCGCGTGGTGGGCGATCCAAAGAGATTCGCGGAGAACGCGAAGGTTCTGCACATCGACATCGACGCGGCGGAGATCAACAAGAACATCCGCACGGACGTCTCTGTGGTGGGGGATCTGAAGGAAGTGCTGACGGTTCTGAACGGCAGACTGGAACAGCAGGAGCACAGGGAATGGATCGCTCATATTATGGAGTTGAAAGAAAAATATCCCTTATCTTATGATGATTCCGCGCTGTCCTGTCCCTATATCATAGAGGAGATCGACCGGGTGACGAAGGGCGAGGCGGTGATCACCACGGATGTGGGCCAGCATCAGATGTGGGCCGCGCAGTTCTACAAGTATTCCATGCCGCGCACTCTGCTGACGTCAGGAGGGCTTGGCACGATGGGGTACGGCCTGGGCGCCTGCATCGGAGCGAAGATGGGGCGGCCGGACAAAATATGCATCAATATCGCGGGGGACGGGTGTTTCCGTATGAATATGAACGAGCTGGCGACGGCGAGCCGCTACAACATACCGATCATCCAGGTGGTGATCAACAACCATGTGCTCGGCATGGTACGCCAGTGGCAGACGCTTTTCTACGGTAAGCGGTATTCACAGACCGTCTTAAATGACAGCGTGGATTTCTGCAAAGTGGCGGAAGGACTCGGCTGCGAGGCGATCAGGGTGACGAAGAAGGAGGAGGTCGGCCCCGCGATCGAGAGGGCGATCGCTCTGAAAAAGCCTGTCCTGCTCGACTGTCTGATCCCGGAGGACGACAAAGTGTTTCCGATGGTGCCCGCGGGCGCGCCCATCAGCGAGGCTTTCGACGCGAAGGATCTGGCGGCGCAGGAAGGATAAATCGGCAGCATGCTCTACATAAGATGATCTGACTTTTAAGGTGACCGGAAACATTTCATGAAGACAGTATTGAAACATTTGGCAATCATATTCTGTATCATTCTGGTCAGTCTGATGGGAACGTACATCGGACTGGCCATTTATTACCACAACGCCTTCGCTTACGGGACGTGGATCAACAATGTGTACTGCACGGGCAGAAGTATAGAGGAAGTGAACGCCGATCTTGCGCAGGATTTTGCTTACGAAGGGCTCACGGTGGTTGACCGGGACGGCAACGCTTACAAGATCGACGCCCGGGACATCGGTTATCAGTTTGATTTTATGCAGGCTCTGGAGATCTACCAGAAACAGCAGAATCCGTGGATGTGGATCGAGAGTCTGTACCACGGCGACAGCAGGGAGCTGACCCCGGTGGTGTCTTACGACAGGCAGGCGTTGGAACGGGTTATAGAGGAGATCCCATTTCTGAAGGCAGAGAGCGGGCAGTCCGACGAGGAGCGCAGAGTCGCCATCATCAAGACGAATCACGGCTACGAGCTTTTGAATGAGAGAACGGATGTACTGCAGATCGGGGAGGCAAAGGAGGCCATTGCAAAAGCGATTGAGGAGTCCAAAACGGAGGTGTCGCTGGAGGATGAGGGCTGTTATCACGATCTGGAATTGACCGCACAGATGCAGGATACGCTCAGGCAGTGGGAACAGGTGGAACGCTTTCAGCAGTGCGGGATCGTCTACCGGATGGGAGAGGAGAGCGTGCCTGTGGATGCGTCGGTGGTGTGCGATTGGATCGAGCTTTCGGAAGACGGTAGTTTCGCTGCGGATGAGGAAGGGAATCTGAAATTGCGGGAGAATGCGGTCGAGGAGTTCATCGACGCCCTTGCCGACGAGTATGACACGGTCGGCGTTTCCAGAGAATTTCGGACCACGAGAGGGGACATCGTCACGGTGGAGGGCGGCACCTACGGCAATCGGATCGACCGGGACGCGGAGGTGGAGTATCTGACAGACGCGTTTCGGAGCGGACGTAAGGAAGTGCATGAGCCGGCCTACTCCCAGAAGGCATTGCTGCAGGGCAAAAACGACATCGGCAACACCTACATCGAAGTGGATATGGGGGAACAGATGCTGTACTATTATGCGGATGGCGTGCAGCAGATCGCGACGCCTGTTGTGACGGGGAACATTTCGCGTAAGATGGGGACGCCTTCGGGCGTCAACTATGTGTACCTTAAGCAGACAGACCGGATCTTACGTGGGCCGGGGTACGCGTCCCATGTGGATTTCTGGATGCCCGTCAAGGGAAACATCGGCATTCACGACGCGGCCTGGCGCGGTAAGTTCGGGGGCAGTATCTACAGGACAAACGGCTCCCACGGCTGTATCAACACGCCCAGGGACGCCATGGTACAGTTGTACGAGAGCGTTCAGGTCGGGACGCCGGTCGTCATGTTTTACTGATATTTGGGCGGTTTGAGCCGTATCGCAGGAAAAATTTACGGTTATAATTGACTTAAGTAGGCGAAAAAGGTAAAATGTTTGTTGTTCTATAAATTTTACATGACATATTGGAGGAGTGAAAAGTGGCTAGAGTATACAATTTTTCGGCCGGTCCGGCGGTTTTGCCCGAGGAAGTGCTGCGGGAGGCCGCGGAGGAGATGCTGGATTACAAGGGAACCGGGATGTCGGTCATGGAGATGAGTCATCGCTCTAAGGCTTACGACACGATTATCAAGGAGGCGGAGGCCGATCTCAGGACTCTGCTGAAAATTCCCGACAACTATAAAGTGCTGTTCCTGCAGGGAGGCGCGAGCCTGATTTTCGCGTCCGTGCCCATGAACCTGATGAAGAACCGCAAGGCGGGCTATATCCTGACGGGACAGTGGGCGAAGAAGGCGTTTGCCGAGGCGAAGATCTACGGCGAGGCGGTGGAGCTTGCGTCGTCCGCAGACAAGACTTTCTCCTACATCCCGGACTGTTCCGATCTGCCGATCACAGACGACATGGACTATGTCTATATCTGCGAGAACAATACAATCTACGGCACGAAATATCACACGCTGCCGAATACCAAGGGCAAGATCCTTGTGTCCGACGTATCGTCCTGTTTCCTGTCCGAGCCCATGGATGTGACGAAGTACGGCATGGTATACGCGGGCGTACAGAAGAATGTCGGCCCGGCGGGCACGCAGGTCGTCATTATCAGGGAGGATCTTCTGACGGACGATGTGCTCCCCGGCACGCCCACCATGATGAAGTACAAGGTGCACGCGGACAATGATTCCCTGTACAATACGCCGCCCTGCTACGGCATCTACATATGCGGCAAGGTGTTCAAATGGCTGCTTGGAAACGGCGGCCTTACGGCCATGAAGGAGGTCAATGAGAAAAAGGCGCAGATCCTGTATGACTTCCTGGACGAGAGCGAACTGTTCAAGGGCACGGTCAGAAAAGAGGACCGCTCCATCATGAACGTGCCGTTTGTGACGGGAAACGACGAGACGGACGCGAAATTTATCAAGGAGGCGACGGCGGCAGGCTTCGTGAATCTGAAGGGACACCGCACCGTGGGAGGTATGCGGGCCAGCATCTACAACGCCATGCCGACGGAGGGCGTGGAGAAGTTAGTCGCTTTCATGAGAGAATTTGAGAAGAATAACAAGTAAAGATAAGGAATGGAAAAGAGGTCAACCGAATGTTTAAATATCATTGCTTAAACCCGATCGCGGGGGTCGGTCTTGCAAAATTCAGCGATCAGTATGTGAAGACGGAGAACGTGGAGGAGGCCGACGGCATTCTGGTGCGCAGCGCCGCCATGCACGATATGGAGCTGCCCGGGAATCTGCTCGCCATCGCGAGAGCGGGAGCGGGCGTCAACAATATTCCGTTGGATAAATGCGCTGAGAAGGGTATCGTCGTGTTCAACACGCCCGGCGCCAACGCCAACGGCGTGAAGGAGCTGGTGATCGCCGGGATGCTGCTGGCGGCCCGCGACGTGGTGGGCGGTATCGAGTGGGTAAAAGAGAACCGGACGGACGAAAATGTGGGAAAGAGTGCGGAGAAGGCGAAGAAGAATTTTGCCGGCACGGAGATCGAGGGCAAGAAACTGGGTATCGTCGGGCTTGGCGCGATCGGCGTAAAAGTTGCGAACGTGGCGAAACATCTGGGCATGGAAGTGTACGGCTATGACCCTTATGTGTCCGTGGATGCCGCCTGGAATCTGAGCCGCGACGTCAGGCATGTGCTGAATGTGGAGGAGATCTACGCGGAGTGCGATTACATTACGATCCATGTGCCGCTGATGGATTCCACCAAGGGGATGATCGGCAGAGACGCCATCGATCAGATGAAGGACGGCGTGATCCTTCTGAACTTCGCCCGCGATCTTCTGGTGGACGAGAAGGCGGTGCTCGAAGGCATCAGGGCGGGCAAGATCCGCAAGTATGTGTCCGACTTCCCGAACGCGGTGACGGCGGGGCAGGAGGGCTGCATCGTGATCCCGCATCTGGGAGCCTCCACGGAGGAGTCCGAGGACAACTGCGCGGTGATGGCGGTCAAGGAACTCAAGAACTATCTGGAGAACGGCAATATCGTCAACAGCGTAAACTATCCAAACTGCGACATGGGAGTCTGCGCGCAGGCGGGGCGTGTGGCGATCTTCCACAAGAATATCGCCAATATGATCACGAAGTTCACGGCATGTTTCGGAGATAACGGCATCAACATTACCGACATGACGAACAAGTCCAGGGGAGAGGTCGCCTACACCATGCTCGACATCGAGACTGCAGCCTCCGAGGAGATCATCAGCAAGCTGCAGTCCATCGAGGGCGTGTTCAGAGTCAGGGTGGTCAAATAAGGGCCGAAAAGCAGAACACAGGGACCGCTTAATTCAGCCGATTGGCGATCTTGGAGAAATCCGGATCGTTCCCGTCGTCCAGAGTGGCCTGCAGATGTTTCTCCGCCTCCACGGACGCCTCGCTGGCGAGGTCCATGTAGAGGATGAAGACGTCCTCGAGCGCCATGCCCTTCTCGTCGGCGATTTCCTGCATGACGGGTTTCAGCTTATCCAACTGGAACGATATGGGCGTTTTCTGCGGGTCGATGTCTGAGAGAACGTCTTCCGCGTAGGCGTTGATGCGGTCGAGAAGTTTTTTGTTTTCCGGGGTCATAGATTACACTTCCTTTTTTAATTTAAGATAAATTTGCAGACTGTCTGCTCATTATAGACGCAGGAAAAACAAATGCCGCCTTGCGGCGCCTGTTTTTCTTCTGCGTCTATATTTTATCACTTCGCGCTTGTGCTGTATAGGCTTATTTGTTAAAATAAGATCAGTGTATCAGAGAAACAAATCGATGGTGGGACAGGAGAAACTATGGCGAATGTAAAACCTTTTCGGGCCGTGAGGCCGAGGGCGGATCTGGCGCATCTCATCGCGGCGCTCCCGTACGACGTGTACAGCAGGAAAGAGGCGTACGAGAAGGTGCAGGGGAATCCCTATACATTTCTCAGGATAGACAGGCCGGAGACGCAGTTTCCGCCGGACTATGATATGTACGCGCCGGAGGTCTACGAGAAGGCACGGGATATGCTTGAGGACATGCTGCGGGAGGGCCTGTTCATAGAGGAAGAGCGGGACGCCTATTATGTGTATGAGTTGGTGATGAACGGGCGTTCCCAAGTCGGGATCGGCGCCTGCGCCTGGGTGGATGATTATGAGAATCAGGTCATCAGGAAACATGAGAACACCAGAGCGGACAAGGAGGCTGACCGCATCCGCCATGTGGACGTCTGCAGCGCCCAGACCGGACCGATCTTTCTGGCATACCGCAGGCGGGAAGGGATAGAGGCGCAGGTACATAGGGCCATGAGCAGGCCGCCCGTGTATGACTTTACGGCGGAAGACGGCGTTACGCACAGGCTCTGGGTGATCGATGAGCCGGATGCCGTGGAGTGCATCAGACGGGAGTTTGCGCAGGTGGAGTCGATCTATATTGCGGACGGGCATCACAGATGCGCGTCCGCGGTGCGCGTCTCCAAGATGCGCAGGCAGGCGCACCCGCAGTATTCGGGCGAGGAGGAGTTCAACTTCTTCCTGTCGGTGCTGTTTCCGGACGACCAGTTGATGATCATGGACTACAACCGCGTGGTGCGGTCGCTGAACGGGCATTCCGAGGAGGAGTTTCTCTCCCTCGTCAGCCGGATCTTCGGCGTCACGGCGGCGGGGGCGGATCCGTACAGGCCTCGGCGCAAGGGCGAGATCGGAATGTATCTGAAAGATACCTGGTACTGCCTGAAAATCGGGGAGGATCAGTATACGGGCGATCCCGCCGAGGATCTGGACGTGGCGGTATTGCAGAGGGAGCTGCTTGGACCCGTGCTCGGCATCTCGGACCCGAAGGTGGACGACCGCATCGACTTCGTGGGCGGCATCCGAGGGCTGGGAGAACTTGAGAGACGTGTGAAGGAGGACGCGAAGGCTGCGTTCGCCATGTACCCTACGGACATCCACGAGCTGTTTGACGTGTCGGACGCGGGGAAGTTGATGCCGCCGAAATCTACCTGGTTTGAACCGAAACTGCGCAGCGGTCTGCTGCTCCATAAGATAGAGCCGTGATCCTCCGGGGAGCGGCGCGGCAATCATTTTGACTTGTGAAAGGGAGAACATATGAACAAAAAGTTGTATAAACTGATGAACTGGCCCGAGATCGAGGAGATCGTATATTCCGAGTCCGATGATCCCCACAGGATACTCGGCGCTCATGTATCGGGAAATTCCGTACTTGTACAGACTTTTCAGCCGGGCGCGAAGAGCGTGCGCCTGCAGCTTACGGAGGGCGATAAGAGCTACAAGATGGAGATGGCCGACGAGGAGGGATATTTCGCCCTGCTCCTCCCTGGCAAAAAGCTGCCCGACTACGAGTATATCGTGGAGGCGCAGGACGGCTCCTTAAAGAAAGTGCGGGACGCCTATAATTATCCGCCGCAGATCTCCAGAGAGGACACGGAGAAATTCAACGCGGGCATACACTATACGATCTACGAAAAACTGGGGGCCCATCCCGTCAGCATAGACGGCGTCTCGGGCGTTCTCTTCGCCGTGTGGGCGCCGAACGCCATGCGCGTCAGCGTGGTGGGCGACTTTAACGGCTGGGACGGCAGAACGCACCAGATGAGAAGACTGTGGGATTCCGGCGTCTTTGAGCTGTTTCTCCCCGGCGTGCAGGCGGGAGACTGTTATAAATACGAGATCAAGGCGAAGGGCGGCCTCACTTTCCTAAAGGCGGATCCTTACGCGTTCGGCCAGCAGCTCAGGCCGGACACCGCGTCGATCGTCAGGGAGATAGGCGGATTCAAATGGGAGGATTCCAAGTGGATGAAAAACCGCGTGAAACTGCAGGCGGAGGACAGCCCCATGAACGTCTACGAGATCTATCTTGGTTCCTTCGCCAAACCCGAGGACGGCAGGGAATACTGCAACTACAGGGAGCTTGCGCCCAAGATCATCGAGTATGTCAAAAAGATGGGCTACACGCATGTGGAGCTGATGCCTGTGATGGAGCATCCGCTGGACGCCTCCTGGGGGTATCAGGTGATCGGGTACTATGCGCCCACCTCCAGATACGGCACCGCAGAGGATTTTATGTTCTTTATGAACGAGCTGCACAAGGCGCAGATCGGCGTGATCTTAGACTGGGTTCCGGCGCATTTTCCGAGAGATACTTACGGGCTGTCGGGGTTCGACGGCACATGCCTGTACGAGCATCAGGATCCGAGACAGGGATTCCACCCTCACTGGGGCACGTTGATCTACAATTACGGCAGGCCGGAGGTGCGCAATTATCTGATCGCCAACGCCCTCTACTGGGCGGAGCAGTATCACGCGGACGGCATCCGCATGGACGCCGTAGCCTCCATGCTGTATCTGGATTACGGCAAGAACGACGGGGAGTGGGTCGCGAATATCTATGGCGGCAATGAGAATCTGGAGGCGGTGGAGTTTCTGAAACACTTAAACTCCATTATGAAGAAACGCAATAAAGGGGTGCTGATGATCGCCGAGGAGTCCACAGCGTGGCCAAAAGTCACGGGAGCGCTCGATGACGACGGCCTCGGCTTTGACCTGAAGTGGAACATGGGCTTTATGAACGATTACCTGAGCTACATCAAAACCGACCCCTATTTCCGGTCAGGCCGCCACAATGATCTGACTTTCAGCATGATCTACGCCTACAGCGAGAAGTTCATGCTGGTGTTCTCCCACGACGAGGTGGTGCACGGCAAGGCGACGCTGCTCGGCAAGATGCCGGGAGAACGGAAGGAGCAGTTCGCGAACATGCGCCTGACCTATGCCTACCACATGACCCATCCGGGCAAGAAACTGCTTTTCATGGGGCAGGACATCGGCGAGTACGATGAGTTCAACGAGGCGCGGGAGGTGGAGTGGGAGCTCCTTCAGGTGGAAGAACACGCGGGGCTCAACAGGCTTGTCGCGGATATGAACAAACTTTACACTTCCCTTCCGGCGCTCTATAAAAAGGACAATTCCTGGGAGGGGTTTGAGTGGATCAACTGTATCACGCCCAACGCCTGTATGCTGTCCTATCTGCGCAAGGCGGACAGGGCGGAAGATGCGCTCGTGATTGTGGCGAATTTCGCCAACGTGGAACAGAAGTTCCGCGTGGGAGTGCCCTATGAGGGAAAATATAAGGAGATCCTGAACACTGACGCTGAGAGTTACGGCGGAACAGGCACGGTGAACGGGGAAGTCTGCGACACGATCGACACGGAGTGGGACGGCAAGCCCTACGCCATCGACATGGTGAGCGCGCCGCTGTCTGTGAGCATTTTTTCCTACACGCCATATACCCCGCAGGAGAAGGCCGAGATCGACAGAATACGCGCCGAGGAACTGCGCAGGGCTAAGGAGGCGGAAGAGCGCAGGATCGCCGAGGAGAATGCCAGAAATATAGCGCAGGAGGCGGAGGAGGCCGGAAAGCTGGCCAAGGCCGCGGCGGCGGAGGCGAAGGAGCGGGCGAGGATCGCCGAGGAGATGGCGAAGAAGGCGCAGGACGCTGAGAGAAAGCTGCAGGAGATCGCGCAGGCGCAGGAGGCGGAGCAGAAAGCGCCCGCGGCGAGGGCCGCCCATGCAAAGAGGGCGGCGAAGAAAGATACCGCCGCTGCGAAGGGGAGAGCGAAGAAAGACGCCTCTGCGGCAAAGAAGATCGCAGAGAAAGGTTCTGCTGCGGCGAAGGCGGCAAGACAGAAAGAGACGAAATAGAGACGCCCCGCACAGAGGGGCGGAGCAAAGGGGAGGAGACAGATGGAGGGACAGATCGCGGAGATCGGGCAGATCGCGTCGGAAGAGATCAAGGTGGGAATGCTTGAGGCTTATCTGAAACAGTTGCCGGAGAACGCGCTGCGGTTCGGCATTAAGGTACTGATGGCGCTGATCGTGTTTGCGGTCGGCGCGCAGCTCATACGTCTGGTGCGCAGGATCGTGCGCCGCTCCCTGCAGAAGGGCAGTGCGGATGTGGGCGTCGTGCAGTTCCTGGATTCCTTCATCAAGGCGGTGCTCTATATCGTACTGGTATTCATGATCGCGTCGGGGTTCGGACTGGACGCGGCGGGCGTGGCCGCGCTCCTCGGCTCTGCGGGCGTGGCCATCGGTCTGGCGGTGCAGGGCAGCCTGTCCAATTTTGCGGGCGGGGTGCTGATCCTTCTGATCAAGCCCTTTAAGGTGGGGGATTATATCAAGGCGGACGAAAACGGGCACGAGGGGACCGTCAGGGAGATCCAGCTTTTCTATACGAAACTGGCGACGCCGGACAATCATGTGGTCGTTATGCCGAACGGCACGCTGGCCAACTCCTGCATTATCAATATGAGCGCTCTGCCGGAGCGCAAGCTGGATATTCCGGTGACGATCTCCTACAATGACGATATTCAGAGAGCGCGGGAGGTCCTTCTGCGCGTGGTGGAAGAGGAGCAGGCGGCGCTCAGGGAGAGAGAGCAGGCGGTGCTCGTACAGGAACTGGCGGACAGCGGGGTAAAACTGTGCGTGCGGTGCTGGGTGGACGGAGAAAATTATTGGGACTGCAGATGGCGTCTCACGGAGCGGATCAAATATGCGCTGGACGAGGCCGGGATCACGATCCCCTATCCGCAGATGGACGTCCGTTTGGAAAGATTACAGGAAAAATAAATTTTGTTCTTGCAAAATAGCCTGTAAGCCAGTATAATAGTTTTTGTTGCAGGAATATGCTGGAATAGCGCAGTTGGTAGCGCAACTGATTCGTAATCAGTAGGTCGAGGGTTCGAGTCCCTTTTCCAGCTTACATGCAGAGCGGCGTCCGCACTATGCGGGCGTCGTTTTTTGCGTATTTTCCTTGCGTTCTGCGATACGTCTCTGACCAATTCTGCCGCGGCTGCAAAATTATAAAAAAGCGCATACTATACCTTGACAGTGAAAAAAACGGTGATACAATATATAGTATACGCAAGGTAACTGATTTACATAATATTGTATCTGCGGGGGAAATTGTTTTTACAGAGAGAGAATGGTGGTATGGCGGTATGAAAATCATTAAGAGAAGTGGGGCTGAGGTCAATTTTGATCTGGAGAAGATCGTCGCGGCGATCTGTAAGGCCAACGACAGCGTGAAGGAAGAAGACAAGCTGAGCGGCGAAGAGATCGACGAGATCGCGGGCGTCGTCGCGAAGAACTGCGAGGAGATGAAACGTTCTCCGAGCGTGGAAGAGATCCAGGATATGGTGGAGAATCAGCTCATGAAGTACCGCGCTTACACGATGGCGCGCAACTATATCACATACCGGTACAAGAGAGCGCTTGTCAGAAAATCAAATTCCACGGACGAGCAGATCCTGACGCTGCTGGAGTGCAATAACGAGGAAGTGAAACAGGAAAATTCCAACAAGAATCCCACGGTCAACAGCGTGCAGAGAGATTATATGGCCGGGGAGGTCAGCAAGGACATCACCAAGCGGTTCCTCCTGCCGCCCGATATTGTGGAGGCGCACGAGCAGGGCATCATCCACTTTCACGATGCGGACTATTTCGCACAGCACATGCACAACTGCTGTCTGGTCAATCTGGAGGATATGCTGCAGAACGGCACGGTGGTCAGCGAGACGATGATCGACACGCCCAAGAGTTTCTCCACGGCCTGCAATGTGGCGACGCAGAGCATCGCGCAGATCGCCAGCTGCCAGTACGGCGGGCAGAGTATTTCTCTGGCGCATCTGGCGCCTTTTGTGCAGGTGAGCCGCGAGAAGTTCCGCAGAGAGATCAAAAGCGAGATGGAAGAGAACGGGATCGAGGCGAACGACGAGCAGATCAACAGGATCGCCGAGAGACGCGTCAGAGACGAGATCAAGCGGGGCGTCCAGATCATCCAGTATCAGGTGATTACGCTGATGACGACCAACGGACAGGCGCCTTTCATCACCGTGTTTATGTATATCGACGAAGTGCCGGAGGGACAGCTCAGGGACGATCTGGCCATGATCATCGAGGAGATGCTCAACCAGCGCATCAAGGGAGTCAAGAACGAGAAGGGCGTCTATATCACGCCAGCGTTTCCGAAACTGATCTATGTGCTGGAGGAGGACAATATACGGGAGGGCAGCAAATACTGGTACCTGACCAGACTTGCGGCGAAGTGCACCGCTAAGCGTATGGTGCCGGATTACATCTCCGAGAAAGTGATGAAGAACCTTAAGGACGGCAACTGCTATCCCTGCATGGGCTGCCGCTCCTTCCTGACCGTGTATCACGACGAGGACGACAAGCCGAAATTCTACGGGCGGTTCAATCAGGGCGTCGTCACGCTGAATCTGGTGGACGTGGCGTGTTCCTCGGGCAGGGATATGGAGAAGTTCTGGGAGATCCTGGACGAGCGGCTCGCGCTGTGTAAGCGGGCGCTCATGTGCCGCCATAACAGATTGAAGGGAACGCCCTCGGACGTGGCGCCTATCCTGTGGCAGAACGGCGCGCTGGCGCGGTTAAAGAAGGGAGAGAAGATCGATAAGCTGCTCTACAACGGTTATTCCACGATCTCGCTGGGATACGCGGGGCTGTGCGAGTGTACCCGCTATATGACAGGTCTGAGCCACACCGACCCTAAGGCCACGCCCTTTGCCCTGAAAGTCATGCGGTATCTGAACAACGCCTGCAAAGAGTGGCGCGAGGAGACCAACATCGACTTCAGTCTGTACGGCACGCCGCTGGAGTCCACCACCTACAAGTTTGCGAAATGTCTCCAGAAACGATTCGGCACCATAGAGGGCGTGACGGACAAGAACTACATCACCAACAGCTATCATGTGCATGTGACGGAGCCGATCAACGCCTTTGACAAATTAAAATTTGAGGCGCAGTTCCAGGAATTGTCTCCGGGCGGCGCGATCAGCTATGTGGAAGTGCCTAATATGGAGAACAATCTGGACGCCGTGCTGTCCGTGATGCAGTATATCTATGAGAATATCATGTACGCGGAGCTCAACACGAAGAGCGATTACTGTCAGGCGTGCGATTATCACGGCGAGATTCAGATCGTCACCGACACGGACGGCAAGCTGATCTGGAAATGCCCGAACTGCGGCAACACGGACCAGAACAAGATGAACGTGGCGAGACGCACCTGCGGTTATATCGGCACCCAGTTCTGGAATCAGGGACGCACACAGGAGATCAAGGAACGAGTGCTGCATCTGTAAATCGAAAACGCCGCAGATGCTCCTGATGCGCAGGGGGAAGGTATGTACTACGCGGAGATCAAGAATTGTGATATAGCCAACGGCCCCGGCGTGCGGGTGTCGCTGTTCGTGAGCGGCTGTACGCATCACTGCGAGGGGTGCTTTAACGAGATGACGTGGGAGTTCGACTATGGAGAACCCTTCGACGAGGCGGTGCAGGAGCGCCTATTGGAACTTCTGGCGCCGGATCACATCGCGGGGCTTACGCTGTTGGGCGGAGAGCCGCTTGAATATGTCAATATGCGGGGACTTCTGCCGCTTGTGCGGGAGGTCAGGAGGCGTTATCCGGGCAAGACGATCTGGTGTTATACGGGCTATCTGTTCGAGCGGGACATTCTGGAGCGGTTTTGTGAGGAATGGGACGGCATGAACGAGTTCCTCGCCTGTATCGACGTGCTTGTGGATGGGGAGTTTGTTCTGGCGAAAAAGGACATCAGCCTCCGGTTTCGAGGCTCGTCAAACCAGCGGCTCATAGATGTGCCGACGTCGCTCGCGGGCAGAAAGACTGTGCTGTGGGAGGGAAAGTGAAGGGCCGTAATAGGAGAGCCATTTAATTATAGAAAAAACAGAATACCCCCGGAGAATGCAAAGCCTGCGCGGTGCGCCCGGCGAAACATTTTCCGAGGGTATCTTTGGCGGATCAGCATTTCTTCCGATAGCAGTGCTCCAGATTCTGGATCAGCTTATAGAAAATCATGGCGATAGCGCACAGGATCATGATGGAAGTGATCATCATGCTGAGCCGGAATACCTGGGAACCGTAGATGATCAGATAGCCCAGGCCGCGTCTGGCGGCGAGGAACTCGCCGATGATGACGCCCACGAGGGACAGACCGATGTTGACCTTCATGTTGCTTAAGATCAACGGTACGCAGCTCGGGAAGATGACTTTGAAAAAAGCGTCCCTGCGGCTGCCGCCCAGCGTGTAGATCAGCTTCAGCATCTCCGGGTCAGCCTGACAGAATCCCGTGTAGAGATTGATGATGGAGCCAAAGACAGCGACGGAGATCCCCGCCACGATGATCGTGTTCGTGCCCGTGCCAAGCCAGACGATGAGCAGCGGGGCCAGAGCCGATTTCGGCAGGGAGTTGAGGACGACTAAGTAAGGTTCCAGGATTTCGGCAAGACTCTGTATATACCACAGGAGCGACGCTGCGAGAAGACTGAAAAACGTGACAAGGAGGAAACTCACAATAATTTCTAACAGTGTGATCCCCGTGTGGGTGAAGAAAGAGCGATCCGCGATCATCTGATACAGATAAGTCAGGATGCCGACCGGGCTGCTGAAAAAGAAAGGGTCGATCCAGCCGCACCGCGCGGCGATCTCCCAGAGGCTCAGGAATGCGACGATCAGGAGCAGTCTGAAAAGCGCGATCACATGGTGGTGACGTCTGTGCGCTTTGAGAAACATAAGCTGGTTGGCGGATATGCCGTCAGCCTGTCTGGACAGCGGGCTGTTCATTTGTCAACACCTCCCATAGTTGGTTGAAGTAGAGTTGGTATTCTGCGGTACTGCGAATCGCAAGAGGATCGCTGCGGTCCGTGTCAAAATGGATCGACATCTCGCACTTGACGCAGGCGGGTCTTTTGGACAGGACGAGAACGCGGTCGGCCAGCGTGATCGCCTCGGAAAGATCATGGGTGATGAGAATGGCGGTCTTGTTCGTGCCGCGTATGATCTGCGCGATGTCCGCGGAGACGTTGAGTCTTGTCTGGGAATCCAGTGCGCTGAACGGTTCGTCTAAGAGAAAAAGATCGGGGTGGATCGCCATCGTGCGTATGAGCGCCGCGCGCTGCCGCATGCCGCCGGACAGCTCGGAGGGCTTTTTGTCTTTGAATGCGTAGAGATCATAATCCGCCAGTAGCTTCAGCACATAGTCGCGGTTCTCTTTTGTCACGGCGCGGTTCAGCTCCAATCCCAATATGACATTCCGGTAGATCGTGCGCCATTCAAACAGATGGTCGCGCTGCAGCATATAGCCGACCTTCATGACGCTGTTCGACCCGCAGTCGGTGATATACTGTCCTTTGTAGAACAGGCTGCCCTCCTCCGGCATGAGCAGTCCGGCTATGATGGACAGCAGAGTCGACTTGCCGCACCCGCTGGGGCCTACGATGGCAAGAAACTCCCCTTGGGACACTTCAAAGGATATATGGGACAATGCAGGAGTTTCCCCCTTCAGATTGTGATAGGCGTAGGAAATGTCCTGTAGTGATAAAAGCAGCTCCATAGAATAACAACTCCTTACGGTTATACGATATTGTATGAATCAGAAGAAAATATGTGTTTTGATTGAAATGAAAAGTGATTTGTGTTATCATCAAATTCAGATTTAACTAAAATGGAGGAGTGGCGCATGGCACAGTTGTGGGGCGGCCGTTTCACGAAGGAGACGGACAGGCTTGTATATCACTTTAACGCATCCATTTCTTTCGACCAAAAATTTTTCGCGCAGGATATTGAGGGCAGCATCGCGCATGTTGTCATGCTGGCGAAACAGGGTATCTTATCAAAGGACGAGAAAGACATTATCCTGAAAGGGCTCACCGGTATACGCAGCGACGTGGATGAGGGGCGGCTGCAGATCACGGACGAGTACGAGGATATTCACAGCTTTGTGGAGGCGAATCTGATCGAGCGGGTGGGGGACGTGGGCAAGAAACTGCACACGGGCAGGAGCCGCAACGATCAGGTGGCCCTGGATATGAGGCTCTACACCAGACTGGAAGTGCTCACGGTGGACGGACTCGTCAAGGAGCTTTTACACACGTTGCTGCACATTATGGAGGAGAACACGGACACTTATATGCCGGGGTTCACGCATCTGCAGAAGGCGCAGCCGGTGACGCTGGCGCATCATATGGGCGCGTACTTCGAGATGTTCAAGCGCGACAGATCCCGCCTGAAAGATATATATTTCCGCATGAATTACTGTCCGCTGGGCGCGGGGGCGCTGGCGGGCACGACCTATCCGCTGGACAGGAACTACACGGCCTCCCTGCTCGGGTTTGAGGGGCCGACGCTGAACAGCATGGACTCCGTGGCGGACCGGGATTATGTGATCGAATTTCTGGCGGCGCTGTCCACGATCATGATGCATCTGAGCCGTTTCTGTGAGGAGATCATTCTCTGGAACAGCGACGAGTACCGTTTCGTGGAGATCGACGATGCCTACTCCACGGGGAGCAGCATCATGCCGCAGAAGAAGAATCCGGACATTGCGGAGCTGATTCGCGGCAAGACGGGCAGGGTCTACGGCGCGCTGGTGTCGATCCTGACGACCATGAAGGGCCTTCCCCTCGCCTACAATAAGGATATGCAGGAGGACAAGGAGCTGACCTTCGACGCCATCGACACGGCCAAGGGGTGTCTCAGCCTGTTCGAGGGGATGATACGCACCATGAAGTTCCGAAAGGACGTCATGGAGAAAAGCGCCCTGAAGGGATTCTCCAACGCCACCGACGCGGCGGATTATCTTGTGGGCCGGGGCGTCCCCTTCAGAGACGCGCACGAGATCATCGGGAAACTGGTGCTGTATTGCATCGACAGGCAGTGCGCCATCGAGGATCTGTCCATGGAGGAATTGAAGAGTATCAGCCCTGTCTTCGAGGAGGACGTCTACGGCGCGATCAGTCTGAAGACCTGCGTGGAGAGACGGTTGACCCTGGGGGCGCCGGGGCCTGATGCGATGAAGAAAATCATTGCCGTTGAAAAAGAGTATCTTGAGAAAGACTGGCAGATTGAAAGGAGCATTTAGATATGAGCGACAAGTTAAAGGTAGGGATTTTAGGCGGAACAGGCATGGTGGGGCAGCGTTTCATCGCGCTCCTTGAGAACCATCCGTGGTTCGAGGTGACAACGATCGCGGCCAGCCCCCGTTCCGCGGGCAAGACATACGCGGAGGCGGTGGGCGACAGATGGAAGATGACGACGCCCATGCCGGAGGCTGTCAAAAATATCGTTGTCCGGAACGTCAACCAGGTGGACGAGGTCGCGGGAGAGGTGGATTTCGTGTTCTCCGCCGTGGACATGACCAAGGACGAGATCAGGAAGATCGAGGAGGACTACGCGAAGACGGAGACTCCCGTGGTGTCCAACAACAGCGCGCACCGCTGGACGCCGGATGTGCCCATGGTCATCCCGGAGATCAACGCGGATCACTTTGAGGTGATCGCGGCGCAGAGAAAACGTCTCGGCACGAAGAGGGGCTTTATCGCCGTGAAACCGAACTGCTCCATACAGAGCTACGCGCCCGTTCTGACGGCGTGGAAGGAATTTGAGCCCTATGAGGTCGTGGCGACTACCTATCAGGCGATCTCCGGCGCGGGCAAGACTTTTAAGGACTGGCCTGAGATGGTGGAGAACGTGATCCCCTACATCGGCGGCGAGGAGGAGAAGAGCGAGAAGGAGCCGCTCAGGATCTGGGGCAAGGTTGAAAACGGCAAGATCGTTCCGGCCGCGGAGCCTGTCATCACCTGCCAGTGCATCCGCGTGCCCGTGCTGAACGGCCACACCGCGGCCGTCTTCGTGAAATTCAGAAAAAATCCGACAAAGGAACAGCTCGTGGAGAAACTTGTGAATTTCAGGGGACTTCCGCAGGAGATGAACCTTCCCAGCGCGCCGAAACAGTTTATTCAGGTGATGGAGGAGGACAACAGGCCCCAGGTGAGACTGGATGTGGACTACGAGAACGGCATGGGGATCAGCGTGGGACGCATCCGGGAGGACAGCGTCTACGACTGGAAGTTCGTGGGCCTTTCCCACAACACGGTGCGCGGCGCTGCGGGCGGCGCGATCCTCTGTGCCGAGACACTCAAAGCTATGGGATATATTGACAAGAAATAGCGAGGGACATGACTGCATAGATTGTTTGGGGGATTTATGTTACTTGGCAGGACATCAGAATTAAAGTATCTGAATAATTATTTTGACAGAGAAGGCAGTCAGATCCTGGTAGTGTACGGACAGAAATATATCGGCAAGACGACGCTCGTGCGAGAGTTTATGGAGGACAAGGACGGGTACTATTATCTGGCGCGGGCATGCTCCGAGAGAGAGCAGGTGTACCAGTGGGGCGCCCAGCTTGCGCGGGATGGGTATGAGATGGCGGCGTTTCCTTCCTTTCACGATATTTTCGCGAAGATCACAAGGCGCGCGCCCGGCAAGAAGGTGCTTGTGATAGACGAGTTTCAGAACATCGTCCGGGCAAGCGGCGGGTTTATGAAGGAGCTGGTCGCTTTCGTCCACAACCAGTGGAACCGCGACGAGGTCATGGTCGTTTTGTGCAGTTCCGCCATCGGCTGGATCGAGAACAGTATGGTCACGCGGATCGGCGAGGCGGCTTACGAGCTGTCAGGATTCCTCAAGATCCGCGAGATGCCCTTCGAGGACATCGTGCAGAGATTCCCTAATTTTCGTATCGAGGAGTGTGTGGAGGCGTATGCGGTGCTGGGAGGATTCCCGGGCCTGTGGAACCGCTTTGACGACAAGCTGACGATACAGCAGAATATCTGCCGCAACATTCTGGACGCCAACAGTTTCCTCTTCGAGGAGGGGGAGCGCATGCTGACGGACCAGCTGCGGGAGCCAGGGGTGTACAACACGATCATGGCGTCCATCGCGGCGGGGAACCATAAGCTCAACAATCTGTATCTGCACACGGAGTTCTCCCGCGCCAAGATCAGCGTGTATTTAAAGAACCTGATCGAACTGGAGCTGGTCGAGAAGGTCTTTTCCTATGACACGGCCGGCAAAGACAATGTACAGAAGGGAATCTACAGGATCAGTCATCCGTTCGTGGATTTCTATTACACATACATGTATCCGTATCTGAGCGACTTGCAGACGCTCTCTGTAGGGGAGTTTTACAATCGCTACATCATGCCGGACTTCCGGAAATATGTGTCGGGCTACTTCAAGAAGATCTGCAGGCAGCATCTGACGAAACTGAACAAGAGGGGCAAACTGCCGATCGCGCTGGATGTTGTGGGCGAGTGGGTCGGCAAGGACGGCGGGCTGGACATCATCGCGCAGGACGAGGACGGGCGCACGCTGATCGGGCTGTGCTGCTGGGAGAAGCCTGTGGCATACGAGGACTACGAGGAGCTTCTGACTTATGCCAAAAAGGCCAGGATCGGCGCGGATTATGTCTATATGTACACGGCGTTTCGCTTTGACGAACGGCTCAATCTGGAGGCGAAGGTCAGGCCCAATCTGAAATTGGTCCAGATCTCGGATCTGTAGCGCGCACGCGGCGACAATGAGGAACCTATGGGAAAGAGTATATACATAGCGGAGAAACCCAGCGTTGCAAAGGAATTTGCCAAAGCTTTAAAATATAATATGAAGAGCAGAGACGGGTATCTTGAGTCCGACGAGGCGGTGGTGACATGGTGCGTCGGGCATCTGGTGACCATGAGCTACCCGGAGGCATATGATGAGAAGTACAGGAGATGGTCGCTCGACACGATCCCTTTCATCCCGGAGAATTTTAAGTACGAGGTGATCGAGGGCGTAAAGAAACAGTTTGGCATCGTGAGCGGCCTGCTGAACAGGGAGGACGTGGACACCATCTACGTCTGCACCGACTCCGGGCGCGAGGGAGAGTACATATACCGTCTGGTGGAACAGCAGGCGAACGTGCACGGCAAGGAGCGAAAGCGCGTGTGGATCGACTCGCAGACGGAGGAGGAGATTCTCAGAGGCATCAGGGAGGCCAAGGATCTGTCGGCCTACGACAATCTGGCGAACGCCGCGTATCTGCGGGCCAAGGAAGACTATCTCATGGGGATCAATTTTTCCCGTGTCCTGACATTGAAGTACGGCAACCCGGTCAAATCCTATCTGAAAGCGGACCGGGCGGTGATCTCCGTGGGGCGCGTGATGACCTGCGTGCTCGGCATGGTAGTCAACAGGGAGCGGGAGATCCGCGAATTTGTGAAGATCCCGTTTTACAGGGTGCTCTTGCAGCTCGACATCGAGGGGCGGGAGTGCCTGTGCGAGTGGAAGGCCGCAGAGGGGTCCCGGTTTTATCGATCGCCGAAACTGTATAAGGACAACGGTTTCCTGGAGGAGAAGGACGCCGACGAATTTATAAACTTTCTGAGAGAAGAGCCGACAGAGCCGCCCGTGGTGGAGAAGGTCGAGAAGAAGAAGGAGACGAAAAATCCGCCGCTCCTCTACAATCTGGCGGAGCTGCAGAACGACTGCTCCAAACTTTTTAAGATCAGCCCTGACGAGACGCTGAGGATCGCGCAGGAGCTTTATGAGAAGAAACTCACGACCTACCCCCGGACGGACGCCCGCGTGCTGTCCACGGCTGTGGCCAAGGAGATCCACAAAAATATCGGCGGACTGCGAAACTATCCCGTGGCAGCGGCGTACGCCGCGGAAGTCCTGGAGGCGGGCAGTTATAAGAATATTGCCAGAACGCGCTACGTCAACGACAAGCAGATCACGGATCACTATGCGATCATCCCCACCGGGGCCGGGCTTGGCGCGCTGAACGGGCTGCACCCCACCTCGGCGAAGGTGTACGAGATCATTGTGAGAAGGTTTTTGAGCATATTCTATCCTGCGGCGGTATATCAGAAAGTCAGCCTGAGCGTTCGGATGAAGGGAGAATATTTTTCTACCGGGTTCAAGGTGCTCGCTCAGGAAGGGTATCTGCGGGTGAACCGGTTCTCCTTTTCTAAGAAAAAGGAGAACGAGGAGGCGGAGGACAAGGCTGAGGAGCAGGAGACGGCCTGCGACGAGAGTTTCATGGAAAGCGTGCGCGCGCTGAAAAAGGGCGGGACACTTCTCATGAAGGGGCTGACGAAGAAGGAAGGCGAGACGTCCCCGCCGAAACGGTACAACTCCGGCACCATGATCCTCACCATGGAGAACGCGGGGCAGTTCATCGAGGACGAGGAGCTGCGGGCGCAGATCAAGGGGAGCGGGATCGGCACGTCGGCCACGAGAGCCGAGATACTCAAGAAACTGGTCAACATCAAGTATCTGTCGCTGAATAAGAAGACGCAGATCATCACGCCGACTCTCCTGGGGGAGATGATCTACGAGGTGGTGGCCGGATCGATCAGGCCGCTTTTGGATCCGAGATTGACCGCGAGCTGGGAAAAAGGGCTGACGCTGGTGGCGGACGGAGAGATCTCCGAGAACGAATATATGCTGAAACTGGACGATTTTGTGACGAGGAGGACCAACACGGTCAAGCAGATGAACAACCAGGCCGTGCTCTATGACAGATTTCGGTATGTGGCGCAATTTTATAAAAGACAGTGAAAAATAATGAAATTTGTATTATAGTATAAAAGGCAGGTAAAAATCGATGGCATGTTTGCAGGATACTGAGATCAGCGCGCTCTATACGCTGGAAGAGACGATCGCGAAAGATATTTTCAAGGGGGCGCGCTATCCTTGGGAGGTGCTTCCAAAGATCGGGGACTTCATCATGGCGCTGGGGAACACCCTCCCCGAAGACCGCTATGAGAAACGGGGCGACAACGTCTGGATCGCAAGAAACGCCCATGTATATCCGAGCGCGTGTATATGCGGCCCGGCGATCATAGACGAGGAGGCGGAGATAAGGCACTGCGCTTTCCTTAGGGGGAATGCCATTGTCGGCAGGGGAGCGGTCGTGGGCAACTCCACGGAGCTTAAGAACGTGATCCTGTTCAACAAGGTGCAGGTTCCCCATTACAACTATGTGGGGGACAGTATTCTGGGATACAGGGCGCACATGGGCGCGGGTTCCATCACCTCCAACGTCAAGAGCGACAAGACGCTTGTGGTCGTCAGAGCCGGGGAGGAATCCTTTGAGACGGGTCTAAAGAAGTTTGGCGCCATGCTGGGCGATCAGGTGGAGGTGGGCTGCAATTCCGTCCTGAATCCCGGCACGGTCATCGGCAGAGGGGCGAACGTCTATCCCACCTCCATGGTGCGCGGTTTTATCCCGGCGAACAGCATCTACAAAAAACAGGGCGAGATAGCGGAAAAATATTGAGAGCATTGCGGCGCGGATAACCTATAATTACACAGAATGTTTGGAGACAGGAGAAAGATGGCGAGAGGTTTTATAGTGGAAAATTTTGAATCTATGATCGACAACGTGATCGCGGGGATCTGTTTCTTCGAGTATGAGAACGGCAGGATGACGCCTTTCTATGTCAACGAGGGAATGTTCCGTATGCTGGGCTACTCCAGGGCGCAGGGCATGAAGTTCATCGAGAAGGTGGAGATGAGCATTATCCCGGAAGATCTGCCGATCTTCCGGCAGGGCATCGAGGACGTGCTCAAGGACGACGGCGCGATCGACGTGGAGTTCCGCACTGTGACGGGGACCGGCGGGCTGCGCTGGCTGCATGTGCGCGCGAACCTTTACTCCAGAGAGGGCGGCAAGTATATTATCGTCTCCGTTGTGGAGGACATCACAGACCGGAAGAATGTCGAGGAGGAGCTGTACCAGCAGGCGGAGCGTTTAAATATCCTCTCCGAGGCGGAGGGCGGCAAGATCATAGACTACAATGCCAAGACGGACGTTATGGTCATCAAAGCTTCCAAGGAGTACGAGAGGGGCGGGGAGCAGATCATCAGATCCTACATGGAGCATTTTGACGAATCCCCGATCTATGCGGACGACGTGGCATACTATAAATCTGTTTTCAGAGGACTTCTGACTTCGCCGAAGAACGAGACGATCGAGTACAGGACGAACCGTTTTGAGAACGACTATACATGGTATCAGCTCAATCTGACGTCCCTACTTGGCCCGGAGGGCTATGTGACGCGGATCGTCGGGCGGATGATCAACATTCACGACAAGAAGTTAAAAGAACTCGATCTGATGCTGCGCGCCGAGAAGGACGCGCTGACCGGGCTCTACAACAAAGGCGCGACCATGCAGCTTGTGGAGAGCGCCATCAAAGAGAGCAAGAAGGACACGCTGAACGCGCTCATGATCATTGACCTTGACAACTTTAAAGAGGTGAACGATCTGCTGGGGCATGCGCAGGGCGATCAGGTGCTCGTGGACACGGCGGCCGCCCTGAGCGACATCTTCAAGGGCGGCGACATTGTGGGGCGTATCGGCGGCGACGAGTTTGTCGTCTTTATGAAGAATCTGAAGGCCATCTCCAACGCGGACATTCTGGCGGGCAAGGTCGTGCGAAACGTCAACTACAGCTTTGACTATGAGGACAGGCAGATCCAGGTGTCGTGCAGCGTGGGCGTGGCGATCTTCCCCTACCACGGCACGGAGTACGAGGAACTGTTCAACAAGGCGGACAAGGCGGTCTACACGGCCAAGGCCAACGGCAAGTGCGGCTATCGCATCTACGACGCGGCCACCACGATGGTCTACCATGCCACCAGAAAAAATACGGAGTACAACCCCGAGAAGGGCATGGAGATGAACAGGAGCATAGAGGATCTGGTGATGCAGGTCCTGTTTGAGGACAAGGAGATGGAGTCGGCGCTAAAGTCGGTCATCGAACTGATCACCGCGAAGTATGGATTCCACAGAGGCTATATCTGCGGCGACGGGTCGCTGCCGATCTCGAGAGCGGTGCAGTTCTCGGCGTCGGGATATGAGGCCGGGCGGGAGACGCAGGCACAGTACGAGTTGAAGAGAGTGGTCAGCGAGATCCTGTTTGAGACTTTCCACAAGGTGTCGATCATTCACGACTACGATCTCACGGCGGAGGAGATGCATGAGTATTTCCATTCCGAGGGGATCAAGAGCATCCTCTATTACCCGATCACGTCGCAGGGCGAGTTCCAGGGGGCGATCATTTTTGAGAATCATGAGGATGTGCAGCTGGAATTTAAGGAGAGCGAGATGGAGGAGATACGCTCTCTCATGCGCATCATCGAGGCGCATATTTTGCAGATCGGGCTGATGGACCGCCTGCAGGATTTCGTGACGCAGATCGCGATCTTCGACAATCTGGACAGCTATGTGTACATTGTGAATCCTGATACATACGAACTCAGCTTTATCAACAAAAAGGTTTTGGCGGGCACGCCGGAGGTCAAGATCGGCGATACCTGCTACAAGGCGCTGCAGAACAGGGATACGCCCTGCGACAACTGTATCGCCAGAAAGCTGAACAAGGCCGATCCGCACTGCAGATGTACGGAGGAGCTGTTCAACTATTCGCTGCGAAGCTGGACCAGATGCAGCGCGAGCTGGCTGGAGTGCAAGGAGGAGAACGGCCTGGCGCTGTTAAACTGCATTGATATTTCGGAATATTTCATCGGATAGATTGACGAATGCAGATTTTTCGTGTATATTTTCATAGGAAAGCATGCGCTTTAACGATTTAAAGCATGTGAGTAATCTATGGAGGAGGAATCATTATGAGAAAGAAAACATTGGCGTTACTGCTGGCGTCAGCCATGACGGCCGTCTCGCTTGCAGGCTGCGGTTCCGAGGGGACCGACGCGGCTGCGGACAGCGCATCGGAGCCGGAGGCGTCAGAGACTGCTGAACAGCCCGAGGAGGCGGCTGCGGAGGCTGAGAGCGAGGAGACTGCCGAGAGCACGGAGGAGACGGAAGGCGCGGCGGATCAGGTATACAATATCGGTATCTGCCAGCTTTTGGAGCATCCCGCGCTGGACGAGGCTACCAGAGGTTTCAAGGAGGCGCTCACGGATCTTCTCGGCGAGAATGTGACCTTCGATCTCCAGAACGCACAGGGCGAGCAGACAAACTGCGCCACCATCATCACACAGTTTGTGACAGACGACGTGGATCTGATTCTTGCGAACGCGACGGCGCCTTTGCAGGCCGCTGCAGCCGCTACCAATGAGATCCCGATCCTTGGCACTTCCATCACGGACTACGCGACGGCTCTTGACATTGCCGACTGGACGGGCGCGACGGGCACGAACATTTCCGGCACCTCCGATCTGGCTCCCATCGACGAGCAGGAGAATATGCTGGTAGAGCTGTTCCCCGACGCGCAGAAGGTAGGTATTCTGTACTGCTCGGCGGAGCCAAACTCCGAGTATCAGGCATCCCTGTTTGAGAAGTATCTGGATGAGGACGGCATCGCTTACGAGGAGTTCACGGCGGCGGATTCCAACGAGATCCAGGCGGTGGTGACCAGCGCGTGCGAGTCCTGCGACGTGCTCTATATCCCCACCGACAACACGATGGCGGGTTCCACGGAACTGATCAACAATGTGGCTCTTCCGGCAGGCGTTCCGATCATTGCAGGCGAGGAGGGCATCTGCTCGGGCTGCGGCGTTGCGACGCTGTCCATCAGCTACTATGACATCGGTTACAAGGCGGGCGAGATGGCATACGACATTCTCGTGAACGGCGCGGACATCACCACCATGGAGATCCAGTACGCTCCGCAGGTGGCCAAGGAGTACAATGAGACGATCTGTGCGGAACTGGGCGTAACGGTGCCCGATGATTACACGGCGATCGTTGTCGAGTAATTGTCAAATCACTTATGGTACATCTATGGGGATGACAGATCTGCCATCCCCATATTTTCTATGTATGACGGAGGTTACGAAATGATCTTACTGGCACTCAATCCCCTGTCCCTGCTCCGGGCGATGCCGGGCGCATGCGCGCAGGGACTTATCTGGGGTATCATGGCGCTCGGCGTGTACATCACGTTCAGACTTCTGGACTTCGCCGATCTGACGGTGGACGGGACACTGGCTACCGGCGGAGCGACGGCCGTTATGCTCATCCGCGTGGGCGGTATGGAGCCTTGGGCCGCGCTGATCGTGGCGTTTATCGTCGGTATGCTGGCGGGCATGGTGACGGGACTGCTGCACACGGCGCTGGGGATCCCGGGCATCCTGTCCAGCATCCTGACGCAGATCTCGCTGTATTCCATCAATCTGAACATCATGGGCAAATCCAACCAGCCCATCAATGTGGATCAGTACAGTCTGGTCGTCTCCTCCCGATACATATCCGGCGACGCGCTGATGAAGTTTAAGTTTTACGGCGGCGTGATTTTGGGCTGTCTCATTCTTGTGGCGATCCTGTACTGCTACTTCGGGACGGAGCAGGGACAGGCGATCCGCGCCACGGGCTGCAACATGCGTATGGCGAAAGCGCAGGGCATCAACACCAATTTCCACACGGTGCTGGCCCTGATGATCTCCAACGGCTTAGTAGGGCTGTGCGGCGGTCTCTACGCCCAGTATCAGGGCGCGGCCGACGTCAACATGGGACGCGGCGCCATCGTCATCGGTCTGGCGGCAGTCATCATCGGGGAAGTCCTGTTCGGCAGGTTCTGCGCGGGGCGCAAGATGGCCTTTGCGTTCACTATGGTCTCCGTCATCATCGGCGCGGTGATCTACTATGCGGTCATCGCCTTTGTGCTGTGGTTGAAGATGCCCTCGGACGATCTGAAACTCTTCTCGGCGATCGTGGTGGCAATCTTCTTGTCCCTTCCGCATCTGAAAGGAAAATTCGGCAGGAAAGGAGCGGCGAGAGCATGAGCGGTGAGTTGAGACAGTATGCTTTGGAGCTAAGAGATATACACAAAACCTTCAACCCGGGCACCATCAACGAGAAGGTGGCGCTGGACGGGCTGAATCTACAGCTTGAGGAGGGCGATTTCGTTACCATCATCGGCGGAAACGGCGCCGGCAAGTCAACGGCGCTCAACGCCATCGCGGGTGTCTGGAGCGTGGACCGGGGCGCCATCATGATCGGCGGCGTGGACGTGACCTCCCTGCCCGAGCACAAGCGCGCAAAATTTCTCGGCCGCGTTTTTCAGGATCCCATGACGGGAACGGCGGCTACCATGTCCATTGAGGAAAATATGGCGATCGCGGCGAGACGGGGCAGAGGGCGCTCGCTGAAATGGGGCGTCACGAAGGAGGAGAAGACGAGGTACAGGGAACTTCTTAGGACGCTGGACCTCGGACTGGAGGACCGTCTGACGTCCAAGGTGGGACTGCTCTCGGGCGGACAGAGGCAGGCGGTAACGCTTTTGATGGCCTCCATACAGCGGCCCGATCTGCTGCTCTTAGACGAGCACACGGCTGCGCTGGATCCGAAAACCGCGGCGAAGGTGCTGGCGCTGTCCGACAAGATTATTGAGGAGAGCCATCTGACGGCGATGATGGTCACGCACAACATGAAGGACGCCATCACCCACGGCAACAGACTTATCATGATGCATGAGGGTAAGATCATCTACGACGTGCGCGGCGAGGAGAAGAAGAGCCTGCATGTGTCGGATCTGATGGCAAAATTCGAGGAGATCAGCGGCGGGGAGTTCTCCAACGACCGCATGATACTCTCTTAAAACTGAATAAGCATACAAAAATCCGGTCGCAAATTCTTTTAGAAATGACTGGATTTTTTGTCTGCGATATGCGAGAATAGAGACAGCGGTTATGACAGGTCCGCATGGGTCTGTTATCAAATATAATTTACATAATCGAAAGGAGTTATCACATGATCTATTCAAAAGAAGTTGAAGAAATGTGTACCGTAGCACAGGGCGTACATCATGGCTGCGCTCCGATCCCTGAGGAGGCAAAGTGGGTGCAGGCGAAGGAAGTCAAGGATATTTCCGGCCTGACACACGGTGTCGGCTGGTGCGCTCCCCAGCAGGGCGCCTGCAAGCTGACATTGAACGTGAAGGAGGGCATCATCCAGGAGGCGCTGGTCGAGACGATCGGCTGCTCCGGCATGACCCACTCCGCAGCCATGGCCGCTGAGATCCTGCCGGGACTGACGGTTATGGAGGCGCTGAACACAGACCTCGTGTGCGACGCGATCAACACGGCGATGAGAGAGCTGTTCTTACAGATCGTATACGGCCGTTCCCAGTCCGCATTCTCCGAAGAGGGTCTTCCGGTAGGCGCGGGTCTGGAGGATCTGGGTAAAGGTCTGAGAAGTCAGGTGGGCACTATGTACGGAACGCTTAAAAAAGGTCCCCGCTACCTGGAGATGGCCGAAGGGTATGTGACGGGCATCGCGCTCGACGCCAATGACGAGATCATCGGTTACAAGTTCGTAAGTCTCGGCAAGATGACAGACTTCATCAAGAAGGGCGACGACCCCAACACCGCTTACGAGAAGGCATGCGGACAGTACGGACGTGTCGATGACGCCGTCAAGATCATTGACCCCAGATGCGAATAAATGAGGTAGAGTGTTTTTATACAGAAACAGGAGGAATAAGAAAAGATGGCTTTATTTGAATCATATGAGAGAAGAATTGACAAGATCAATTCCGTATTGAACAGCTACGGTATCTCTTCCATCGAGGAGGCCGAGAAAATTACAAAAGACGCCGGTTTGGATGTCTACGATCAGGTAAAAAAGATTCAGCCGATCTGCTTTGAGAACGCATGCTGGGCTTACACGGTAGGCGCGGCGATCGCGATCAAGAAGGGCTGCAGGAAGGCTGCGGACGCTGCCGCTGCGATCGGCGAGGGTCTGCAGGCGTTCTGCATCCCCGGTTCTGTTGCGGACACCCGTAAGGTTGGTCTTGGCCACGGCAACTTAGGCAAGATGCTCCTCGAGGAGGAGACGGACTGCTTTGCATTCCTGGCAGGCCATGAGTCCTTTGCGGCTGCGGAGGGCGCCATCGGTATCGCGGAGAAGGCAAACAAGGTTCGTCAGAAACCGCTGCGCGTTATCCTGAACGGGCTGGGAAAAGACGCTGCCAAGATCATCTCCAGGATCAACGGATTCACCTTCGTTGAGACAGAGTACGATCCCTACACCAACGAAGTGAAGGAGATCGAGAGGATCGCATACTCCGACGGCCTTCGCTCCAAGGTAAACTGCTACGGCGCGAACTCCGTTCCGGAAGGCGTGGCGATCATGTGGAAAGAGAATGTGGACGTCTCCATCACGGGTAACTCCACGAACCCGACCAGATTCCAGCACCCTGTGGCGGGTACATACAAGAAGGAGAGAACAGAGGCAGGCAAGAAGTACTTCTCCGTTGCGTCCGGCGGCGGTACGGGTCGTACGCTGCACCCCGACAACATGGCTGCGGGTCCTGCGTCCTACGGATTCACGGATACTTTGGGCCGTATGCACTCCGACGCACAGTTCGCAGGTTCTTCCTCCGTTCCGGCTCACGTTGAGATGATGGGTCTGATCGGTATGGGCAACAACCCGATGGTAGGCGCTACCGTTGCGGTTGCGGTTTCGGTCGAAGAGGCTGCGAAAGCCGGCAAGTTCTAATGAAAGATAAGAATCATTCATGATAATCAAAGACCCCGCAGCAAGCTGACGGGGTATCAAACTTGCAACGCAGCAAGCTGCGGGGTATTTGACCCTCGCGGCATTCGCCAAATGCTCGTGCAAGCACGGCACTTGGCTCATTGCTCGCGGGAATAAAAAGGTTTCTGACGTATTATATTGTCAGGAACCTTTTTTTAAAAGCCGTCATTGCATAGATTTACAATCCAT
>CANRPO010000026.1 GCA_947632515.1 uncultured Lachnospiraceae bacterium
TTTACCAAACGGTTTGAAAAACATTTTAAGGATTTGAACACGCAGGAGAAGAAGCAGCTTCAAAGCAAGCTCCGTCTCCTTGCTGAAAATCCCATGCATCCGTCCCTCCGCACCAAACGCATCCAAGGCACAAAGGATCTGTTCGAGTGCAGCGTCAATATGGATGTTCGCATCATCTGGTACTATGAAGGCGATAAACTGATTATCCTGGTCGATGTTGGGCACCACGACATATTAAACCAATACTGAGTCCAACACGGTGCAC
Source organism: uncultured Lachnospiraceae bacterium (assembly GCA_947632515.1). GTDB lineage: Bacteria > Bacillota > Clostridia > Lachnospirales > Lachnospiraceae > UBA3282. The sequence continues at coordinate 266 of CANRPO010000026.1, forward strand.
ACTCTTGTATACCCTTTTGGATGCTATAAGTTCTGCAAGACAAACTGCCAGTGGCAGGCCGTCTGTATATTTCAGTTGCTTATCATGCCTTTGATATTATTGTTCATCCGCCCAGTCTGATTCATCAAGCAATGCTCTTAAGACTTCCCCAATATCCGCATTAACCACAATACTCCTTCCCGCAATCTCCTCCGGGCAGGACGCCTCCCCATAGTTCACGCACGCATAGACCGCCCTCGGATTTGCCGCCGTCATACGCCGGAAAGGATATTTGATGATGGCCGGGGTGTTGTACCCCACGCCCAGCTCCAGAAATAAGATGCGCCGTCCCTGTCTTGCCCGCAGAAAATTCTCATAACGCTCCGCCGCCCGGCGCCAGCCCTCATCCTCCACGAAAGTCTCATCCGCGCGCAGATTCATCGTCATGGGTTTCCCGCATCCGGGACACCGTGGGATAAGCGCCGAGGGGACGGCCATGCCCGGGGCGCGTCCCTCCGGCAGTGCCAGTCCGCCGCTCTCCTCTATCCGATATCCCTGCGCCTCCACCATAGCACGGATCGTCCCGGCGTTATCATAAGTTGCCCGGTGACACGGCTCGCTGCACTGAAACAGCCCGTAGTCGCCCTGTGTGTAGAACAGCCTCCTGCGATCGAAACCCGCCTTCTGAAAACAGTGGTCAACGTTCGTGGTGAGCACAAAATAGTCCTTCTCCTTCACTACATCCAACAGGCTTTTATAAACGGGTTTCGGCGCATCCATAAAACGGTTGATATAGATATAGCGGCTCCAGTACGCCCAGTGCTCCTCCAACGTATCGTAGGGGTAAAAGCCACCGGAGTACATATCGCAAAAGCCGTACTTATCTGCAAAATCGGCAAAGTATTTGCGGAATCTCTCTCCGGTATAGACAAAGCCCGCCGATGTGGAAAGCCCGGATCCCGCTCCGATCACAATGGCATCCGCATCGCGGACCGCCTCTTTCAGACGCTCAATTTTCTCCGAGAAGTCCCCTGTAGATTTCGTGATCCCTCTCCTTGAAAACATTGAAAATCACCTCCATGTCGCTGTCCGTCTCCCGCCTGTACTCTCTCACCGTCCGCACCGCGATGCCAGCGGCCTCCTCATTCGGAAAGTGAAATTCCCCCGTAGAGATACAGCAAAAAGCCACGCTCCTGACGCCGTTTTGCGCGGCAAGCTCCAGGCAGGAGCGATAGCAGGACGCGAGCAGTTTTCGATCCTCGTCCGTGACACGGCCATGTACGATGGGCCCTACCGTGTGGAGCACATATTTACAGGGAAGATTATAGGCGGGCGTGATCTTCGCCCCGCCCGTCGCCTCCTCGTGTCCCTGTTTCGCCATCAGCCCGGCGCAGGCAAGTCTGAGTTGTACCCCCGCGAAGGTGTGAATACAGTTGTCAATGCAGGCGTGGCACGGCACATAACAGCCCGTCATGCCGGAATTGGCCGCGTTCACAATGGCGTCACAGCGCAGCGTTGTGATGTCGCCCCGCCAGAGATAGACGCCGCGCTCAACAGGCGTAAGCTCCGCAATATCCGTAATGCCCTTAGCGGCGGTCTCCTCCCGCAGATACGCGTCCTGTACCGTCAGAAAATCCTCCCCGATGGGGCGCGGCGGGCGAATATTCATCAGCGAGCGCAGCAGCGTTTTTTGCTCCGCCTCATCGGCGGGCATCGACAAATCCCGATAGCGGGGATATTCGCCAATCAACTTTTGAATAAGAAATTCTCCTTTTTCTTTCTGTGTCATATCATCCTCGTTTTTCTATCGCTTTTACAGGGCAAACCGCAAAGCAATTCCCGCAGTGCAGACAGTGATTTTGCTGAATGTGGTATGGCGTTCCCTTTTCAATGCACCGCTGGGGACAATTTTCCAAACACTTGCCGCAGCCGATGCAATTATCGGATATATAATACCCCTTTTTCGTGAGGTTTCCCGCGCCGATGGCGTAGCTCTCCCGAAAAATAGGATTGACGCCGAGATTGAAGTATTCGATTTCCGCGTCCCTGATCTCAAAGACGATCCCCGCAATTTTTCGGGTGTCGCCGGGATAGACGTTGGAGAGATAGGGCTGCTCGGCAAAAATCGTGTCGATCCACTTCTCCTGTTCGTCCTCCGGGACGGGGACCGCCCTTGCGGAGAGACGGATCATCTCTTTATACTTGGTGTAACCCAGAATCTGTACACGCCCGTCCGTCAAAAGTTCCCCACAGAAGGCTTTCCCTTTTGCGGTGAAGAAAATCATCCTGTCCGGCTCATAGTGAATGGCGGAGATATTGCGGATCTGCGGCGCGCCGTTCTTGTCCACCGTGGCAAAGGCAAGTACGCCCACATATTCTAATTTTTTCAGACAGGTTTGTGCGTCCATTTGTCGTTCCTCCCTTCTCAAAACCGCAATACCCGTCCGTCTTTGCGGGGTTTCGGCGCCGGGTGATGGTCCCCCTCTTTCGGATAACCGAGCAGAAGCTGCATCACCGCATAATAGTCGGTGCGGATATTCCAGCGGCGTAAAATTTCCTGCCCGTATGGGTCGGCAAACGCCGTCCGGCCCTGCCCGATATAGCAGGAGCCGACGCCGAGGGAATCGGCCATGAGCATCATGTTTTCGGCGGCGCAGGCGCAGTCCTCCGCAGCAAAAAGGAAATCCTTTGGCGCAAACAACGTAATTTGTCTTTCCTCAAACCGCCGAATCGCCCGACGGTGCAGGATCGTCTCTTTCAGTTCACTCATTTTATCCTACCTCCCTGATCTCTTTCCAACACTGCGGATCTGCGCCATAAAAGTCTCCGTTCGTCCCCTTTGCCACAGCGGGACAGCCCCGGCACCACGCCTTCAATTCACACTTGCCGCATTTCTTGAATTTATCATACTCCCGGTATTTCTCCATCTCGCACACCCACACGTCGGCCAGACGGTCGGTGAATACATTTCCCACCTTGCTCTCCGCCACACGGCGGCAGGCGTACACGTCGCCGGTGGGCAGGATCGTGATATGGCAGTTGCCGCAGTTGCAGCCGCCGTAGATCATGCCCTCTTTGGCGTCTGCAGGGATTCTGAATGTTCCGGTCTCGTACTCGTAGAGCGTCCAGAGGTGGTCTTTTTTGTTGAAATAGGTCCGGCAGCCCTTGGCCTCATACTCTTTGAATTTCTGATCGCAGATGGCCAGCAGCTCCCGGTACTCCCGGGGCGTCATGGAGGCGTCCAGGTCGCCGTCTCCGGGGACATAGCGGGAAAAGGCAAATACGTTTGCCCCCGCCGCCACTGCCGCGTCAATGATGCCCGGCACCTCCATGCGGTTTGTTTTTGATACCGTAGTCATAATCACGCTTCGCATCCCGGAGCGGTTGATACAGCCGATCTTCTCTATCGTACAGTCAAAAGAGCCGGGCTTGCGGAACCAGTCGTGCGTTTCGCGCAGTCCGTCCAGGGAAAGCTGATATTTCTCGCAGCCATAGGCTTTCAACTCCCGACATACCCGATCGTTGAGATGAAAGGGATTCCCCATAATTGTAAAGGGAATCCCTCTCTCGTGCAAGAGCTCTGCAAGGCGCCGGAAATCCGGGTGCAGGATGGGATCTCCGCCTGTGATATAGAAATACGGCATTCGATCGTACATCTCGCAAAAATCAAGGCAGTTATATAATGTGTCCTCCATCTGCGCCCGGCTCATAGAATCCGGTTTTTTGCAGACATTGCCAGAGAAAATGTAGCAATGCTTGCATCGCTGGTCGCACTCGTCCGTGATATGCCATTGAAAAGAAAAATATTGTTTCATATAAGGGCCTCACTTTATAGGGAAATCGGTTTTACCGAAAAACAGTCAAAGGGTTCCGGCGGGATCCTTCCCGCCGGAAACGGTTTGGGCTGCGCAGAAGATATTACTTCTGATCGCCGGCCCCACAGGCGGAACCGCAGGCCGCAGGCTTTTCCTCGGGTTTGTCGGACGCGCCGCAGGCGGAACCGCAGGCTGCAGGTTTCTCCTCAGGTTTGTCGGACGCGCCGCAGGCAGCACCGCAGGCGGAACCTTTTTTCTCTTCTGTCCACTCGCTAAGATCAGAAAGCGCCATCTCAAAATCCTCCTTCTATGTATTTAGGACTGTCTGTCCCTGTATCTGTTATTGTACGGGTATGATCAGGCTTTACAAGTACGCACCTTTTTGTGGGATACGCACTTTTTTGTAACCATAGCGTTATCCCGTCTCTCCGGCCATATTGATTTTCTTCTATGGTTGATTTTTGTATCATGTTACAGTACAATTTAAATGTGACATTTATTTGTAATGCAACATTCGATTATCATGTATTGATCATTTATCAGAAAGGGGACAGCATGAAAACAAAAGAGGAACTACTGCCGGAATGCCCTGTGGCAACGACCGTCCAACTGATCGGAAATAAGTGGAAACTTCTGATCATACGAAATCTGTTGGCGCGCCCATGGCGCTTTAACGAATTGCAGAAGAATTTAGAGGGGATAAGCCAGAAGGTGCTAACGGACAGTCTTCGCTCCATGGAGGCGGACGGCATCATCACCCGCACTGTGTACGCCGAAGTGCCGCCGCGGGTGGAATACGCCCTGTCAGATCTGGGACGGAGTCTGGAGCCGATCCTCGACGCCATGAAAGCGTGGGGAGAAAATTATAAGACTCTCAACAGGAAATGTTGAAAGAGCCGCTTGACGGAGCGCTCGGTACATTTGCATCTATACAGCTATCTCGTACTTTTCCTTCAGATTATTCAGCATACTATACTTTATGAGTCCTTCTGACTGCATCCTTCCCTCTGGCAGTAAGTCCCACAGCAATCTTATTTCCATCCATGAACGAAATGCCCTGCAGAAATGAACCTTTCAAATGGGGCAGAAATACCGGCGCTATTCCACAATCCGCAAGGCACTTTTTAATCTTCGGGCAAAACTCCTTTGGCTTAAGGGTCGTCATCTTCTGGATTTCAGGCATAACGGCAATCAAGCCCTTAATATTGATTGGCATGGTTTGCCAGCCGCAACATCATTTATCTGCTAAGCCCTGAACGCCTCTAAAACAAGTTAAGTAAGCAAACTTTTGGGCGGTTTCTGTAACAAAAAGGCGGTTCACAATTATGTTCTAACCGCCTAAAAAGTTATATACCTATTATTTTAGAATAAATTGCTGTGTATTCCTGTTCCGGTGAGATAAAGAATGAGTTCATTATCCACTATTTCATAAATCAAAAATTCAAGCGCTATATCCATATGCGCATAAATTCCTCCTCCGTATCGTCCGGATTTTGTAAACAGTCCGATGGCTCCCAATTCCTCGTTCCATTTTTTGATAGAAAACACATAAGCGTTTGAACCGGCATCCTGTTTAAACGTATCGAATTCGATACGTTTAAAATTGGGATTGTGCAGTGCCTCCCATAGTCCCAAAACTCTACAATATCGCGGCCACGCAGCCAGTTATGAATCGTAACTCTGGGGTCGATACTTCTGTACCGTGCGATATCTGTCAGCGATACATACTCATTTTCAAAATCTGTTGTGTAAATGTTGATATTGATCCCTTTTGCGTGAATTGTCTCCTTAATAGGTTTTTTCATTTTCTTCATCTCCCAAGTATGCATTTCAAAAAGCAAATTACAATGTCAAGATATTTATTGAATAATCCTACGTTAAAAATTTCATCTACAAATTATCCTGCATAACATCTTTGATCTAACCCCGTCAAAATCGATGGGGTTAATCCTTCTTACTGCTTTTTAGCAATTTCTCATATCTTATCTGATACTCTATCAATCGCGGGATATATTCCGGCGGAGTTCGTCTGCCCGCCTCCCAGTCCTCCAAAGTACGGACAGGTATCCCCGTATGAGCCGAAAATTCTTTCCTGTTCTCGCCTGTCTCCTCACGAAGTTCCGTTATCCTTTTCGCTATATCCATATCCATCGTCCTCCACGCATTGCGATATAGGTATCATAGCACATGATCTGTTTCTTCGTAATGTATGGCCCGCATTTCTTTCTGCTCTATCTTTTCAAACATATCCGGCCCGTATTTCAGGATCAGTCTGCTCATCACATCAATACAGCGCTCAAAGGCAGCATTATCCTTCGGATCGGTATAACAATGCTTTTCTTCTGTTTCATGTAATGATCTCCCTTCTGCACTCAAATTTATTTTTCAACCCAGATATCTTATACTTTACGCTCAAAATATGGTCTTCATCATTGCTGAGATATAGGATATCTTTGTATTTATGGAATATGGAAAAATCTGAAAAATCTATTAGACAAAAAGGGTATGACCGTAAAAGAGCAGGCAAGAAAGACAGGAATTGCGCCAACCACACTTTACTCTATTATCCAGCGTGATGCCGCCATCCGCTTTGATACGGCGCAGCGTATTTCCAATGTCCTCGACATTCCTATCAATTCCATCTGCAAGGACAATCCCTACGAGGACATGGAAACACTGCCAAAGCTGCCCTCCGATAAAGAACGGCTGATGATCAGCATGGAAAAGAAGGCTTACTTCTCCGACCGCACCTTAAAGATCATCAGGAATTTTGACTACACTGAACTGCCGACGATCGACCAGTTGATCGCCTATTTCTATGTACCGGATGATGCGGCAAGAAAAGATGTGTTTGAATATCTGAAGATTATGAGGAAGAATCATAGCGATTCGGAGAGGAAAAGGATTTAAAAATATTAGGGTTTACTTTGCTCGAGTAATCAAATCCCTCAAAAATACATTGTTATCATCTGATTATTTTGAGTTACTGTTTCAGTCTGAGTTACTTCTTTATATGTAACGCTAATCTCTGTTCCATACTCCACCCAAAGATTAACGTGCTCATACGAAGTTTCATATGATTCAAATAGGATGCTATTTCCAATGTCAATTCTATATTCCTCTTTAACAAAACTACCATCTTCTTTATTCCGAACCTCTAACGAAAAATAATAATCAAATGCCTTATCTTTTGGTTGTAAAAGTATAATGTCATTATCATTGTATTCATTTACAAGAACACGCCCTAAATAAGGTTTATAATCTTGAACCTCAAGATAAAGCTCATATTCCCCTTCATCAATGCCCATAAAATTAATGGCATATTGATATAAAGCAACGAACCCTTCTGGTACAGAAGAGTAATTATCCTCAACAAAATAATTATCATATATGTAGCCTGTCTTTAAATTTTTTAAATATGATTTCAAAATATTACTGTTTTCTAATACTGTACCTATATGGCTTGTTTGATTTAAGGCTAAATAATCCGCCTGATATAGTTTATATTTAACATCATATTTTTGATTTATATCTACCAAAGAATATAGAAAATTGGGCATATTCTCATAATATTTCTTTGCATCCCAAAAATAATCGGAAACTAGCCTATCCTCATCTTTATAAAAACCATATTTAAGCATCCATCCCAAAACTAAACTACCTTCGCAATCTCCTTGATTGTATAACCTTTCCCACCAACTAATACATTCCTCTACTTCAGGATCAGAATACCTTATTTTTCTAAACTGCTTATCCGCTTCTCCCCATTCATCTATAGAAACAAGATACATAGCATAATTAATAAGTGCAAATGCACCTCCACTTTCATTGCATTGTTCTAGCAAATCATGTAAATCATAATTATCAGTAACGTATTCTTGACGTCGCATCATATAAGACAAATTGTTTTTTGCAGTAACCCCCTCATCTCCTTCCTTGATTGCCTGCTCAAACAGTGCTCCTGCATAAGAAAAATCACCATTATTATAGCGCGTAATTCCTGTATTAATAAGATTTTTCACATATTCAGAACGCACATAATTACTATCCTCCCACAGCTTATTTATTAGTTCGTTAATAGATGGCTCTGCTTCAAGCTTTGTATCAACACTACCATAATTATCATCAGATGACTGTGTAATTTCTGAATCATTATTATATTTTCCCTTTATTCTTCCCAAAATATTATCCCCGAACAAAAGACCTATTATAGTTACTATTAAAGCTGCAACAGAAATGATTATATTTAAATTTTTTTTATTGGCTTTCTTTTTTCTATTTGGTCCTCTGAATAAAATGTTTGTATCCTTCCTCTTTAATGATTTCAATAGTTTAGTTACTTCTTCTTTAGGATTATTTCCCCTTAAATCTATTCCTAATTTTCCAGTAGCCCAATATGGTGTTGACGATTCCCAAGTGCCATCAAACAAGATTGGAATAAATTTATATTGGTTACTATGGGTATAAATCTCCCCAGTAATCATAGTGTTTTCATAAGCAACTCCGCTATTTTTATAGTTTGTTAGCCTAGCATCAGCCTTTTGTTTATATGTAGGAGTTAGGCACATCAAAACAAAATCAGAAACTCTTACACCCTTTTCCATAAAATCAGGCAACCGTTCTCCAAGTCTCAAATCTTCATCAAATATTACCTCTATTTGATTTTTACGCAAAAGTTCTACAAGCCTCTTAACCCTTTTTCTATGTAATTCTGAATCTCTAGAATACGATATAAACACTGTTACCATTGTTTAACACCTTTTATCTAATAATTATGAAATGTGTGTTTTTATTATATCATCAAAATCTTCAAAGAAAAACTCAAGATGTCCACCAAAACTTTCTAAATCATCCTAAAATGCTCCAACGCCTCCTTGATTGCCGCCTCATTTTGGGGTGGACACTTGGGCACTTTCACGCCTTCTGCCTTCGCCTTATTATAGTTCTCCCTCTCAATAATCCCACATTTCCTCTTAATCTGCGCAATATACAGATTGCTGACCTTCAACCCAAACTTCTCCAACACATACGCCTTGATTTCCTCATAGCTTGCCTTACTCTCCGCCGCCGTCAAATCCATCTCATCTAGGCTTAGTTCCACCTCAATATGATGCTCGACATTGAGTTTGGACAATAGACAGATCGTCTCCACCCCGCTCGTCCACGGAAACATATCCACCGCCACGGCGCGCTCCACGCCGTAGCCATGCTCCAGAAATGTCTCCAAGTCCCGCACGAGACTCGTCGGCTTACAGGAGATATAGAGAATATGCTCCACGCCGTAATCCAGTATTTTTTTTAATGCCTTGGGGTGCACGCCGTCACGGGGCGGATCGAGAATAATAATATCCGGTTTTTCCTCGATCTCGTCCAGAACCTTCAACACATCCCCGGCGATAAACTCACAGTTATGTAAACCATTCAGCTCGGCATTCTTCCGCGCAGCCTCCACTGCCTCCTCCACGATCTCCACACCGATGACTTTCTTTGCAACGGGGGCCATCAGTTGGGCGATCGTACCGGTACCGCTATAGAGATCGTAGACGATCTTATCCTGTTTATCACCCGCAGACCTCTGCGACTTTTCGGCCGTCACGGCGGCTGCATCTATCTCCTTTCGTCTCGCCGTCACGCCATCTGCGTCCGCTTGTTTTGCACTGTCACCGTCTTTCGGCCGCTGTTTCGTTGCTATGTATTTTCCAATATACTCCCGCGCCGTCTCATAAAGTACCTCCGCGCCGAGGCTGTTGGTCTGGAAGAAGGAGAACTGTGAGATCCGAAATTTTAGTCCCAACAATTCTTCATAGAAGAAATCCTGTCCGTACAAAACTTCCGTTTCATCGTTCTGCACCACATCGGCCTGGGAATCATTCTTCGTGTGCAGGATGCCGACGATCTTTCCCGTCAGGGACAGCGCCAGCAGACGATCCCGAAAACCCGTCAGAACAGATTCTTCCGACACGATACCCCTCTCAGACCTGACACCTTCCTGCGACCCGCCTGCCAGCGTTCCTGCCTCTTCTGCGGTCTGTCCGTTTGCGGACTTGTGGAACGCGTTCTGCGTGGTCGTCACGAGCGCCACCAAGATCTCTCCCGTCTTCGCCGCCTTGCGCACAAGCAGATGCCGCAGATAGCCGATGTGCCGCAGGCGGTGATAGCAAGAGATCTCCACGCCCTGTTTCTGCAGATCGTCGAAATACGACAGCGCGCACTGCAGAATGTTCCGATAATCTTCGTCCACGATCCGGCAGTCCGTCACAGACACGATGTCGTAGAAACTGCCGCGCTTGTGCATGCCGAGCGCGAGAGGCCCGTCCTTCACTTCATCACCGAAACTGAACTCCATCTTGTTCCGATAGCCGAAGGGCGTCGGACTTGCCTTGATGCCCTCGAAGAGATCAGCCACCCCGCCGTTCTTTTCTCTTTTAGGTTTACATAACTCTATCCCGCCGTCAGATTCTTTCCCAAGCGCCGTCTTAAGTTTACATAACTCTTCTTCCCTCGTTCCCGCCCCTGTCTCTTCATTTTCTGCGCCGCATGGTTTACATAATACTGATTCCAGTAATCTTTTCACCTGCGCCTCTTTGATCTTCAACTGCTCCTCATAGGGCAGCGACAGGTACACGCAGCTGCCGCACAGCCCGAAATGCGGACACGGACTCACGACTTCCGACGGGGCGGGCGCAAGCACTTCGAGCAGCCGTCCTTCCGCCCTTCCGCTGCGCACCTTACTCACCGCGCACCGCACCTTCTGTCCCGGCAGCGCGTTCTTCACCACGCAGACTCCTTCCTCCGTCTCCACGATTCCTTTATTGGGGAAATCTGTCCGCAGCACGATCCCCTCGATGATCTGACCTTTTTTCATCCTCTCATTGCGGAAAAAAAAATTCTCCGCTCTCCTCATTTTGTTTTCCGACAGCCAAACGCCCCGCCGCAGATCTGCCCTTACCCACTTTTCGCAGACCGCTTTTCGCAGACATGGCTGCCCGCAGGCATCGAGCAAAGGGCGTCTAGCCGTACAAACAAATGCGAGATGTACCATGTACATCTCGCTCAAGTTTACATAACACATACAATTCCATCGGAGCATACGCTCCGTCGATCGCCAAAATCCAAAATTTATTTCTTCTCTTCCTTCTCCTTCGGCGCGTCCTCTTCGTCTTCATCCTCGAAGAAATCGTCCTCGAAATCATCGTCGAACTCGTCGTCAAAATCTTCCAGATAATCCGGCGTCAGATAGCGGTAGACCGCATACGCGATAGCCGCAACCGCCGCGACCGCGCCGATGATCGCAAGCACCCACAGGAGCGTGTTGCTCTTTTTCTCCTCTTCCTTCTTGCGGCCTATGATCCCATTCACACCGGAATTCTCCAGAATATCGTCCAATTTATTTATGATCTCTTTCTTGCTCATGGCATAACCCTCTCTTTCCTCGTCCCGTTTCCTAAAGCGTTATTATATATAATATACCACTTCTCTATACTTTTTACTATATACATTTTAGAAAAAATGAAAAAATTTGCCAAATACTACTATCTACCGACCATGCGGCAAAACAGCCTACTCCTCTTCTCAATATACCGAGCAAACAAAACTATAACCGCAGTCAGCACAAACGCATACAATCCATAGTACATGTATATGAACACAGCACTGTCCAAGATACCTTCCGGCATAACCCGTACAAACTTAACACCAAACATATGTATGACATATATTTCCATACTGTAACCGCCCGCCACCGCTAATAGTTTCCCGACAGCCGTCTTTTCTATGTGTTTTGAGATCCACATAACCAGACAAATCGACATGCAGCTCACTGCAAAGTAAAAGATTCCTATCAACACGCTGCTTAAATCGCTGTACGCGAATTGACTGTATGCGTTAAAATATTGCTCCCTGTATGTCAAAACGGCTAGCGGCAAATACAAGACTCCGGCCAAACAAACAGCAAATCGCCTTTTCTTTGTATGGTTACTTTTGCTATTTTCATATTTCCCACATAGCATTCCGAGAATGAGAAAGGGAAAAAGCCACTGAAACTTATAGATGGGCACAAATCCATTCGCTGGCACAAAAGTCGCCGCAAGCCAAACAATGACAAGCGGAATATATCTGGAGCATTTTTTCTTTCCTGCAAAATACCATACCGCTATGCATAAAATTTCTGAGAAAAAAATTTCCTGAAGGAACCATACGGAGCGGGCATATACAAATATAGTCACAAATTCATTTAAAATCCACGATACTGTCACTTCTCCTCCAAGTATCAGTTCCATTGCCAGATTAGCCGCAAAAGATATAGTCGACCACACTAAGTAAGGGATCAATAATCTATACAACTTTTTAACTATAAGTTGTTTATACCCCTCCCCCGACAACATTGGTCAGTGTTCTGTTTAAAAAATACCCGCTGACCCAGAAAAAAACAGGCATATGACAATAGGCTATAAGATAAATATTTTTCCCCGCGATCTGTCCCAGCATATGGCCCAAAACAACGAGATAAGCTGCAAATGCCTTCGCTATATCAAATTTTAGTTCTCTTTCTTTCATGTTCCCTGTTTCTCCCCGCTTTTTCTCCCCTACCTCACACCTTCTGCAGCTTGGCGAATCCGGCGTACATGATCTTCTGTCCCGCCTCGTCGAACGCCACCGTCACCTGCGCGTCGCGGGGGCCGTCCTCGATCTTCAGCACCGTCCCTTCGCCATAGCGCATATGGCGCACCCTGTCGCCCACGCCGTAGGACAGACTTCTGCTGCCCGCGGGGATCAGGGAAACCGCTCCCACTCCCGCGGATGCCTTGGCGATATAGGGCTGGCTCTCCGCCGCCGTTCGTTTGGGGCGAGCGACTGCCTTCGGTTTCGCCTGTCTGCCGGCGCTGCCGCCATATGCCGCCGCACCGTTTCCAAACCGGGTGGTCGTCTGACCCGCCGGCTGCGGCTTGTCGAAAACCGTGTCGGAGATGCGGCGATAGGATGTCTCCTCCTCCGCGCTCCCTGCAGTTTCCGGGGAACGCCTGCGATACGGCGTCTCCTCATAGCCCTGCATCCCTCCAAACGGCCTGCTCTTGAAAAAGCTGCGCTCGCGGGAATCCTCCTCGTACTCCTCATAATCCCGCCGTCTCGGCGCAGACGGCTTATCGTCCATCAGAAGCGGCGGTATTTCCCTGACAAAACGACTGACCGGATTGTACTGTGTCTCTCCCCGGATCATGCGCTGTCTCGCACAGGTGAGCGTCAGCTCGTCCTTCGCCCGCGTGATCCCCACATAAGCCAGACGCCGCTCCTCCTCGATCTCCAACGGATCGTCGGACGTGATCGTCATGTAACTCGGAAAGACGCCGTCCTCCATGCCCGCCAGATACACGAACGGGAATTCCAATCCCTTGGCGGAGTGCAGCGTCATGAGGAGCGCGCGGTCGTCGTCCTCGCCCACCCGGTCTATGTCCGCCACCAGCGCTACCTCCTCCAAGAACCCGCTTAAGTTCGGCTCGTCGTGGCTCTCTTCGTAAGCCGCCACTTTACTGATCAGCTCGTCGATATTTTCGATTCGGTCCGCCGCATCCTCCTCGTCCGATGCCTCCAGCTCTCTCACATACCCCGTTGTCTCCAGCACGTCCTTCACCAGCTCCGACAGACTGTAGAATTCCTGCTTGGCCCTAAAAACCTGGATCATCGTCACAAAGGGTTGCAGTTTCGCACCGCTGCGCCCGATCGTCCTGATCTGATCCGCCTCGCACAGCGCGTCATAGAAACTGATCTGCCGCTCGTCCGCATACTCCTGCACGCGCACAATGGTGGTCGCGCCGATGCCGCGTCTCGGAATATTGATAATGCGCTTTACCGCCACGTCGTCACGCCCGTTGTCAATGGTCTTGAGATAGGCCAGTATATCTTTGATCTCCCGCCTTGCATAGAAGTTCGTCGCGCCGATCACATCGTAGGGCACCCCTTCCATGATAAATCTCTCCTCTAAGAGACGCGCCTGCGCGTTGGTGCGGTACAGCACAGCGCAGTCCCCGTACCGCGCCTGTCCGCCGCGCACCTTTTTGGCCACGTCGGACGCTATATATTCGGCCTCTTCCTGCGCGGTGTCAAACTGTCTGAAATGAATGCGGCTCCCCTCTTTTTTGTCCGTCCAGAGCGCCTTGTCCTTGCGCCCCGTGTTGTTCTTGATCACGGCGTTGGCCGCGTCCAGAACGACTTGGGTGGAGCGGTAGTTCTGTTCCAGCTTGATCACGCACGCCTCGGGATAGACCTTCTCGAAGTCGAGAATATTGCGGATATTGGCGCCACGGAATTTGTAGATGGACTGGTCGTCGTCGCCCACCACGCAAAGGTTCCTGTACTTGTCCGCCAGAAGGCGGATCAACTCGAACTGCGCCGTATTGGTGTCCTGATACTCGTCCACCATGATATAGCGGAACCGCTCCTGATAGCTGTTCAGCACTTCTTTGTCCGCCCGAAAAAGCTCCACCGTCTTCATGATCAGATCGTCGAAATCAAGGGCGTTATTCTTGTGCAGCACCGCCTGATATTCCTTGTACGCCCTAGCGATCCTGCCGCCGTTGTAATCATAGCCGTTCTGCATCTCATATTGGACGGGATCGATCAGCTCGTCCTTCGCGGAGGAGATCGCATTTAAGATCGTCCGCTCTTTCAACATCTTTGTGTCGATCTGCAGCTTTTTGCAGATCTCCTTCATAATGCCCTTCTGGTCGTCCGCATCATAGATGGTAAAGTGGTTGTCAAACCCGATCCTGTCTATGTACCGCCGCAGGATCCTGACGCAGGTGGAGTGGAACGTGGAGACCCAGATCTGCTCCGCGCCGAACCCCACGATCCTGTCCACGCGCTCCCGCATCTCGCCGGCAGCCTTGTTGGTGAAAGTGATGGCAAGAATGTTGTAGGGCTGCACACCCTCCTGATCGATCAGGTATGCCGTCCTGTGAGTGAGCACTCTGGTCTTGCCCGATCCTGCGCCCGCCAGAATAAGCACCGGCCCCTGGGTCTGCATGACCGCCTGTTTCTGTTTGTCGTTTAGCGTATCGTATATACTCATTGCCCTGTGTTCCTCAATTCAGCGTATCGTTCTAATGTAGGTTTCGATGGAAAAAGTCAGGCGCACCGGCCTGACTCCATACCGTGTCTATCCAAAGCCTCTTTGCCTCAATATAGCTGATTGCCGCAGTTGCCGCAGAATTTCGTCCCCGTGGTGGGTGTGCCGCAGTTGGGACAGAACTTCGGCCCGGCGCCGTTTCGTCCCGCTCCCTGTGGGGCCGCTTGCGACTGTCCGGCGGCGCCCGACGTCATCTGACTGACCATCTGCTGTCCCAGCGCCATCCCCATCTGCAGACCGACCATGTCCGCCGCCGCACTGCCGTGACCGCCCTGCGCGATCCCGTCCGCCGCCGAGATCTGCGTGTATCTGTCCACGTCTCCGATCATGGATTGAGCCGCCGCCTTCTCCTGCATCTTCTTGACCTCTTCCGGATAGGAAAAGCTCTCGATGGTAAAATCCGAGATGCCGATCCCCAGTTTTCGCATATCCATATCCAGATCGGACCCGATGCCTCTGGCGATATTCGCGGCGTCCGCCTGCAGATTGAACATGTCGCGGCCTTCTTTGCTGATCCAGCTCATCAAAAGCTGATCGAGGCTGGCGATGATCCGCTCCTTGACGTCCTCCACCGTGTAAGTCTGTCTGATGCCGGCCAGTTTTTCGATGATGACGTCGTGTTCCACAACACGGCAGTTGAAGGTGCCGAACGCGCGGATCGGCATACCGCCGGGCAGTCCCGGCGCCTGAAGGTTGATCGCGTTCTTCGTGCCCCATTTCACCAACAGCTCCTTGGTGTTGATAAACAGCACTTCCGCCCGCAGGGGCGTGTTGAACCCGAACTTAAAACTCTTGAGCGTGGTCAGAAAAGGGATGATCTCAGACTCAATATCGTAGTCGCCGTCGTCCTCGAAGATCCCCTCCACCCTGCCGTTGTACAGAAAGATCGCGTCCTGTCCCGGACGGATGATCAGGCGGGAACCCTTCTTGATCTCCTGATTCTGCCACTTGTAGAACAGCACCCCGGCGCCGTTCTCGTTCCACTCCACCAGATTTGCAAACTGATTTTTAAAAAGCCCCATAGTCTTCCTCCGCTCACATGCCCATCTCGGCCTTCAGCGCGGCCAGCTCATCATCCACCGCCGAACCCGTGCCGGCTGTATCGTACTTGCCCGCCAGGTCGTCAATATCGTTTCCGGAGGCCGATTTGTTCAGTTCGCCGACGGCGTCCGCCTCGTCCAGCATCCTGTTCACCTTTTCTTCCATCCTGTCAAAGGCCGCCGCGTTGTTGCCCGCGCTTTCCAGTCCCGCGCCCATCTCGTTGATCCTGCGCTGTGTCTCGGCGACCTTCACCTTCGCTTTCAGCATATCGCGCTTGCTCTTCATCTCGGAGATGTCGCCCTCCAGCTTATCGTGCATCTGGCGCATCTTACCGGAGTTTGCCTGCGCCAGCTCATAGTTCTTCGCCAGCACCTCCCGTTTCTGCGAAAGCTCGCTCTTCTTCGTCAGGAACTTGCGGGCGTCGTCGTCATTGCCCGCGGCGACTGCCTTCTTGGCATACTCGCCCATCTTCTCGATCTCCCCGTCGCACTCGTCCAACTTCCGCTTAGCGCTCTTCTCCTCCGCCATCACGGAGGCCGTCTCCGCCTTCACCTTGGCGAAATCGGATTCCAGATTCCGAAGATACTGATCGATCATCTTCTCCGGATCTTCCGCCTTGTCCAAAAGCGCGTTGATATTCGCGGACATAATATCCTTAAATCTTGTCATGATTCCCATGTTGTTTCCCTCCATTATGAAATCTGCCGCATCTTGGTCAATTATACCATACCGCAGATACCTTTCACAAGGTTTTTCAAAGCGTCCCTACAGCCCCTACAGCACCGCCGTCACGATCCCCGCCAGGATGATCAGCGCGCACACCATCTTGTGAGCCGTGTCCTTCTCCTTGAAAAGACAGCGCCCCGCCAGAATGGTCACAATACAGCCTGCCTGCTTTAGCAGCGTCATCACAGTGACGCGGCTGCCCGCCATGCCGTTCGCCACGAAGAGCGCTCTGTCGGCGACGACGATCAGCGCGCTCAACAGCCAGATCCACTTATTGCGCACCGTGCCGCGAAGATCGATGGGCGTGCGGGTGACCAGGATAAAAAACAGATACAGCAAGACCAGAAAGAACAGATACCAGAACTGTAACTGCGAACTGCTGACGTCCTTCATCAAAATTTTGTCTAACAGTCCCGAGACGGCGTTGAACATGCAGGAGGCAAACGCCATGACCACATATTTGACCGCCACGCTCCGCTCCCCGGACTCACGCCGCGCGCCGCGCGGTCTGTACTTGAGAAGGAGCAGCCCCGCCGACACCAGAATCAGGCCGACCGCCTGGCACAGTCCAAGCGTCTCGTGGAGCACCGCCACCCCGAGCAGCGTAGCAAACATGACCCTGGACAGATCCAGCACGCCGTACAGGCTGATTGGCATTTTTTTGATCGCCCGGAAACTGAACATCCACGCCAGAAAGATCACGAAAGATTTCAGCGCCACATAGGGGTAAAAGCGCGCCTCCATTCCCATGGCCGCCCCTGCCTGGGGCAGCACGATGACAAAGGAGAGCAATGTGTACATAAACAGTACTTCCATGGTAGAGTTTTTCTCTAAAGCCTTCTTTTTTACGATCTCTCTGACGCCTTTTAAGACGCCATACAGCAAGGTCAAGGGTATCCACAACATTTTTTTGCCCGTTCCGTCTCCAATTTTGTATTTTTATGCTTTTCTTTTTTTGCAAATGCTGTTATAATAGTGCCATGCGCAGATATAGTTCATCGGTAGAACGCCAGCTTCCCAAGCTGGAGAGGCGGGTTCGATTCCCGTTATCTGCTGTTTCTTTTTCTGTGGCAAGCACATCTTTCCGCTCCTACCTAACGTAGCATGATACGGCGCAATTTGCAACAAATATTGACTTTCCCACACTGTCACGTTCTATAGCCTTCGGCATATCCTATAGTAAATGCATTCACAGGATATGCGGAGATTATGAAAAAATTATTATGTTTGTTTCTCACTGCGGCGCTCGTCGCGGCTGCCCTCTGCGCCTGCGGGAAACAGGATGATGCCCATCCTGCCGCCGGCAAGACGCCCGTCGTGCTCAATGAAGTGGCGCACTCGATCTTCTATGCGCCGATGTACGTGGCCATCGAGGAGGGCTACTTCGCCGAGGAGGGGATCGACCTGACGCTCGTCACCGGTTTCGGCGCGGACAAAACCATGACGGCGCTCCTGACAGGAGAGGCCGACATCGGTTTCATGGGCAGCGAGAGCACGGTCTACACCTACAAGGAAGGGGCGTCCGACTATGCCGTCAACTTTGCGCAGCTGACGCAGCGCGCGGGCAACTTCCTCGTCTCAAGAGAGCCGATCGACGATTTTCACTGGGATATGCTGATCGGCAAGGACGTCCTTGGCGGCAGGGCCGGCGGTATGCCCGAGATGGTTTTTGAGTTTATTTTGAAAAAGAACGGCATTGACCCCGCCGCGGATCTCTCCATCGACCAGAGTATTGACTTCGGCTCCACAGCCGCGGCCTTCTCCGGCGGACAAGGCGATTTCACGGTAGAGTTCGAGCCCCACGCCACCTCCTTAGAGTCCAAGGGCGACGGCTATGTAGTGGCGTCTCTTGGCGAAGATTCGGGCTATGTCCCCTATACCGCTTTTTCCGCCAAGAAGAGCTATATCGCAGAGAATCCTGAAATCATACAATCCTTCACCAACGCGCTGCAAAAGGGCATGGACTATGTGCAAAGCCATACTCCCGCCGAGATCGCCGAGGTTATCGCCCCGCAGTTCGAGGAGACGGACATAGAGACCATCACCACTATTGTGGATCGTTACGCCTCACAGGATACCTGGAAAGACGACCTGATCTTCGAGGAGGACAGTTTCAACCTGCTGCAGAATATTCTGGAAGAGGCTGGGGAACTGGACGGGCGCGTACCCTACGCGGATCTGGTCGATACGACCTACGCCCGAGAGGCTGCGCACTGACATGCGCTTTTCCTGACGCCAAAATTTCTTTGCACCAAAAAAGAGGGTATCGCGAAACCGCTCTTCGGCTTACGCGGGACCCTCTTTTATGTTCTTTCAGATCTCTACGCGAGATTCTTCATCAGTTCTTCCAGCGCGTCCACGACTTCCTGATACTGCGCCAGAACGCTCTCCACCTTCTCGTCCACGAGCTGCAGATTGTTCTCCTTGACCGCGAACTCCTGCTCCTTGGCCGCGTCGGACAGGGTGATGGCGCCGATGGACTTCATCGCATTTTTCAGGCCGTGCATCTCTATACCGTAACGCTCAAAATCTTTTCGCTCATAGCAGTCTCTGATGAGCGGCAGTTTCTCTTTTCCCTCTTCCAGAGCCGCGTCCAGAACCTCCACATAGATTTCTTCGTCTCCGCCGCACATGTCGATCCCTACCTCGACGTCGAATCCTCTCTTTGCCAAATCCTCAATCGTACGAACCGATTCCATGACAAACCTCCCTGATTACATACTGATAAGAAAAACGAATGCCGCGCCGCATGTTTTTCTCTTTGTGCCTATTGTAGCATATCACTCTTCATTTTGGCTACTCTCTTCTTGTTTTTTTGCCTTTTTCCGCTCCGCCTTATCCTTGCCTTCGGCCATTCCGTCTATCATTTTCTCGATCAGCAGTTTCTTCATGTAAACGTCGAAACTGAGCATACATATGAACGAGAACATCCGCAAAGACTCTCTGCTCTCCTCGGGCGCGTCCCCGAAGGTCTGCTCCGCGATCTTGAACTTGTCGGCGATATCCGTCTTCAGCACATCCGTCTGCGCCTGTTCCAGCCCGAAAACCTCCTCATACACTGCCTGCAGATCAAACGCCCGGTCGGTATGGAAGAATTTCTTCGTGATGGGTTCTAAAAGCTGCTGTATGTCGCCGATCGACAGAATGCCTTTATAATAGTAAATAAAGATCAGCAAAAGCACATGCTCCTTGCTGTATTTCTTCTTCACGGGAGGCGGCAGCAGATCGTTCTTGGCATAGTTGTTGATCATCGTCTTCGTCAGAATCTTGTCTTCCCCGGGATTCCGCGTGGAGCTTTTCAGGTGCGTCTCCATAAAAGTCGTCACCTGATCCATGTACAGATCAATATCCGGAATATCTTCCGGCTTAATATATGCGATCCTGTTCATACTTTCCAGTATACTGTCAAGCAGATTTTCCGTGTCAATCGTCATAGTCCCGCCCTTCCGCCCTCCAGGGCTGCAACGCCATCATATGCACACACTTCATTATATAGTTTTTATTACTACATGGCAAGCGTTTTATCTGATACCTACACCCATTTACAAACAGGCCTTTCTGTGCTATATTCATACATAATAGCTGTAAAGTTTTAACGTGTGAAAGTATCGGCCTTTTGCTACAAGCCGTCAAAGGAGCTGCCTATGAATAAAAAATTGAAAACAGACGCCGTCGATCAGTTGTTCGATGCGATCCTATGCTTACAGACACGGGAAGAATGCTACAATTTCTTTGAGGACTTGTGCACGGTCAATGAACTGCTTTCCCTATCCCAGCGTTTCGAGGTGGCGGCCATGCTCAAAGAGGGGAGAACTTATCTGGAGATCACGGAGAAGACCGGCGCGTCCACCGCGACGATCAGCCGCGTCAACCGATCCCTCAACTACGGAAACGACGGCTACGAGATGATATTGGAGCGTCTGAAAAAAGCGGCGCGCTAGCCGTCGATATTGATCAGATCCATGGGATCGATATACTTGTCGTCGTAAGTGATCTGATACCCCAGCTCCGTGTTGTCCTCGCCGATCACATAGAGGATCGCGCCCCGCACGACCTCGTCGCCCTCCTTGATCATGACGTCGCCGTCGTTGCGGTAGATCGTGTTATATCCGTTGCCGTGATCTATCCTGACGCAGTGGAGATAGCTGCTGTCCGACGCCACGGACACGACGGTGCCGTCCGCGGACGCGATGATACTGCTGCCCACGCTGCCGGTCAGCTTGACCATCGGCTCGTCGCCTCCCGTCTCCTCCAGCGAGGCGGACGCGGACATAGGAAAGCCCATGGGCATGTGCGCCTGCGCCTTTTCCTGCGCCAGCGCCTCCTCCTCCTCCACTTTCATGTTGATGGTATCGCTCAGGATCGTCACCTTGTCGGTCAGCTCTTCCCTGAGCGCCGCAAGGTCTGTGTTTTCCTCCACAAGCTCCTCGTTGCGCGCCGTCAGTTTCTGAATGCTCTCGTTCTGCGCGTTCACCTCGGCTTCCAGGGAATTTAAACGTATCCTGCCCACAATACATACGCCGGACAGGATCAGTATGACCGCCGCAATGACCAGCGCGGTTATCTCCACCGCGGTGGGTCCGATCCCCATCTGACGGATCTTCCCCTCCTTGGAGTCGACAAACAACATCAGCGTATAATTTACTTTTCTTTTTTTCCTGCCATTTTCCGTTTCGCTCAATATCCTATCTCCGCTTGCATTCGCTATACTGCCCGTGAATTTTTGTCTATTATACCATAGACAGCGCACATATGGCAATATTTGTTTACATAATATTCTTTCCTGTGCAAAACCCCGTGCAAAAACTTGTGTTCAAACCGCAAAACAATGCTTTACTTTTATAGGGACATGTGCTATTCTAAGAATGTTGACACAAGCAACATATTCATAATTTTTTTGGAGGTATGTACTATGAACAAAGGTACAGTAAAATGGTTTAACAACCAAAAAGGATACGGCTTCATCTCCGATGAGCAGGGCAACGATGTATTCGTTCATTACTCCGGACTGAACATGGAAGGTTTCAAGTCCCTTGAAGAGGGCGCTTCCGTAGAGTACGAGGTAGTAAACGGAGAGAAAGGTCCTCAGGCCGTAAACGTAACAAAGTTATAAGATACATCGAACTTATAACACCATAATCAGTATCACGATGTGCCTGTTCTTAAATATAAATGATGAATTTTATTTAGAATTTGCAGTATTGTTATGACGGATTAGAAAAAAGCCTGCCTATTGATAGGCAGGTTTTTTTTGTCGTTTTACCCAAAGTCCCTGCCGCCTGTTCCGGGCGTATTCAATCCTTCACCGCCTCCAGCACTTCCTCAAATCTCATCCTGCCGCCGAACAGATCGAGGGCGCTGCCGATGGTCACATGGATTCTGTTCCTGCCGAGTTTCTTGAGGAGATGCAGATCCTCGAAACTGTGCACGCCGCCGGCGTAGGTGATGGGGATCTTTCCCCAGTCGCCCAGAAGCGCCGCAAGCTCTGTCTCTATACCGCCCGCCTTCCCTTCCGCGTCCACCGCATGGACAAGAAATTCGTCGCAGTAGCCTGCAAGTTCGTCAAGGGTACGCTCCGTCAGCTCCGTTTCGGTATATTTCTGCCATCTGTCGGTCACAATAAGGTAGCGGCCGTCTCTCCTGCGCGCGCTCAGATCGAGCACAAGATTTTTTTTGCCAATTTTTTGAACCAGTCCGCGCAGTCTGTCGTACTGCACCCGGCCGTCCCGAAAGACGTAGGAAGTGACGATCACATGGCTCGCCCCCGCGTCCAGATACTCTCCCGCATTCTCGGGCGTGACGCCGCCGCCGATCTGCAGTCCTCCCGGATAGGCGCGCAGCGCGGCAAGCGCCTGTTTTCTGGTCGCCTCATAATAGGGAGACGTGGACGGGTTCAACAGTATGATGTGTCCGTTTTTGATTCCGTATTCACGGTAAAGGTTCGCGTAGAATGGGGCGTCCTGCGCGGACACAAAGTTCTCCTGCGCGCGGTCTCCACTGTCCTTCAGACTGCCGCCCACGATCTGTTTGACGCTTCCGTTATGAATATCTATACAAGGCCGAAATTCCATTTTTTTCCTCTTTTATCCTGCATAATTCTTCCGCGGCATATGCCGTGCATATTTTATTTTCTAACTGACATAATAACATAGGAGCAGATGTTTTGCACAAAAACATTCTGTCTGGCGAAATTTGTACCGAAACAACACAAATTTCATATTTTTCAGCAGAATAAAAAGGAGGCAATTATGAAAAGGATAAAAGCATTATTACTCGTTTCTCTCACTGTGCTGTCCATGACGCTGATGACTGCCTGCGGCGGTACGAACGGCGCTGCCGGCACAGGTAACGGTACTTCCGCCACCGACGGCGCAAACGCCGGCACGGACGCAGGCCAGAATATCTCCGGCGACGCAAACGCCACAGGCGCGGCAAACGGTACCGCGAGCGGCACGATGGACGGCACTGCATCCGACGCAAACGGCGCTATGAATGACAACGACAATGTCAATGACGTGACCGCAGGCGATACCGGGAATGGCAACTCTCTTCTTGACGACGTTGGCGACGCGGTCGGCGACGCCGGCAACGCCGCAGCCGATGTGATCGACGACGCAGCGGACGGCGTGAAGAACGCAGTGGACGGAGCGACAGGCTCCGCTACAGGTTCCAACACATCCGCAAGAGGTATGGCCGGCAATCGATAAGAGCGCAGAAAGCATAAAATCCGTCCCGCTAAACCGCAGGGACGGATTTTTCTTTTCTCTCTTACAGACGGTGTTCGTATCTCTCCGTGATGAGGCCGCCTCTGTACGCCTGCAGCAGCTCCTCCAACTGATGTATGCTCTCCCGCAGCTCTGCGCCGATGTCCGTATCGGCGATCTTCTGCCGCATGCTGCTCGTCTCCAGAATGACGGAATCCGAGAAAATATCCGACTCGTGCAGGATCGCAGACTCCGCAGACTCGAAAGGCTCATGGGCCACGAGGCGCATCCCGTAGGAGTTCACCACCAGCGTGTAGCCCGCGATCCCCGTCTTGTCCTGATACGCCTTGGAGAAACCGCCGTCGATGATCAGCAGCTTGCCGCCGCATTTGATAGGCGACTCCCCTTTTTTGCGCTCCACGGGCACGTGGCCGTTGACGATGTGGGAGTGGTTCTCGTCCAGCCCGAATTCCTGAAAGATCCGGCCGATCACTTCCTCGTTGTCGAGCAGCTGATAGTAGCTGTTCTTCGTCTCCTTCTGCATCTCCCTGTCATCTAAGAAATACCGTTCAAAGGTGGCCATCTTATCCTTGCCGAACACCGGGGAATTAGGCCCGGCCCAGATGTACCAGATGATGTCCTGCCCTTTCAGTTTTTCCTTCAGATCGTGATCGGCATAGTACCCTCTGCGCGCATAGTGCTCCAGTACATCATAGAGCGCCTTGCCGCTGTACTCCCCGCCGTACACGTTGACCTTGCTGAAATTTCCTTCCGCGTCCATGGGCACGCAGCCGTGGTAGAGCAGATTGGAGTTGTGTATCTTGTAAAGCCCTCCTTTGGAGAAAAGAAACCGCACATGCTTTTGCAGTTTCTCGCACTTGACAAAGCCCAGCCTGATCCGCTCCATGACCTGTTCCTCCTCAGGCGTCAGCTCATAGGGCCGCTCTCTGTTGACGGTCGGAAAGTCCGTATCTTTCATGGGATAGGATACGCCGTCCACCACAAGCGCCTGATTCTCATAGTCGATCTTGTCAAGCAGCAGCCTGTCTTCCATGCCGAACTCCGGCCTCCGCATGATCAACTGTCCTTCCAGCTTAAACTGGATGATGGCGATCGCCTTGTGCATTTTCATGTCGAGGCTCAGATCCTTCGTGTCGTAGTCGGTGTTGTACTTGATCGCAAAAGCGCTGCAGTCCGTATCCCTGTACACGTCCAGCGCGAACGTCGCAAGCGGAATCAGGTTGATCCCGTAGCCCTCCTCCAGGGTGTCCAGATTGCCGTAGCGCGCCGCCATCCTGATCACGTTGGCGATGCAGGCGAGATGTCCGCTGGCAGCGCCCATCCACACGATGTCATGATTGCCCCACTGCACGTCCACAGAGTGATAGTTGCACAGCGTATCCATAATGATGTGCGGCCCCGGTCCTCTGTCGTAGATGTCGCCCACGATGTGCAGATGATCGATGACCAGCCGCTGGATCAGATCACTCAGCGCGATAATAAACTCCTGCGCCCTGCCAATCCTGATGATCGTGTGGATGATCTCATTATAATATGCCTCTTTGTCCTGTAGCTCCGCCTTCTCCGTGATCAGCTCCTCTATGATATAAGAGAAATCGGCGGGCAGGGCCTTGCGCACCTTGGAGCGGGTGTACTTGGAGGAGACGCGCTTGGTGATCTGCACCAGCCTGTGCAGCGTGATCTTGTACCAGTCCTCTATGGAGTTTTCATCCTCCTCGCGCAGGATCAGATCGAGTTTCTCCCGCGGATAGTAGATCAGGGTGGCAAGGCTTTTCTTATCCTTGATGCTCAGCGTGTTGCCGAACTCCTCGTCGATGGTGCGCCGCACGGAGCCGGAGCCGTTCTTCAGGATATGGTTGAACTGCTCGTACTCGCCGTGTATGTCCGTCATGAAATGTTCCGTGCCCTTGGGCAGATTCAAGATCGCCTGCAGATTGATGATCTCCGTAGACGCCGCCGCGATACTGGGATACTGTTTGGATAAGCTTTTCAGATATTTTAACTCTAGATCGTCCATGGATTCCTCCGTACACCTATATTTTAATCAAAACTCTGCCACAATGTCACAGTTGACTTCCCGCAATCTCTCATCCCTTGATCACATCGCTCATATCATACAGCCCGGCGGGTTTTCCCGCGAGGAATTTCGCCGCCTGGATCGCGCCCTTGCCGAACACCGCCTTGGAGTACGCTCTGTGCGAGAAGGTGATGACCTCGTCCGCCCCCGCAAAGATCACGTCGTGGTCGCCCACGATGGTGCCGCCTCTGACCGCGCTGATGCCGATCTCCTGTCCCGTTCTCTTCTCCCGCACCTGACTTCTGTCATAGACATATCTGTACGAGCCATCCAGCGCCTCATTGATGGAGTCCGCCAGCGCCAGCGCCGTCCCGCTGGGCGCGTCCACCTTCTGGTTGTGGTGTTTCTCCACGATCTCTATGTCAAAACCCGCAGGCGCCAGAATGTTTGCGGCATCCTTCAGCAGTTCCAGCAGCATATTGATGCCGAGAGACATATTCGCCGACTTTAAGATCGCCACCTTGCCCGACGCCTCTTTCACCTTGGCCAGCTGTTCCTCGGACAGTCCCGTCGTGCACAGCACACAGGGGATCTGTCTCTCCACGCTGTAGTCGAGCAGGGCGTCCACAGCACCCGCCGCGCTGAAATCAATGATGGCGTCCGCCGCCACATGGCATTCGCCCACCGTTTTGAATACGGGGTAGGGATTTTTCCCCTCGTCGCGGGCATCCACACCCGCCACGATCTCAATATCTTCATCCGCTGCGATCAGCCCCGATATAGTCTGTCCCATCTTGCCGTTGCAGCCGTGCATGATCACTCTTGTCATAATTTCCCTCCGTTCGCTCCCTATATTTTCTGCCGGTTTTACGAAAAGTGTCTGCCGGAAAAAAGCAAATCACCGACAGACACTCCGGATTTTCGTTTTATAAGATACCGTAATTCTTCATCGCAGTCTTCAGGATCTCCACATTCTTCGGCTCCATCTGAGACAGCGGCATGTGCAGAGGCCCAACGTTCTTTCCCATCAGATTCATGGCTGTCTTCACGGGGATCGGGTTGACCTCGCAGAAAAGCGCGTCCGACAGCTCGATCAGGCGTAACTGCTCCTTCGCGCTGCCCGCCACATCTCCGTCGAAGAACTTCCGGCACATATCATGCATCTGCCTAGGCGCCACATTGGACACCACCGAGATCACACCGATACCGCCGAGCGACATGAGCGGCACCACCTGATCGTCGTTGCCGGAATACAGATCGATCCTGCCGTCCGCGAGGGACATCAGTTTCACGACCTGGGAAATATTGCCGCTCGCCTCCTTGATCCCCACAACGTTGCTGACCTCCCTGCACAGTCTCACCGCAGTCTGGGGCATGATGTTGCAGCCCGTCCGGCTCGGCACATTGTACATAATGATCGGCAGTTTCACAGAGTCCGCGATCTTCTTGTAGTGCAGGAAAAGACCGTTCTGCGTCGCCTTATTGTAGTAGGGCGTCACGACAAGCAGGCCGTCCACCCCGTATTTCTCCGCCTCCGTGGAGAGGTATACCGCCGTATCCGTACAGTTGGACCCCGTTCCTGCGATAACAGGGATCCTGCCCTTCACCTTCTCCGCACAGAATCGAATCAGATCCAGATGTTCCTCATGGGTCAGCGTGGACGCCTCGCCCGTTGTGCCGCACACGATGATCGCGTCCGTGCCTCCGGCGATCTGCTCCTCCACCAACTCCTCAAATTTCTCGTAGTTGATACTTCCGTCCTCATGAAATGGCGTGACGATCGCCACGCCCGCTCCTTTAAAAATTGCCATACTTGCTCCTTCCCGGCGCCTCTGTGCGCGCATAGGCGGACTCGCGATGCTGATGCTCAACATCTCCCATGCGCAATGAAAGCTGACCGCATAGGGTCAGCTTTGATTTTGAATGAACCGATAGCGCCCCATCAATTGATGACAGTCATACAGCTCTTAACTGCATGCCCAAGGTATGAATCCGCAGATAATTCTCCCTTTCGGCGTCTTCCCCTTTCACGATCCCTCATCCGTGCCTGCCACGTCAAAATCCCTACTGATGAAAAACGCAACCTCTATCTCATGCATTATTCTGTTGTCATCATCATAGCACTATACCCGGTTGTCTGTCAACCGTCTATTCCCATATCTTAAACTGCATCGTCTCCACCTTCGTCACCTCGTCCGCCAGGAAACAGACGGCGTCGTTCAGAGAAATGCCCGTCATGATAATGTCCATCTCGTCAGGCTTGAACCGGAGCAGGGCCTTCAATTCCTCCACCGTGATGATCCCGTTGTCTATCAGCCCCAGCACCTCATCCAGAATCAGCAAGGAACACTCGCCCGTATTCATCACCTTCTTGGCAAAGCTCAGTCCGTTCCTGATATTCTGGCACTCCTCCGCCTGCCGCTCTTTTTCCAGATTTCTGAAATCTTCCTCGGACTTCTCGAAACGGAAGATCTTGATCTCCGGCTCCAGGCGTTTTACGAACTCCGACTCCGCAAGTCCGCGCCCCTTCAGGAACTGGATGATCACCACGTTGCCGCCGCTGCAGGCGGTCTGTATCGCTCTTCCCAACGCCGCCGGCGACTTTCCATGACCTTCTCCGCTATAGATCTGAATCATGCCTTGTTTCATAGTAAGCTCCTCACCATTCCCCCACAAAACGTGTTATGTACTCGTTTGCCTATCATAGCACAATTGTGGTTCCAGTGCAACTTTTCCTATGAATTTGCGTATTAAGAATCCTCTTCCACCATTTCCAGCTTGCTGACGGACACCTCATAGGCCACCCTTCTCTCCAGCTGGTCTTCGGACAATTTTTTCATATATTCCCTGCTCTGTATCCTGCCCCAGATGGCGCAGCGGCTGCCAACCTCGAAAGTACTGGCGAATCTGGCGTTTCTGCCCCAGCAGATACAAGGTATATAGTCAGATTTGCCGTAAGGTCTGTTTACAGCCAAGAGCAAGTCCGCGATCTCACGCCCCAGCGGCGTCTTGCGGTAGATCGGCTCCTTGCAGATATAACCGTCCAGGAAAATCTGATTTGTCTTCGCGCTCTCCGCGATCTCGTCCACAAACTCGATCTCGCGCGCGAACACGGACAGCACAAGCCTGTTCTTTCTCTCCTCATGTCTGTTGTAGGAACGGAACTGTCCCGTGACGCTGATCTTCATTCCCTTGTAATCCTCATTTACGTCGAGAAGGCGCTCCGACACCATCACCGGAATGATGTCCGTGGAATCGCTGAGTCTGTCCACGCTGATGTCCACCATATAAAACCCCTCTCCGAAAATCTCGTGGCTGAAAGTGAAATCGCTCACGATCTCCCCCATGATAGCCGCCTGGTTGTTTTCAATCACCTTATCCGTCATGTTTTTCTCCCTTCTACCCTTTTGGAATCCTCCTTTATGGATGCCCATAAAAATTCCTTTTAGTATTGTAATATCAATATATCGAAGTTCAGGCCAAAATAGAACTGTAAATGGTCGCGCAAATCTTCCCCGCAGTCGAAAAAAGGAAAACCCGGGCGGCAAAACATCCTCGCGCCCCGCGTACTTGCATACAAAATAAGATAGTGTTATACTTATTCAGTTTGAAAAAAGAGTTTTGTTGCAGGAAAGGCACGGTAAACCAATGAACAAGACAAGAGAAGACATCAGAAATATAGCCATCATCGCCCATGTGGATCACGGCAAGACCACACTGGTGGACGAGCTGTTAAAGCAGAGCGGCGTCTTTCGGGAAAATCAGGAGGTCGCGGAGCGCGTCATGGACTCCAACGACCTCGAGAGGGAGCGCGGGATCACGATCCTGTCCAAGAACACCGCCGTCACATACAAAGGGGTGAAGATCAACATCATCGACACCCCCGGCCACGCGGACTTCGGCGGCGAGGTAGAGCGCGTCCTCAAGATGGTGAACGGCGTCATTCTGGTGGTGGACGCTTTCGAGGGTCCCATGCCGCAGACGAAATTCGTGCTGAAAAAGGCGCTGGAGCTGGATCTGTCCGTCATCGTCTGCATCAACAAGTGCGACCGTCCCGAGGCCAGACCGATCCAGGTGGCCGATGAGGTCCTGGAGCTTCTGATGGATCTGGACGCAAACGACGAACAGCTGGACTGCCCCTTCGTCTACGCCTCCGCCAAGGCGGGCACGGCGAGCACGCAGCTCACCGTCAAAGGCAAGGACATGACGCCCCTCTTCGACACGATCTTAGAACATATCCCCGCCCCCGAAGGCGATCCTGAGGCGGGGACCCAGATCCTCATAAGCACCATCGACTACAACGAATATGTGGGGCGTATCGGCGTGGGCAAGGTGGACAACGGCGCGGTGAAGGTCAATCAGGAGGTAGTCATCGTCAACCACCACGATCCCGACAAGATGCAGAAAGTCAAGGTCAGCAAGCTGTATGAGTTCGACGGTCTGAATAAGGTGGAGGTGAAGGAGGCCGGCATCGGCTCCATCGTCGCGATCTCAGGCATCGCCGACATCCACATCGGCGACACCCTCTGCTCCCCCGAGGACCCGAAACCCATCCCCTTCCAGAAGATCTCCGAGCCGACGATTGCCATGCACTTCATCGTCAACGACTCTCCTCTGGCCGGACAGGAGGGCAAATATGTGACCAGCCGCCATCTGCGCGACAGGCTGTTCCGCGAGTTGAACACCGACGTGTCGCTGCGCGTGGAGGAGACGGACACCACGGAGGCTTTCAAGGTGTCCGGCCGGGGTGAACTGCATCTGTCCGTCCTGATCGAAAACATGCGCCGCGAGGGCTATGAATTTGCGGTCAGCAAGGCGGAGGTTTTGTATAAGATGGATGAAGACGGCCGAAAGACGGAACCGATGGAACTGTGCTATATCGATGTGCCGGAAGAATTTTCCGGGACGGTGATCGAGAAACTGAGTCAGCGAAAGGGCGAGCTGCTGAATATGGGGCCGGCCTCTGGCGGGTACAGCCGTCTGGAGTTCTCCATACCGTCCCGCGGGCTGATCGGCTACCGCGGCGAGTTCCTGACAGACACCAAGGGCAACGGCATCATGAACACCATCTTTGACGGTTACGGCCCCTACAAGGGCGACATCCAGTACCGCAAGCAGGGATCGCTGATCGCCTTCGAGGCCGGCGAGGCCATCACTTACGGCCTGTACAACGCGCAGGAGCGGGGCACGCTCTTCATCGGGCCGGGCACGAAGGTATACTCCGGCATGGTGGTCGGGCAGAGCGGGCGCGGGGAAGACATAGAGCTGAATGTCTGCAAGAAAAAGCAATTGACCAACACCCGCTCCTCCGGCTCAGACGAGGCGCTCAGACTGACGCCTCCGAAGGTGCTCAGCCTGGAGCAGGCATTGGAGTTTATCGACACGGACGAGCTTCTGGAGGTGACGCCCGAAAATCTCCGCATCCGCAAGAAGATCCTCGATCCGACGCTCCGAAAGCGTGCGGCGATCTCGGCGGCGGCAAAGCAGGGATAGTATCTCCACCGCACGCCAACCTATAGGAAATAAGAGCTAAGACAGGCCCAGCACGATCGTCGCCACCCTGAAATAGATCAACAGGGAGATGGCGTCCACGATCGTCGTGATGAATGGACTCGCCATGACGGCCGGGTCCATTCCTATTTTCTTGGCCAGCATGGGGAGCATGGAACCCACGATCTTCGCCACCACCACCGCGATCAGCAGCGTGACGCAGACCACGAAGGCCACCGGCACGCTGACCCTGTCGAACAAGAGCAGCCTTCCGAAATTGCACAGCGCCAAGGTCAGCCCGCACAGCACGGCGGTCCGGATCTCTTTCCACACCACGGTAAACCAGTCGCCAAACTCGATCTCGTCCAGAGAAAGGCCGCGGATGATGATGGCGCTGGCCTGTCCGCCCGCGTTTCCTCCGGTGTCCATCAGCATCGGGATGAACGCCGTGAGCACCACATATCTGCTCAGCGCGTTCTCGAAGGAGGTGATGATCTTGCCGGTAAAAGTCGCCGAGATCATCAGCAAAAGCAGCCAGGGGATCCTCTTTTTATAAGCGGCGAAGATGGACATCTTCAGATACGGCTTATCCGACGGCATCACAGCCGCCATCTTCTCAATATCCTCCGTAGTCTCCTCCTCCATAACGTCCACCACGTCGTCCATGGTCACGATACCCACCAGTCTGTCCTCGTTGTCCACAACGGGCATCGCCGTAAATTCGTACTTGCGGAACATCCTGGCAACCTCTTCCTGATCCATCAGCGTGTGCAGAGAGACAACGTTGCGGTGCATGATGTCCCCGATGACGTCCTTAGGTTCGCTCAGCAGCAGATAGCGGATCGCCACCGTGCCGACAAGCGTCCTCTTATTGTCCAGCACATAGCAGATGTTGATCGTCTCGCTGTCCAGACCCATCCTGCGGATCCGCTCGATCGCCTCGGCCACAGTCTGGTTTTCCTTCAAGTCCACGTACTCCACGGTCATGATGCTGCCGGCGGAATCCTCCGGGTAACGCATCAGGTGGTTGATCGCCTTTCTGGTGTCGGGTCTGGTGTTGGCGATCAGCCTTTTCACCATATTGGCGGGCATCTCCTCCATCAGCTCCTTGGCATCGTCGGACATCATGTTGTCAATGATCCTTCCGGCGTCCTTGTCGGACAGCGAGGTGATGACGAGCTGCTGCAGCTCGATCTCCAGATAGGAAAATACGCTGGCCGCCATATCCTTCGGCAGGATGCGGAAGATCTTCACGATCTCTTCCTCGTCCATATCCTCTATGTAATCCGCGATATCCGCGTCGTTCAGTTCCTGAACCGCCTGCCGCAGTTTGGTGTACTGTCCCTTGTGCAAAAGCTCCAGTATCTCCTCCTTGCCGAAGTTCCCATAGCTGTCGTAAGACTCTCTCTCCTGCCCCGCCTCCGCCTCTCTGACCGTCTGCCCGCCTGTCTGCCTTTCCTTGATCTCACTCATGCCGTCTGCCCTCCGCACCTGTCTCCTATCGGTTACTCTCTCCTATAATAGATCGGTTCCGACACTTCCACGTCCGCCCTGCCTGCGGTCGCCTCCGTGATCTCGCCCACAACGGCGTCCTTCTCCTCACAGGACACCCGAAAGCGCATCGCCGCCTGCCCGCCGTAATCAGCCTCCACCGGGATCCCCCGCGAGCCGAGCAGATACTGTATCCTGCCGACGCCGTTGTAATCAGTCACGACACGCACCTCATAGCCCCGGCACATGGTACATACCACGCTTGCGGCGATACCCGCCTTCGCCGCTCTGGTATAGGCGCGCACAAGCCCGCCCGTGCCCAGCAGCGTCCCGCCGAAATATCTGGTCACGACGATCACCGCGTTTCGGATGCCCGAGGAGGTGAGTACGTCCAGGATCGGCCTGCCCGCCGTTCCGGACGGCTCTCCATCGTCGGAGAAACGCATTGTCTCCGCCTGTTCCCCAAGCACATAGGCGTAGCAGTTATGGCGCGCATCCCAGAACTGTTTCCTCTTCTCCCCGATAAAGGCTAACGCCTCCTCCTCTGTGGAAACCGCCGCCACATGGGCGATAAAGCGCGATTTTTTCTCCTCGATCTCGCCCTTCCCTCCGCGCGCGACGATCTTGTATGACTCAAACTGATTTCCAGATCCCATCTTCTCTCCACCGCCGCGGGGCCCCGCTCTCTAAGAGGGGCTGTCTTTTCCCGTTCCCCGCGCCCTTTTATACTACTACCCGCGCGGAGTCCGCGTCAAGCGCAAGTCGCCCGCATATCCTGTATAAAAACAGACATAATTGTGAACAATCCATGTTGGGAACCTTAATGTATTCTTAATGCGGCAGAAAAAACTTTATTTCAATGGTAAGATTTGCTATAATGCATGATAGGTCAGTAGTGCCTTTTGGACGATCCGGCACGAAATCCCCGAGGAGGTAATGTTATGAATTACGGAAAAAGAGGCGTCCGCAGGAAACAGCAGGCGCTTCATGCCACATCAAAGAAATGGGCGAGGAAGATCGGTTTTACCTTCGTACAGGTATTCCTGATCTGCGCCATCGGCGTCGGCATCATCGGCCTGAGCGCAGGCATCGGCCTGTTCAAGGGCGTGCTGGCCACCGCCCCCGACATCGGCAACATCGACGTGACGCCGACCGGTTTCTCCACCTTCGTATACGACATAGAGGGCAACCAGACCGCCAAGCTGGTGTCCACCGGCTCCAACCGTATCCCCGTCACCATCGACATGGTCCCGCAGGATCTGCAGGACGCTTTCGTGGCGATCGAGGACGAGCGTTTCTACGACCACAACGGCATCGACATCGAGGGCATTGTCCGCGCCGGCTACACGGCTCTGACCACCGGAAAGTTCTCACAGGGCGCCAGCACGATCACCCAGCAGCTTCTCAAGAACAATGTCTTCACCGACTGGACCAGCGAGGAAGGGCTGGCCGACAAGTTCAAGCGTAAGTTTCAGGAGCAGTATCTTGCGCTGGAGCTGGAAAAGGTCATGAGCAAAGAAGACATCCTGATCAACTATATGAACACGATCAACCTGGGGCAGAACACCCTCGGCGTACAGGCTGCCTCCCTGCGCTATTTCGACAAGTCCGTCAGCGACCTGACCCTGTCCGAGTGCGCGGTCATCGCCGGCACCACACAGAATCCTTCCAAATTCAATCCGATCACGCACCCCGACAAGAACGCGGAGCGGCGCGATAAGGTTCTGAAAAATATGAGGGATCAGGGCTATATCACGCAGGAGGAGTACGACGAGGCCGAGGCCGACGACGTGTACTCCCGCATTCAGATCGCAGACTCCGAGAACGACGATACCACTGTCAATACATATTTTGTGGATGCGCTGACAGACGACGTTCTGGAGGATCTGATCGCCGCTGGCTACAACGAGACGCAGGCGTTCACCCTGCTCTACAGCGGCGGACTGAAAATTTATTCGACACAGGATCCCAAGATCCAGCGGATCTGCGACGATGTGTTCAACGATGCGGCGAACTTCCCGGAGAACACCAAATGGTATCTGAACTACGAGCTGACGATAGAGAAGGCGAACGGCGACAAGGAGAATCACAGTACCGAAATGTTCCAGTCCTACTGGAAAGAGAACCGCTCTTCCTCCTTCAATCTGATCTACAGCTCTCAGGAGGAAGCCTACGCCGACATCGAAGCATACAAGGCGGCCGTCATGGGAAACGGCGACGAAGTGTTCGCGGAAACTGTCAGCCTGACGCCCCAGCCCCAGGTGTCCCTCATCGTGGAGGATCACCAGACCGGCTATATCGTGGCTATGGAGGGCGGCCGCGGCGCCAAGTCCGCCAGCCGTACCCTGAACCGCGCGACGGACACCGTTCGTCAGCCCGGCTCCACCTTCAAGATCGTATCGACCTACGCGCCCGCTCTGGACAGCGCGGGACTGACGCTGGCCACAGTCATGAACGACGCCCCTTTCTGCTACGCGGACGGAAGGCCCGTCAACAACTGGTACAGCTCCGGCTACAAGGGGTTATGTTCTCTCAGATACGGCATCGAGCAGTCCTTAAACATCGTGGCCGTCAAGACGCTGACGCAGATCACGCCCCAGCTGGGCTACGACTATCTGCTGAACTTCGGTTTCACCACGCTGGTGGAGCGCGAGGAGATCAACGGCAAGATCTTCTCCGACATCCAGCAGCCCCTGGCGCTGGGCGGCCTTACCGACGGCGTCACCAACGAGGAGCTGAACGCCGCCTATGCCTGCATCGCCAACGGCGGCACCTACATCAAACCGAAACTGTACACGAAGGTGTTGGATCATGACGGCAACATCATACTGGACAACACCATGCCCCAGTCCAGACAGGTCATCAAGGAGACGACCGCCTTCCTCCTGACAAGCGCCATGGTGGACGTTGTCACCGTCGGCACGGGCGGCTCCGTCAACTTCGGCGGCATGGCCATCGCCGGCAAGACCGGCACCACCACCGGCCCCACGGACGCGTGGTTCGCGGGCTTTACGCCCTACTATACGGCCACGGTATGGGCCGGTTTCGACAACAATGTCAAGCTGAACAGCACGGAGAACAATCTTGCCAAAAAACTGTGGCGCACCACCATGGCGAAAATCCACGAGGGACTTCCCAACGAAGGGTTTAGCGGGCCTCCGGCAGGCATTGTGACCGCAACGGTATGCTCCAAATCCGGCAAGCTGCCCATCGCGGGCCTGTGCGACGGCACGCTGCGCACGGAGTATTTCGCGGAAGGCACCGTGCCCACGGAGAGCTGCGACGTGCACTATGGGGGTCAGGTCTGCACTTACAGCAATCTGCCCGCCTGCGAGGGCTGCCCCTTCAAGACGGAGGGCGTGATCGAGATGACGCCCGTGGAGGACGTATCCCTGCAGAGCGGTACGGCCATGGCGCTGGGTCTGCCGCAGCCGGAGGCTGTGCCCGAGACGCAGCCCGGCGAGGTCACGGTGAACGAGGACGGCACGGTAACGCCCGCGCCCGCACAGCAGACGAACATGTGTCCGCACAACGCGGAGTTCTTCGCCAATCCCGACTGGGAGGCGGTTGTCAACGCCCAGCGCAGCGAGATGGCGCAGCGCGCGGCAGAGGCTGCGGCGGCGGCGCAGGCGCAGCAGCCCGCAGAGCAGCCTGCGGAGCCGCAGCCCACAGAATAACGCACAGAGAGCTTATGACGGCAGCATGAAAGAAGGGGTGTCAAAATCGTTTCCGACTTTGATACCCCTTCTTATTTCCGGCAGATTATCTTTCGGTCATACGCCCTTGAGTTCTTTGATCCGCGCCTCCAGGTCAACGATCGTGTTCTGCGCGTTCTCAATATCTCTGCACGCGTCTATATAGTCCTCCTCCGGCGTGGAACCGTGTTTCTCATAGTAGATCTTGCCGATCTCCACATAGCGCTTTCTGATCAGATCCTCACAGGTGTGTACCTGCCCTTTCAGATTCACAAGCTCCGCCATGTCCTTCGCTTTATCTGAAACTTCCTTGCCCTTCGTGGTGATCGTCTCGCCGATCTTATCCAAAAAGTCCATCGTACCCCTCCGTTTCCATTATGTACCATTCTACACCAATCCCCGGTCTGTTGCAAGGAGTCTGTTCTTCCCTCCGCCGCAATGTCCTGCGCATTCTCCGCCGCTATGCTCCGGGCAGCGGCAGGATCTCCTTACAGTACCACCCGTCGTCCGTCTGCCGTATATCGTCGTCCTGCCTGATGATCGGGTGATCCGCGTCGTTGAGCGGAATATACAGGATCTCGCCCCGCCGCCCGTTGGACATCATCACCGGTCTGTTTGTATATCTTTCCCGCATGTTTTTCAGAAATGTGATGACAAGGCTCCTGTCCAGACCGTCAAACTCTTCCTCGTAGAACATATCGAACACGTCCAGCGGCAGTCTGGCTTCCTTGTAACTTCTCGCGGACACCATCGCGTCGTATATGTCCGAGATGGCGGTGATCCTCGCGCAAAAGCTGACCTCGTCCCCCGAGATGCCGTCCGGATAGCCGGTCCCGTTCAGTTTCTCATGATGGTGGCGCGCTGCCAGTCTGATATTGTCCTCGAATTTGCCCTTCAACAGCTCGTCCGAGTAGCGCGGATGCTCCCGCATGACTGCCAGCTCTTCCTCCGTCAGACGGCGGGGCGCGTTCAAGATCTCCTCCGGTATCATCGTCTTGCCGATGTCGTGCAAAAGTCCCGCCAGCACGAGCGTGTTCACATCGTCATGGGGCAGTCCCAGCCACTCCGCCTGCATACCGTTTAAGAGCGCCACATTGAGAGAGTGGCGCTGCAGTCCCTCATCCATGGGACGGGGAAAATTGATGCACGAAAGGATCGTCACGGGATCGAAATTCTCCAATCTGGCAGAGACTTCCCGAATGAGCGGGGCCAGCTTTTCGGTGTTCAGCCACGCATCGTAGTCGTGCCTCTCAAAGAGATCCCCTATGCTCCGGTGCAGGCGCGCGTAGCCGATGTGGTTTTCCATCATCTTCTGCCGCGCCTGAGCGGGGACATGCTCATCCGACATGAGCTCCAGATAGGTCTCCTCATACACCATGATATTCTGATTGTCCCCGTAGAAACCCATCAGCTTTTCCAGTCTGGATCTGGTGATCGTCTCGCCCTTCGGCAGGAGCAGAACTTTGCCCGTATAATTGAAAATATCGTCCTTCAACACCAGACCGTCCCACAGATATTCCGCCGGAAGGGTCCGCAGCTGTCTGTCTTTCATCCTGCGTTCTCCTATTCCCTGTCTCTCTCAATCTGTATCTCGAGAATGCGGCAGCCGTACTCCTCCGTCAGCATCGTACTGTTCTGGATCCTGACCGCCCTGCAGTCCAGCTCGATCTCGCCCTCCTCAACCTTGAGTTTCAAGGTAAAGCCGTCTCCTATATGAAAACAGCCGCAGTCCGCCTTCATCAACACGCCGCCCGCGCTCATATTGATCGTCTCAATGGACATCGGCTTGCGCAGCCTGATCTTCCTTCCTCCCGCAAAGACGTGGGTGATATTGCCCGCCATGGCCACCGGATACCTTGTCCTCGCGCGGTCTTCCTTTTCCTTGCTCTTGCCAAGAAACACCTCGATCTCGTCGCCCACCATCACGCCCCGGATCGTGCCGGAAAATTCGTAGAGTCCGTCTTCCGCAAAGATATAGGCGGAGATACTGTAATACTTTCTGTCCCGCAGGCTGTCGGCGCTTATGTAGACAGAGTTCGTCAAGCTGTCAAAACGAAGGATCTTCGTGTCGGCGATCACCTGTCCGCCCTCTGCATTTTTGATCAGTATCCTGCGATTCTTCACTGCATTCTCATTCATCTGTGCATCCCTGCGTGCAAATCAGTCCTCAATCTCGTACTGCATCATCTCGTACACCAGTTTCGTCCCCACACCGATCTCCGGCGGCAAAAGCGCTCTCGCCACCGGTTTCAGCTCGTCGGACTCAATATCCGTTCTCCGCAGATTCGCATAATCGCCGTCAATGTCCGCCACTTCATATCGAAATGTGTTCATACATCCATCCTCTTACTCTCTCATGTATAAAATACTACTATATATTAACACACTTCCGCTCTCAGTTGCAACAGAATACGCTTTTCCATGCGGCTGACCTGCACCTGGCTGATGCCCATGGATTTGGCCACCTCCACCTGGGTCTTGTCCTGAAAATATCTCATGCGGATCAGTTCTCTTTCCCGTTCTCCCAGCCGTCCCAAGAGCTGTTCCAGGAGCATGTGATCCAGCACCTTCTCTTTCTCGGTATCTCCCCAGCCGCCGGACAGGGTCTGCCCCACGCCCGGGCTGCCGTTTTGCCCAACCACCTGATCTACCAGATAGATCTCATTGCCGTCCGACCGGTAGACAGATTTGTAGATGGATTCCACTTCCACATTCGCATCCATCGCCATGACAATGTCCTCCACGGACAGTCCCGTCTCCGCCGAAAGCTCCTGCAGGGTCGCCTCCCTGCCATACTCCTGAGACAGCCGTTCCGCCGCTTGTTTTACCTTGAAACCGCTCTCCTTGAGCGTGCGGCTCACCTTGACCATGCCGTCGTCCCTGAGAAACCGCTTGATCTCCCCCTGGATCATGGGCACCGCATAGGTGGAGAAACGCACGTCGTACTGTAGGTCAAATTTGTCAATCGCCTTGATCAGCCCGATACAGCCGATCTGAAAAAGGTCTTCCGCATCGTAACCCCGTCCCATAAAGCGCTTGACGATATGCCGCACCAGACCTAAGTTTTCCTCTATCAGTGTCTCTCTTGCCTCTTTATCTCCTGCCTGGGAACGTTCAATCAATACGGCAGTCTCTTCCATCGGCTATTCCTCGCTGCCAATCCACGGACTCATACCGATCTTCTTGCACATTCTCACGTTCGTCCCGCACCCCGGCTCGGAGCGCACCTCCAGATTGTCCGTGAACGCCTCCATAAAGGCGAATCCCATGCCTGAGCGCTCCAATTCCGGTTTGGACGTATAGAGCGGCTGCATGGCGGCGCTCACATCCTCGATCCCCACGCCTCTGTCGGAGATCTCTATCTCCAGCACGTCGCCCCGCAGCACACAGTCCATCAGGATCTTATCATTCCTGTCCCCGCGGTTCTCATAGCCGTGGATGATGGCGTTGGTGACCGCCTCGCTGACCGCCGTCTTGACATCCGCCAGTTCTTCCAGCGTGGGATTGAGCGGCGTGATGAATGCCGCCACCGCCATTCTCGCAAACGACTCGTTCTCCGACACTGCCCCGAACTCCACCCTGACCTCATTGGTGATCGTTCCGATCTCTCTCTTTTCCGCTACCTCGATCATTTTTCAACCTCCCCATACGCTTTTTTCGCATCCATGATCTCCACCATATTTTCAAGTCCAGACATCAGCAGGATCCTGCGAATCCTGCTGTCCGCGTTGACGGCGTACACCTTGCCGCCGAAACAGGATACCTTTTTGTACCTTCCGAGAATGATCCCGATCCCCGAACTGTCCATAAAGCTTGTCCTCTCAAAATCAAAAACGACGTTCTCCACCCTTCCGGACATGATGTAGCGATCGGCTTTTGAACTGATGTCAACCGATTTGTGATGATCGATCTCATCCGGCAGTCTTATCATAAGGTAGTTGTTAATCACCTTGAAGTCTTCCATATTATGTAAACCTCCTTTCCGACCGGTTCTCCAACACGCAGGAAAGGACACGGCGTATGCCATGTCCTTTCTCTTTCGTATCTCTATGCTGTTCTCGTCAGTTCTGATTCTCCAAGTCCGCCAGAAATTCTTCAGACTTGCTCGCTTTCTCTGTGTCCGGGAAAAGTTCGATCACCCTTTGGTAAGTCTCCCTCGCCTCGTCCTCCCTTCCCGCACGGTAGTAGGAATTCGCCAGATCGTACAGCGCCTCCCCGTTGGTCGGGTCGTATTTAAACGCTTTCTCCAGATTCGGAATCGCGTCCTCGTAATTTTCCTGTCTGTACGCGTCGTACCCGTCATCGTAGTAGGCCGCGGCAACATCCGCCCCGACTAACCCGATCAGCGTGTCGTAGAGTTCTTCAAAAGCCGCGGATCTGCTCGTCTCGCCGTCCTCCGGCTCCTCCTCGATCTCCTCCAGATAATCCGCCACCGCTGTGACGTCCTCCGGATCGGCGAGATATGCCTGCGCCGCCTTCATGAGACTGTCGCCCGACTGCAGCGTGCCGTCCGTGCCCAGATAGGACTGCAGATCCTGCTGCAAAGCGTCGTTGTCCGCCTGCAGCTCACTGATCTGCAGCTGCAGCTCGTCGATGGTCGCCGTCTTCGCGTCCGACTGTTCGCTCACCTTGCGCAGATCTTCATCGATGCTCGCCCTCGCCCTCTGTATCCTCGCGGGCAGGATCAGGAAGAAAGCGATCGCCACGCCGATCGCCACGCCGATCCCCAAATTCAGCAGCGACGTGACGCCCTTGCCCTCCTTCATGTTCACGGGCTGAATGATCGTCTCATTGCCGCTCTGGTACTTGATGACTTCCTCGGCCTTTTGCCGTTTCTTCGGCGCGTTCTTCACGCCCTCCTCCGGCAGAAGCATCTCGTTCACTTCCTTCAAGTACCGCAGCGTCACCGTATTGTTTGTATCGATCTCGACGCACTTCATCAGCTCTCTCTTCGCCTTTTCCCACTCCTCGCTGTTGATGTACAGCAGGGCGAGGAGCTGGTGCGCCCTGATAAATTTCGGATTCAGCGACAGCACCTTTTTGAGCTGGATCACCGCCAGATCCAGACTGTCCTGATTACAGTAAGTGAGCGCCTGATTGTATTTCTTGATGGTCTGATTAATGGTGTCCAGCCGATTCTGGTTCGTCTGGATCATATCGATATAGTCGTCCGCAATATTCTTTTTCGGTCTGAGATTCTTGCTGATGACCCACTCGCTCAAGGCCGCCACCACCTCGCCCGTCTCGAAATACACAAGGCCCAGCAGATTGCGCGCCTCCACGTTATTTTTATTAAATTTTAAGCTCTGACGCAAACTGGTGATCGCGCCTGTCAGATCTCTGACATTCGCCCGCTCCAACCCCTCGTTGTAGAAACGGTTGGAAATATATATGATCTTTTTATACAGGGCGACATCGGCGCCGCAGCTTGTGCAGAAATCATGTTCGGACAACGTACATCCGCACTGATAACAAATCATCTATGTCAATCCCCTATTCAACTCTCGTTTTCTTCGATTCCTTGACGATCTTGACCATCAGATCCGCCATATCCGTCAGATCCTGATTGTAAATCGCCTCTTCCGCGTCCTCCACTTCCAGACTGGGGTGGAATTTTTTTAACTCTTCTTCAAAATCTATCACGCCGGGGCCTCCTTAAAAGGGCTTTGATCTCGCCCGCCAAATATAGTGAACCGACAATATACGCTCTGTCCTCGTCATTCTTTGCAAGCGCCGTCTCCTCAAACGCGGCGCGCAGGTCGTCGTAAGCCCTGCACAGCGATCCCGTATATTGTCTGAAAGAATTTTCCATTACCTTGAGCGGCAGGGCGCGTTCGCCGGTAAGCGCCGCCACGCCGATCTCATCGAACAGCCCGGACAGGGCGATCTCCTCTATCACCGCCTGATATTGCTTGTCTTTTACCATGGAAAACAATAATTTCCGTTTCCCGGAACAGGGCTGTGTCCTCACTGTGTCTATAAAAGCGCGTATCCCGTCTATGTTATGCGCGCCGTCCAGATAGACCGAAGGCAGAATCTCCTCCATTCTGCCCTCCCAGACCATCTTTCGGACTCCCGCCTGCATAGCGGGGACCGTGATCCGCTCGTCCTTAAGGCACATAAGCGCCCTGACGGCAAGCGCGGCGTTCTGCGTTTGATAGAGCGCCGTGGTAGACACAGTAAAACCAATATAATCATAATAGTTTAAATGAAGAGAAAAATCAATCGTTTTATGCTGAATCTTTATTTCTTTTATCGCCTCCGGCAAAAGCGGCTCCGTCGCAGCGCCTATCCGCGCGGCGCACGCCTCGATCTCAGCCGCCACCTCCGGCTGCAGTACGGGGTAGACGACGGGAACGCCGCAGCGCATGATCCCCGCCTTCTCGGCGGCGATCTCAGGCAGCGTATCGCCCAGATACTCCATATGATCATAGCCGATGGAAGTGATCACACACAGCTCCTTATCCGCCACCGCGTTGGTGGCGTCCAATCTGCCGCCAAGCCCTGTCTCCAACACGATGTACTCCACGCCCGCGCGCTCAAAGAAGTGCATCGCCATAAAAAAAAGAAACTCGAAGAAACTGGGATGATACTCCTTATCCGCCGGCTCAGACGGCAGCGCTGACAGCCTCTCTGCCACGAAAGAGAACGCCTCCATAAATTCCTCTTCCGTGGCAATGCGCCCATTCACCGCCATGCGCTCCCGCATGGTCACGAGATGCGGAGAGGTAAACA
Source organism: uncultured Lachnospiraceae bacterium (assembly GCA_947632515.1). Classification (GTDB taxonomy): domain Bacteria; phylum Bacillota; class Clostridia; order Lachnospirales; family Lachnospiraceae; genus UBA3282. Next base: position 43,102 of record CANRPO010000026.1, read on the forward strand.
TGCCCGCCCGGATTCCCGCCTCGCGAAAGACGGAACACAAATAGGCACAAACGGAACCTTTTCCGTTTGTGCCGGCTATGTGTATGATTCTGCAATTCTCTCCGGGACTCCCCATATGTTTCAGAAATCTGCGGGTGTCCTCCATATCGTTCTTGCCGCTGAACCGGGGAATACTGTTGATGTAGTCCTCGGCTGCGGCGTAAGTACTGATCCGTTCCAACATAGCTGTCCTATATCCAAATGCCGCTGCGCGTCGCCTTGGTTCGCGCCTGCTTGCGCGTCGCTTGGTTTTCCTCTGCTTTATGCAGACTCGCAACCCACGCGCCTGTCGGCGCTCCTCTGCCTGCTTGCGCAGGCGGCTTGCTCGTTGACGGCGCCGGAAAACCAAATGCCGCTGCGCGTCGCTTGGTTTTCCTCTGCTTTTATGCAGACTCGCAACCCACGCGCCTGCCGGCGCTCCTCTGCCTGCTTGCGCAGGCGGCTTGCTCGTTGACGGCGCTGGAAAACCAAATGCCGCTGCGCGGCGCCTTGCTTTCCCTCTGCTTTTATGCAGACTCGCAACCCACGCGCCTGCCGGCGCTCCTCTGCCTGCTTGCGCAGGCGGCTTGCTCGT